>DATBZF010000001.1:0-2690 GCA_036513315.1 Roseiarcus sp.
GCCGCTCGCCGCGCAGGCGGGGCTCGCCATGCTGGCCAAGGGCGGCAATGCGGTCGACGCAGCGATCGCGACCGCCGTGGCGCTGACCGTCGTCGAGCCGGTGACGAACGGCATCGGCAGCGACGCCTTCGCCATTGTCGCCTCCGGCGGCGCGCTCGTCGGACTCAACGCCTCCGGCCGTTCGCCGGCGGGCTGGACTGAGGCTCGCTTCGCCAATCTGCGATCGATGCCCGCGACCGGCTGGGATTCCGCGACCGTACCCGGCGCGGTTTCGGCCTGGGTGGCGTTGCACAAGCGGTTCGGCCGCCTGCCTTTCCAGACATTGTTCGAGCCGGCCATCGGCTACGCCCGCCGAGGATTTCTCGTCTCGCTGGTTGTCGCGCAGATCTGGGCGCGCCAGGTTCCTGCGCTCGGCGGCTTTCGCGAGTTCGCGCGGGTCTTCCTGCCTCAAGGTCGGGCGCCGCCGGCTGGCGAGCTCTTCCGTTGCCTGGGACATGCGGAGACGTTGGAGGCGATCGCAACCAGCGAAGGGCGCGCCTTTTACCGCGGCGCCGTCGCGGAGGCCATTGCGGCGGCGGCCGCGCGCGAAGGCGGAGCGATAACGCTCGCCGACCTCGCCGAACACGAGCCGGAATGGGTCGCGCCGCTCGCGATCGATTTCCGGGGCGTCCGAATCCATGAACTGCCGCCGAACGGCCAGGGGCTGGCAGCGCTGATCGCGCTTGGCGTTCTCAATCGTTGCGATCTCGATGGCCTTGACGCCGACGGGGCCGAGCTTCAGCACCTCGCGATCGAGGCGACAAAGCTCGGAATGGCCGACGCGGCAGCTCATGTCGCCGATCCCGCAGCGATGCGGGTCAAGGCCGAAACGCTGCTCGCCGACGGCTATCTCTGCGAGCGCGCCCGCCGCGACCGCGCCCAAGCGCCGGATCCCGGCAAACCGCCCCAGGGCGGGACGGTCTATCTCGCCGCCGCCGACTCCGAGGGCATGATGGTCTCTTACATCCAATCGAACTATCGCGGCTTCGGCTCGGGAATCGTCGTGCCGGGAACCGGCATCGCGCTCAACAACCGCGGCGCCTGCTTCAGCCTCGATCCCGGCCATCCGAATTGCGTCGGACCGCGCAAGCGCCCCTTCAATACCATCATTCCCGGCTTCGCGACTGTCGGCGGGGCGCCGCTAGCGGCCTTCGGCGTTATGGGCGGGTCGATGCAGCCGCAAGGCCACGTGCAAATCGCGCTCAGGCTTTTCGCCCGGGGACAAAATCCCCAGGCCGCGATTGACGCCCCCCGTTGGCGCGTCGAAGGCGGCGATCTGATGGTCGAGTCGGCCTGGAGCGGGACCTTTCGCGCTGCGCTCGCCGCTCGCGGCCACAAGCTTGTTGACGGCGGGCTCCTCGATTTTGGCGCGGGTCAAGTCATTTGGCGCCTCGAAGGGGACGGCTACGCCGCCGCCTCCGAGAGCCGTCGCGACGGGCAGGCTGTGGGATTTTGAGCGTTCATGCTTGCTTACGCATCGCCACATCTGCGATTGCGGCGGCGCGCGCATCACGGCGTGCAAGGCGCGCAGGCAGGTAGCGACTTCCGCCTTGGCGGCCGCGCTAGGACTGGGCCGGAGCTTTCGCTGCGCGTCGGAGGCGAGAATGCCGCGGCCTCACTATCTCGTATTTGCGCGTGGCCAGGCCGACGCCCTGTTGCTGTTCATAGCGGACCAGGGCAAATGGGCGTCAAAAAGGTCGTGCGTTTCCTCACGCCGCCCCCTGGCGCGACAGCCGCACGACGTCGATCAGCATCTCCGGGAAAGCGTAGCCGGTCATCGCGCCATCGAATCCGCGCTGCATCTCGAAATCGAGGAACAGGCCACCGTTGCCGGTCAGAATCGGAACGCGGCGCAGCTTGCCCTCCTGCTCGAATCGCCGGGGAGACGAAATCTTTTCCAGTCCGGGCCAGTCCTCGTGCTTCATCATCACGCAGGAGGCGTTGTAGGTGATGATCCGGCGGATGACGTTCGGCGTCATAACGACGCCAAGCGCCGACCGGTAGTCTTTAATGACGAAGGGAATGTCCGACCCGATCGCTTCGACATCCTGCGGGTAGGAGTCGACGATGTGATCGTCCGTGCGATCATGCGGTCGACGTTGGCCGCGTCGATGTTGCCGTAGACGAGGAACGGCATGGGCACCATTGGAAAAACGCCCTTACGCCCAACAAGAGTAACGAATTCGCCGTCCTCAACCCGGAGCAAGACGCCGTGAATCACCTCGAAACTGCCCAAAGCTCTTGCGCACATTGGAAACTTCGACCGAAGCCATAATCACTTGTCTCGTTGCAATTGAGCGCCGTCCTGCGCGGCCAAGCGGCGCAAACCGTGTCGCCGCCCCCCATCACACCACCTGGTTTCGCAGCGTGGTTTCGCCACGAAGGAGGCGCTCGATATTCTCGTTGAGAATGTCGACGACGTTTTTCTCGTAACACCCGGTTTCGCCCGCCGCGTGCGGCGTGATCAGAAGGTTCGGGAGAGCCCAGAAGGGGGATTCGCGCGGCAGTGGCTCCTCGTGGAAGCAGTCGAGCGCCGCAGCGCCGACGCGTCCGTCGGCTAGCGCCGCCAGAAGCGCCGCTTCGTCGACTACCTTTCCCCGCGCGACATTGACCAGGAGCGCTCCTGGCTTCAGCGTTGCCAGCGCGGCGGC
>DATBZF010000002.1:0-7631 GCA_036513315.1 Roseiarcus sp.
TCGGGCGGATCGCGGCGCGTCTGCAGGACGGCGGCGCGGTTGGCGATTGCGCGGCGAAGACGACGCTCGGCGTCTGGACGCGACGGCCGGGCGGGCGGTTGTTCCATCGTGTGTGGACGCTGCAACGTTGAGGGTTCGCCATGGTTCCGTCATGGCGAGGGAGCGTAGCCCGGCGACCGCTGGACAAGGCCATCCATCATCGCGCTATAATCGCGCCGCCGCAAGTTCGGCAACGCGAGCGGGGCCGGCGACGCCCGATCGCGTCGACGCTTTCACACCAGGGGGCAATACCACGATGCTGGCGCTCGATCCCCGCACGACGGCCCTTGTTCTGATCGACGTGCAGAAGGGCATCCTGTCGCAGCCGCTGGCGCCTCATGGCGCCGCGCAAATCGTTCAGAACGCCGCGCGGCTCGGCCTGCATTTCGACGAGGTCGGCGCGCTCGTCGTCCTCGTCCATGTCGCATTCTCCAGCAATGCGATCGACCGGCTAAGCCTGCCCGTCGATGCGCCGTCGACGGCCGCTCCGGCTGCGCCGCCAGCGGACTGGGCGGATTTTGCGCCCGAGATCGGGTCGCTGCGCGCCGGAATCGTCATCAAGAAAAGACAATGGGGCGCCTTCTATGGAACGGAGCTCGATCTGCAGTTGCGCCGTCGCGGCATCGCCACCATCGTGCTCGCCGGCATCGCCACTAATTTTGGCGTTGAGCAGACAGCGCGAGAAGCGTGGCAGCACAATTACGCGGTCGTCGTCGTCGAGGACGCGGTGACCAGCGTCAGCGAGGAGATGCACAAATTCTCGATCGATAAAATCCTGCCGCGCATCGCCCGCGTGCGCTCCACCGCGGAAATCGTCGGCGCGTTGCCTTCATTGTAATCGAAGCTCGCGTCAAGGAGAGCCCGCCGCGCGTGGCGGCGGACTCCCGAAGTTTATTCTGCGATCTTTTTGTGGGCCGATCAGCCCGGGATGAGCACGGTGTCGATCACCTGAATGACGCCGTTGGACTGCAGCACGTCGGAGATGGTGATCATCGCCTTGTCGCCCTTGGCGTCGACGATTTCGAGTTTGCCGGCCATCGGCGATTCGATCGTCAGGTCCCCGCCTTCGACAGTCTTCAGCATCGCCTTGCCCTTGCCTTCCTCGACCTTCTTCATCAGATCGGCGGCGGTCATATGGCCGGCGACGACATGATAGGTCAGGATTTTCGTCAACATCGCCTTGCTCTCAGGCTTGACGAGCGTGTCGACCGTGCCAGCCGGCAGTTTGGCGAAAGCTTCGTTGGTCGGCGCGAACACGGTGAACGGCCCCGCCCCCTCCAACGTATCGACGAGGCCGGCGGCCTTCACGGCGGCGACGAGCGTCGTGTGATCCTTTGAATTGACGGCGTTCTCGACGATGTTCTTGCTCGGATACATAGCCGCGCCGCCGACCATGACCGACATTTCCGCGTAGCTCTTGGTAATTGCCCCGCCGAACCCGCCGACAGCCACGATAATTGCGGCCGCGACGACAAAGTTCGAGCGCTTGGTTGCTTGTGCCATTGTGCGTCTCCTCGAGGCCCATGATGGGCGCCTGCAGAAGAAACGGATGCGGCGAGGCGAAGTTTCAAAGCAAAATGAATCGATCGCTGTTTCGGCGCTCGCGCTTTTTAAAAATGCACGCTCGCGCCGGCGCGCAAAAGATTGGTGTCGGTATAGATCTGCTTTGAGGAAAACGGCGTGCTGTAGGTCGTGTTGCCAAAATCGTAGCGCAGATATTCGGCGCGGACCGAAACAGTGCGCGTCAAGGCGTATTCGGCGCCGAGACCGAAAACGGAGCCGGTGATCGTTTTGCTTTGCGAGGCCAATGGATCTTCGTAGGTGCCCGTCGAAAAGGCCCAGCCGAGCGTGCCGTAGGCGAGAAAGTCGCCGAAGGCATAGCCGACCTTGGCGCGCGCCGACGAGAGATAGTCCTGATTGAACGAGACGCCGCCGCCGCCGATGCTGCCGGCTCTGATGGAGCCTAACATCGTGTCGACTTCGCCGCCGGCGACGAAATGGGCGGCCTGGAAATTATAACCAATGTGCAACCCGCCGGCCGGCCCCGACGTATTGGCGCCGCCCGCCGAGCCCAACGCGACGCCGGCGTCGACGCCAAGGCCGACGCCGGAAAAATCGGCGCCGTTCGGTCCGGTATTGGTGCGATAGTCCTGCGCATCGGCGCTCGCCGAAAGCAAACTCAATCCAAAAACACCAACCGCCAGTAGAAGCAACGCCGAGACACGCATGAACACAACTCCGAAGGCCCCCAGCCTTCAGAGTCATTCCGCGCCAATTTCCTAACCAAGTCCTTACGCCGCCAGACCCATTTTCATGACAGCCTAAATCACTCGTTAACCCTCGCTCTGCGCCCGGCGGGCGGGCGTAGCACGCCATTCCGGACCGCCGCGCGAACCGCGCGCGGCGGCCAATCTCGCGAGCCGGATGCACATATTTAGTACAGAAACGCTCTAACGCCTTGTTGGCCAAGCGATTACAGGGCATCATGACCAGGCTGGAGCCACGATCTGGCCAAGTCGATAAGGGAGGGAATGACCATGCGGCTCGTGCGCCGTCGGGGACGACCCATGCGCGATGTCGCGTGCAGCGCGATTGTCGCGGCGGCATGAACGCTTCGCCTGACAGAGCGGCGCCTCTGCTGGTCGTCGAAGGCGTATCGGTGCGGTTTGGCGGCATTGTCGCGCTAGACACTATTTCCTTCGAAGTGGCCGCCGGACAGATTTGCGGGCTGATCGGGCCCAATGGCGCCGGCAAGACGACTTTATTCAACTGCCTGTCGCGACTCTATCGGGTCGATCAAGGCGCGATCCGATTTGACGGCCGCTCCCTGCTCTCGGCGTCCAAACACCAGATCGCGCAATGGGGCATCGCTCGCACGTTCCAGAATCTCGCGCTGTTTCGCACCATGAGCGTCATCGAAAATGTGATGATCGGCGCCCATTGTCGGGCGCGCGGCGGCTTTGTCGCCGATGCGCTGGCGCTGGCGCCGACGCGCCGGGAGGAGCAGCGCATTCGCCAACGCGCAATGGCGCTGGTCGAGGAATTCGCACTCGGCGCGGTCGCCGAGACGCCGGCGGGAGAGCTGCCCTTCGGAACCCAGAAACGTGTCGAACTGGCCCGCGCGCTGGCGAGCGAGCCAAGGTTGCTGCTGCTCGACGAGCCGGCGGGCGGCCTCAATCATGAGGAAGTCGACGCCCTGCGTGGCGAGATCCAGGCGATCCGCGACCGGCGCGGCGTCACCGTGCTGCTGGTCGAGCATCATATGAATCTCGTCATGCGCGTCTCCGACCAGGTGGTCGCACTCAATTTCGGCCGCAAGATCGCCGACGGGCCACCCGGCGCCGTGCAGCGCAACCCCGACGTCATCCGCGCCTATCTCGGGGACGCGGCCTGATGGCGGCGCTTTTGGAGACGCGCGGCCTCAAGGCCTTCTACGGGCCGGTCCAGGTTCTCCACGGGCTCGACATTTCGGTCGAAGAAGGCGGCATCACCGCGCTTCTGGGCGCCAATGGCGCGGGCAAGACGACGGCGTTGCGCGCGCTTTGCGCGATGATCCCTAGCCAGGGCGCGATCCATTTTGGCGGCGCCGCGATGAAGGCGCGCCGCACCGAAGATATCGTGCGGCTTGGCATCGCCCACGTGCCGGACGGGCGCGGCACGTTCGTCGATCTGACGGTCGAGGAAAATCTGCGCCTCGGCGCCTATGCGCGCTCCGACAGGAGCGCGGTCGCCGGCGATTTTGCGCGGGTCTACGGCTACTTTCCGCGCCTCGAAGAGCGCCGGCGCCAGCAGGCCGGCACATTGTCGGGCGGTGAACAGCAGATGCTGGCGATCTCGCGCGCGTTGATGCTGCGCCCGCGGCTTCTGCTGCTCGACGAGCCATCGTTCGGTCTCGCGCCGATCATCGTCAAAGACATTTTCCGCATTTTGCGCGCGATCAATCGCGAGGACCGGGTCAGCATGCTGATCGTCGAGCAGAACGCCAATCTCGCGCTGGATCTGGCCGATCACGCTTTTCTCATCGAGACCGGGCGGGTGGCGATCGGCGGCCCCGCCGAAGCGATCAAGAGCGACGATTCAGTCCGTCGCTCCTATCTCGGCTACTGAGGGAGCAGGACGATGAACGCGTTGCTGCACCAGATTTTCTCAGGCCTGGCGATGGGCGGCGTCTACGCCATCCTCGCGCTCGCGCTGGTGATGATCTATCAGGCGACGCAATTGGTGAATTTCGCGCAGGGCGAAATGGCGATGTTCTCGACCTATATCGCCTGGGAGCTGGTCGATTCGGGCATGCCCTATTGGGCCGCCTTCGCATTGACGATCGCGCTTTCCTTCATCGGCGGCATGGCGATCGAGCGGCTGGTGATCCGCCCCTTCGCCAATGCGCCGGTGCTGACCATCGTCATCGTCTTCATCGGCCTGTTGCTGATCTTCAACAGCGTCGCCGGCTGGCGCTACAGCTATACGATCAAGACATTCGACAGCCCCTTTCCTGGCCGCCCGTGGTTCGGCAATAAATACATGTCGGCGCATGAATCGGGCGCCATTCTCGTCACTTTCGCGGTGCTGGCGCTGGTCTACGCGTTCTTTCGCTTCACGCCGCTCGGCCTCGCGATGCGCGCGGCCGCGCAGAATCCGGTCTCGAGCCGGCTCGTCGGCATCAGGGTCGGCCGGATGCTGGCGATCGGCTGGGGGCTGGCGGCCGCCATCGGCGCCGTGGCGGGCATGATGGCGGCGCCGGTCGTCTATCTCGACCCGAACATGATGAGCGGCATTCTGCTCTATGCTTTCGCCGGCGCCGTGCTCGGCGGCATCGACAATCCGTGGGGCGCGGCGCTCGGCGGCTTCATGGTCGGCGTCTTCGAGAACCTGGCGGGCGCCTATGTCGTCGGTCCCGAGATCAAGCTCTCGGTCGCCCTGGTCATCATCGTCGGCGTGCTGGTCGTCCGGCCCTCGGGCCTGTTCGGCCGCACGCTTGTCACGCGGGTCTGAGCCGATGGAGAGCGCGATCGAAAAGCCCTCCGCCATTCGCGTCGCGCCGATCGAGGCGGCGGCGCCGCAGCGATGGCGCGCGCTCGCGTTTGGGTTGTTCGGCGTCGTCGCCCTCGGCTTGCCGTTCGTCGCCAGCGGCTATCATCTGTTTCAGTTCTCTCAGGTGCTGATCTATGCTATCGCGCTGCTCGGCCTGAACCTGTTGACCGGCTACAACGGCCAGATCTCGCTCGGCCACGGCGCCTTCTATGCGATCGGCGGCTATGCCTCAGCAATCCTGATCAACAAATTCGGCGTGCCCTACGGCGCGACGATCCCGGTCGCCGGCCTCGTCTGTTTCGGCGCCGGCTTCCTGTTCGGCCTGCCCGCTTTGCGGCTCGGCGGCCTTTATCTCGCCCTGGCGACTTTCGCCCTCGCGGTGGCGACGCCGCAATTGCTGAATTTCAAGGGCTTCGACGCCTGGACCGGCGGCTCGCAAGGACTGCAGCTCGGCAAGCCGCATGCGCCGCTGGGGCTGCCCTTGACGCCGGATCAATGGCTCTACTTTCTCTGCCTCGCCGTCGCCGCCTTAATGTTCTGGGCGGCGATCAACCTCGTGCGCGGGCGCGTCGGGCGGGCCATCGTGGCGATCCGCGACCATCCGATCGCCGCCGAGACGATGGGCGTCAATATTTCGTTCACCAAGGCGATGTGTTTCGGCATCAGCGCACTTTACGCGGGAGTCGCTGGCGCGCTTGGCTCGATCGTCGTCGGCTTCGTCTCTCCAGACAGTTTTGGACTGTTCCTGTCGCTCTCGTTCCTGGTCGGCATTGTCGTTGGCGGCCTCGCCTCGATCTCAGGGGTGCTGTTTGGCGCTCTGTTCATCGAGTTCGTCCCCAATTACTCCGATCAGCTCTCCGATCTGTTTGGCGAGAGCGCCAAGGCGCTGCCGGGCGCCATCTACGGGGCGCTGCTGATCGGCCTGATGTATGTGGCGCCGACCGGCGTCGCCGGCGCCATCAGGACGGCGACGGCGCTCTTGACGCGGCTTTCCCAGCGCACAAAGCGAGGCTAGACTAAACGAACGCCAACCGGCGCAAAGCCGGAACAAACATTTTCAAACGAGGAAACCGCCGGCGCAACCCGCGTCGCAACAGGAGGAAGTAGCCATGATTTCGCGTCGTAGATTTTTGCAGGCCGGCGCCGTCTCCGCCGCCGCTCTCGCATCCGGTTCGCGCCCGGCGCTCGCCGCCAATGCGCCGGGGATTACCGATAGCGAAATCAAGATGGGGCAGACCATGCCCTATAGCGGCCCAGCCTCGGCTTACGGCGTGATCGGCAAGGCCGACGTCGCTTATTTCAAGATGATCAACGAAGCGGGCGGCATCAATGGCCGCAAGCTCAACCTCATCAGCCTCGACGACGGTTACAGCCCGCCCAAGACCGTCGAGCAGACGCGCCGTCTCGTCGAGCAGGAACAGGTCGCGTTCATCTTCAACAGCCTCGGTACGCCCTGCAACTATGCGATCCGGCCCTATCTGACTGAAAACAAGATTCCGCAATTGTTCGTCGCCACCGGCGCGGCGATGTGGAGCGACCCCAAGAACTTCCCCTGGACCATCGGCTGGCAGCCGAACTACCAGACCGAGGCGCATATTTTCGGCAAAGCCATCCTCGCGACCAAGCCGGACGCCAAAATCGCCGTGCTCTATCAAAACGACGCCTTCGGCAAGGATTATCTGATCGGCCTGAAGGCCGGGCTCGGCGACAAGGCGGGGCTGATCATCAAGGAAGCTTCTTATGAAGTCTCCGAGCCGACGGTGGATTCGCAAATCGTCTCGCTTCAGGATTCCGGCGCCGACACGCTGCTGATCGCGGCGACGCCGAAATTCGCGGCGCAGGCGATCCGCAAGACCTTCGACATCGGCTGGACGCCGGTGCGCTACATGACCGACGTCTCGCAATCGATCGCGACCGTGATGAAGCCGGCGGGGCTCGAAAAATCCAAGGGCGTGATCACCGCGATCTATGGCAAGGATCCGACCGATGGGCGCTGGAAGGACGATCCCGGCTTCAAGGAATATGCCGCCTTCATTGGCAAATATATGACGCCTGCCGATCTCACCGATTCCAATGCGGTCTATGGTTTCGGCGTCGCCGCGACCATGGTGCAGGTGCTCAAGCAATGCGGCGACGATCTGTCGCGCGAGAACATCATGAAGCAGGCGGCCAACATCAAGGATCTCGAATTGCCGATGACGCTGCCGGGCGCCAAGATCAATACGTCGCCGGACAATTTCTCGCCGATCCGCCAGATGCAGCTCGCCACCTTCAACGGCGAAAGCTGGGCCGCCTACGGCGATCTCCTGCAGGGATGACGAAAAGCGGCGGGCGCTAACATGGCGCCCTCTCACGAAACTTCGTCAGAGGTTTGCGCCGCCCCTCATCCGTCATGCTCCGCATGACGCCTTCTCCCCGCAAAGCGGCTATTCGATGCACACATCTTTTCCTTGAGTTTTTTGACGAACTCCGATTCGCTGCAGGGGCAGATTCTGGAGCCGATGATGGATTTGAGCGCGGTCGATGTGGAGCGATATGGGGTTGGGGGATTTGGGGACGAG
>DATBZF010000003.1:0-55658 GCA_036513315.1 Roseiarcus sp.
CTAAAATATAGAATTCGTCGGGATCGAGGATCAGCCGCTTGTCGGGACGAGCGCGGAGCGGCTCCCAGAACTCATGCGCGGGATAGGCGCCGGGGCGATCGACATCGATGATCTCGCTGTTCTTCTGGGCGCGATAGCCGACGATCTGCCCAGCCGAACCGCTGAGCGCGACGCGCATGATAAGCCCATCGCGCAGATCGAGGTCGCCGTCGACCAGCGGCGTTTTGGCGTGCCGCTCCCTGATTTCATGATCCTTCAGCGCGAAATCGGCGAGCCCCATATGTTTGGAATTGCGGCTGCGGAACCGGATCTGGTTGAGCCTTGACCCCTCGCGCACCCGCACGCTGAAGCTGCGGGGCGAGATTTCGACATAGAGCGGGCCGGCATAGCCGAGCGGCACGTCGTCGAAGGCTTCGCTGCCGTCGACGATTAGGCGCGTGAAAATGTCGAGGCGGCCGGTCGAGCTTTTAGGGTTGGCGGCGCCCGACAGGCTCGGCAGCAGGTCAAGCCGCTCCATCAGCGGAGCGATATAGACGATGCCTTTTTCGAGCACCGCGCCATTGCCGGTCAGCGAGATGCGCTCGGGATTAAGGCTTTCGAGATGCTCCTCAACCGTGCGGCCGCGGCCTGGCAGAAAGCTGGCGCGCACGCGATAGACTTCCTTGCCGAGCCTGAGGTCGAGGCTGGCCGGCTGGTATTGCGGCTCCTCGATCGCGCGATAGGCCTGGATCAGCTTGCGACGCGCCATCGCGTGAATTTCCTGGCGAGCGAACAGGCCGTGATGCGCGGCGAAATAGCTGTCGTCATGCACCGCGGCGTCTACGAACAGGTCGGGAGGCGCGTCGCGCCTGGGCGCCGTCATGATATGCTCAAGGCCTTCCGAATTCGCCAAGCATTCTTGTTAGCGCCTCCAGCCATTGACGCCAAGGTTGAAGCGGGGTTAGAAACAGATTGTTCGTGGTCATTTGAGCCGGTCGGCTTGCCGCCACGTTAAACAAGGGGCTAAAAGATCGGGGCTTTTCACCAAATCGCCCTGTCTGATGGCCTCGAAGCGCGCCACCGCGCGAGGAGAGCTTTATGACGACCCCCCGGAAGACCCGCGACCCCAAGACCCTGCGCGCCGCCACCCAGCTCGTCCATGGCGGCTCGATGCGCTCGAGTTTTGAGGAGACGTCCGAGGCTTTGTTCCTGACGCAGGGCTATCTCTACGACACGATGGAGCAGGCCGAGGCGCGCTTCAAAGGCGAGGATGCGGGCGGCTTCATCTATTCGCGTTTCGCCAATCCGACGGTGGCGATGTTCGAGCGGCGGATGGCGCTGCTGGAGGGGGCCGAGGCGTCGCGCGCCACCGCCAGCGGCATGGCGGCGGTCACCGCCGCGCTGGTGGGCCAGCTCAAGGCGGGCGATCATATCGTCGCCGCCAAGGCTCTGTTCGGTTCCTGTCTCTATGTGGTCGAGGAATTGCTGCCGCGCTTCGGCGTCGCCTCGACGCTGGTCGAGGGTTCCGATCTTGCCGCCTGGCGCGCCGCAATGCGGCCGAACACCAGGACGACTTTCCTGGAGAGCCCAACCAACCCGACGCTTGAGGTCATCGACATCGCCGGCGTCGCGGAAATCGCGCACCAGCACGGCGCGACTTTAGTCGTCGACAATGTGTTCGCCACGCCCTTGCTGCAACATCCGTTGCAGCTCGGCGCCGATTGCGTCGTCTATTCCGCCACCAAACATATCGACGGCCAGGGACGGACCCTCGGCGGCGTGATCCTCGCCTCCGAGGCTTTCATCAACGAGCATATCCACAATTTCCTGCGCCAGACCGGCCCCAGCCTGTCGCCCTTCAATGCCTGGGTAATGCTCAAATCGCTGGAGACGCTGCCGGTGCGCGTCGCCGCGCAAGTGCGCTCGGCGGGAAAAATCGCCGATTATCTCGCCGACCATCCCGGCGTCGGGCGCGTGCTCTATCCCGGCCGGCCGGATCACCCGCAGGCCGCGCTCGTCAAGCGTCAGATGTCGGGCGGCGGCACGCTCGTCACTTTCGACGTGAAAGGCGGCAAGCCGGCGGCGTTCAAAATGGCCAACGCCCTTTCGATCATCGGCATTTCCAACAATCTCGGCGACGCCAAAAGCCTCATGACCCATCCGGCGACGACGACCCATCAACGCTTAAAGCCGGAGATGCGCGCGCAGCTCGGCATCGGCGAGGGCATGGTGCGGCTCTCCGTCGGCCTCGAAGATGTCGAGGATCTGATCGAGGATCTTGGACAGGCGCTGGATGTGCTGAGCGCGCCACGCGCCCGGGCCGCGGAGTGAATCCGGCGGATCGGGCCCCGCCGGATCGTCGCTGTCAGTGTCCCTGCGCGGCCAGTTCGGCCTGCGTCGGCAAGCGCCCGTTTGGCGACAGTTTGTCGACAAGTCCCGGCAAAACCATCGCGAGCTGGGCAAGCAATTGCTGCTCGCTCATTCCGGACTGACGGGCAAGATCGCTGATCGTCTGCTGGCCGAGGGCCGAGCCAATCTGCGCGGGCTGGATCGGCGCATTGGCGCCGGGCGCAACCCAGGAATTGACGACATCGCCGTGACCCGCCGTCTGGAATTTTTGGACGAGGTCGTTGAGGCCGCCAAACAGGCCGCCTCCCGGCGGAGCGAATTGCTGCGGCGCGGGCGCGGCGGGGGAGGGCGCGGCAGGCGCGGCGCTGCTGCCGCTGAACAGCTTGCCGAGCAACAGGGCGCCCGCCGCGATCGCGATCGGGGCGGCGAGATCGCCGCCGGGAATGGCGTCCTTAAGCGCGTTGTCGAACAATCCCATTTGAGCCTCCGTTGGATCCAAGCACGAATTCGCGTCGTTGTTCTGAGACGTAACGCCCGTTTGCAACAGACGCGCGAACGCCGTCGCCGCCCTCGATTATAATCGACTTGCTTTTTCGTCGTCCATCTCCCAACAATCGACGGGGCGGGCGCGCTTCTCAAGGTTCGCGGCAAGACGCATCGTCATTTCGGTCAAATGCGGGGAAACGACCATGGGAATCATTAGCTGGATCATTCTGGGCCTGATCGCCGGCTTCATCGGCAGCAAGATCGTCAACAAGACCGGCTCGGGCATGCTGATGGACATCGTGCTTGGCGTGGTCGGTGCGGTCGTCGGCGGTTATCTGGTCAGCCTGACGGGCAACCAGGGCATAACAGGGCTTAACCTCTGGAGCCTGCTTGTCGCCGTAGTCGGCGCGATCGTCGTCCTTCTCGTTTATCGGGCCGTCGCCTCGCGTTGAACGCCGGGCGATCTATCGATCGGCGGCGCGCCATCGCGCCGCCGCGTTCTGGTCGGCTGATTTCGCCTCGATCCAGTCTTCGACTGTCCCGTCGGAGCGATGCGCCCGTTTCCAGAATGGCGCGCGGGTTTTGAGGTAATCCATCAGGAAGTCCGCCGCTTCGAAGGCCGCGCTGCGATGCGCCGAGGCGGTGACGACGAGCACGATCCGCTCGCCGGGAGCAATGTCGCCGAACCGGTGAATGATCGCGACGCCTAACAGCGGCCAGCGCGCCTCGGCCTCCGCGGCGACGCGCGCAAGCTCTTCCTCGGCCATTCCGGGATAATGCTCGATCTCGAGTTTCGAGAGCCGGCCTCCCTCATCGCGGCAGAGCCCGACAAAGCTGACGAGCGCGCCGATGTCGGCGCGCCCGCGCGCCAGGGCTTCCGCCTCGGCGGCGGCGTCGAAATCCTCGGCCTGGACCCTGATCGTCGCCATGTCGCCCTGGCTGCTGGAGCGGTTTGCATTTGACTTCACGCGGGAGGGGCGCCGCCGCGTACGACGACAATCCTCCATTGTTCTCTTGGCGGCCATTTTGCGCGGAAGGATATCGAACTCAAGGATCGCCTTTCAGGCGACCGCCGGAGGCGGCGAGCCTTCGGCTCATCCTTGACTTCGATATCCTTCCGCGCCTCGCTCCGCCCAAGAAATCAATGGTGGAATCTGATCTCAGCTCCTCTCGAACGCCTCCGTCGCGGCGCAAACGACTCCACCTAACCCCAATCTGCTCTACCCGCCCGTCATCGGCGGAAAAAATGCGATCTCGCGCGCGCCTGCGATTCTCGCGTCATGCTTCACATGCGCCCGGTCGATGGCGGCGCGGATGATCGAAGCCTTCTCGAAGGCGTGCGCATATTCCTCGCCTCGCTGCGACAGCCAGGCGATGAGTTCGCCGACGGTCGCAACGCTGGCTGGCGGCGCAATTTCCTCATCGGCTTTGCCGATGCGCTCACGCACCCATGCGAAATAGACGGCTTTCATAAGCGATTACTCGTCGCCGACGTGATCGTAGCTCGCCTTCATATAGTCCCAGCCGGTGTAAAGCGTCAGGATCGCCGCGATCCATAGCAGCACGATGCCGATTTCGACGGACCCGGGCAATACCGCCTCGCCGGCTTGCCCGGCGATAAGAAAGCCGAGCGCGACAAGCTGGGTCGTCGTCTTCCATTTGGCGACCGTGCTGACCGGCACCGACACCCTCAGCTCGGCCAGATATTCGCGCAGGCCCGACACCAATATTTCGCGGCAAAGGATGACGATCGCCGCCCATAGCGACCATCCTTTGATCGTCTTGTCGGCGACAAGCACCAGAAGAACGGCGGCGACCAGCAATTTGTCGGCGATCGGATCCAGCATGCGGCCGAGCGAGGATTGCTGCGACCAGGCGCGCGCGAGATAGCCGTCGAAGAAGTCGGTGATCGCGGCGGCCGTATAGATCGCCAGCGCGGTCCAGCGCGCCCAGAAATCGGTCGGCCAGAACAGGAACGCGACGACAAGCGGCACCGCCGCAAGCCGACCGTAGGTCAACATGTTCGGGAGGTTCCAGTGCCGACGAGAAGTCTGTGTCGAAGCGGTCGCCATCAGGCCTCCAAAAGATAGTGTCGGTCGCGCGCAGTCAATAGGCGGCGCCCATTGCACGGCGGGTTCGAAAACTGGGGATGAATGGGATGTGGCGCGACGATCCGGCCTGACTTCGTCTAAGGTTGCCGGCGTTCTCAATTCTTTCGAGGCCCGCGATGTCTAGCGTTCATGTCGTCGACCATCCCCTGGTCCAGCACAAACTCACGCTGATGCGCGACAAGCGCCGTTCGACCAAGGGTTTTCGGCAGTTATTGAACGAGATCGGCATGTTGCTTTGCTATGAAGTGACGCGCGACCTGCCCATCGAAATGGTCGATATCGAGACGCCGCTGGAGACGACCAAGGCGCCGATGATCGCCGGCAAGAAACTGGTCTTTGCGCCGATTCTGCGCGCCGGCGTCGGCTTTCTCGACGGCATGCTCGAACTGGTTCCCTCCGCCCGCGTCGCCCATATCGGCCTCTACCGCAATCCTGAAACGCTGGAAGCCGTCGAATATTATTTCAAGGCCCCGACCGATGTCGCCGAACGGCTGGTGATCGTGATGGATCCGATGCTGGCGACCGCCAATTCGGCGATCGCGGCGATCGATCGCCTTAAGGGGCGTGGCGTCAGGGACATAAGGTTTGTCTGCCTGCTGGCGGCGCCGGAGGGGGTCGAGCGCCTCAACAAGGCGCATCCTGATGTCGGCGTCTGGACCGCGTCGATCGACCAGCGCCTCAATGATCACGGCTATATCGTGCCGGGGCTCGGCGACGCCGGCGATCGCATGTTCGGGACGAAATAGCCGCCGCGCGGCGAACCAGCGCGATTGTGATGCGAATGACACGCAATTTGCGCTAAGGAACTGCCCGAGGCGCGCGCCGCGATTGGCGGCCCGCCGGCCATGGGAGGTCCTTCAATGATCAAGTTCTATTTTCACCCCTCGCCCAATCCCGCCAAAGTCGCGTTGTTTCTGGAGGAATCGGGCCTTCCCTATGAACTCATGCCGGTCGACACCCGCAAGGGCGAACAGCATCAGCCAGCCTTCCGGGCCATCAATCCCAACGGCAAGACGCCGGCGATCGTCGACGGCGACGTCACGGTGTTCGACAGCAACGCCATTCTGATCTATCTGGCGGAAAAGACAGGAAAATTTCTCCCGGCCCAGACGCCGGCGGCGCGCGGCGAATTCCTGTCCTGGATGATGTTCGTGGCGTCCGGCATCGGCCCCTTTTCGGGACAGGCGGTGCATTTCAAGCATTTCGCGCCGAAGGGGCTCGACTATGCGATCAATCGCTATGATTTCGAGGCCAACCGCCATTACGCCATCATCGACGCCCAGCTCGCCAAACATCGCTACATGCTCGGCGATTCCTACACGATCGTAGACATGGCGGTCTGGGGATGGGCGCGCGCGGTGCCGTTCGTTCTGGGCGGCGAAGCCTGGGCGAAGTTTCCCAACCTGAAACGGTTGCTGGACGAAATCAACGCCCGCCCGGCCGCGCAGCGCGCCGAGGCCCTGAAGGAAAAGCATGCGTTCAAGACCGATATGGACGACGACGCGAAGCGGCATATGTTTCCGCAGAACGCCCGCCTCGCCGGTTGAGACCTCGCCGGCCCGCCCCGCAGCAGGCGCGGGCGGGCCGATCAGCCCAAGCCTGCTCGCTGGAGCCGAACGACGGCATTGTCGAGCGCGCCGAGGAAATTCGATCGGTCGCGCGGCGTGAAAGTCTTGGGGCCGCCGGTCGTATCGCCGGTGGAGCGCAGATGGTCCATCAGGTTTCTTGTGGCGAGCGCCATGCCGATCGACGCGTCGGTGAAACGCCGGCCGGTCGCCGTCAGAACCTCCGCGCCTGCCTTGACGCAGCGGCTCGCGAGCGGAATGTCGGCGGTCACGACGATGCTTGCCTGTCCCGCCCGCGCTGCGATCCAGTCGTCGGCGGCGTCCGGATCCGCGCCAACCACGATCTGCTCGATCGACGGGATGCGGGGAACCCTGATCGCAGCATTCGCGACCACATAGACTTTCAAGCCGTAGCGGTCGGCGACCCGGTAAATCTCGTCCTTCACCGGGCAGGCGTCGGCGTCGATGAAAATTTCGATCGGCATGTTTTCCCAAATCCGCCAGCGCCGCTTGACGCGCGCCGCGCCAGCCGACAGTTTACCACGCGGCGTTGGTCGCTTCGGACCACGACGAGCGAGGGCCGGCTGACGGCAATTAAGAAGGGGATTTCCCGAGAGTAGTAATACCGCCTCGACGACGCATCCGAATGAGATATGCTTTAGGAATTAAGGTTTGGACCCGGACGTTTTCGGGCGAAAATGAACGAATATTCAGAATGATCGCTTGCTTACAATAGAAATCGCATGAATTTTATCATAGTCGCTTAGGCGCCACGATTCCGGCTTGAAGAATCCTTGTTCCGCTTCGACATCTATCAATAGAGCGTTGGATTTTAGCGCCAACGCGTGGACATAAGCGACGCCATTCCGGCCCGCCGCTTGAAAACTGGGGATGCAAATGAGCGCTTCGTTGAAGAGAATGGTCGTCGGTTCGCTGGCGGCGCTGGCGATCGGCGTTTCGGCAATTGGCGCGACAACGCCCGCCTCCGCCCAAGTCTATCATCATCCGGCGGGCCATGGCCCCGTGGTCCGGGGCGGCCACGGCTATGGGCACGGCGGCCATTGGCATGGCGGCGGTTGGGGACCGGCGGCAGTCGGACTTGGCGTTTTGGGTCTCGCGGCGGGCGCCGCTATCGCCGCCCAGCCCGGGCCTGGCTATTACGATGGACCCGGCCCCTATGACGACGGCTGCCACGCGCTTCGTCCCACCTATGACGCTTACGGCAATTTCATCGGGCGCCGCTGGGTCAACGTGTGCTGATTGGCGCGAAGCAGTTTGTCTTGATGACGAGAGGCCTCGCTTTGGCGAGGCCTTTTCGTTGACGGCGCCGGGTCACGCGGCTTTTGGCGCCGGCCAGAAGACGCCGCCCTGTATCGGCCTTGGCGCTCCGGTGGTCGTGGGCAGCGAGAGCGGCAGTCCGCGCCGTGAGCGGAGCGCGAGATAGGCGAAGCATTGCGCTTCAATCACGTCCCCGTCATAGCCGATCGACTCGATCGGCTGCACAGCCGCGCCGAGACGGGCGCCGAGCGCGCGCATCATAGTGAGGTTGCGTCGGCCGCCGCCGCACACCAGCCAGCGCGAGGGTTGACCGACGACATGGCGCAGGGCGGCCGCCGTCGCCTCAATGGTGAAAGCGGCCAGCGTCGCGGCGCCGTCTTCATCGCCGAGCGTGTCCACTTCGCGCGCCAGTGCGTGAAAATGATTGCGGTCCAAAGATTTGGGCGGCGCCAGATTGAAATAGGGATCGCCCATCAACCCGGCCAGCACGCGATCGTCGACACGTCCCGCAGCGGCCAGCGCGCCGCCTTCATCATGGCTGAGACCGCGCCTTCGCGCGACGAAATCATCGATCAGGGCGTTGGCCGGCCCGGTGTCGAAAGCGACAATTTCGCCGTTCGCGCCCAGCCAGGTGACATTGCCGACGCCGCCCCAATTGAGAATCATCAGCGGGCGTTCAAGCCCGGCGCAAATGGCGGCATGATAGAGGGGGACCAATGGCGCGCCTTCGCCGCCCGCCGCCACGTCGGCGGTGCGAAAGTCATTGACGACATCGAGCCCCAGCAAACGGCTGGCGCGGGCGCCGTCGCAGAGCTGACGCGTGAACCGCTCGCGCGGGCGATGCAGGATGGTCTGTCCATGCAGGCCGACCAGAGCCACGTTTTCGCGGACAATGTTGAATTTCTTCATGAAAGCGAAAACCGCCTCGACATGGGAATCGGTCACCGCTTTTTGCAGGTCCTCCAGCGGATCGTGCGCGGCGTCGGGGTTGGCGATCACCTCCCGCAGCGCGCGCCCGACCGCTTGGGGATAGGGGAAGGTCGCGCCCGGGCCGGGTTCGACGCGCGTCTCGCCGTCGCTCCTGATGAGCGCGACATCAATGCCGTCCATCGACGTGCCGCTGATGACGCCGATCGCATCAAGAACAGCCGGCCTGTCCGCGCTCACCGCTTCTCGCCTATCGTGACCGTGAGTTCGCCGATGCCTTCGATGACGCCCTCCAGGTGGTCGCCTGGCGCAACGGGACCTACCCCGGCGGGCGTGCCGGTGAAGATCAGGTCGCCGGGCCCGAGCTGATAAAAGCCGGAGAGATGCGCGATGATCTCGGGAACCGACCACACCATCTGGCTGAGGTCGGCGGATTGGCGGATCTCGGCGTTCTGGCGCAGCGTGATGGCGCCCCTTGCCGGATGACCGATCGCGGCGGCGCGTGCGATCGTCGAAACCGGGGCGCTCGCCTCGACGTCCTTGCCGAGGGTCCAAGGCCGCTGTTTGGCCCGCTCGGACAATTGCAGATCGCGCCGCGTCATGTCGAGGCCGCAGGCATAGCCGTAGATGGCGTTCAACGCGTCGGCGGCGGCGATTTTGAAAGCGGGCGCGCCGATTGCGACGACGAGCTCCATTTCGAAATGATAATTGTTGGTGCCGGGCGGATAGGGGATCGTGGCGCCCGAAGGCCGCAAGGCGGTGGCGCTTTTGGAAAAATAAAACGGCTTCTCGCGATCCACCGCAATGCCCATTTCCTTGGCATGGTCCTCGTAGTTGCGGCCGACGCAGAAAATCCGGGCGACGGGAAACAAGGCATCGAGCCCGGCGATCGGAATGGCGGGCGTCGGCGGCGGATCAAAAACAAATTTAGTCATTGTCCGATTGCTCCTGCTTCTCGCCCCGATTGGCGCCGGGAACCCATAATACGTCGCCTTTTCCACGATCATTGGCGAAGCGCGCGGCGACGAACAGGAAATCCGAGAGGCGATTGATATAAGCGATCGCCGGCGCGCCGACCGTCTCGCCTTCGATGGCGGCGAGTTCGACAATTTGGCGCTCAGCCCTGCGGCAGATTGTTCGCGCCTGATGCAGGGCGGCCGCGGCGGGCGCGCCGCCGGGCAGGACGAACGAGCTCAGCGGCGTGAGATCGGCGTTGAGTTCATCGATCGCCGCCTCGAGCTGGGCGACCTGGCTCGCGACGATTCGCAGCGGCGGGCGGACGGCCTTTTGGCTCTCGATCCTTTTGGGCGCGGGCATGCAGAGATCAGCGCCGAGATCGAACAGGTCGTTCTGAATCCGCTTGAGCATGGCCTCGATCCGCGCAAGACCGGCGTCGCTTGAAGAGGATGTGGCGACGCGGGCGAGCCCGATTGCGCTATTGGTCTCGTCGACCTCGCCATAAGCGGCGACGCGTGGATCAAACTTCGGACGGCGCTCGCCGCTGCCAAGACCGGTGCTGCCGTCGTCGCCCGTGCGCGTATAGATTTTGTTGAGCCTGACCATCCATTCCCCTCGACGATTGGCGCTTCTCGACGCCGCTCAGAAAAGTCCGGTCTAATGCCCGCGCGTCCAGAGAACGATGACGATGACGACGATGGCGAGAAATTGCAGCCCGACGCGCCAGCGCATCAGGGTCTGCGATTTATTGGCCGATCCCTGACGCAGCATGTTGACAAGCCCCAGGATCAGAACGAGCGCCACCGCGCCTACCGCGATGGCGACGCCGAAATTGGAAAGGGCTGACATGGACCTGGCTTTCGTCGCGAGGAACTCGCCTGTCTATAGACGCTGAGCAGAAGTTGGTAAAACCGCGAGACGGGATCAATCCCGCTTCAGCAATCGTTCGAGATAGTCTCGCTCCTCGCTAGGGCGATTGGGATCGGCGAGGCGGCGACGCAGTTCTTCTAGCACGCGATAGGCGCGCTCGGCGGCGCCCACGGCGTCGGTGAGACGTCCATCCGTGGCGCCGCCCTTGAGCCCGTTGCGATCCCGCCCAAGAGGATCGCGCCCGTTCTGGCCGCCCGGTTTGCCCGTCGTCGCTTCGACGCCTTCTCCCTCGCCGTTCTCGCCCTGCATCTGCTTTTGCAAGCCTTGCGCGCCCTCGCGCAGCGCCTCGAGCGCGCGCCCCTGTTCGCCGACCGCGCTGCCCTTGCCCTTGCCGCCCGGCTTTAGATCGCCCTCGGCCTCGCCCATGGCGCCATTGGCGTCGTCGAATCCCTTTTCGCCTTTGAGCCCCAGCGCCTTCATGCCCTGCTGGAGTTGTCCAAGACGATCGCGCAAGGCCCGCTGGCGCTCGTCGAGCGGGGTTGAACCGCCATCCTCGTCGCCAGGCGATGCTTCCGGATTGTCTTGCGGTTGGCCATCCTCGGCTTGTTGATCGCTCGGCGCGGCCCGGCGCTTTCTCTCGCGTTGGTCGCGGCGGAACGTGTCGTCGCGCAAGGCCTGCTGGTCGCGCATCAATTTATCGAGTTCGCCCATTTGACGGCGGAGCTCCCGTTCAGCCGGACTCGAATGGCTTTTTGCGCTCTTCATATTCTCGAACAGATTTTGCAATTGATCGAGCATTGCCTGGGCTTGCGCCTTGTCGCCGGTGCGCGCCGTGTCTTCCATGCGATCGAGCAGATTGTCGAGGTCCTGGGTCGTCATGGATTCGGAATCGCGCCCCTCGTTCGGGCGCTGCGCCAATTCGCGCGTGAACTTCTCGGCCGCGGCGCGCAGCTCTTTCATCAATTCGCGAATCTCCTGGTCGCTGGCGCCGCGATCGAGCGCCTCGCGCAGCTTCTGCTCGGCGGCGCGCAAATCACGCTCGGCCTGCGAAGCGTCGCCGTCTTCGATCTGCAGCGCCATCGCCCAGAGGAAATCGGCGACGCCGATGAGATCCTGATCCGACCGGGCCTCGGCGAGGCGGGTCTGCGCGGATTTGAGGCCGAGATACACGCCCGATGGCGTCTCAAAAATTTCGGGCGCGATCAACAGCGCATCGAGCGCGGTCGCGACGCGCGGGCGATTGGCGTCAGGATCCATCACGAGATCGCGCCTCTGCTCGACAAGCGCGCGGGCCAACGGATTGTTGAAGCGCCGCTGCGGCAAAGTCAGCGCGATCGGCTCGCTCACCCCCTCCGCGCCGGCAAGATCATGAGCGCTGAGAATCATCGTCACATGAGCGCCGGCCCATGGATGTTCGGAAAGATCGCTCGTCGTCTGCGCTTCGCCAATTCCATTGGCGCCGCCGGGCAATTGCAAGGCCATCTTCGGCGGCTCTACGAGAGAACGCCCGTGCGGGGCTTTGCCGTCGATCAGCGGCCGGGCGAAATTGGCCTCAGCGCTCGCCACGCCATACTGATCGGCCAGCTTGTAGGCGAGGGTGAGCGAACCACGCAGGTTGGACTGCGGGCGCGCCGTCAAGGCGATTGTCGGCTTCTGATTGGCGATTGCGGTAATTTCGAACGACGAAAGCGGCGCGCCGTCGCGGTTGATCAGAAATTTTCCATCGCCTTTGATCGTCCAGCGGCGCTCGCCGGCGGCCGCATCGGCCGCCCTCCCTGCCGGCGCGGCGGTTGGATCGCCGCCGGTCTTGGCCGGCGCCTCAGGAGCCAACGCCCCTTCCACCCGCGCGGCGATGGAATCGCCGGCGCGCAACACGAGGGTCGACCCGACCGGCGTCGTAATCTTTTGGGTCCCCTCCCGCCCGCCGACCGCATCGAGCAGGATCGGCGGCTTGCCCGTATAGGTGGGGGGATCGATCCAGGCGTCGAGACGATAGCCTTGCGCCACTGCCGCCTCGCTTCGCCAGTCAAAGGCCGCAGCGACGCGCGCGTAGCGCTCGGAGCCGGCGACGAAAGCTGCGCAGACCGCCAACAGCGCGGCGCCGAAACGCAATGCCGCGAGGTCCCGCTCGACCATGCGCGGCGCTGGAGCCGCGACTTCAATGGCGGCGATCTTCGAGGCGAGACGGCGCTGATGCAGATCCCATAGCGCTCTGGTCGCTTCGCTGACGCCCTTATCGGCGAGCCTGTCGAGACTTGAAGACGCCGGTTGATGCGCCGCGGCGCTGTCGCGATCGAGGCGACCAAGCTTCTCAGCGCGCCGCGGCGCCCGCAAAAGCGCCAACGGATAGAGGACGGCCAGGAGGGCCGCCGCAAACAATGCGAGGCCGGCGATGCGGGCGCCGCGCGGCAGGTCGAGCCAGAGGCCGAACCATGACGCGGCCAGGAAAAGCGCTGATATCGTCAAAGCCCAGGCGATCGGCGGCCAGATCCGCTCCCACAGCAGCACGATGCCCGCGCGCCGAGCCATCCGATCAAGCCTGGCGCGGGTCTGCATACGCCCGTCAGCCCCGGCGCGGGGCGGAAGGTCCGGCGTTTCAGCGCCTTCGTCCAACATATTCTCCCTGGCCGCGCACCGCGACCGCCTAACGCCCCAGCCTCACGCTAACCAAGGCGGAATTTTGTCCAGGCCGATCAAGTCCTCGTAAGAGGGACGCGCTCGCACGATTGCATAATCGGCGCCATTGACCAGGACTTCGGCAATCAACAGCCTTGAATTATAGGTTCCAGACTGCACCGCGCCATAGGCGCCCGCCGACATGACCGCCAGAAGATCGCCGGCGGCGACTTCGGCGATTTCGCGGTTCTGCGCGAGATAGTCGCCGCTTTCGCAAATCGGCCCGACGACATCGACCTTCAGGCGCCGCGCCGAGGGCGCAGCCTCCATCACGGGCAGAATTTCATGGTGCGCGTCGTAGAGCGTCGGGCGGATGAGATCGTTCATTGCAGCATCGACAATGACGAACGTCTTGCCGGGGCCATTCTTGACGTAAAGCACTGAGGTCACCAGAACGCCGGCGTTGCCGACGATCAGCCGCCCAGGCTCCAGGACCACGGCGCAGCCCAGCATTTTCGTCCGACGCCTGACGATTTCAGCGTAGGCTTCGGGATTGGGCGGTGGTTGGTTGTCGCGGCGATAGGGAATGCCGAGGCCGCCGCCAAGATCGACATGGTCGATCGCGTGGCCGTCGGCGCGCAGGACGCCGACGAAATCGGCCAGCAGCGCAAAGGCGTCGTCGAATGGCTGGAGGTCAACGATCTGCGAACCAATATGCATGTCGACGCCGGTTACGATCACGCCGGGCAGGCTCCTGGCGCGAGCATAGACTTCCCTGGCGCGCGAGATGGCGACGCCAAATTTGTCTTCCGACTTGCCGGTGGAAATCTTGGCGTGCGTGCGCGCGTCGACGTCGGGGTTGACGCGGATGGCGATTCGCGCGGTTCGCCCGCGTGAGGCGGCGACTTGCGATAGGACTTCAAGTTCGGGTTCGGACTCGACGTTGAAACACAAAATGTCCTCGTCGAGGCCGAGCGCCATTTCCGCTCGCGTCTTGCCGACCCCTGAGAATATGATCTTTTGCGCCGGAACGCCCACGGCTCGCGCTCGCCGCAATTCGCCTTCCGAGACGACGTCCATCCCTGCGCCTGCGCGCGCCAGGGTCGCCAGCACAGCCTGGTTGGAATTGGCCTTCATCGCGTAGCAGACGAGCGCGGGGAGTTCGGCGAACGCCTCGGAAAACACGCGGTAGTGACGCTCGATCGTGGCGCTGGAATAGCAATAGAAAGGCGTGCCGACCGCGCGCGCGATCGCGCTCAGTTCGACATCTTCGGCGCACATCGCGCCGTCACGGTAGGTAAAGTGATGCATAAATCCTTCGGGCCCGATCAATGATCCGCCGCATTCGCGATGATTGTTGGCTTGGCTAGATCACAGCAACGGGTCAAGCACAAAAGGGTCTTTGGGCGGTTTGATGGGTGGCGGCTTGTGATGGATTTGTGGATGGGCCGGATCATCCGGCTTGGCGATGGCGTTCGGATCGGGCGGCGGCTCCAACCCGCCACGTCGGCCACAGGCGCTGGCCCCGACGGCAATCAGCGCAATGAGCGCGAGGGCGCCGGCGCTCATTGTGGGGTGGGCTGGGCGGGATTTTGGACGAGAGATCACGAAGCGGCTCCGGTGGCGTGGGGTTAATATACCCAAACACCCGGCCGAGGCGAGGGGCAGGGAGAAGGCGTCGCGGATCAGCGCGGTCCGCCAATGGGCGGTTCCCCAGGGCTTGACGGGCCTATGCCCGCTATTGCCGGATTTTAATTATTAAGGCAACGAATCGCACATGATGCGTGAGTGAATATGGGCGCGAGCGATGGCTGCGTTTCCACGCCGCATTTATCGCTATTCGTAACTTCCCCTTCAGGTCTGCCGCGCATTCTTGCCTGGAAAGGGATTGGCGAAGCCGTGGCGAAGCATCTGGTGAGGGACCGGCGTTGGCGATTCTGAGTGCGGTCAGCAAAGCCATTTCCAGCGCGGCGTCTCCGGAAGAGCTTTTCCCGGGCGTTTGCGAGGCCGCAACTTTCGGCGGCCACATTCAATGCGCGGCCATCCTGCTCGCCGATGCCGACCTAAGGCTACGGTTCGTCGCTGGAGCGGGCGAAGGGCTGGATGGATTGCGCGCCTTGAATATGCCGGCCGATGCGGCGCCGATCGGTCACAACGATGAGTCCGGCTCCATTTTGCAGGCGGATCGCCTGATCATCGCCAATGATCTTTCGTCCGCACGAAGCAATGGTCTTTCGTCAGCGCGCAGAATGAACATCTGGCTGGAGGAAGGCAGGCGAGACGGCCTATGCGCGTTTGTTCCGATCCTGCGGCGCGGATCGCCGGTCGGCGTTTTCGCTTTCCGCGCGGAGCGCTTGAACGCTTTCGGCGACCAGACGATCGGCCTGATCGCGCATATCGGGGAGATGATCGTCTCTGCGCTCGACAATTTCGATCGCGAAAGGGAAAGCCGACGCGCTGCCGCGGCAAACGTTCGTCTGGACCAGCGGTTCCGGCTGTTGAATGCGACGAACAAGGCTATTCTTCGGGCGTCGGACGTCGACGAAATGTTTCAGGTCGTTTGCGACGCCGCGACGGGTCCGGGTAAGCTTCTGGGCGCGTCGATCGCGATTCACAACGCCAATTCGCCCTTGTTCACACGCGCTGCTCGTTCGGGCGCGGCGAGCCATATCTACGAAAAACTTCTGATATCGGCCGATCCGAGCGTTGCTGAAGGACAAGGCGTCGCGGCGACCGTTTTCCGGACGGGAGAGCCTTGTTTCATCGATGATGTTCCAAGCGATCCGCGCATGGCGCCCTGGCGCTCCCTTCTCATTGCCGAGCGCGTCGCGACCGGCGCGGTGTTGCCGCTCATCAAAGGCGGGCAGATCGTCGGCTTCGTTTCTTTCTTTTTCGGCGAAGAATTTGGTCCGTGGGACGATGAGCGGATCGAGCTGACGACGCAAATTTCGGAAAATATCTCCTTCGGCCTGGAGACGTTCGAACGCCGGCGCCAGAAGGACAATGTCACGCGCATGTTCGCCGCGCTCAGCGCGACCAACGAAGCGATCATGCGCGCTCAAACACGCGCCGAACTGTTCGAACTGGTATGCGAGGCGGCGGTCAAGGGTGGCGAATTCACCGCCACGCTGATCGGTCTTGTCGACCCCGAAAGCGTTTATCTGCGCATTGCCGCGTCGGCCGGCCCGACGGCGGCGACGTCGAAGAACGCGAGATTGGCGATCAGCGCCGATTATCCCGAGGGCCGGGGCTTGACGGGAAAGGCGTTTCGCTCTGGCCTCCCCTGCATCAGCAACGACTACCTCGCCGAAATACAGGAAAGCGTTCTCAGGCAAACTGTTCTTCGCGAAGGCACAAGATCGGGCGCCGCGCTGCCGCTGCTCAATCGGGGCAAAACGATCGGCGTCCTGCTTTTCATGGCGAGGGAACGAGACGCCTTCGCGCCTGAACTGGTCGAACTCCTAAAGAAACTTGCTGAAAATGTTTCCTTCGCACTCGAGAATTTCGATCGCACGGACGACCGCCGCCTGGCGGAGGATCAAAAAGACCGCCTCGCCCGGATGTTCGCCGCCCTGAGCGCGACAAACGAGGCGATCATGCGCGCCCGAAAACCCGACGAGCTCTTTCGGCTGGTTTGCGAGGCGGCGGTGCATGGCGGTCGGTTCACTTCCACCATCGTCGCCCTCGCCGAGCCCGGCGCCGACTTTCTCCGCATCGCTGCGGCGGCCGGCCCGACCGCCGAAATGTCGCGAACCCTGAAATTGGCCGTCACGGCCGCCTATTTGGAGGGGCAAGGCTTGAGCGGAACGGCGTTCCGAACGCGCCAGCCCTGCATCAGCAATGATTACGCCGCGGACACGAGGGCGGCCGCTTTTCACGACCGCGCGCGCACCAGCGGCGCCAGATCCTGCGCGGCGCTGCCCTTGCTCGTTCATGGCGAAGCGGTCGGCGTCCTACTGTTCATCTCAGCCGAGAAAAGCGCGTTTACGCCTGAACTCGTTGAGCTTTTGCAGAAGCTGGCGGAGAACGTCTCGTTCGCTCTGGACAATTTCGATCGCGCGGAGGACCGTCGTCAGGCAGACGATCAACGAGAGCGCCTCACGCGCATGTTCGCTGCGCTGAGCGCGACCAATGAAGCGATCATGCGCGCCGGCACGCGCGCCGAATTGTTCCAACTGGTCTGCGAGGCGGCGGTGCATGGCGGCAGGTTTGCATCGACCATCATCAGCTTGACCGAACCCGGCAGCGACTTCCTGCGCACGGTGGCGTCGGCGGGTCCAAAAGGCGATATGCAAAGGACGGTTAAATTAGCCATCACAGATGCTTATCCTGAGGGTCGCGGGATGAGCGGAACCGCGTTTCGGACGTTGCAGCCCTGCATCATCAACGACTATCTGGCCGACGAGCGCGGCGCGGCCTTTCACGAAAGAGCGCGCCGCGAAGGCAATAAGTCGGGCGCGTCCCTGCCGCTCATCAGCCTGGGCCGCGCCGTCGGCGTTCTTGTCTTCATGTCTAGCGAGCGCAACGCCTTTACGCGAGAGCTCGTCGAGCTCTTGCAGCGGCTGGCCAACAATGTTTCCTTCGCGCTCGATAATTTCGCACGCGCCGACGAAAAAGCGCGGGCGGACGAGCGGATCAAATATCTGGCGACCCACGACGCCCTGACCGATCTGCCCAATCGGGCGATGTTCAGCCAACTCCTGCATGTTTCGATTGAGGCGGCGCGGAGCCACGCCAGGAAATTCGCGGTGTTGTTCATCGACGTCGACCGGTTCAAGATCATCAACGATTCCCTGGGGCACGACGCCGGCGATAAGTTGCTCGTCGAAATCGGCGCCAGACTTCGCCGGTCTTTGCGCGGCGCCGATGTCGTCGCGCGGCTCGGCGGCGATGAATTCGTCATCATTCTGGAGGAGGCTTCGGAGGCTCGGCAGGTCGAGGCCGCGGCGCGCGAACTGTTGTCCGTGGTCAATCAACCGTTTCAGCTCTGCGGGCTCGAGTGCCGCGCGACGGCGAGCATCGGCGTGGCGATGTTTCCGCAAGACGGCGACGACGAACTCACGCTGACGAAAAACGCGGACCTGGCGATGTATCGCGCCAAAGAGGCGGGCAAGAACGGCTTCCGTTTCTTCACCAGTCAGGACACGATGCCGTCGGTCGAGCGCCTTGTGTTTGAATCGAGACTTCGTCAGGCTCTCGACCGTGACGAATTCTCGCTGCATTATCAGCCCAAAGTGGATGTCGTGACGCATAAGATCACCGGCGTCGAAGCGTTGTTGCGCTGGACGTTGCCCGATCTCGGCGCGTTGCCGCCGCTGCAGTTCATTCCGCTCGCCGAAGAAACCGGATTGATCGTCCCGATCGGGCGCTGGGTGTTGCGGGAGGCGTGCGCGCAAAACATGGCCTGGCGGCGCCAGGGCATTGCTCCGCTATCGATGGCGGTCAACCTATCTCCGCGCCAGTTCTCCGACGAGAACCTGCTGCAGGATATTGACGATGCGCTGGCCGCGAGCGGCATGCCGCCGCAGCTTCTGCAGCTTGAAATTACCGAAAGCATGGTCATGCACAATGTCGGGCGCGCCATCGAACTGCTCGACATTATCCGCGCGCGCGGCGTTCGCCTCGCCATTGACGATTTTGGGACCGGCTATTCCTCGATGGCGCTGATGAAGAAATTTCCGGTCGACACGCTCAAGATCGACCGGTCCTTCGTTCAGGATCTGCCTCAGGATTCCGAGGACAGGGCGATCGCGCAGGCGATCATCAGCATGGGTAAGGCGCTCGGCATGACCGTCGTCGCCGAGGGCGTGGAGACCGCGGAGCAAGCGGCGTTCTTGCGCGAGCATGATTGCGACGAAATGCAGGGCTATTTGTTCAGCGAGCCCGTTCCCGCCGGGCGCATACCGCAGCTTCTCGAAGCCAATCGGCGCCTCGGCCCGCCTCTTCGCCCGCGCGAGGCGCTCCGGCGGCCGGCGCAGCGCGGCCGGTAGAGCGAAAATCTCGCTTTGGCGCCGCCCCGCAAGCGGCTTAGAAGGGCGGCGCGCCGCCATTTTCGTTCATGGCTTGCACGATGGCCCCTCATGGTCCAAATAGGGGCCGGGAGGTTGGCGAGGGACGTACCGCTCGCCAACCGGGTCAGGTCCGGAAGGAAGCAGCCCTAACGAGCCAGGGCGGGTCTTTGTCCAGCCTCCTACTTTGGTCCAGCCTCCCGCCTTGCGCGCGCTGCAAGGCCCAAAAGTCCCGAGCCATCGCCCGATGAACGATATTCCCGCGCCGGATAGGAAAGATTCGCCCGCGCCTTCGCTAGGGTTCGACTTTCCCGAGAGCCCGGCCAAAGCCGCGCCCTATCGGGTGCTCGCGCGGAAATATCGCCCGACGCGCTTTGAGGATCTGATCGGCCAGGAGCCGATGGTCCGCACGCTCGCCAATTCTTTCGCCAGCGGGCGCATTCATCAGGCCTATATCCTGACCGGCGTGCGCGGCATCGGCAAGACGACGACCGCGCGCATCCTCGCCAGAGCCTTCAACTATTCCCTGCCCGGAAAGATCGACAGGCCCAGCATCGACATGCCGGAGCTCGGCGTGCATTGCCAGGCGATCATCGAATCGCGCCATGTCGATGTCATCGAAATGGACGCGGCCTCCCATACCGGCATCGACGACGTCCGGGAGATCATCGAAAACGCCCGATATCGCCCGGTTTCCGCGCGCACCAAAGTCTATATCATCGACGAAGTGCATATGCTCTCCAAACAGGCGTTCAACGGACTCCTGAAGACGCTCGAAGAGCCGCCAGAGCATGTTAAATTCCTCTTCGCCACGACCGAGATCGAGAAAGTGCCGATCACGGTTCGCTCGCGTTGTCTGCGCTTCGATCTGAAGCGTATCGAATCGGCCATGATGACGCGCCATCTCATCGGAATCTGTCAGGCCGAGAGCGTCGCCTTCGAAGCCGACGCGCTACCGCTGATCGCCCGCGTCGCCGAAGGTTCGGTGCGCGACGCGCTGTCGCTGCTCGACCAGGCGATCGCGCATGGGGCTGAGGGCGGCGTGCAGGCCGCCGGCATCCGCGCCATGCTGGGACTGTCGGACAAAGGCCATATCATCGACCTGTTCGAATTCGCCATGAAGGGCGATCTCGCCAGCGGCCTCGCGCTGATGGAGCAATTGCATCAGGCCGGTGCGGACCCGGCCCAGCTGTTGATCGAACTGGCGGAATTCAGCCATTTCGTGACGCGGCTGAAACTCGCGCCCAAGGGGATTGACGATCCGACGATTGGCGAGGACGAGCGCCGGCGCGGCGCGGAATTCGCCGAAAAACTGGGGCTTGGGCCGCTGACTCGCGCGTGGCAGATCCTGCTGAAGGGCGTTCAGGATGTGAAGGATTCGCCGCGCCCGCTGGCGTCGGCCGAAATGGCCCTGATTCGCCTGGGCTATGCGGCCGATTTGCCGGCGCCGGAAGACGCCCTGCGCAAACTGGCGGATGCGGCCGAGGCGGGACCGCGATCCGCGCCGCCCAGTCAACCGCCTGCGCGCCCCTCGGGCGGCTCGGCGCTACGCGCCATCGCACAAAGCGCGCCGACGCCAGTCGCGCCGCCGGCCTCAGTCGCTGCGGCGCCAGGCGTCAGGCTGGCGCGCTTCGAGGACATCGTCGCCCTCGCGCGGGCCAAGCGCGATATTCAATTGCAGAGCGCGCTTGAGAACGATGTGCGTCTTTCGCGTTTCGAGGCGGGCAGTATTGCGTTCTCGCTTAATCCCGGGGCCTCGCCGCAGATTGCACAGACCCTGTCGCGCCGCCTGCAGGAATGGACGGGCGAGCGGTGGATGGTGGCGCTTGTCGCGGGCGCGACCGCGCCGACATTGCGGGAAAACGCCTCCGCCAGAGAAGCCGAGCGCCTCAGCGGCGTCGCCGCCAACCCTTTGGTGCGCAAGATCATGACGCGCTTCCCCGGCGCGCAGATCGTCGAAGTGCGCAGCCCCGATGCGGCGCCGGCGCCGGAGGCGATCGCGACGAGCGATGACGAGGTCGCCTATGCCGACGCGGTCATTGTCGAGGACGATGCTTAAACCTTCAGGAGCCGACGATGGTCGACATTATGGGATTGATGAAGAAGGCCCAGGCCGTGCAGGCCAAGATGAAAGACGTGCAGGAGGAACTGGAGCGCCTTGAGGTCGAGGGCCAATCAGGCGGCGGCATGGTGAGGATCAAACTCAACGGCAAGGGCCAGATGAAGGCGGTGGCGCTCGATCCGGCGCTGATGATTCCGGCGGATCGCGAGATGGTCGAAGACCTCATCCTCGCCGCTCACGCCGACGCCAGGGCCAAGGTCGATCGGCTGGCGGAAGAAAAGATGCAGGCGGTTACCGCGGGCCTGCCGATGCCGCCGGGCATGAAACTGCCGTTCTGAGCGGCGCCCCGATGACCGAGAGCATCGCAGGACCGGAAATCGAGCGGCTGATCCAGTTGCTTGCGCGCCTGCCCGGTCTCGGGCCGCGCTCGGCGCGTCGCGCCGCGTTGCATCTGATCCGCAAGCGCGAGCAATTGCTTGGACCGCTCGCCGAAGCGATGCAAGTCGCGCGCGAGCGTGTCGTCACCTGCCATATCTGCGGCAATGTCGACACGCGCGATCCTTGCACGATCTGCCAGGACGCGCGGCGCGATCCGACATTGCTGGTCGTGGTCGAATCCGTCTCCGATCTCTGGGCGCTCGAACGTGCGGGCGTGCTGCGCGCGCCCTATCACGTGCTCGGCGGCACTCTGTCGCCGCTCGATGGAATCGGCCCGGACGATCTTAATTTTCCCGGCCTGCTCGCGCGGGTCGGCGAGGGCGCGATCAGGGAAGTCATCCTGGCGGTCAACGCCACCGTCGATGGTCAGACCACGGCCCATTACATTACCGATCTCCTCAGCGTCTATCGGGTCAAAGTCACACGGCTCGCACATGGCGTTCCGGTCGGCGGCGAACTCGATTATCTCGATGACGGCACGCTGGCGGCGGCGATCCGGCAGCGCGCGACATTTTGAAGAGCGTCGATCGTCTCTTTGCCGGCGCGTCTGGCCAGGCCCTGCTGGTCGTCTTACATTGCAATAGCTCAATTCGTTCGGCAACGCAGTGAGCCCATGACTTTCGCATCAATGCCTTCAACCGTCTTCCGCCCACCCAAGCCGATTCCGCACGACACCCCGATCGGCGTGTTGCGGATGATCCTGGCGCTGCGGCGCAACCCGCTCGAAATCTGGTCGAAGGCCCATTACGAACAACCGATTCTGATGGGACGAACCATTCTGGGCGAGCGGGCGGTGATCAACGAACCTGCCGCCGTGCGCCGGATCTTTCTCGACAATGTCGCCAATTATCGCAAGGACGCGCTTCAGTTGCGCGTATTGGGCCCCGGGCTCGGCAAGGGTCTGCTGACCGTCGACGGCGAGGATTGGCGCGCCCAGCGGCGCGCGCTCGCGCCGCTGTTCTCGGCCCGACAGATTCCTTCTTTCGCGCCGGCCATGCATCGCGTCGCGATTGCGACGGTCGCACGTTTGACGCCCCGGCGAGAGGGTCGCGTTGTCGATGTTTCAGTGGAAATGGCGCGCGTTGCGCTCGAGATGCTTGAGCAGACGCTGTTCTCGCAAGGGCTCGGCCGCGACGCGAGCGAATTCCAGGTGGCGGTAACCCGCTATTTCGACACGATCGGCCGTCTCGATCCGCTCGATCTGATTGGCGCGCCGCAATTTCTGCCGCGGTTCGGACGCCTGCGCGGACGCACGACCCTCGAATTCTTCGCCCGCGCCGTCGACGACATCATCGGCGCGCGCAAGAGCCTGCTGGCGTCGGGCGCCAGCGCGCCCAATGATATTTTGACCCTTCTCCTCGCCGCGCAGGACCCTGAAACCGGCAAGGGCATCAGCGGGGACGACGTTCGCGCCAATATCGTGACGTTCATCGGCGCCGGCCATGAAACGACCGCCAACGCGCTAACCTGGACGCTCTATCTCCTTTCGCAGGCGCCCGATTGGCGCGCGCGGGTCGAGGCGGAAATCGATGCGCATTTTGATCCGGCCAATGTCGAAAGCTTCGCCGAGGCGCTGCCGGCGACCAAGGCCGTGTTGGAGGAAGCGCTTCGGCTCTATCCGCCCGCCGCGATGCTCAGCCGCGAGGCGATCGGCGCCGACACATTGGCGGGCCGCCGCATTCCCGCCGGGACGGTGGTCACCGTTTCACCGTTCCTCCTGCATCGGCACCGCACCTTGTGGAAAGATCCGGACGCTTTCGATCCCGAGCGCTTTTTGGGCGCCAACCGCGATGCCATCGATCGCTACGCCTATATCCCGTTCGGCGCGGGCCCGCGCGTCTGCATCGGCATGGGCTTTGCGATGTTGGAGATGATGGCGGTGCTGGGCCATTTGCTGCAAGCGTTCCGGTTCGATCTCGCGCCAGGTCATCCGGTCTCGCCGGTCGCGCGCGTGACGCTCAGGCCGGAGCAGGGCATGAAAATGATTCTGCGCCGGAGGCGAGCGGGCGCAGCGTGACTTGGCCTATCGCGCTCGCTGCGCCCGCTCGCGCCAGATGAGGTAGAGTCCGCAGGCGACGACGACGCCCGCGCCCAAAAGGACCGCAGCGCTTGGCCGGTCGCCGAACACCAACAGGCCGGAAAGGATCATCCACAATAATTGCGTGTAGCCGAAAGGCGTGAGAACGGAAGCAGGCGCGCGCTCATGCGCGAGAATCAACAGCCAATGGCCGAGCGCGCCGAAGACGCCCATTCCCATCATGATCGCCAGGGTCGACAGCGTCGGCGGGTTGATCCACACCAAAGGCAGCGCGGGCGTGAGCAGCGCGACGCCCGCGAGCGGCGTCCAGGTCAGCGTCGTCGCCGATGAATCGAAGCTTGCAAGCATGCGCGTCGCCAGCGCATAGCCGGCGTTGCACAGGACGCCGGCGATCGCGATCGCCACCACCGGATGGAAGGCGCTGGTTCCCGGGCCTGTCGCGACGACGACCCCGATGAAGCCGATCGCGACCGCGACAAGGCGCGTGCGCCCGGCCCATTCGCCCAGCAACGGACCGGCCAGGAGCACGACGAACAAGGGCGTCAGGAAGTTGATGGTCGAGGTCTCCGCCAATTGCAATTGGCGCAGCGCAAGGAAATTTGCTGTCGTCGACCCCAGCAGCAGGAGAGAACGAACGATCTGCAAAGCGGGGCGGCTGGAGCGGAAGACGGCCGGATGCGCGAAGGGGCGAACCGCGACAATCCCTACGATGGCGGACGCGACGTAACGCGCCCAGATGATTTCAATCGCCGGGAGAACGCCGCTTAGCGATTTGGCTGAAGTATCGAGCGCTGCGAAGAAAATTGTCGCCGCGCACATCAGCGCGATGGCGCGCATGCGCTGGCGCAAGGCGGACGAAGGGATCGCGCGAATGGGATCGGCGCTGGAATCGAGAGCTTCAGCCGCCATGAATCGATTTCACCATCAAGAGGATTTTCTGAACCCGGCGGTGGGCGGAAGCAAGGCGCCCGCGCCCAATTTCGGGGAGCCTTGACCTGCAATTTTGTCGCAGCGGCCGACGACATCTTCGCTCCCTTGTCCGAACCAAGGAAATAGCGCAACTTTCGCATCAAACGCGAGGCGGGAGGGCAGGGATTGCGCGATCTCAAGGGCAAGACGGCGTTCGTCACTGGCGGGGCTAGCGGCTTCGGGCTGGAATTCGCGAGGGTTTTTCTCAAACAGGGGATGAACGTCGCGCTCGCCGATATCGAGGAAGCGGCGCTCACCAAGGCGGCGGATGCTCTGCACGTGGACCAGACTCGCTTGCGCGGCTTTGTTTGCGACGTTGCCGACCGCGCCTCGCTGCAGGCGGCGGCGGATGGCGCCATCGCCGCCTTCGGGCGCGTGCATCTCGTCTGCAACAACGCCGGGGTTGGCGGACGGCCCGGCGGAATCGAGGAATTATCGGAGCGTCAGTGGGATTGGGTGCTGTCGATCAACCTGATGGGCGTCGTGCATGGCATCGCGGTGTTTCTGCCGCATATGCGCGCCCATGGCGAAGGCGGTCATTTCCTCAATACGGCGTCGATGGCCGGCATGCTCGGCCAGCCGCATGACGGGCCCTATAGCGCAAGCAAGGCGGCGGTGGTCGGGATTTCAGAGACCCTGTCCTACGAATTGCGTGGCGGCAATATCGGCGTCAGCGTTCTGTGTCCTGGCTTTGCGCGCACGGGCATCGCCGACAGCGAGCGAAACGCGCCGGCCGATCTCGCCAAAGAGGCGGCGGCGCCCCTATCGGAGGCCGCCGCCGCTCACGCCGTCCGCGTGCGGGAGTTTGTCGCCACCGGCATCGCGCCCGCCGAAGTCGCCGCGCGCGCATTGCAGGGGATCCTCGATGGCGATCTCTATATCTTCACGCATCCGGACATGCGCCCGATGCTGCAGAAGCGCCTCGCGAGGATCAACGCCGCTTATGACAAGGCCGAGCGGTTCAACAGGGGCGCCTGACCCTCGCCCGCCCGGATGAAGCCGCCGCCCAGCACGCGCGCATCGGGCGCGGCTGACGCATAGAAGACGCAGGCCTGGCCGGGCGACACGCCGGTCTCCGCCGCGATGAGTTCGACGGCGCCGTCGGGCGTCAGCCGGGCCGGCGTCGGTTCGCGGGTCGAGCGGACCCGCACGGCAATGTCGAGGCCGCCGGCGCCGATGTCCTCAAGGCGGCCGTCGCCGAGCCAGTTGATGTCGCGCAGGCGGATACGGCGCGTCGCCAGCGCCTCGCGCGGGCCGACGATGACCTTGGCGCCGCGGGCGTCGAGCGCGGTGACATAGAGAGGCTCGGCGGCGGCGATTCCAAGCCCGCGGCGCTGGCCGATCGTATAATGGATGATGCCGGCATGGCGGCCGAGCACCCGGCCGTCGATATGCACGATTTCGCCAGGATTGACCGCTTCCGGCATCAGGCGCTCGATCATCTGGCTGTAACGCCCTGATGGAACGAAGCATATGTCCTGACTGTCGGCCTTCTGGGCAATGGCGAGGCCGTGTCGCCGGGCGAGCTCGCGCACCTCCGTCTTGGGTAGTCCGCCCAGCGGGAAGCGCAGCATGGCGAGCTGCTCGCGCGTCGTCGCGAACAGGAAATAGCTCTGGTCGCGCTCCCCATCGGCGGCGCGGAAGAGCGCGCGTCCCTCGCGCCCGTCGTCCTTCGAGACGACGTAGTGACCGGTCGCCAGCACGTCGGCGTTGAGCTCCCTGGCAGTGTCGAAGAGATCGGCGAATTTGATGTGCTGGTTGCAGGCGACGCAGGGGATCGGCGTCTCGCCGGCGACATAGCTGCGCGCGAAAGGCTCGATCACTTTTTCGCGAAACCGCGCCTCATAATCGAGAACATAATGGGGAATGCCAAGCTTGGCCGCGACATCGCGCGCATCGTGAATGTCCTGCCCGGCGCAGCAGGCGCCCTTGCGATGGACCGCCTCGCCATGGTCGTAAAGCTGCAGGGTCACGCCGACCACGTCATAGCCTTCGGCGGCCATGAGGGCGGCGACGACGGAGGAATCGACCCCGCCCGACATGGCGACGACGACGCGCGTGCGCGCCGGCGCCTTGGCGAGACCAAGCGAATTCAAGGGGGCGTCGATAGCGAGGTTGGGGGCGAGCATGAAAAGTCCGGCCCGGCCAACCCGGGCGCTTGGCCGCCAAAATGGTTATTATTGCGCCGGATGCAAGCGAAATGGCGCAAACCGCCGCCAGGCCGATCCGGGCGGTCGGGGAAGCCGCGATCCGCCCCGAAGCCGTCCAACCGCCCAAAGCGGGCCTGGACACCCCTTCCTGATAATAAAATCGAAACAATTCAGAGCGTTTTGAGACATTTTTTAGGGGAAAACGACGGGTCTGGTTTAGGTAAATCTTAAATCCGCGGGTCTATCGTCTCAACCATGAACCGTGCGTTCGAGTATGCGAGAGTGACATGAGTGAAACGCTTCGCCCCAGGGTGAAATATGTGATTGGCCCCGACGGCAGCCCTTTGACGATCGCCGATCTGCCGCACCCTTCCACCAAGCGTTGGGTCATCCGGCGGAAGGCGGAAGTCGTCGCCGCGGTGCGCGGCGGTCTGCTCTCTCTCGATGAAGCCTGCTCGCGCTATACGCTGACGGTCGATGAATTCCTGAGCTGGCAAATGTCGATCGATCAATTCGGCCTTGCCGGCCTGCGCACCACGCGCATCCAGCAATATCGCCAATAGGGCGGCTCCCTCCCGCCCGATGAAAGCGCCGGCCTTCGGGCCGGCGTTTTTATTTGCCGTGGCGAGCGCACTGAATCGGTGGGATGTCGTCATCACACGTCCGTTTCTTGCCACTTTGTTGTCCGAGGGTATTTTGGCCGTCGCCGCGGCGATCCATTCCGATCGTCGCTTATTTGATTTGGGAGCGAATGTGACCGCCGTCAGCCTGTCCCGCCAAGACACCAACGCCCGCCGCCGCCTGCCTATGCTCGCCGCTTCAGCCCTGATCGGCCTTGGCCTGGCCCTTGGCCCGGCCCCCGCCCAGGCGCAGACGGTGGTTCCATCAGATCAATTGATGGCGCCGGGGCCTTTGCCGGATCTCGCACTGGGCTCGGCGAGCGCGCCGGTCACCATCGTCGAATATGCCTCGATGACCTGCTCGCATTGCGCGGCTTTCCACGAGGAAACCTGGCCCAAGCTCAAGGCCAAATATGTCGATTCCGGCAAGGTGCGGTTCATCCTGCGCGAATTCCCGCTCGATCCGCTCGCCGCCGCCGGCTCGATGCTGGCGCGCTGCGCCGGACCGGACAGGCGCAACGCCATTGTCGACCTGCTCTACACGCAGCAGAAGAACTGGGCTTTTGTCGACAAGCCGCTCGACGCCCTGGCTGGGCTCGTTAAGCAGGCTGGCGTTTCCCAGGCCGATTTCAATTCCTGCCTGAAAGATCAGGCCCTTTTGAGCCAAGTCTACCAGACGCGCGAGGACGCCTCGAAGAAGTTCAAGGTCAATTCGACGCCGACTTTCTTCGTCAATGGCAGTGAATTGAACGGCGAACTGCCGATCGAGGAATTCGATAAAGTCTTGGGACCCATGCTGAAATAGGCTGTTTCGCACAGGATTTTGAATTTCCGGCCTTGATCCTGTCGCCTCTTTGTGTGCGCTTGGGGGGAGCGTTTGGCGCGCCGTCGGGCGGGCCGCACAATGAGGCGATATTGATCGAACCCTGCAAAATCAAGTATTGGGCTATGGACCCGGCCCTGATGATTCGGCCAAGGGCGGGCTTGCGTCCATTGAGGTCAAGGCGGCCCGGCCCATGATATTCGACAAGCTTCGTCTGGCCGGCTTCAAGTCTTTTTGCGACCAGACCGATTTCAAGATCGAAGCCGGGCTGACCGGCATTGTCGGGCCCAATGGCTGCGGCAAGTCCAATCTCGTCGAAGCCCTGCGTTGGGTGATGGGCGAGAATTCCTACAAGAGCATGCGCGCCTCGGGGATGGACGACGTCATCTTTGCGGGCGCCGGCGCCCGGCCGGCGCGCAACATCGCCGAGGTCGGCCTCGTCCTCGACAATTCCGACCGGCGGGCGCCCGCCGCCTTTAACGACGCCGAAGTGATCGAGGTGACCCGCCGCATCGAGCGCGAATCGGGCTCGACCTATCGGGTCAACGGGCGCGAGGTGCGCGCGAAGGACGTGCAATTGCTGTTCGCCGACGCCTCGACCGGCGCGCGCTCGCCCGCTTTGGTGCGCCAGGGCCAGATCGGCGAGATCATTGCCGCCAAGCCGCAGGCGCGCCGCCTGATCCTTGAAGAAGCCGCCGGCGTCTCCGGCCTGCATTCGCGCCGCCATGAAGCCGAGCTGCGGCTGAAGGGCGCCGAGGACAATCTCGTTCGGCTCGAAGACGTGCTCAAGCAGATCGAGGCGCAGATCGACGGCTTGAAGCGCCAGGCGCGCCAGGCCCAGCGCTACAAGGGCCTCGCCGCCGACATCCGCCGCAACGAGGCGCTCGCTTTGCACATCTCGTGGCGTGAATGCGAGACGAAGTTCCATGAGGCCGAGCGCCGGCTGGAAGCCGACGTGCGCGAAGTCGCCGAACGCACCCGCGTCCAGGCGGAAGCCGCCCGCGCGCAGGCCGTCGCCGCCGCCGCGCTGGCGCCTTTGCGCGATGAGGAAGCGCGCGCCGGCGCCGCCTTGCACCGGCTCGTCCTCGCGCGCGACACGCTCGACGGCGAGGAGCGCCGCGCCAAAGAGCGCACCGCCGAACTGGAGCGCCGCATCGGCCAATTGGCGCAGGATCTGGCGCGCGAAACGGCGCTGATCGACGACGCCGCCGGCGTCTCCACACGCCTCGCCGAAGAAGAAGCGGCGCTCGCCGCCCAATCCGCCGCCAGCGCGGAGCTGACCAGCGCGGCGCAGGCGCGGCTCTCCGATGGCGAGCGCGCCCTTCAGATCAGCGAAGCCAGGCTCGCCGAAGCGCAGGCGGCCTTGTCCGACCTCAATGCGCGCCGCCATGCGCTCGGCGCGGCGCTGGCCGAGGAGACGCGGCGCCATGCGCGCTTCGCCGAGGAATGTGCGGGCATCGAGCGCGAGCGCGCCCAGCTCCAAGCGAGCGGCGGCGATCAGGCCGAACTCGAAAACCAGGCGCGCGCGGTTGACGCGCTCACTGCGTCGCTCGGACAGGCCGAAGCCGACGCTCTGGCAGCCGAGGCCGCGCATGGCGGCGCCCGCGAGGCGGAGACCCGCGCGCGCGCGCCGTTGAGCGAGGCCGAGCGCAAGGCGCAGCGGCTCGAGACCGAAGTCGGCACGCTGACCAAGCTGCTCGGCTCGACTTCCGGCGGCCTGTGGCCGACCGCGCTCGAACAGACCAGCGTCGCCAAGGGCTATGAGACGGCGCTCGGCGCCGCGCTGGGCGACGACCTCGACGCCTCGACCAATGTTTCCGCGCCCGCGCATTGGTCCGACGCGACGGATGCGGCGGACGACCCGGCGCTGCCCGATGGCGTCGAGCCGCTCGCCGGCCTCGTCCAGTCCCCCGCCGCGCTGCGCCGGCGCCTTGCGCAGATCGGCATTGTCGCGCGCGACCAGGGCGCGGCCTTGCGCCCGCTGTTGCGGGTCGGCCAGCGCCTGGTCTCGAAAGAAGGCGATCTCTGGCGCTGGGACGGCTTCGTCTCGGCCGCCGAGGCGCCGACGCCGGCCGCGCGCCGGCTGGTGGAGAAGAACCGGCTCGGCGATCTCTCGATCGAGGCGGAAGCGGCGCGCCAGGCGGCCGAGGCGGTGAAGGCCGAAGCCGTGCGGCTACAGGGCGCCCTGCGCGAGGCCGCCGCCGCCGAAGCCAGCGCCCGGCAGCGCGTGCGCGAGGCGCGCAGTGTCGCTGATGCGGCGCGCGAAAAACTCGCCGCCGGCGAGCGCCGGCGCGCCCAGGTGGTCGCGCGCCTTTCCGCGCTCGATGAGGCCGCCGCCCGCGCGCAGGGCGCGCGCGATGAAGCGGCCGAGCGCAAGGGACAGGCCGAGGAGGCGCTCAAAGGCCTGGTCGCCACCGACGAACTCACCCTCCAGCTTGAGCGCGCGCGCGCCGAGGCCGCGCAGGAGCGCGCCGAGGCGGTGGAGGCCCGCGCGGCGGTGCAATCGATCGCGCGCGAGGCTGAGGCGCGCGAGCGCCGCCGACAGGCGATCGCAGCCGATCTTTCCTCCTGGCAGGCGCGGCGCGAAAAGGCCGAGGTGCAGATCGTCGAGATTGACGATCGCCAGCAGAAGACGCGCGCCGAACTGGAGACGCTGGCCGATGCGCCCGTCGCCTTCCTGCAGCAGCGCCGCGCGCTGATCGGCGAGATCGACACGGCGGAGGCGGCGCGCAAGCAAGCGAGCGACCAGCGCGCCGCCACCGAGACGGAACTCACCGAGGCCGATCGCGCCGCCAAGGCGGCCCTGGAGGCGATGAGCCTGGCGCGTGAGGCGCGCGCGGCCTCAGAAGAGCGCGTCGAAGGCGCGCGCCAGCGCCGCGAGGCTTTGCTGCACACGATCCAGGTCGAGCTCGAAGTGGAGCCGCCAGCCCTTGCCGCGCTGGCCGGGCTGAAGACCGGCGAGACGCCGCTGGAGCATGGCCAGGTCGAGCGCAAGCTCGAAAACCTCAAACAGGAGCGCGAGCGGCTCGGCGCCGTCAATCTGCGCGCCGACGACGAACTTGTCGAAGTCGAGGCGAGCCGCAACCGCCTGATCGCCGAGCGCGACGACCTCACCGAAGCGATCAAGCGGCTTCGCCAGGCGATCCAGAACCTCAACAAGGAAGGCCGCGAGCGCCTGCTCGCCGCCTTCGACGTCGTCAACAAGCATTTCGGCGAATTGTTCGCCACTCTGTTCGAAGGCGGCTCGGCCGAACTGCAGCTCATCGAATCCGACGATCCGCTGGAAGCCGGCCTCGAACTCCTCGCCCGCCCGCCCGGCAAGCGCCCGCAAGTGCTCACGCTTCTGTCAGGCGGCGAACAGGCGCTGACCGCAATGGCGCTGATCTTCGCCGTCTTCCTCACCAACCCCTCGCCGATCTGCGTGCTCGACGAAGTCGACGCGCCGCTCGACGATTCCAACGTCGAGCGCTTCTGCGACCTCCTGGAAGAAATGCGCAAACGCTCCGACACCCGCTTCGTCACCATCACCCACAACCCCATCACCATGGCCCGCATGGACCGCCTGTTCGGCGTGACGATGGCCGAGAGGGGGGTGAGCCAGATCGTGTCGGTGGACCTGGCGGCGGCGGAGCGGTTTTTGGAGGCGAGTTGAGGGGGCGACCGCATCGCGCCACCTAAGGCGTTGTCGCCAAGCGTTGCGAGCGCTGCTTGTATCTTTCTTCACTGCGCCGGTGTCTCGCGCCACACGCTAGAATCACTCCGCCGTCATTGCGAGGGAGCGAAGCGACGAAGCAATCCAGACTGAGTTTCGTCAGCCTCGTCTGGGTTGGTTCTTGAGGCATGCGCGGGGCAACAGGCGCCGGTCGTTTCGCGGCTTAGTCTGGATTGCTTCGTCGCTTCGCTCCCTCGCAATGACGGCAAACTGCAATACCAAAATACGGCGCCTCTCGCGCATAATCGCCTCCATGCAATCAATGAGGCGTCGTCGCCAAACGTGGCGGGCGCTTGTACCTTTCTTCACTGCTCCCGTGTCTCGCGCCACACGCTAGAATCACTCCGCCGTCATTGCGAGGGAGCGAAGCGACGAAGCAATCCAGACTGAGCTTCGTCAGCGTCGTCTGGGTTGATTCTTGAGGCATGCGCGGAGCAATCCGCGCGTCGTTTCGCGGCTTAGTCTGGATTGCTTCGTCGCTGCGCTCCCTCGCAATGACGGCAAACTGCGCTTGAGCGCGATCGCCCTTGCCGCCGACCACGCGAGCCCCGCTCACTCCCTGAGCAGCGCGATCATCTTGTCTATCCCCGTCGACGGCAACCGGAAGATGCCCGTGTAAGGCTGGCTGAGTTCGAGGATGAGGAAGACGCCGCTGGCGATGGCGATCGCGCCGGCGCCCAGCGCCAGGACCGTGAGGGCATTGAGGGTCGATACAAGGCCGTTGCCGAGGAAGAGCGCGCCGGACCAGCAGGCGACGACGACGAGCAGGAAGGGCGGCACTGGATTGGCGAGCTGGCGCGCCATCAGGTTTTGCGTTTGCGCCACCGAGATCGCCAGTTGCCGCGCGGTCGCCAGATGCTGCTTTTGCGCGTCGGTCTCCGGGCGAAGCCCGTCAAAATAATCGGCGAGGCCGCGCATGTTGGCGCGCGATTCTTCATAGGTGAAGGCCCGCGGACCATGGATCTTGTCGCCGAAGAAGCGCTCGCGCGAGCGCACCAACCCTTCGCGCAGGTGTTCGCGTCCGGCCGATGTTTCGGGACCATATTTTTCGAGAGCGAGGTCGAGTTCGAGGATCATCGGCCCAAGGGACTGCGCCTCGGCCTGCTGCGTCGTGAAGACCGAAAAGGCGGTCCAAATGAGCAAGCCAAGCACCAGGGCGAGCAACAGGGTGATGAGCCCGACCACCGCGCCGACGGTCCCTCTGGCTTCCGTTACAGTTTGGACGGGCAGGGCCAATTGAATCAGCATGCCCACTACGCCGCAGGCGAATGTCGCCCCGGCGACCCCCGCCGATCGCACCAGTGAATTCATGAAATACCCCCAACGTCGCCGCACGCCTGACTTGCGGCGGAGCCCCTTGCTTCACGTCGCCGTTCGACTAAGGATCGGCGGCAAAGTCAACCGGCGCCGCCTGGCCTCGCGATGACGGCCGGAAATTCCAACAAAGAATAAGCCGACGGTTCTTCATCCGTGGCAGACGCCATGTGATCGTCCCCCTTCAAAAATCAAACGCCCCCTGCGCCGGCGGCGGCGGCTCCAGGCGAACGCCCTCCAGCGCCAGCATCAGCGTCTTCGAGGCCGAGCCGCCCGGCGCGGAAAAGCCGCCGATCTTGTCGCCCGCCGCCAGCACGCGGTGGCAGGGGATGATCAGCGCGACCGGGTTTTTCGCCATCGCCTGTCCGACGTCGCGCGCGGCCTCCGGCCCGGCGCCGATCTGTTTGGCGAGGGCGCCGTAGGTGGTGGTGCGGCCCCAGCTGATCTCGCGCGCCGCCGCGTAGATCTTTCTGAACAAGGCGTCCTGGCCGTCGAGGTCGAGCGCGACATGCGAGAAGTCCGTCTGCTCGCCTTCGAAATAGCGCTGCACGGCGGCGACGATCGCGGCGATCTCGGATGTCGGCGCGGCGCGCCTCGCGCTGGGCGCCCGGCGCAGCAGAAGGCGTTCGGCCGCCTCGGCGCTTCTTGCCGGCAATTGGAAGCGCGCGACGCCCTGGGCGCTCCAGCCGAGCCCGCAGAAACCGCTCGCGGTTTCGAAGATGAGATAATGCCACGGCGCGAGGTTCATGTCCGACTCTTGGTTTTCCTCTCGCTTGTACCGTTCTTCGCAATGACGGCGCGCTAATCGCGCCTGTGCAGCGACACCCCGTTCAGTTCCGCGATCGCATCCGACAGCGCGGGCACGAATTTCTCGCCTTTGCCTGTTCCGACCGCCGCGGCGAAGGAATTGCGGACGGCGGCGCTGATGGGGTTGGCGACGCCGCTGCCGGCGGCGAATGAGGCGAGGTAGGACAGGTCCTTCAGCGCATTGTTCATGGAAAAGCGTTGCGCATTCTCGTCGCGCCGCAGCACGAATTCGAAGAACGCCTGATATTGACCGCAATCCATGCGCCCGCCGCGCCATACGCTATCCATGATTTCCGGCGTGAGGCCGGCCTTGGCGCCCATCATCAAAGCTTCGGCATAGATGGCGGAATAGCCGAGCGAGATGAAATTATTGAGCAGCTTCATCGTATGGCCGCTGCCGGTTGGCCCGGTGTGGATCACGCGTGCGGCGAAAGCCTCCAGCACTGTCCGCGCCCGTTCAAACGCGCCGGCGTCGCCGCCCGCCATCACGTCAAGCGTTCCGGCGGCGGCCTCCTTGGGCGTGCGCGCAAGCGGCGTGTCGATCAGGATGATATCGCGCCTGGCCAGCTCCGCCGCGAGCTGGACGGTGGAGGCGGGATTGGAAGTCGAGCAATCCAGGATCATGAGGCTCCTGCCGGCGGAGGCGAGGCCGTCGGCGCCCGTCGTCACCTCCTCGACTTGCGGCGAGCCGGTCACGCAGAGTACGACAATGTCGCTGACTTCCGCCAGCGCGCGCGCATTGCGCGCCTCGACGGCGCCGAGCGCGATCAACCGGTCGATCGGCTCGCGCTTGCGATGGGCGAGCACGGTGAGCGGCCATCCCTTGCGCAGGAGATTGGCCGCCATGCCTTCGCCCATCAGGCCGAGGCCGATGAAACCGATACGTTCTTTCATTGCATTCCCCACGCTCAAGCCGCCTGCGATCGCCCGCCGTCGAAATAAGGCACGACATAGGGGCCTTCGGGAATCACGGCGACGGCCGGATCATTCGCCCGCGCGATGCTGCGGGCGACGGCCTCATCGACATCGGCGATCATTTCGACGCCGGTGATCTCCCGCTCCTCGGCTGATAGACCGGAGGTGTAGAGTTCGATGCGGCCGACGCGCATCGATTTCAACTGCATTTCCGTCTGCCATTCGTCGACATCGGCGAGAGATTTAGCGGTCAGCGTCGCCAGGAACTTATGCGGCCCGAGTTCGATCAGGCGGCGCTGGGCGGCGCGAAACTCTTCCGACCCGAAGCCTTCCGAACAGGCCGAGGCGATGATCAGCGTGCCGCCCGGCTCGAGAATGTCGAGTGGCGTCACCATGCCTTTGATCGTCTGGTAATAGGTCTTGTCGAGGGGATAGCCGGCGGAAGAGGTCACCAGGGTCTTGAACTTGCGCGAGGCCGGCACGCGCGTCACGCCGCTGACGAAGTCCACCGCCGCCGCATGGCTGGCGATGATCTCGCCGAAAGTGACGCAGACGAGATCGCGATCCTCGTCGAGCACGGTGTTGAGGCCATAGACGTCGCCGAGCCGGCGAACGATCTCGAGCTGCTCTTCATGCAGCGGATTGCCGATCAGATTGCACTGCACCGCCAGCGGATCTTCCATGAAGCGCGCGGAATGGAAGGTGCGGATGGTTTCGTGATGGGCGATGCCAGGGGCGATGACTTTCCGCCCGCCTGACCAGCCGGCCATGAAATGCGGCTCGACCAGGCCGGTGGCGATGCGCAGATCGGCTTCGACGAAACGGCGGTCGAGCTTGATCGGCGTGCCGCGCGTCGCGGTGACGCCGAGGTCGACATGGTCGGCCTCGTTGCGCGCATAATGATTCTCGACGCGCACATGCTCCATCACCCAAGGGTCGCCGACCACCTCGGCGAGCTCTTCGCCGAGATTCGGCCGATGCAGGCCAGTGGCGACGAGGATGACGATGCGGTCGAGCGGAACGCCGGCGGCGACCATGGTCTCGACCATCGGCCGCAGGAACAGCTTGTTGGGAACTGGCCGGGTGATGTCGCAGATCAGAATGCAGGCGCTGCCGCGCCCCTGCGCCAGCCGGGCCAAAGGTTCCGATCCGATCGGCTCGGTCAACGCGCGGCGGACCGCGCCGGCGGGATCGGCGAGTTTCGGCAGGGCGAGTTTGCCGATCGTCGTGACCTCGGCGCCCGCCGGCATGCGAATGGGCAAGTGGCCGCGTCCATAGGAGATGGGGATCGTCTTCAAATCCGACATGTCTGTTCCGCCGCTCGACGAAGATTTGGACCAGGCGCTCGCTCGATCCTGCCGCGCCCAGAATATCAGCACATAGGGGGCGCCGCTAATGCGCCGACCGCCACGCCGCCGGCTCAATTATTGAGTTGTCAGATAACCGGGTTTTCTGATAGGTGCGACGACGGTTGGTGTCAAGCGCGCGCGACGCGCGTGCGGCCCTTATCAGGCCCCGATTGAATCGGGCTCCGCATCGAAATCGCGCGATTTGCGAGACGACCCAATAGGACAGGCATGCGTTCGAAAGTATTTGGTCGCACAAAGCGACAGGTGAGTGAAATCGGCTTCGGCGCCTGGGCGATCGGCGCCAATTGGGGCCATGTCGACGAAAGCGACGCCCTCGCGGCGCTCAACGAAGCGCTCGCGCTCGGCGTCACTTTCATCGATACGGCGGATGTCTATGGCGACGGGCATTCCGAACGGCTGATCGCGCGCGCGCTGAAGGGCAGGGGCGGCGAGCGGCCGTTCGTCGCCACCAAAGCGGGCCGGCGGCTGCCGGCGCAGGACGTCGCCGGCTATTCCTCGACGAACCTGACCGCCTGGGTCGAGCGCAGCCTGAAAAACCTGGAAGTCGATACGCTCGATCTCGTCCAGCTTCATTGCCCGCCGACCGACCTCTATTATCACCCGGAAGTTTTCGAGCGTCTCGATGCGCTGGTGAGCCAAGGCAAGATCCGGAATTACGGGGTCAGCGTCGAGCGGATCGAAGAGGCTTTGAAGGCCGTCGAATATCCCGGCGTGACCAGCGTCCAGATCATCTTCAACATTTTCCGCCAGCGCCCTGCAGAGACTTTTTTCGCGGCGGCTAAAGCCAAACAGATCGCCATAATCGCGCGCGTGCCTCTCGCCAGCGGCCTTCTTTCCGGTAAGTTCCGGCCCGATACGAAGTTCGAGGATTCCGACCATCGCAAGTTCAATCGCAACGGCGAGGCCTTCGACGTCGGCGAGACTTTCGCGGGCGTTCCCTATGAAGCGGGTCTTGCGGCGATCGAGAAAATCCGCCCGCTGATCGGAGACGCGGCGATGGCGCAATTCGCGCTGCGATGGATATTGATGTTCGACGCGATCACCGTCGCCATTCCCGGCGCACGCAACGCGGCGCAGGCGCGATCGAACGCGGAAGCCGCCGCATTGCCCGCCCTGGCGCCGGAGACGATGGCCGAATTGAAGGCGATCTATGACCGCGACATCAAGCCTCACGTGCATCAGCGTTGGTGAAAAAGCGAGCCAAGGAAGGTTCACCGCCATGACATCGATCGTCATCGACGCGCACCAGCATTTCTGGGATCCGACCACCGGCGATTATCCCTGGCTCGCCGGCCCTTTCGAGCCGATCGCGCGCATCTTCGGGCCGGAGGACCTGCGGCCATCGCTCGCCGCCTCCGGCGGTCGCCGAAGAGAGCGATCCTTGACTTCGAATTCCTTTCGCGCGCACGCTCTGCCGTTTAGACAATGACGAAATCCGCCCTCGTGGTTTGTCTCAGATGTCATGAATTCCTGGACCAGCTTTCGTCATTGCGAGGTCAGGCGAATGAATTCATTCGCCTGACCTCGCAAAGACGGCCGCGCAACAATAATCATCTCGCTTCAGCGCGGGAATATCATTTCCGCCCCTCAAGCGCCGGAGCGTATGAAGCGGTATGATGGGTCGGGCCATCGGTCAGCCTTCCCGGCATTGGAGCGTTTGTTGGACATTCATCTCGATCCGCTCGGCGGTTGGTCTGGCGACATGTTCGTGGCCGCGCTTCTCGACGCCTTTCCGGAATTCTGGCCGCCGGTGCAAGCGGCGATCGCGTCGCTGCAACTCGGCGCGCAGGCCGAATGCAGGCTCGTTCCGCATCGCGATCACGTCCTGACCGGAAGCCGCTTTGTGGTGGGCGCGGATTCCTCGGCGCCGAGCGGCGGCCAAGCGCATCATTCTCACGATCATTCCCATTCGCATGATCATCACGAACACAAGCATGTCGGCCATAAAGCATGGGCGGATATTCGCGCCGACCTCACCCGCTCCGATCTCGATGCGAGTGTGAAGAAACACGCCATCGCGATTTTCGCGCTGCTCGCCAAGGCGGAAGCCAAGGTGCATGGCATCGAAGAAGACGCCGTCGCCTTTCACGAAATCGGCGGCGTCGATTCGATCGTCGATATCGTCGCCGCCGCGCGATTGATCGCGCTGATCGGCGCCGCGCGCTGGACCGCAGGACCGCTGCCGCTGGGCTCGGGACGCGTCAAAACCGCGCATGGCATCCTGCCCGTGCCGGCGCCGGCTGCCGCCATCCTTATGCAAGGCCTGCCGACGATCGACGATGGCATTGCGGGTGAGCGCGTGACGCCGACCGGCGCAGCCATCGCTCGCTATCTCCTTGTCCCGGATCAGCCGCTTCTCCGACATGTGCGCCGCTTGTCGCGCAACGGGACGGGATTTGGCGCCCGCACCATGGCGGGGATCAGCAATTGCCTGCGCGCATTGGCGTTCGACGAAGCGTTGGCGCAGACGGAAGGCGCGATCGGCCGTCGTCAACTGGGTGTCATCGCGTTCGAGGTCGACGATCAGTCGGCTGAGGATCTGGCGGCGGGGCTCGATCATATCCGCGCTTTGCCCGGCGTTCTCGACGTGACGCAAGGGTCGGTGCTCGGCAAGAAGGGCCGGATGGCCGCGCATGTTCAGGTTCTGGTGGCGCCGTCAGAACTTGAAAGCGCCATTGCCGCATGTTTCCAGGAGACCGCGACGATCGGGCTGAGATACCAGACCACGGATGGCGCCGTCCTGCGCCGCCGCTTCGATACAATAGAAATCGGCGGCGAGAAATTGCAGGTGAAGATCGTCGACCGGCCCGGCGGCGAGCAAAGCGCCAAGACCGAGATATCGCAAGTGGCGGGCCTTTCCGGTCATGTTGCGCGCGAGCGCCTACGGCGCGAAACTGTGGCGAAGGCGCTGGGCGCGCCCGCGCCAGATGGCGCGCGCGACCGCGACGATAGCCAAGGAGACCGCTGAATGCGGGAGCAGCAATCGGGCGACGGCGTCGAAGATCGGCTCGGCGAAGTCCTGTCGCGTATGGTGGGACAGACGGCGGTCGCGGTCAGCGGCGGCGTCGACAGCCTGACGCTTGCGACTTTCGCTCATCGCCTGATCGGCGCGCCTGTTGAAATGTTCCATGCGGTTTCGCCGGCGGTGCCGGGCGACGCGACCGCGCGCGTCGAGCGGCTCGCCGTCGCGGAGAATTGGCGTTTGCGGATCGTCGATGCCGGCGAATTTGGCGACGCGGCCTATATGGCCAATCCGGTCAACCGCTGCTTCTTTTGCAAGACCAATCTCTACGGCGCCATCGCCCGCCACACCGACGCGCAGATTGTCTCCGGGGCCAATCTCGACGATCTCGGCGAATATCGGCCGGGGCTTGACGCCGCCAGCGATCATGGCGTCCGCCATCCCTATCTCGAAGCCGAAATCGACAAGAAGAGCGTGCGGGCGCTGGCGCGCGCGCTCGGCCTCGGCGCCTTGTCCGAATTGCCGGCGGCGCCCTGCCTTTCGAGCCGCGTCGAAACCGGCATCGCCATCCGTCCGGAAGTGCTGCGCGCGATCCATGCGGTCGAGCGCGATCTCGCCAAGGATTTTCCCGCCGCCATCGTGCGCTGCCGCGTCCGCGCCAAAGGCATCGTGATCGAACTCGATCCCGAGACGCTCCTGGCGATCAAGGGCGCGCGCGAAGACGGTGTGCGCAGGCAGGTCGACCGGAACTTCGCCGGTTTGTTGGCCGCGTCCAACCTCACGTTCGCGCCCTATCGCAACGGCAGCGCTTTTTTGCGCGTCCCGACATGACAGAAGAATTCAAGCTTGATCTGCAGCGCGCCGATCGGATCGGCCTCGACGAGGCGGTGTTCTGCGAAGGCAAAACCGCTGACCAGATCTCGGCCATCATCGATGAGGCAAAGGCGCACGCGCGCAGTCTGTTGCTCACGCGCCTCGATGCAACCAAATTCGCCGCGCTGGCCGCCCGCCATCGCCCCATCGATTTCGATCCGCTTTCGCGCACCGCCATTTTCGGCCAAGCGCATCCCTCGCGCCAGCGCGCGCCGGTCGCGCTGGTCATGGCCGGCACGTCTGATCTGCCGGTCGGCCGCGAGGCGGCGCGCACGCTTGCCTTCGCGGGCCAGCCCTATCGGGAATTTACCGACATCGGCGTCGCAGGGCTGTGGCGGCTGCTCGAACGTATCGAGGAGATCAAGGCGGCGCCGGTCGTCATCGTCGCGGCGGGCATGGACGCCGCATTGGTCAGCGTGGTCGGCGGCCTTGTCGGCGGCGCCGTCATCGCGCTGCCGACTTCGGTCGGTTATGGCGTCGCCAAAGGCGGCGAGACCGCGCTGCACGCCTCGCTGGCGAGCTGCGCGCCGGGTATCGCGGTCGTCAATATCGACAATGGCTATGGCGCCGCCTGCGCCGCTTTGCGAATCATGCGGACGATTCCGTCGCCAGCCAAAAAAAGCTGAGGCAGATCACGCCGCCGATTGGGCGGCGTGCGCGCGCAGCAACATGCCGAACAGGTCGCGCGGCTCGTCGGGATCGGCGAGCAGATCGAGCTCTTCATAATGGCCCAGGCGCTCGATCTGCGCCTTGACGTAACGCAGAGCCGAGAAATCCTCGATCGCGAAGCCGACCGAATCGAACAAGGTGATCTGCCCGGCGTTGCGCCGTCCCCGGGCTCTGCCGGCGATCACCTGCCAGAGTTCGGTCACCGGATGGTCGGGCGCCAATTGCTGAATTTCGCCCTCGATCCGCGTCTGCGGGGGAAATTCGACGAAAATATCGGAGCGCCTGAGAATATCGGCGTGCAGCTCGGTCTTGCCAGGTGAATCGCCGCCGATCGCATTGATATGGATTCCCGCGCCGATCAGATTGTCGGTGAGGATCGTCGCGTTGCGTTTGTCGGCGGTCGCGGTGGTGACGATTTCAGCGCCCATCATCACTTCCTCGACCGAGCCGCAAATGTGGATGTCGAAGCCGAGGCCGGCGAGATTGCGCGCGCATTTCGTGCTGGCGGCGCGGTCGATGTCGTAGAGCCGCAGGCGATCGACGCCGAGGAGCGCCTTGAAGGCAAGCGCCTGGAACTCGGCCTGCGCGCCATTGCCGATCAGCGCCATGGTGCGCGCGGCCCTGGGCGCCAGATATTGGGCGGCGAGGGCCGAAGTCGCCGCGGTGCGCAGCGCAGTCAGAATCGTCATCTCGGTCAGCAGCACGGGATAACCGGTCGCGACATCGGCGAGCATGCCGAAAGCGGTCACCGTCTGCCGGCCGTCGCGCCCGTTCTTCGGATGGCCGTTGACATATTTGAAGCCATAGACGGCGCCGTCGCTGGTCGGCATCAGTTCGATCACGCCCTCGGCGCTATGCGAGGCGATGCGCGGCGTTTTGTCGAACATTTCCCAGCGCCGGAAATCGGCCTCAATGAAGCCGGCCAGTTCAACGAGGAAGCGATCGACGCCGATGGCGAGAACCAGCTTCATCATCTGGTCGACGCTGACGAAAGGCACGACATTGAGCTTAGGCGCCATGGTCAATAGCTCCGGGTCGGGCGGTCCATGACGCGCCGCCCCATCAGGCTCGCGACGAGATCGACGAGAAGCAAGGCGGTGCGCCCACGCTCATCCAGAAACGGGTTGAGCTCGACGAGATCGAGGCTGGCGACCAGCCCGCTGTCATGCAGCATTTCCATGACGAGATGGGCCTCGCGGAACGTTGCGCCGCCGGGAACGGTGGTGCCGACGCCCGGCGCGATGCCGGGATCGAGGAAATCGACATCGAAGCTGACATGCAGCACGCCGTTTTCGGCCGCCACGCGCGCCAGGAAGCGATCGAGCAGCGGCGCGACGCCTTGCTCGTCGATGGCGCGCATGTCGTGAACGACGACATCAGCCGAGGCGAGCGCGGCGCGCTCGGCCGGGTCGGCGCTGCGGATGCCCATCATGCAGACATTGCGGGGGTTCACCGGCGCGGCGAGCGGCGGGAATACGCCCGAGAAGCCCGGCTGGCCCGTCGCATAGGCCATCGGCACGCCGTGCAGATTGCCGCTGCGCGTCGTCTCCAGTGTGTGGAAATCCGGATGGGCGTCGAGCCACAGGACGAAGAACGCGCGCCCCATTTCGGCGGCGCGACGGCTGAGGCCGGAAAGGACGCCGGCGCCCAGGCTGTGATCGCCGCCGAGTACGATCGGCATCCCTTCCGCGCTCGCGCGATAGACAGCGTCGGCGATGGATTCGGTCCAGGCGACGATTTCCGGCAGCGCCTTGATCGCCAGATTGCCGTGCGAGATTGTTCGCATTGGCGCCGGAGTCAGATTGCCGCGATCGATCACAGCATGCCCAAGGTGTTCCAGCGCGCCCGCCAGACCCGCCGCTCGAAACGCGCTGGGCCCCATTTCGCAGCCAAGACGCCCGGCGCCGTCCTGCACGGGCGCGCCTAAAAGAATGCACGGTCGTTTGATCATTGGCGGGCGCCCTCAGCTGATTCGCCAGAAATATCAGGCGAGCTTGGCGGAAAGAATACAGCTTATTGGCAAAATATTAGAAATGGCTTATCATTATGATAGATAGTGCTATCCATTCTGGCAGATATGGACGATCTGGACCAGCGCCTTCTTGTTCTCCTGCGTCATAACGGACGCCGCAGCATTTCCGACCTCGCCGTCGAACTCCGCGTATCGCGGGCGACGGTGCGGGCGCGGATCGAGCGCATGGAGCGCCAGGGCGACATTGTCGGCTATACGGTGATCCTACGCGCCGACGCCGTCTCGCTGCCGGTGCGCGGGGTGACCTTGATTGAGGTGGAGGGCCGCGCGGCGGATCGCGTCGTCGATGCGCTCGGCGGCGTCGCGGAGGTCACCGCAGTGCACACCACCAATGGCAAGTGGGACCTGGTGGTGGAGCTCGGCGCCCAGAGCCTCACCGATCTTGACGCCGTATTGCGGCGCATCCGGCTGATTCCCGGCGTCACCGCTTCGGAGACCAATCTTCTGCTGGCGACGCCGCGCAGCACGCGCGCGCGGCTCTGAGCGAGGGCCTCGCTTATAGCCGCAACAACGGCGTCCCGGTGAGCGCGATCGCGAAAGTGGTCGCCACCAAGGCCACCCACAACGCCGTAGCCGACCAGACCGCGCGCGGCGCCTGCGAGCCGAACAGGCGATCCGCCAAAAATCCGGCGACGGGCAAGACTTGCATGCCATGCGTCGCGAAGAAATGTGGCGCGCGCAGATCGCCGCCGGTGGTGGACCAGCCGAGGAAAGGCAGGCCATTGGCGTCGCTATGCACGCCTCCGACCCAGTGGCCAGGTCCGTCGATCGATCCGGAGGCCATAGTTCCGGCGATGATCAGGGTGGCGGCCGAGCCGAGCGTCAGACCGAGAATGGCGCCGAGGCGCAGGCCGGCGCCGATATCGGTTCTGCCCTGTCGCCAGATCTGCACGCCGATCAGAAACGAGCCGATCACGATGATCGTCGCGCCAATCCCCATCAGCGGGTACATCACGGTCTCGATCGGCGTGCTGGCATTGAAATGAGAAGCGCGCCCGCGCGCGGCCTGCAGCATGATATAGCCGATCTCGCAGACCGCCGCCGTGGCGGCTGATGTCATCGACCAGCGGATGAGTCGGCTCGCCCGCCCGGCCGGATTGATCAAAGGCAGCAACAGAACCAGCGCTGCGAAGTGAATGAAAATCGACAGTTGAAAATGAAGCGGCTTCATCCAGATGTCGGCGCTGTTGAGCTGGCGTTCGTCGATATTCATCGCCACCAGCGTCGGCGCGAGCAACGCCAGCATGATCAGTGCGGTGTCGAGCGCGGCGCCCGAGGCTGGGTCGGTCGGCATCGAGAATGTCGGGATGGCTCGGCGGTCCTGGGGAATCGCAATCGTCGACATGGCGCATCCTCACGCGTCTTGAGTTCGCAGCGAACGCGGAATCAAATCGAAGCCTATCGTCATCAGCAGGCCGATGGGACCGAACATGAAGGTGGCGAACAGAAGCGGCGCTTGGATGAACCGATTGAGGCCGCGCGCATCGGCGCGTTCGGCGATCCACAGGCCGACGAACAGATCGAACGCGAGATAGTGCAGCCATCCGGCGAGCAGCGCCGGGTCCGAAGCGAATAGGGCGCGCACTTCAAGGAGCGAACCGAAGCCGCCGCCCTCGACGCGAAAGAAAAACAGCAGCACGAGCACAGCATAGGCCACGCAGAAGAGACCGATCACGCCATAGCGGATGGCCGCCAGCAAGGCGGCCCATCGCGGCGCGAGGATGAGCGTCGCCCAGGCCAAAAGGGCGATGGCGTTGGCAAGGCTGAAAAGCGCCGCCCAGGTCATCCCAGGACCTCATCTTGACGCAGACAAGATCGTTCATTAGTCTACGATCTTGTCGCCGTCAAGATTATTCTCGCGACGCCTGAATTGCCGTTCGAGCCTGCGCCATGAATGACAAGCCCCGCTACCATCACGGCGACTTGCGCAATGCGCTGCTGAAAGCGGGGCTCGACATTCTCGAGCAGGACGGTTCCAGCGCGCTGTCGCTGCGCGCCGTCGCCGCGCGGGCCGGCGTGTCGCGATCGGCGCCCGCCTATCCCTTCGGCAATCTGAGGGGCCTGCTGACCGCGCTGGTCACCGTCGCATACACCCGCTTCGCCGCGGCGATGGCCGATGAGCGCGCGCGCGCCGCTGCCGAGCCGATTGAACAGATGCGCGCCGCCGGCCGTGGCTATATCGCCTTCGCGCGGCGCAATCCCGCGCTCTTTCGTCTGATGTTCTCGAGCGTGCAGATTGACGGCGACAATGCCGAATTGCGGCAAGCCAGCGCAGCGGCGTACCAGCAGCTCGTCGAGATCTCGGGCCCCGCGGCCGATCATCTCGGCGCGAGCAGCGATGCGGAGCGGCGCGAAATCGCCATTCTCGTCTGGGCGAGCACGCATGGCTATGCGCATCTGCTGGTCGACGGCCATATGCAGGCGCCAGACGGCGGCGAGCCCGATCCGCCGCCCGACATTGCGCGATTGCTGTTCGGCGGCGCGGGCTCGTTCACCAAGGCGCGCGGCCGCCGGACCGGGAGGTCTCGATCTTGAGCGCCTGGAGCGGTCGCGGCGTGCGGCCTTCCTGTGATTCGGCTTCACCGTAATTGCTGTGCAGGTTCACGATTTCGTCGATCCGCCACCGATAGCAAGGAGGTGCAGGATAGGAGACAAAAGCTTCAACAGCATTCGTCTGGGCCGGTTCTCAGGAAGAAGGCGCGGGCCGCGCCAGCGCGAGACCAACGACAACTGAAACGGTCGAGTGTGATCCATCGTTTCGCATGGCGGAGCGTGTTTCACCGCTGAGACCTTTGTCAATGATGGCCTTTCAGGCCACCGCCGAAGGCGGCGACCGCTTCCGCGGTCGTCATTGACAAAGGTCTCAGCGGTGAAAGCATTGCCTCCATGCGAACAATGGCTCAATAGCGAAGTCAGTAGGGGCGATAAACCTGTCGAAGCTTTTGTCTCCTATCCTGCACCTCCTTCCTATTGGAGGCTCGATCAACGAAATTGTGTACCTGCACAATTGCGAGCGGTAGTCCGGACGTGCTTCGCATTCGCCTTAGGAACCAATCCAGACGAAGGCTTTCAGAAGCTTCGTCTGGATTGCTTCGTCGCTTCGCCAAGGCGAATGACTCATTCGCCTGACCTCGCAAGGACGGCGTGCGCCTTAGCCCGGATAGATATTCACTGTCTTGGCGACGGAATCGGCGACATGCTCCTTGGTGATGATGCCGAGGATATGCGCCGGCCGCGGCGCCGCCTTGCCCGCTTGCGCCGACACCACAAGCGCCATAGTCGCATCGCGCCGCGACATGCGAGTGATCACGTCGAACATCGCTTCGCTCTCACGCACGATGGTGAAGTTCTTTTGGGCGACCTCGCCGAGCGTGACGCCGCTTTGCACTTCTGCGAGGGGCCGCCGGATGCGCGTGTTGACGCGCAGCACGCCGAAAATTCGTCCCTCGCGCGTCACCACGATATGGCGGATGACGCTCCTGTTCTCCGGCCGCAGCAGAAATTCGTCGAGCAGCGTCTCGGCGGGCAGGATCGGAACGTCCTTCTCCATCACATCGGTCGCGCTCTGCACCAGGAACATATTGGCGTGCAGGCCGCGCGGCACGGGATGGCCGCGGCGGATCAATTTCAGGGTGTAAATGTTCTCGCGCGACAGCAGGCGGCGGGTGGCGAGGCTGGCGCCGACCGCCAGTATCATCGGCAATACGATATCGTAATTGCGGGTCATTTCGAAAATCATGGTGACGGCGGTCATCGCGGCGCCGGTGCCGCCGCCCACCATCGCGCCCATTCCGACCATCGCGAAGGCAGGCGCACTGATCGGAAGATGAAACAGATTGGCGAGGATGCTGGCGAAAGCGCCGCCCAAAGTGGCGCCCATATAGAGGGAGGGCGAGAACACGCCGCCCGACGATCCCGCCCCCAGGCTGATCGACGTGGCAGCGACTTTGCACAGGAACAGCAGCGCCAGCAATTCGACGCTGACGAGCTGTCCGCCAAGAATGGATTGGATCGTCGCGTAGCCGACGCCTTCGACGTAGTAATGACCGAAGTTCGTGAACAGAAAATAGATCAGCGCGCCGACGATCGCCATGCCGACCATATGCCTGAAATAGCGGCCGGGGATTTTGTCGAACAGGTCTTCCGCCAGATGCAGGCCGCGGATGAACCCGGCGGCGGCGATTCCGGTCAGCGCGCCGAGCGCGATATAGAGCAGCAAGGTGAAGGCGCCCGACGACAGGTCATTGGGGAGCGGCGTCAGCGGCGGCGCCTTGAAAGCGGGATCAGGCCCGAAGAACAGCCGTCCGACGAAAGTGGCGACGCCAGTGGCGGTGGCGACCGGCAGGAACGTGTTGACGCTGACTTCCGGCAGCATCAATTCGGTGACGAACAACACGCCGCCAATCGGCGTGTTGAAGGTCGCGGCTATGCCCGCGCCGGCGCCGGCGGCGACCAGAATGATGCGCTGGCCGACAGACAGCTTGATGATCTGGCCGAAGGTCGAACCGAGCGCCGAGCCGATCTGGATGATCGGGCCTTCGCGCCCGACCGCTGCGCCGCTGCCGATCGCCACGGCCGAGGCGAGCGATTTGGCGATCGCGACGACGGGCCGGATGACGCCGCCCTTGTAGTAGATGGCGTCCATCACTTCGGGCACGCCATGGCCTTTCGCCTCGGGCGCGAAATTGGCGACGATGAAGGTGACGATGATTGCGCCGACGACGGGAACCAGGATCACCAGGACGCCCCAGGGATTGGCGGGCGTGAATTGGCTGGAATCGTAATTCAAGGAAATCGTCTGCAGGAAAAACAGATTGTGCACGAAGCTGATCATCAGGCGGAACAGCAACGCGCCGAAGCCGGTGACGATTCCAATGATCGCCGCCAGCGCGCAGAGAGCGGCGATGCCCATCGGCGCCGGTTCGGCGACGCGCGCGCTCGATGGCGCGGGCGGTTCAGAGGTCATGGTTTTTTGTCCTAATCTCGGATGATGGGCCGATCGCCACGACTGTTCGGACGGGGTGTTTTTTAGACGTTAGCGCCGCGAAACTCGCTCCCTGACAAGGGGCAGGTCCGGTTCGAGTCGTCGAAGACATTGGCGCGCCGAACTCCCTCCCCCACAAAGGGGGGAGGGAATTCGAGCGTTCCATTCGTCCCTCGAATCCGTGTCCTCAGAGATGCAGATCGTCTCAATCCTCAGCGATCTGTGGGCTCTCCAAGTTGCACGCTTCAGGACGAGGCGGAGAATATCGTCAGCCGGTCGCTGGCGCCGCGCAGGGCGGCGCGGATCGGCATCGCCTCGACCGGTCCCTCGGCGGCAGCGCGCGCGAGCGTTGCGAGCTTGTCGGCGCCCTCGATATGAAGCGCGAGTGCGCGGGCGCGCAGGATCACCCGCGCCGTCAAGGTGAGGCGCGGTTCGAGCGCGCCGGGCGCGCGCATCGGCAGCACCAAATTCCTCGCGCCCGGGTCGATCGCCTCGGCAAGATTGTCGGCGCCGGGAAACCATGACGCAGTATGGCCGTCGTCGCCCATGCCGAGCACAACGAGATCGGCGGGCAGCGGAAGATCGGCGATGCGCGCGCGCGCCGCCGCCAGTTCCTGATCCGGCGACAACCGGGAATCGGCGAGCGGCGCAAAGCGCGCGGCGCTCGCATGGTCGCGCAGCAGATTCTCGCGCAGCAGCCGCGCGTTCGAGCGCGGACTGTCGTCCGCCACGCAGCGCTCGTCGGCCAGCGTGATCGTCACGCGCGCCCAATCGATCGGGCGCTGCGCCAGCGCGGCGAAGTAACGCTTCGGCGTATTGCCGCCGGATACGATCAGAACCGCCTCGCCGCGCTCGTCGACGCCTTTTTGCAAGAGGTTCGCGGTCCATTGCGCGAAGGCGGGCGCCAAAGCGGCGCCATCGGGAAATTCATGTCGTTGCATGGTTGTCGCGCTCATTCGTATTCCTCGTTCCAGGTGCGCCCGTCGCGCTCGATCAGCGCGATCGCCGCCGCCGGACCCCAAGTGCCGGCCGTATAGGGGCGCGGCGCCTCGCGCGATTGCGTCCAGGCGTCGCGGATCGGATCGATGAAGCGCCAGGCCGCCTCGACTTCGTCGCGCCGCATGAACAGAGCCGCGTTGCCGCGCACGACATCCATCAGCAGCCGTTCATAAGCGTCGGCCGACGGGCCGGCAAAGGCCTTTTCGAAGCTCATGTCGAGCGGCACATGCTGCAGCCGCATGCCGCCCGGCCCCGGCTCCTTGATCATCAGCCAGAGCTTGATGCCCTCGTCAGGTTGCACGCGAATGACAAGGCGGTTGGCGGGAATGGTGTCGGCGCCCGAATCGAAAATCGCGTGCGGCACGCGGCGAAAGCCGATTTCGATTTCCGAAAAGCGCTGCGGTAATCTCTTGCCGGTGCGCAGATAGAACGGCACGCCGGCCCAGCGCCAATTGGCGACGCCGATTTTCAACGCGACGAAGGTCTCGGTGTCGCTCGCCTCCTTGCCGATATCCTGCAGATAGGACGAAGCCGCCGCGCCATCGGCGAAGCCGCCGCGATATTGCCCGCGCACCGTCAGTGCGGAAACATTCGAAGAATCGATCCGCGCGAGCGATTTCAGCACTTTCAGCTTTTCGTCGCGCAAAGCATCCGCCTCCAGCGAGGCGGGCGGCTCCATCGCCACCAGACACAGCAATTGCAGCATGTGATTTTGCACCATGTCGCGAATTGCGCCGGAGCCGTCGTAATAGGCGCCGCGGCCCTCGACGCCGAGCGTTTCGGCGACGGTGATCTGCACATGGTCGATATGGGCGTTGTTCCAGAGAGGCTCGAACAGGGCGTTGGCGAAGCGCAAAGCCATCAGGTTCTGCACAGTCTCCTTGCCGAGATAATGATCGATGCGGAAAATGCGTTTTTCGGGAAACACCGAACCGATCTCGTCGTTGATCGCGTCGGCGCTGGCGCCGTCCGTGCCGATCGGCTTTTCAACAATGATGCGCGAGCGCGGCGTCACCAGGCCCTTGGCGCCCAATTGTTTGGCGATCGGGCCGAACAGATCGGGGCTCGTCGCCATATAATAGGCGCGCACGCGTTCGTCGGCGCCGAGCAGCGCTTTCAGGCCGTCCCAGCCGCTATCGCCGGTGACGTCGACGGCCACATAGTCGATGCGGTTGAGGAAACGCGCGACCAGCGGGGTCGAGGCGTCGTCGACGCCGCCGAACTTGAGCAAAGCGTCCTTCACGGTGTCGCGAAAGGCGTCCCGCTCCATGTGGCGGCGCGCAACGCCGACGATCCGGGTCGGCTCCTTGAATTGATTGTCCTTGTCCCGATGAAACAGGGCCGGGAACAATTTTCGGTAGGCGAGATCGCCAGTGCCGCCGAAAACGACGAGATCGAACGGTTCGACCTGGATGATTTGCGAAGTCATTCGCGCCTCTTTTGCTTGTTGCGCCAGCGGTCATTGATCCGGCAGGCCAGGGGTCAACCCGCCCGGGGCGTCCTTAAACAACACTTCTCTGTCGCGCGCAAAATTGGCGATCAGCGGCAGCGCCGCGCCGCCCAAAGCGCGCGCGTCGGCGCCGATGACGCCGGGCATGATCGCAACGTCGGAAAGCCCGCGCCGGTCGAGGCTTTCAACCTGCTCGGCGACGCGCGCCGTCAGGCGATCGCGCACTTCGATCGGCATTGCGCCATCGATCACGATCGCGGCGAAATCGATGACGGAAATCGCGGCGACGCAGGCATAAGCGAGGGCGTGCGAGGCCTCCGCGATCCAGGCCTCGAGATGGGGGCCAAAATCGCTCCAGGCAGCGGGCGTGCGCCAGATCGAAGAGGCGTCGAGCCCGGCCGCCTCGATGCGCCGCTCAAGCTGATAGATCGAGGCGCAGGCGATCAATTGCGAAGGCGGTGCGCCGGCCTCGCCGGGCGCCATGACGGGCATCGAGCCGAGCGCGCCGGCATTGCCGGTGCGGCCCGGAAACAGCGAGCCGCCGATCACGATTCCGCCGCCGGCGAAGGAGCCTAAGAAAAAATACAGAAAGTCGCGATGGCGCCACGCCTCGCCGAAGAAAAACTCGGCCGCGCAGGCGGCGGTCGCGTCGTTGCATGAGGTGACGGGGAAGGCGCAGAGATTGCCGATTTCCCGTTCGATGTCGATGGTTCGCCAGCCATCCATGGCGCCCGGCGGCGCGCCGATCTCGGCTCCCCAGTTCCACAATTGAAAAGGCGCCGCGACGCCAAGGCCCGCCACCCTGCGCAATTGCCGCGGCGTCAGCGTCCGTGCAAAGGCCGGCAGCGTGCGCGCGGCGAAATCAAGAATGATTTCAGGCGTCGGATAGGCGAAAGTCTCGTGGGCGCGCTCTCTTATCCGGCCTTCGAAATCGACGAGCACCAGATCGCTGCTGCGTCGCCCGATTTTCAGGCCGATCGAAAAAGCGCCTTCAGGATCGAGCGACAGCGGCACAGTCGGCTGGCCGACGCGCCCGCGCTGCGGCGCCTCGCGGCGCAACAGGCCGTCCAATTGCAGCCGGTTCATCGTCGCCGAGGCGGTCTGCACCGACAGGCCCGTCAGCCGCGCGACCTCGATCTTGGAGAGCTGGCGGTAACGGCGTACCAGCGACAGGATCAATCGTTCGTTGTAGAGGCGCAGCCCGACCTGATCGGCGCCGGTCGCGACAGCGAGCACGGACCCGGATTGTGAACTTTGCTCCTCGGCCGGAATCATCGCATGTCTCTGTTTCCAGGCCCGCGGTCGCGCATGTCGCGCCGGTCAAGGCGCCGGCGGCCCGGCTTGAGGGCTCGTCGCCGACATTAGAATGGGCGCCGGAACCTTCGGTGTCAATAATTCAGGCAAGTTGAATTATCATTTGACTTGGCCGCGCTATTTTGCCCCTATAGGCGCGCGACGATGCGAAAACGGTCCGTTGAAGGGTCGCTTCGAAGAGATCGCCGAAATTCGGCGCGCCAGGCGCAGCCGTCGCAAAAGAAGTGAAAATTCTCGGGAGGAATTCAGTGTCAAAGAAGCTCGCAATTTTGTCCACGGCAGCCGCGGCGGCTTTATCGATCGCGCTGATGAGCGCGCCGGCCGCCGCCGCCGACACCATCATCGGCCTCATCACCAAGACCAACACTAATCCTTTCTTTGTGAAGATGAAGGAAGGCGCCGAGAAGAAGGCCAAGGAGCTCGGCGTAACCTTGCAGGCCTATGCCGGCAAGGCCGACGGCGACAACGACGGCGAAGTCGCCGCGATCGAGGCGCTGATCAACGCCGGCGCCAAGGGCTTCATGCTGGTGCCGAGCGATTCGACCGCGATCGTGCCGAGCGTCGAAAAGGCGCGTAAAGCGGGCCTTCTGGTCATCGTCCTCGACACGCCGCTCGATCCGATCGATGCGGCGGATGCGACTTTCGCCACCGACAATTTCAAGGCTGGCGAATATATCGGCCAATGGGCCAAGGCGACGCTCGGCGACAAGGCCAAGACCGCGAAGATCGCGACGCTCGATCTCGCCCCCAACGAACCGTCGGTCGACTATCTCCGCCATAACGGCTTCCTCACCGGCTTCGGCATCCCGGTCAAGAATCCCAAGCATTACGCCCAGAGCGACAGCCCGCAGATCGTCGGCTCCGACGTGACGGCGGGCGCCGAAGAAGGCGGGCGCAAGGCGATGGAGAACATTCTCCAGAAGGCGCCGGATATCGACGTCGTCTACGCCATCAACGAGCCGGCGGCGGCGGGCGGCTATTCCGCGTTGAAGGCGGCCGGCAAGGACAAGGGCGTGCTGGTCGTCGCGATCGACGGCGGCTGCCCCGGCGTGAAGAGCGTCAAGGAAGGCATCATCGGCGCGACGTCACAGCAATATCCGCTGCTGATGGCGTCGAAGGGCGTCGAGGCGATCGTCGATTTCGTCAAGACCGGCAAGAAGCCGGCGGCCACGCCCGGCCTCGATTTCTTCGACACCGGCGCGACGCTAATCACCGATCATCCCGTTCCCGGCGTGAAGTCGATCGACTCGACCGAAGGCGCCAAGCTCTGCTGGGGCTGAGTCGGGCGCGGGAGTGATCGCATCACGGTGACAGCTGGGCGCTTGAACGGGTTCGTCCCGGCGCCCCCCTCGACGTGATGGCCGGGCTTGTCCCGGCCATCCACGCGGCGTCGCTGGGAACAGCACTAGGGGTTCGTGGTGGCCTCCGGGCGTGGATGCCCGGCGCAAGGCCAGGGCTGTCCGGTTCAGCAAAAGAGTCGCGTCACGCGAGAGAATCTAAGTGAAACAGAACCTCTCGGCGTCTTGGCCGGGCTTGTCCCGGCCATCCCAAGGCGAATGCGGAGCATTCGTCCGCACGCCGCGCCGTTGCAGTAAACCTTCGAAGTTGGCGGCTTCCGCTCGGCGTGGATGCCCGGGACAAGCCCGGGCAGGACGCGTGAGGGTTGTGCGCGACTTCAACTATGCAACCGATCCTGCTGAACCGGACAGCCGTGGCGCAAGGCCGGGCATGACGCGCTGGGTTGCAAGGCGTGGGGCGCCGCAACCAAATTGTGTTCCTCTGCCGATCTTGTCACAGTGGGAATATGAGCGCCGTTGAATTTCGGTGACTCGGACCACTCGTCGCCGATCGCGATTCAAACCCATTGAGCGCGGCGGAGAAAAGATGCAGTCTCGCAGCGACGCGCGTTGCGGCGCCAGAACAATCGAGGCTGCGCCCCTTTGGGGAAGCGGCCCGGTCGCGGGTTTGATAACGGGGCTGGAAATGACAGAAATCTCCGACGGCGCGGGAGGGCGTGCGCCACAAGAGTTCGAACGGGTTCTCGCGGCGGCCTCGACGGCGCAGGCGACTTTCGAAGAAGAGCATCTTCCCTTCGTCAAGCGCGTTCAGCGTTTCCTGCACGCTTATCCGACCGTGGTTCCCTTCGTCGTGTTGATGATGGGCGTGGTGCTCGGCCTGATGGTCAACTTTCCCCGCTTCGCCACCGCCAACAATCTGTCGACCATCCTGCTCCAGGTCACCATCATCGGCATTCTCGGCATCGCCCAGACGCTGATCATCCTGACGGCGGGCATCGATCTTTCGGTCGGCGTCGTGATGGTGATCTCCTCTGTCGTGATGGGCCGGCTCGGCGTCATCGACGGCCTCCCGCTGGTCATCGCTTTTCCCGCCGGCCTGCTCTGCGGCGTCGTGTTCGGCGCCCTTAACGGCGCGCTGGTGACGCGGTTGAAAATGCCGCCGTTCATCGTCACGCTTGGCACGCTGAGCATCATCGGCGCGCTCAACACCTGGTATTCGCAAAGCGAGACTGTCCGCTCAGGCGATCTCGAAGCCCAGGCGCCGTTTCTGCAGTTGATGGGCTATCCCCTCGAATTCGCCGGCGCCCGCATCATCCTCGGCACGCTGCTTCTCGTCGCGCTGGCGATCCTGGTCTGGTACATGCTGACCCGCACGGCGTTCGGGCGCCATATCTACGCCACCGGCGACGATCGCGAGGCCGCGCATCTGGCCGGCATCAACACCGACCGCGTGCTGCTCAACGTCTATATTCTCGCCGGGCTGATCTCTTCGATCGCCGGCTGGGTGTTGATCGGCCGCGTCGGCGCGATCAGCCCGACCAGCGGTCAGGACGCCAATCTCGACAGCATCACCGCCGTGGTGATCGGCGGCACCAGCCTGTTTGGCGGACGCGGCTCGATCGTCGGCACGCTGATCGGCGCGCTGATCGTCGGCGTGTTCCGCTCCGCCGTCTCGCTCGCCGGCCTTGACGTACTCTGGCAGCAATTCGCCGTCGGCGTGTTGATCATCGTCGCCGTCGCGCTCGATCAATGGATCCGGAGGGTGTCGAATTGAGCCCAACGCCTGTCTTGCAAGCGCGCGGCCTGATCAAGCGCTACGGGCGCGTCACCGCGCTCGACAATGCCGATTTCGATCTTTATCCCGGCGAGATTCTTGCCGTGATCGGCGACAACGGCGCCGGCAAATCGTCGATGATCAAGGCGCTGTGCGGCGCCGTGATTCCCGATTCCGGCGAGATCAGGCTCGCCGGCGAAGTGGTCAATTTCCGCTCGCCGATCGATGCGCGTGAGGCTGGAATCGAGACCGTCTACCAGAACCTCGCAGTGTCGCCGGCGCTGTCGATCGCCGACAATATTTTCCTGGGGCGCGAAATGCGCGCGCCGGGATTCCTCGGCAAATATTTCCGCCTGCTCGACCGCGGCGCCATGCAAAAAATTGCGCGCCAGAAACTTTCGGAACTCGGCCTGCTGACTATTCAAAACATCAACCAGCAGGTCGAGACCCTGTCCGGCGGTCAGCGCCAGGGCGTGGCGGTAGCGCGCGCCGCCGCTTTCGGCAGCCGCGTCGTCATCATGGACGAGCCGACCGCGGCGCTCGGCGTCAAGGAGTCGCGGCGCGTGCTCGAGCTCATCCTCGACGTCAAGAAGCGCGGATTGCCGATCATCCTCATCTCCCACAACATGCCGCATGTGTTCGAAGTCGCCGACCGCATCCATATCCATAGGCTCGGGCGGCGCCTGACGGTGATCGATCCGAAAAAGCAGACGATGTCCGACGCCGTCGCGATGATGACCGGCGCGATGGCGCCGCCGGTGGAAGAGGCGGCGTAGCGGGGCGCGTCCTTCTCCCCTTGCGGGAGAAGCAACTATCAGATGGGGTCGATTAAGCCGTTATGATTTTCCATGGTTGGTCTCTTTGTAGGACGGCGTTTGCGTAGATGATCATTTTTCTGACGCAGGCGACGATGGCGACGGTGTGGGGCTTTCCGGCCTT
>DATBZF010000004.1:0-10398 GCA_036513315.1 Roseiarcus sp.
GAATTCGCCGAGATAGATGGGGCGCCGGTTTGCGATTCCCCAATTTTTGGCGATCGTGAAATCGTCGACGATCTTGGCCTTCGCCTCGTCGGACCCCCAATCGACATCGTGCAGCGCGGCCAGGAGCGGCGCCCAGGACGCTCCCTGGTGGGTGAAAGTCATCGGATCGTAATAGTGCACGGTGACGACCAGGCGGCGGTCAGCCGACGGCAGAATCAGTTTATCGATTGCGTGGGCGCCGCCGGCGTTCAGCGCGGCGACGATGACCATGCGGTTCGCATCCCTGTTGCGGATCGCTTCAAGCGCCGCGCGCAGATTGTCGTTCCAGGTCGCGGCGGACATTTCGCCGCCGGGCTCGTTAAGGATCTCATAGATCATTCGCGGCTGCTTGCCGGCATAGCGCGCCGCGATCTGTCGCCAAAACGCGACGAGCCTGGCCTGGCAGCGGTCGGGCTTTTCCTGACAGAGCTGATTGTCGTGCTGATCGAGAATCGGGATCAGGCCATTACGCGCCGTCAGGTCGATCACCATGTCGAGACGCGCCAATACGGCGGGGTCGAGCCGATCATCCGCATCCATAAAACGAAATCCGAAAAAATTGATGCGGACATGGCCAAAACCGGCCTTGCGAATGAGCGCGAAGTCGCTGATGCGGAACGGCGCGTTCTCCCCGCCTTCCCAGACGCCGTCATAGCCCAGGATGTTGACGCCACGGCCCATCAGCTTGACCGCCGCGAAGGCCGGCGCGTCGTCGTCGCCTGTCTGGCGCGCGGGTTGCGCGATCGCATGAGGACTGGCGAAAAAGGCGCAAAACAGAGCAACGCCGAGGGAACGGGCGATGAACCTTTGCAAAGTCACGATGCGGCTCCCATTCTCCCGATCGGCGCCAAGCTAACTTGTCGTTCGCCGGCCTCGCCGCATCGTCGATATCTCCCCGCTGCGCCATAATCTCGCCGGCGCCGCCGACGTCCGGACGAGCGTCTTCGGCGCGAGGCGCGATCGCGAAAAGGCTATGAAGATGCATATCGTCAGCAGCGATGAGGTGATGTTCGTCGACCGCAGAAAAAATGTCTCGGTGAAGTCGATGAAGAAGATCAGGCAGCAGTAAACCAACGTCAGCGCGACATTGCGGTCGAGGGCGCCGCGATCGCGAATTTCTCCCACGAGGCGAAGCCCATAGAGGAAATAACTGGCGACGAAAATGCAAAATCCGATGGCGCCGGTTTCCATGACGATCGCGATATAGCCATCGTGATAATTGTCGAGGAACCAGCCATGCTGCTCGACGAAAACATCCTTCACGTCCTTCAACGTCCAGAATCCGTTGAGCCCGTAGCCCAGCAGCGGCGCATTCTTGAAATGGCTCAGCGCATATTGCCAAATGAAGGTGCGCTCGGTGAAGTCGATGTCGGTGTCGAAGATCGTCAGATAGAGGTTGCCGGTTCGAACGAAATAGATGATCAGCGCGGCGCCAAACAGGCTGGTGACGAACGGGAAGAAGGCGAGAATCCTGGCGAAGCGCATTGACGCGCCCGTCAGGTAAATGCAGGCGACCGCCAAAACCGCGACCGCGCCGCCGCCGCGCGACTCCGAGCCGATCACGCAAGCGAGCGCCATTGCCGCCGCGACGCCGTGATAAATCCGCCGCGGCGGATTGAGAAGGCGATAGGACGAAAAGAACAACAGCAATGCCCCGCAAATTCCGAGCGTTTGTTTGCTGAAGAAAATTCCGTTCCATTGGCCCGCGTGCTGCCAATTCGCCAGAACGCCGATGTCGGGAACGAATAGCGCCAGGAAAACCGACGACGCATTGAGCAGGAACAGGCCATGGATGATGCATTCGACGATCTCGTCGAATGGCGTCGTCCTGACGAGACGATAGGCGCCGAAAATCACAAAACACATCGCGGCGCCTTTGGTGACGCTCTCGACGGGATTGTAAGACCAGGAGATCGAGATGAGGGCGAGCGCATAAAGAGCAAAATTAGCCAACAACCCCGCCGTCAGGTCGATGCGCAATATCGTGCGCCTGAAATAGCTCGCGCCGCCGATTACGATCCACATCGCGACCACGATATATTGCTGAAGGCTGGAATTGGCGGAATCGGGAATGATTTTGTCTTGGAAGTTGCCGTTCGAAAAGAACGTGATGAGGATGATGGCGCCTTTGGTGACGAGCGCTGTCCAGTGGTTGCCGGCGGAGAGGTCCGCCTCAGCGCCTCTTTCGGCCGCCGATACGGCCCGGCCGCGTCGAGGTCTCGCTCCCACAGCAAGCTCATCGCCCAATGGCTGATCGCCTCGAAGCCGAGGGCGATTTCGTAAGTCAGGCAATTCGTCAGGCTGTGTCCGCCTGGCGCGGCGGTTGCGGGGTTTATTGCTTCGCGCCGCGCGCTCGCGCGCCTTCTGGTCGCCGCGCATCGCTAATTGTCCGACACGCGCGGCGGCGCCAACGCTGCGCCGGCGCCGCGCCAGGCGCGCATCGCCGGGCGCCATCGCGAGAAAATCGACAGGACGGACGGATCGACGCCGCAGCGGTTTCGGCAGAGCTGGCTGACCCAGATGGCGACGGGCGCGTTGACGATCGCCCAGCCGATCGCCGCGCCGCTGGCGCCATAACGCGGCGCGAGATAGAGCAGCAACAGGATGCGCAGCGTCAGCGAAAGAATGGCGATCCGCGACCAAAGCCTTTCGCCGCCAGTGATCATCAGAATGCCGGACCCCGGCCCGCTCAACGTTATGATGAAGCTCGCCGACGCCAGCGCCGCCAACGAGACATAGCCGGCGCTATAGGCCGGGCCGAATATCGATAGAATCGGCGCGGCGGCGATGATCAGCAGGATGAACAGCGGCGTGACCAATACGAAAACGACAGTCATGACGGAGCGCAGCACTTGTTGCAGCCCTTCCGTCTCGCCGGCGAAATGCAGCGTGCTGACCTGCGTGACGGTATAGGTGTTCAAGCCCGACGAAATCATTGCAAAGATATTGGCGATGCGCGCCGCGATGAAATAGGTCGCCGCCGCGGCGGGCGCGACGAGGAAGCCGAGGAGGATGACTTCCGCATATTGGCCCATCGCCTCGACGCTCGCCGACAGGCACATGCTGCGCGCCCGCGTGAACCATTCCCGCCTGGCGAACTCTCGCGGCGCGGCGGCGACCTCGGCCGGAAAACGCCTGAACGTCGCAATCGTCTGAATGGCGATCGATGCGCACATTCCGCCAGCGGCGGCGCCGAAGAAGGTGGTTAGCGTGAGATCGCCATGCAAATGAAACGCGACGACCAGCAGCAGGACCAACCGCCACGTCAATTCGCGGTTGAACTCCGAAACGCGAAAATTGTGGATCGTCCGGCACGAGTGGGAGGAATAATGCAGCATCGATTGGGCCGCCAGAAAGGCGATCGCGGCGCATAGCGCAGACAGCGGCAACGGGGCGTTCACAAAGCGGTCGCCTATGATCAAGGCGGCGCAGCCGACGATGGTCGCCGTCGCGCTGGTCGTCCAGCCGAAGCGGTAGGCCCCCGCCATCAGGCCGAATCGTCGGTCGTTCGCATATTCTCCCCACGAGCGGACGATCAGATTTTCCTGGCCGAAAACCGCCGCCACGGCGAGGCACGAGAGGACATTGAACCATATTGCGATAGCGCCGAATGCGGCCGTGGACACGGTCCGCGCGGCCAGCGTGAAGACGACGATCATCAGAACGGCGCCGCCGCCCTTGATCGCCAAGGCGAGAACGGCGCCCGCCATCGCCTGATGGGCGGCGACAAAGCTCCTTAGTCTCGCAGGCATTGATCGGATCTTGCCCTGAGGCGTCATGGCGCGCTCATCTCAGGCCTCTGAGCATGAGGAACAGGGCATGCGGATTGGTTAACGCATAACGTAGGAACAACCGTTGCGGCTCGCGCGTCATTCGGAAAAACCATTCGAGCCCGGATTTCCGCATCCATAGCGGCGCGCGCGGCGCGGCGAGGGAAATAAAATCGAACAAGCCGCCCGATGTCTTGATGATGCCGACGCCGCGCAAAGCGTCGAGATTGCGCATGCAGAATTGCTGTTCGAGCGGCACGCCAAGCGAAAGCCAAAGCACGTCAGGACGCAGGCGAGCGATTTCCTCCACCACCGCGGCTTCCTCGGTCTGCGAGAAATAGCCGTTGCGGCGCCCAACGATGCGCAACGCGGGATAGGCGGCCAGCGAAGCTTCCGCCGCCTTTCGATTGACCTCTTCGCTGCCGCCCAGCATGTAGAATGTGACGCCTGCTTTGGCCGCCAGGCGCGCCACGACAGGAAAGAGGTCGGTCGTCGCGACGCGTTCGGGCAAGGGATTGGCGCAGAGATAGCGGGACAGAAACACCAGCGGCTGGCCGTCCGCGTTCACCGAGTCGGCGCATAGGAACATCGCCGCCAGTTTGCTGTCGCGCGCGCATAGGGAAATGACCTGGCCATTGACCGAGGTCGAATAGATGGGCCGCGTCGCGCCGGCGCGCTCGGCGCTCAGGCAATAGTCGATAAAGGCCTGCGCCGTTTCCTGAATGTCGACCGCATCGATTGGCAGAGAGCCGATATGGACGAGCGGCCGCCATTTCTTTCGGGGCGCCGTGGCCGCCAATTGCATCGATCCGCTCCTCGTCCCGGCTATTCGTCAGGGAGCGGGTGGCAAGGCGCATGCCTCCCGAATTGAGACAGGATCGTTCACAGGAGCGGCGAAAAGCGTAGGTCCGCCAATCGCCTCGTCGGTCCTCCGCGCAATTCCGCCGATTTCGGGCTCTGCCGCGCTTTGCTCGTCAATCGTCTATCCGGCGGACGGCTGTTTCATGCGCCGAACCCTTCATTCGCAGCGCATCGGCACGTGGTTTGCGCTGCAGGGGCGTGGAGGCGTCGCGTCAGCGGCGAATTCGTCATATCGTGCCGAAATGGAGCAATGGCATGCCATCTGCCGCCGCATCAGCCACGGCGCTTCGGGCCGCCAGACGCCAGTCGGCCGCCCAATTCGCCCAGCGCAATTTTCGGCGTCGGTTGGCGAGCGCGCCTAAGGACATTGCCGAAATCGGCATTGGCTATCTTGCGGCGATTTTCGATTTCTGCGCGATCGTCATGGCCGCCGGCGCGTCCCACGTGATCTACAAATATGCGACATTGGGGCTTCTGCCAGACGTCGAGCCGGTCACCGAAGTCGGCATATTGGTCGGCGCGCTAGTCGTCGCCTTCAATGTTCAACGCAGCGGATATGCGATACGGCAATTCGATTCCTTTTCCGGTCATATCGGTCGGTGCATTTCTGTCTGGAACCTCGCCTTTTGCTGCATGCTGGCGCTGGGATTTCTCACCAAGACGACGGATGTGTTTTCGCGCGGCGCGACCGGCATTCTCTATCTTGTCGGCCTGCTGGCCCTCGGCGGCGCCCGGGTCGTGATGGTCCGCCTCGTCGACGCCACCAAACGCAAGGGATTGCTGCCCCAACGCCGACTGGCCGTGGTCGGCTTCGAGCGCGAACTGTCGGCCTTCGTGCGGCGCTACGATCTATCGCGATCGGGCATGGAGATCGTTTCCGCCACGGCGATTCGCGAGGGCGCCGTCTTTCTCAACGACGATCTCGCTCTCGCCGCCGCGATGGTGCGGGTATTGCGCCCGGACGATATCGTGATCGCCGTTCCCTGGGCGCAGACGTCGATCATCGAAGCCTGCGTCGATGCATTCCTGCGCACGCCGGCCGAGATTCATCTGGGGCCCGAGGCGATACTCGATCGCTTCTCCGAGGCGGAAGTCGCCCAACTCGGGCCGATTTCCAGCCTCAATCTGACACGCCGCCCGCTTTCAATCCTCCAGCGCATCGAGAAGGGCGTCTTCGATACGATTCTTGCGGGAATGGCGCTCGTCCTGCTGGCGCCGTTGTTGGCTTTCATCGCGCTCTTGATCCGGCTCGACAGTTCCGGCCCGGTGTTCTTCCTGCAGCGTCGCTACGGCTTCAATCAGGAGCCGTTTCGCATCGTCAAGTTCCGCACGATGACCGCGATGGAGGATGATTCCAGTCTCATTGCGGCGACGCGGTTCGATCCGCGCGTCACGCGCATCGGCGCCTTTCTGCGTCGCAGCAGCATCGACGAATTGCCGCAGCTCCTCAATGTCCTGGCCGGCGACATGTCGTTGGTGGGGCCGCGCCCGCATGCGCTCGCCCACGACCAGCGCTACGACAGCCGCATCGCCCAATATGCGCGCCGACACAACGTCAAGCCAGGCATTACCGGCTGGGCGCAGGTATGCGGATTGCGCGGCGAAATAACCAATGAGGAGAAAATGCGCCGCCGCGTCGAACACGATCTTTATTACATCGACAATTGGTCTTTGTGGTTCGACATTAAAATCATTGCGCTCACCGTGTTTTCATCGAAAACCCATTCCGACGTCTATTGATCGGAGCGGTCCGCGATTCCGCCTCTGGTCCGGTCGCAAAGCTGAGGCCATGAGCGACGGCCTTGCGCATCAGACTTGAAAGCGCGGCGCCCTCGATTTTCTCGGGCGCGATCCAGAAACAATCGCCATGCGCCGGCGGCCGGCCGGCGAGCCTGACGAAATAGATGTTCAGCGCCAGGGAAAAATGGGTGAAGGCCTGTTCGACGATTCCTGGAATCAGGCGCCAGGGCGCGGGGAAGGGCGCGCCGCTCGCCGCTTCGTCGGGCGCATAATCGCCCGACCATGGCGTGCCGGGCAATTCCAGCGTGCCCCCCAGCAGCCCACGCGGCGGACGTGTGCGCAGAAGAATGGCGCCGTCGGCGGCCTGCGCGAAAAAGGCCGCGCCCTTGCGGTGTGGACGCGCTTTGCGCGTCGCCTTGCGCGGATAGTTCTGTGGCTCGCCGGTCGCCCATGCGGCGCAGACCGATTGCATCGGACAGGCCGGGCACTTGGGATTGCGCGGCGTGCAGATCGTCGCCCCGATATCCATCAAAGCTTGCGCGAAATCGCCCGGGCGATCGCGCGGCGTCAATGCCGCCGCGGCCTTGGAGATCGCGGCGCGCGCCTTGGCGATCGGCTGTTCGATCGCTTCGAGACGGGTCACGATGCGGGCGATATTGCCGTCGACTGGCGCCGCGGCCTCATTGAAGGCGATCGCCGCGACCGCCGCCGCGGTATAGGCGCCGATGCCGGGCAGGGTGCGCAACTCGGCCTCGCGCCGCGGAAAGGCGCCGCCGCGCCGCGCGATTTCGCGCGCACAAGCGTGCATGTTGCGCGCCCTGGAATAATAACCGAGCCCGGCGAAGGCGCGCATGACCTCTTCCGGCGGCGCGGCGGCGAGGTCTTCGACGCGCGGCCACAGCCCCCGGAAACGCTCGAAATAGGGAATCACCGCCTGGACAGTCGTCTGCTGCAGCAGGATTTCGGAGAGCCAGACGAGATAGGGGTCGGCGTGCTGGCCGGGCAGCGCCCGCCAGGGCAGGACGCGCCGATGGCGATCCCACCAGGCGAGAACGCTTTTGGCGATCTCAGGCGTTTGCGCCGGCGGCTCGCAGAGGGCTAGACTGGATTTCATCGCGCCGATCATAAGTGGACGGACCCCGTGACGAAACCGCCGAATCGCTGGAGCCGCGGCGCCGCGCCGCTTGGCGAGTTCCTCGCCGAGCTCGTCGCGCCGGCTTTGGCGCGCCAGGGGCTTGGCGAGACCGGTCTGGTGACCGATTGGACCGAAATCGTCGGCGCTCATATCGCCGGGCGCTGCCGGCCGATCGAACTGCAATGGCCGCCGCGCGCCTCGCGGCGCGATCCCGACGCGCCGATCCAGCCTGCGACCCTGATCTTGCGCGTCGAAGGCGCTTTCGCGCTGGAGGCGCAGCATTCGGTCGCCGCAATCATCGAGCGCGTCAACGCGCATCTGGGCTGGCGCTGCATCGGCAAGGTCGCCTTCCGCCAGGGACCGCTTGACGCGGCGCCCCGCCGCGCGGCAAAGACTGCGCCGCCGAGCGCGCGTGCGCAGGAAATGGCCGAGAAATATTCCGCGCCGATCGAGGCCGATGATCTACGCGACGCGATGACACGGCTGGGCGCGCGGGTTATCGACAAAGCCGGCGGCGCACGATCGCGCGGCTGAGCAAAGGAGCGGCTGAGATTTCCATTTCGCTTGAGAGCGCGACCTCCCGCCGCGTCGCCCAAATGAACGGGCTGGGCAATCAAATCGTGGTGCTCGATCTGCGCGGCTCCGGCGCCGGCGTCACGGCCGAGCAGGCGCGCGCCATTCACCACACACGAGGCCTCGCCTTCGATCAATTGATGGCGGTATTCGATCCTCGCCAGGCGGGAACGACCGCCTTCGTGCGCATCTACAACAATGACGGCAGCGAGGCGGAGGCTTGCGGCAATGGCACGCGTTGCGTCGCCTATCTCCTGATGCGCGGGCGCGACGGCGACGATCTGAGTCTGGAGACCCGAGCCGGCATTCTCGACTGCCGGCGCGAGGGCGAATTGTCGTTTCGCGTCGATATGGGCGCGCCGCGCCTCGCATGGGGCGAAATTCCGCTGCGTCATGCGGTCGCCGATACGCGCCGCGTCGCGCTGCCGATCGACGGCCATGACGATGCCGGCCTGGGCATCGCCTCGGTCGTCAATATGGGCAATCCGCATGCGGTTTTCTGGGTCCGCGATATCGCCGCGCATGATCTGGCGCGAATCGGCCCGCTGCTGGAACATCATCCGATGTTTCCGGAAAAGGCCAATATTTCGTTGGCCCATGTCGCGGCGCGCGATCATCTGAAGCTGCGCGTCTGGGAGCGCGGCGTCGGCCTGACCCAGGCCTGCGGCTCGGCCGCCTGCGCCGCCCTCGTCGCCGCGGTGCGCGACGACCTCGCCGAGCGCAAGGCGCGCGTGACGCTGCCCGGCGGCGACCTGACGATCGAATGGCGCGAGGCGGACGGCCATGTGCTGATGACGGGTCCGGTCGAACTGGAAAGTGAGACGAGGATCACGCTGTAGCGGAATTTTGCGATTGAGGTGACGCGGAAGCGCGCCGCCGTGTTCGGCGACAACCCTCCATTGATCTCTTAGCGGCCACTTTGCGCGGAAGGAAATCGAACTCAAGAGCGGTCCCCATAGCCCGTCTGTAAGACGGGCGTCTTTCGACGCCCTATTGGGGCCCGTGGCTGGAGGCGATGCACTTGCGCTTCGCGCACTCTTGACTTCGATTTCCTTCCGCGCCTCGCATCCGCCCAAGAAATCAATGCAGGAATCTGATCTGAAATCCTATCCAAAGCCCGCTGTCCAGACGCCAAATGATTGTGGCTGGCGGCAACCGGCTCGAGGTCGTCGGGCCTAAGGGATCGGGCCGAATCAATTGCGGGGATTATTGACCTGACCAAGTCCCCGGCGGCCTCGCATTACCCAATGCGCCGCCGACCGAGATATAGCCGCCGAGCTTCACGCAAGTATCGCTGCCCGCCAACAGAAAGCCCTTCTGGTCGCCGATCATGCAAGTCCTCATCTTCTTGGCCGGCTTGGGCTTGGCCGTCGGCAGCTCCGCCGCGCCGGCCATGGCGAAAGCGGCAACAGCGGCAATAAAGCCGAGCAAAATGCTTTTCATACGGTTCGAACCTCGTGCTCGCCAGCCCCGGCGGGAATGGTAAGGCATGAACGACGCCAAATCCACGCCCTGCCGTCCCGGCGCTCCAGCCCTGCGCCCAGTTCCCGCTCATGTTGCCTTGGGCGCGACCCTGTGGCACAAGGCGCGCATTCCCGCCCAACGCGCCTAGATTCGAGGCCGGATGGGCTAGCGCTGCCGTAGCTCAGTGGTAGAGCACTCCCTTGGTAAGGGAGAGGTCGAGAGTTCAATCCTCTCTGGCAGCACCATTTAAACTGAACAATTTCAAGTCGTTGTCATCCGCTAAACCGTGTGGCTCCCCCTCGTCTTTTTTCGGGGGAAGCACTGGTGAAGGGCGAGGGTGGATTTCGCCACTCGCGAACGCCGTTTTTAGACCACGTCTATGTCGATCTCGGCACCTTAGATCGGAACCATCACGGTGGTTCATCGCAGATTGTGAACATAGCGCAGTGCTGGACGTAGTGCCGGACCTACGACGCGGACCAGGCGGCGGCGCGTGTGCCCAGGCAGTCCTACAGTGCTTGTTTGTCCATCGACCGTGATGACGAGGCGGCCTCGACAGGCGACACACTGTTGCGAGCTGTTGCCGCCACCGCGTGGCGTCGCCGCGGGGCTAGCGTCCCAGCTCGCAGGGCGCACGAGTTCGAGCGCCACCGATCCGAGCCGCTACTTCACCGACATGCTCTTCCGCACCGATCATCCCGCCGCCTCAGGCGACGCGGTCGCTTCGCAAGCCGAAGTCGGGCGCATTCTGGCCAATGACGCCTTGTCCGGCGATATGCCGGCCGCCGACAAGACCTACGTCGCACAAGTTGTCGC
>DATBZF010000005.1:0-72137 GCA_036513315.1 Roseiarcus sp.
TCATTGACAAAGGTCTCAGCGGTGAAACACGCTCCGCCATGCGAAACGATGGATCACACTCGACCGTTTCAGTTGGTGTTGGTCTCGCGCCGGCGCGGCCCGCGCCTTCTTCCTGAGAACCGGCCCGAACGAATGCTGTTGAAGCTTTTGTCTCCTATCCTGCACCTCCTTCCTATTGGAGGCCCGATCAACGAATTAGTGAACCTGCACAGCAATGACGGCGATTGTTCATCTCGCTGTCGTGTACTCGCAGACGCGACGGTCCTGCCCGTCATCATCGCGAGGAATCGCACGCTGACGCCGCTGGCCGAACGCTTTCGCGTGCAGCCGCAAGGTCGCCCATGCGGGATTGCGTTGAGACGCCGCGCATCAGATCATTGCCTCGCCTCGTGCGATGCGGGCGCGACAGGAGCCTGACCGCCATCGGCGGAGCCGAGCGGCTAACGCGCCCCGCCGCGGTTCGTTTGCGTCAACGCGCGGAAGAGCCTGGTCGAGGTAACGAACCGTTAACCATAATCGGGCAAATTGATGGAGCCCGAATCATTCGGACGCGTTCGGACGGCGTGGCGTCCTCGATATTCGCCACACCGCCAAAGCCATGATGGCTGCCTGTTATTCCGACGCAGAAGGTCATTCTTCATGGAGATTCCGACAATTTCGCCGATGAATATGCGCACTCTCAACACCGCTCGCTGGGTGGCGAGCGCCCGAGCGAACCGAAATACGACGTCGGCTTCGGCCGGGCCAGACGGCGAACTGACCCAATACGAAACCGGCGATGGCTACCGCCGCGACCCTTCGCTCGCCACCGCGCACAACCCCATGACCCTCGCAACCGTCCAGGCGGCCTACGCTTCGATCTAGAGAGACAGGGTCCGCGGTTCGGCGGCACGGCAGGTTGTGGCGGCGCTCGGAAAACGCGTCGTCCAGCGCTCGACGATCGTCGCCAAGTTTGGCCGCGGCGCCCTCTTGGGCTGCACATCGCATGCTTTGCAACATCATCGACCACAGGACGCGCCCTTGTCGTTGGCGCAGGGTCGATGCGATCATTGAGGCGACCTCGCATGACAATGCCGTGTCTGGCGGCGATCAGGCGAGGGTGTCATGCGAAGCATGACGCGGATGAATGCTTCGCATGACACCTTCCCCCGCAAGGGTAGGGCTGTACGGAACAGAATAGGCTGCAGCACTTCGCCTTTTGGAACCCCAGCACGTCATGCCCGGCCTTGTGCCACCGCTGTTCGGTTGCGCTAAAAAGTCCCGTCACGCGAGAGAATCTAGAACCTCTCGGCGTCTTGGCCGGGCTTGTCCCGGCCATCCACGCCGCGCCGTTGCAACAAACATTCGAAGTTGGCGGCTTCCGCTCGGCGTGGATGCCCGGGACAAGCCCGGGCAGGACGCGTCAGGGTTGTGTGCGACTTGAACTACGCACCCGGTCTTGCCGAACCGGACAGCCGTGGGACAAGCCCGGGATGACGTCGAAGGGTAGTACACAACCTAATTACATCTCCGATTCTGCAACTTTTCGTTTTCTCCGGACAGCCCTGCGCAAGGAGGGAAGAAAGGCGGCGGTTTGAAATTGAACTTGCCAAAATTCCGAGAAAGCGTCAGCCTCCAGGCCAACAAGCCCGCATGAACCCATGCGGGCGTTTCCGGAGGAAGCCATGGAGAATGGCCAGCAGGCGTCGGCGGCGGGGCCGCGCAACGCGGCGTCGGCGCCGTTTGACAGCGAACGTCTCGATGCGTTGCTCGATGCGGCCGGCATCGATGCGCTCGTCGTGTCGTCGAAGCACAATATTCAATATCTGCTCGGCGGCTATCGGTTCTTCTTCTTCGATCATTTCGACGCGATCGGCGTCAGCCGCTACCTTCCCCTGCTCGTCTATGTCAAAGGGCGCCTCGACCAGGCCGCTTATGTCGGCCATCCGATGGAATCCTATGAACGCGAGCTCGGCAAATTCTGGATGGCGGATGTGCAGGGCGCCGGCGGCAGTCTCGACGCCGCGCAGCGCGCTGCCGATTACTTGCGCAAGTTTGGCGTCGGCCTGAAGAGGATCGGCGTCGAGCGGGCGTTCCTGCCCGCCGACGCCGACGAACTTTTGCGCCGGGCGCTGCCACGCGTCGAATTCGTCGAGGCGCATCTGCCGCTCGAGCGGCTGCGCGCCCGCAAGAGCGCCGGTGAGCTCGATTACTTGCGCAAGGCCTCCGATCTGGTCGTCGATGCGATGCTGGCGGTGGTCGCTTCGCATGGCCCCGGCGCCTCCAAGCTGGAACTGACCGAGGCGCTGCGCCGCGAGGAGGTGAACCGCGGGCTGACCTTCGAATATTGCCTGATTACCGCCGGAACCAGCCGGAATCGCGCGCCTTCCGAGCAAATCTGGGGGAAAGGCGAGATTTTATCGCTCGATTCGGGCGGCAATTATAAAGGCTATATCGGCGATCTCTGCCGCATGGCGATACAGGGCGAGCCCGATTCCGAACTTGAAGACCTGCTCGCCGAGATCGACGCGATCCAGATGGCGGCGCGCCAACCGATCCGCGCCGGCGCGCTGGGCCATGAGATCTACGCCAGCGCCGGCCCAGTCCTGGAAAAATCGGCGCGAGGCAATTCGCTGGAATTCGTCGCCCATGGCATGGGCCTGGTCAGCCACGAAGCGCCGCGCCTCACCGCGCGCGGCCCCGTCCCCTACCCCGCCGAGGACGCGGACCGGCCGCTCGAAGAGGGCATGGTCGTCTCGATCGAGACGACCCTGGCGCATCCGCGCCGCGGCTTCATCAAGCTGGAAGATACGGTCGCGGTGACGCGGGACGGCTGGGAAGCTTTCGGCGACCGCGGCCGTGGCTGGAACCGCGGGGGCGCCAGCGCGCACTGAGCGGGGCGCGGCGGGTTTTAGGGCTATTATACGATATCTTGGGTCATATAAGGATGTCGAGAGCACAAGGTCAACATTGCTGACCTATACCGTCGTAACATATTGAATTAATTAAACAATGCGTTGCGTCGAATCTTGCGATTCGTCGCAAACGCCGGTGGGCGATTTTTCCGCCAGGCGAGCTTCGCGCCCCGCCTCAGGACTCGAGCAAAGTGACGAGCTTGCTATTGAAGAACGCCTCCAGCGCCTCCGCCCCGCCCTCGCTGCCAAAGCCTGAATCCTTGATGCCGCCGAACGGAATTTCCGGCAGGCCAAGGCCGAGATGGTTGATCGAGATCATGCCGCTTTCGACCGCCTCGCCGAGCCGCGCGCTGGTCTTGGCCGATTTGGTGAAGGCATAGGCGGCGAGGCCATATTCGAGCCGGTTCGCCTCGGCGACCGCCTCCTCATAATCGTCGAAGCGGTTGATGATCGCCAGCGGGCCGAATGGCTCCTCGTTCATGATGCGGGCGCTTTTGGGAACGTCCGTGACTACCGTCGGCTCGAAGAAAAAGCCCTTGTTGCCGATGCGCTTGCCGCCGGTGCGCAGCTTGCCGCCATGGGCGACGGCGTCGGCGACGAAAGCCTCCATCGCCTCGACGCGGCGCAGATGGGCGAGCGGGCCCATCGTCGTTTCCACCTCCAGCCCATCGCCGACTTTGACCGCCTTGGCGGCGCTGACGAATTGCTCGACGAAAGGCTCATAGGCCTTGTTCTGCACCATGACGCGAGTCGGCGCGACGCAGATCTGGCCGGCGTTGCGATATTTGCCGGTGGCGAGTTGCTTGACCGCGGAATCGACGTCCGCGTCCTCGAATACCAGCGCCGGCGCGTGGCCGCCAAGCTCCATCGTGATGCGCTTCATGTGTTCGCCCGCCAGCATGGCGAGGCGCTTGCCGACAGCGGTCGAGCCGGTGAAGGTCACCTTGCGGATGATGGGATGCGGGATGAGATATTCCGAGATTTCCGAGGGCACGCCGAAGACCAGATTGACCACGCCGGGCGGCACCCCGCCGTCGGCGAAGGCGCGCACCAGTTCGGCGCAGGAGGCCGGCGTTTCCTCGGGTCCCTTGATGATGATGCTGCAGCCGGCGGCGAGCGCGCCGGAAATCTTGCGAACTGCCTGATTGATCGGGAAATTCCATGGCGTGAACGCCGCCACTGGGCCGACCGGCGTCTTGACCACCATCTGCCGGACGCCATCGGCCCGCGCCGGCACGATGCGGCCATAAGCTCGGCGGCCCTCCTCGGCATACCAGTCGATCATGTCGGCGCCGTTGAGCGTCTCGAGCCTGGATTGCGCGAGCGGCTTGCCCTGTTCGAGCGTCATCAGTTCGGCGATGGATTCGACGCGCGAGCGAAGGATGTCGGCGGCTTTGCGCATTATCTTGTAGCGCTCGAAGGCGGGCACCTTGCTCCAGATTTTGAACGCGCGATCGGCGGCGGCGAGCGCCCTGTCGAGATCGGCGCGTGTCGCATTTTCGACCTTGCCGATCCGATCGCCGGTGGCCGGATTGAGGATATCGACGCCTGCCCCGCCGCCAGCCTCGCTCCATGATCCGTCGATGAACAGGGAAACGTCGGAATAACTCATGGCTTTGCCTCTGGAACGGGATTGGGGGTCTGCGCCATTCTATCATCAGGTCTAGGGTTTGCCGCAACCGGGGCGCCTGACGAAGATGACCATCGCCATTCGTGTGCGTTCACCACGACAGCCACTTGCGCCACGTCGCAGGCCGATGGGTCTACATAAAATTGCAGGTATTGGCCGAACTCGGCGGCCATCGGCTGATCGAAGGGAATCCTGGGAAGCGAGATTTTTTCCAACGCGGCCGCCAGATTCTTGCCACCCCTGTCAAAATCAGGTCCGCCCGCGGTCGTCAGGCCAGCGCCGCGGCCGCGCGTGAATATCGAGGGGTCCTGGGTATAGACGCGGCACGCGCCGTTATTAACCGAAAGGCTGTTCAAGGAAAATTGATTGGATCGCGGCGACACTTCGATCGCGACGGTCGGCACGCCACTCGAATTGCGATGATCCAGTAGCTTCACGACGATATTGACGGGAGGGCGATCTCCGCCAGAGGCCTCACCCTCCAGACGACCTTGCAGGAATATATCGGGGGCCGGATGGATCGCGACCGGATCGTTCAGCCGGGCGCCAGGCTCGCCAGGCGACGGCGTATTAGCGGGAGAAGGCGGCGGCGCCTTGGAACTCTCGCCACTCTCATCCGCGGGCCTGGCGTGCGCGTCGCCCGGTTCATTCGAACTCAGCTTGTCGGGGGTCGGCTGGCCGGATACGGCTTCATCGCCGGCGGTGGAGGCGGCGCGCTGACCGGCTTCGCCGTAACGCCGATCCAGGCTTTGATCCTCCTCCTCCGTCCAGGGGAAGCCGGCCTCGGCGGGCGCATAGCCCTGGTTGGCCGCTAGCCCGTAAAGCCTTCGCGCTTCGGCAAAGTTCGGTTTGACCCCTTTTCCGGAGGCGTAAAGGCCCGCGAGGCTATATTCGGCAGGCGCGAAGCCTTGCGAGGCGGCCGCCAGCAACCACTTCACCGCCAGGGTGAAATCCTGGGCGACGCCTCGTCCCTCCAAATACATCATGCCGAGGTTTGATTCCGCCGGCGCGAGACCCTGGTCCGCCGCCAGCCGATCCCATTTCACCGCCTCCTCGTCATTGCGAGGCGCTCCCAGCCCATTGAAATAAAACGAGCCAAGATCAACCTCCGCGAGAGCGAAATTCGCTTCCGCCGCCTTGAGGAAGAGATCGCGCGCCTTGGAGAACTCACCCCGCGCGCTATAGGCGCGCCCCAATTCGAAATTCAGCCGCGGAGAATCGGGATTCCTGGCCAAAGCCTCGGAACAGGCCGGAATGGCGACCTTTGGATCGATCCTCTCGAAGGGCATTCCGAGGCCGGGAATTTGGCTGTCAAACTCGCTCGCCGTATAGCGGTCGCAAAATGTGATGAGACGCTGCGACTGAGCTTCGACGCCAGATTTACCAGAATCCGCGCCAATGGCGGGCGCCGTCTGAGCGGACGCTCGCGATTGCACAAGGCAACACAGGGCGGCGATCGCCATGAGCTTTGGCAGGATTTTGCGTTTGCGCATTGGCGCCATCATCATCTGCTCGACGAGATCGATAGCTTCTATTCGCCCTGTGCCTTGCCTCGGCCTGATCACGCCGATCCGAACCGAATCTATCTCATCGGCGACCTGCCGATTTATCCACCAATGCCCGTCAGAATCAGGTCCGGAGCGACGCCGTGCTTTGCACATTCGGCCGCCAGCTCTCGCTCCGACAGATTTGCCAGAATGCCGGTCCTCACCAGCGCCGCCGCCGCGCCAAACCGGCGCGCGCCGACAATGTCATGCTCGACGCTGTCGCCGATGCATAGCACCTGCTGCGGCTCCGGCGAACCGACGAGACGGGCGGCGGCGGCGTAGATCGCCGGATAGGGCTTTCCAATCCAACTGACAACGCCGCCAAGCGCCTCGTAGAGTTCAGCGATCGCGCCGGCGCCAGGATGAGTCCCGCTGGAAGTCAGCATCAGCTTGTCCGGATTCGTGCATAGACAGGGCGCATGGCGACGGGCGGCGGGTTCAATCCACCGTTCGTATTGGGCAAGCGAGACGCGATCGCCCTCGCTTCCGCTGATAATGAGAAGATCCGCCTGCATCCCATCATCGACAATAGTCAGGCCAAGCCCGTCCGCCAGATCGTGCTCGCCCGACGACGAAATGGTCATGCATCGGGTCGCGGGCCCGAGCGCAATGGGTAACTCGCCATGGAGAAGCGCGGACCTGGCAACGTCGCCGGAGGTCAGGAAATGATCGTACAGCCCGCGCGGAATTCCCAGCGTCTCCATGCGGCGCGCGTTGTGCTCCCCAGACCGACCTGAGTTGGAAAGAATGACGACCCGCGCGCCGCGCGCCTTCAATTCCTTCAGAGCCTCGACGACGCCGGGATAAGGACGGCGACCATCGTGAAGCACGCCATATTGATCGATGAACAGGAATTGGAACGCGGCGGAAAAGGCCGCGAATGGCGACAAACCTTCCATGTCATTCGGTCCTGATCCGGCTCAGCAAAAGACGGGCGGTACCCACGCACGCTTCCTGCGAAAGCGCCGTTTCAAACGGCGCGCCAAGAAGCCGCTGGCGAATGCGTGTCCAGCCGGCGTTGCCCGCCCCGCCGCCGACGCTGCGGACCGATTTCAACCCCGGCGCGCCCAATTCGCGAAGACGGCCGTAGGCAAGCGCCTCGATTTCAGCGATGCCCTCAAGCACCGCTTGAAAGAATATGGCCTCGTCGGCCGGCCGCGGCATGAGCCTGGGCAAAAGATTCGCGTCGTTGATGGGAAAGCGTTCACCCGGCCGCGCCAATGGATAAAAGTGCAGGCCTGTAGGCTCGTCAGGCTTCAGAGCAGCGGAAAGTTCGCTCAGATCCGCGTTCGGGAAAAGATGCTGGATCACTGCGCCGCCGGTATTCGAGGCGCCGCCGACCAACCAGCGATCGCCCAGGCGATGGCTGTAGACGCCATAGGCCGATGCCGAGATCGGAGTATCCGACAGAATCTTGATCACCAGCGTGGAACCCAGCGCGGTGACCGCCTCGCCATTCCGCCAGGCGCCAGTTGCGACGAAGGAAGCGCAACCATCTGTCGTGCCCGCATGGACCATAGCCGTGGCGGGCAGGCCGAGCTGGCGGGCATCTTCATTAACGGGGCCAATCGGGGCGCCCGGCTCAAGCACTCTGGGCATTTTGGACAGGTCGGCGCCGGTCCTGGCGATCCAGTCCGGCCAATGCCGCGCGACCGGATCATAGCCTGTTTTGAGCGCGTTGTTCTCGTCAGTTCGATCAAAACGCCCGGTCAGGCGGCCGGCCAACCAGTCGGCCTGGTGAATAACATGTCGGACTCTGGGACGATCCTGCATCATCAGGACGCGGGCCAGCCCCGAAGTCCGTCCGCGCGCAGCGCTGTCGAGAGGCGCCTCGGCGTCGATGCGCGAAAGGATCACGTCGTCTTCGCACGGCTCATCATACATGCGCGCCGCGCCGACTGGCGCGCCGCCCTCGTCGACAGCCACTATAGTGCCCGAAGTTCCATCCACGGCGAGCGCGACAACTCGGGAGAGATCGCAATCGGCCCGCAAGCGCGCGAAACAAGCAAGCGTGGCGCGCCACCAGACTTCCGGCGCCGCCGGATCGTCGCCGATCGACGCCAGGGTCGCCGAGGCCGCTCCAACCACTTCGCCATCGGCGGCGAGAATCACGACGCGAACGCCCGATGTGCCGACATCGACGCCAAGGGCGCGCGCGATCATGGCGCCGAAATCTTGGCGTCGAGCGCTTGCCTGTATTTTTCTGCCTCCCAATGCGTCAGTTCATATTCCTGGCGAGGCGTCAGCCGCACGATCTCGGCGTCCGGCGGAATGCGGGAGACGACATCGGCCAGACACCGCGCCATCGCATCCGCGGCCGGCGTGGCTGAGCGAAGCAGAGCGATCCCGAGATCCGGAATCACCACCATCGGCGGCGGTCCGACGCGCCCCCCAGCAGGGCGCGCGGCGGCTCCGGTTTCGATATCTGGCGCCAAGACGATTCCGGGCCCGAGAAAGATGACGTGATCGGGGTATAACGAACCGCCGCTCGCGAGCGACAAACTGGCCCTGTCGAGGGCGAGAGCATGCGCCGCCGCATCGATCGGGAGACGGTAATCGCTGCCCTCGATCGCTCGGGCGAGCCGCGACAGATTGGCCGTCGGCGTCGGTCGCACGGGCGAGGCCAATGCGCGGCAAACGCGATCGAGCCGATCCGCGACCTCCGCGACAGTCGCGCCAGCCACGACGAGCCCGTGGTTGGCGAGAACGACCACATTGGCGCCGGCCGTCAACCGCTTTGCGATAATTTTCGACAAGGTCAGGCCTGGTCGACAGTAAGGGACGTAAATCCAGGCCACGTCGCTCAAAAGGCGCAAGCGCTCGGCGACCAGCGCCTCGCCTTTCGCCGTCACAGCGAGCGCAATCGTCTCCACACAATGGATGTGCGCGACTACGGCTTGCGGGAAGACAGCATGAACGCTTGTCTCTATCGACGGTCGTAACCTGTCCGGGTTGCGGGCCTCGTCCACGAAACTGGCGGCGGTCTCGGCGCGTGGGTCGCCTCTCGCGAGAGCGTCAAGTAAGCCATTGAGATCGACCGGAATCATGATGTCCCGTTCTTCGGCATCGGCAAGCCAGGCGCCGGAGGCCTTGATCCACAAAACGCCGTCGCGTTTCAGTGAAGTATTGCCGCCGGCCGCCTGGGTGCGGCTGGGATCGCGCCCCAGCCTTGCCGAGAAAGCGCGCAGCGCTTTGAATTCGAGGTCTGCATCAATCGGTAAACTCATGACTTCGGCATTCCCAAGTCGGCGAACCAAACCTCAAATCCGGCGCGCTCCGCCGCGGAAAGATGAAGGGCGTGCTTGGTGCGGCGATTCAAGACATCATCCGCCGTCGTCGCCCATTCTTGCGCGATCAGAAAGCGCGCCTCGCGCTCGTAAAGCGCGGCGCCAAAATGACGACCGAGATCGGCAAGCGACGAAGCGCCACGCAGCAATTCCTCGATACGTGTGCCGTATCGACGACAATAGCCCGCGATCGCCGGGGTAGGCAGCCAGGGATAGCGGCGCGCCATATCCGCGCTCATCTGGCCGAAATCACCGCCCGGCATGTCGCCGCCGGGGAGCGGCGCCGTCTGCGTCCATGCGCCGCCCATCTTGGGGAAAAATGGCGCAAGTTTTTCAAGCGCGTGCTCGGCCAGCTTACGATAAGTCGTGATCTTGCCGCCAAAAACTGAAAGCAGAGCCGGGGCGCCGTCGGGCGCGTCAATATCGAATACATAATCGCGCGTCACCGCGCTAGGGTTGGCGGCATTGTCGTCATAGAGAGGGCGCACCCCAGAAAAAGAGTGCAAGATATCGGCCGGCGTCAGCGCGATTTCGAAATAGCGATTCACGGCAGCGAGTAGATAGTCCACTTCGTCGCGCGCGATCTCGACCTCGTCCGCCTGTCCGTCGAAAGGAATGTCGGTAGTTCCGATCAGGCAAAGGTCGTTTTCATATGGATTCACGAAAATCACGCGCGTATCGACGTTCTGCAGAAAATAAGCCTGGTCTCCCTCCCAGAACTTGCGGGTGACGATGTGGCTGCCCTTGATGAGACGCACGCGATTATCCGCGTTGCGGCCGGCGCGCCGCAAGACATCCTCGACCCAGGGTCCGCCCGCATTGACGATCGCTTTTGCGCGGGCGCCGAGGGCCTCGCCGCTCGCCATGTCCTTCAATTCCACGCTCCAACCGTCGCCTTCGCGGCGGGCCGCGACAAGGGGCGTCCGAAGTTTGACCGTACCGCCGCGCCTTTGCAGATCGAGCGCATTGAGCACCACGAGCCGCGCATCATCGACCCAGCAATCCGAATATTCGAAGGCGCGCCTGAACGCTTTGCGAATCGGTCTACCTTCGGGCGCTGTTCTCAGATCGAGGCTGCGCGACGGGGGCAGCTTCTTGCGTCCGCCCAGGTGATCGTAGAGAAATAGTCCAATGCGGATCATCCAGGCGGGGCGCTGCTCGGGGCTATGCGGCAAGACGAATCGCATCGGCCAGATGATATGCGGCGCGACGTTCAATAGGACTTCCCGTTCGATCAGCGCCTCGCGAACCAGTCGGAACTCGTAATATTCGAGATAACGCAAGCCCCCATGCACAAGCTTGCCGGAACGCGACGACGTGCCCTGCGCAAGATCGTCCTTCTCGCACAGCAGGACGGCAAGGCCCCGTCCGATCGCATCGCGCGCAATGCCGACGCCGTTGATGCCGCCGCCAACCACAATGAGATCAAAAGATCCCAGGTCTTTCATCACGTCGATCCCGTCTTTCTACCAACCGGTCTATCGGCTGCCGTCCGTGGCCTTCGTAAAAGCATCAGCAAGGGTGCAGCGGCGGCTCTCCTGCGAGAAAACGGCGCACCTCCTCTGCGGCCGCCTCGGCGGCGAATTTCACAGTCTTGACGGAAGCGCCGGCGATGTGCGGCGTCAACGTCACATTGTCGAGACGCAGCAGCTCCCAGTCAGGCGGTACGGGCTCGATGTCGAATGTCTCGATCGCGGCGCCGCGTAGATGGCGGCTCTTCAATGCCGCGGTCAGCGCGACATAGTCGACGAGCGGCCCGCGCGCCGTATTGATGAAATAGGCGCCGGACTTCATCGACGCGAACTGATCGGCGCCGAAGAAACCACGGGTCTCGTCCGTCACGCGCGCATGCAGCGTTACGACGTCGCTTTCTACAAGAATACGCTCCATCGACGCTTGCTCGACGCCGTCGCGCAAATCGTCGACCGACAATTGAACGTAGGGGTCGCAGACCAGGATTCTGCAGCCGAAAACCTTAAGCAGGCGCACGACTTTCGTCCCGACGTGACCATAACCGACCACCCCAACGGTCATCTCGGATAGTTCTTCGCCAGTGAGGTCCGCACGATAAAGATCGCCTCGCCACTCCCCCCTTCGCAGCGATTCATGGCCACGCGTAATCAGCCGCGTTTCCGCCAGCAGCGCGCCTATCGTGAACTCAGCGACCGCGCTGGCGTTGCGACCCGGCGTGTTAACGACGAGAACCTTGCGTTCCCGCGCCGCCCGCAGGTCGATGTTGACCGGGCCGCCGCGCGATACCGCGATCATTTTCAGACGCGGCAAGCGATCCATCATATCGCCCGAGAAAGGCGCAATCTGCGTCACCACGATCGCGGCGTCGGCCGCCATCGTAACGATCTCGACGGGATCGCCCTGATATTCATTCAGCCCCGCCGTGCCGGACTGCGCGTCCCCCCTTTGCATCGGCTCGTCAGGCCACGGCAATTCAAAAGAACGGATTTCGAGATCGCCCTTGCACGTCGAACGGATCGCTTTCTCGAACATGGACGGCAACATGAAACGATCGCCTATGATTGCAATGGCGCGCGTCACGCGGATGTCTCCTGTCTGATGCTGCCAAGCATTCCCCATGCGGGCGGCATAGCCTGACGAATGGCGAGATAGGCCAAATAAAGCTCCCGATAGATTTTTGTGAGATTGGCGTCGGGCGATATAAAATCCCCGAGGGCCGGGCCGACCCAGGCCTCGACGCATGCCGGCATATCCTCATAGAGGCCCAGATGCAAAGCCGCCATCATTGCGGCGCCGGCGGCGCCCGTTTCCTCGCGGGCCACGACGCGCACCTTCGCATTCAACGCGGAGGCAAGAATGGTGCGAATCGCGGTCGACCGGGCGGCGCCGCCGCCGAGCCGCACTTCGCTGGGGATTGAGCCGCTCGCCAGATAGCAATCGCGGGCGGCGAAGGCCAGACCCTCATAGACAGCGCGCATCATGCCGATGAAAGTCGTCGTCGTCGACAGGCCGGAAAATTGCGCGCGCGCGTGAGGATCAAGGAAAGGGCCACGCTCGCCCGCCTCGAATATATAGGGATGGTAGACGGCGGCCCCTGCCGGGGCGCCAAGGACACGATCGTCCATGCCCTTGAGAAGCGCGGAGCGGGTCGTCGTAGCGCCGGCGATGCCGGCCGCTTCGCGCGCCACATCGAGAAACCAGTCAATGTTGAGGGTCGCCGCCATATTCGACTGCACGGCCGCCGACGCGCCAGGCATCGGAAAACACATCGTATAGCCGGAGCGGGCGTCATTGAGTCTGACGTCGTCCGGCGTCGGCACAAAGCGCATATGCATGCCCGTCGAACCAAAGATCGACAGCCCCACTTCGCCCGAGCGGTCATAGAGGCCGCCGCCTAGCGCTGTGCAGGAGACATCGAGATAGGCGAGCACGATCGGCAGGCCTTCCGGTAACCCGGTGACCGAGGCGGCCGCCGCGCTCAATTTATGCGAAACGCGCGTCCCGTCGATGATCGGCGGCAGAAGCCGTTCACAATCGGCGATGCCCATCGCCTCCAGGATCGTGGGTTCATAGGCGCGCGTGCGAAAATTGCCGAATGTGAAAACAGCTTCTGACGGGTCGGTGACCCGTTCACCGGTCAGCTTGAAATAGAGCCAATCCTTGCAATGGAAAGCCGTCGCCGCCCGCGCGATTCGCTCCGGTTGATGGCGCTTCATCCACGCCAATTGCCCTGAGGCCATGCAGGCGTTCAACCCCGATCCCGTCTTGGCGTAATGGGCGGGATAGTCCGACGATTTCATATAGGAAGCGACGATGCTGGCGGCGCGAGAGTCGAGCCAGAGTAGACCGCCGCCGACCGGCTCGCCGTCACGATCGATCAACCAAGTGCCGTCCCCCTGCCCTGTCACCGCCACCGCCGCGACGCGAGCCGACAGATCAGGCGTGAGGTCATGAAGTTCGCGCAGTGTGGCGGCGCAATCGGCCCAAGTTCGAAGCATGTCCTGTTCGACCTGGCCTGGCCCAGGCGTCGCGTAGCTGTTCGGACGCGAAGCGACCGCAACCTGTTCGCCGGAAGCTGTGAAAACGACGGCCTTGATCACCGACGTGCCGGCGTCGACTCCTATTAGAAGATCGCGGTTCATGTGAGTCGCCCGGCAACGATCATGACAAAGGATGAGCGTAGGCATCTCTCAAAAAGGAAGCCCTTGCGCATCGGCGACATCATGCGGCCTCCAACCCGTGAGAGCGCGCGGCGCCTGAGTCGGCGTCGAATACATGCAGGCTGGACAAAGCGATCTCGTAACGCAGGGTCTCGCCCGCTTTCGCCGGGACCGGCGCATGCGAGACCGCCACCATCAACTTGCCGGCGACGTCCAAGGCAAGATGGCTTTGATCGCCGAGCCATTGATTGGAGACGACGCGCGCCTGATGAGGACCCTCTCCAATCCGCACCGAATGGGGGCGTGCGCCGAGGACGACTCTTCTTCGGTCGCCAATTGCATGGCGCACCGCCAGCGGAACATCGGAGGCTGCAAATCCAAGCGTCGGGCCGTTGGCGATCGCAAAACATACCCGATCGGAATTGGTCACGTCGGCCTCAAAGACATTCATCGGCGGCTCGCCGATAAACGTCGCAACGAAAAGATTTGCGGGACGCTCTTTCAGCTCTTTCTGATCCGCAAATTGCTGGAGGACGCCGCCTTCCATTACCGCGATGCGGTCGGCGAGCGCATTCGCCTCGGTCTGATCATGGGTGACGAAAATCGAAGTCATGCGGCGCTCGACCAATAAGTTCTTCAGGCGGCCGCGCAGGACAGCGCGCAATTGCGGCTCGAGTTGACCCATCGGCTCGTCAAGCAGGTAAAGGTCCGCCCGACGGACGAGCGCGCGCGCAAGGCTGGCGCGCTGCTGCTGTCCCCCTGAGATCGAGGAAGGATAGCGATCCAGGATCGCATCGATTTCGACCAACGCGGCGACCTCGGCGACAGCACGGGCGACCTGCGTCGATGGCAGGTTCGAACTTTTCAGCGCGAATGCGATATTGTCGCGCACGGTCAGCGGCGGATAAAGTGAGTAGCCCTCGAAGGCCATTGCGACATTGCGCCGCGCGGGCGGCAAACTCTCGATGCGTCGCCCGACAAGATTGATGGCGCCGTTCGAAACATCTTCAAAACCAGCAATCATGCGAAGCGTCGATGTCTTGCCGCAGCCCGATGAGCCAAGCAACGCGACGATCTCGCCATTTCTGACCGTCATATTCAGCGCCTTGACGGCATGGACCGGCGGCTTGCCGCGACGCTGGTAAATCTTGTCGACGTTCTCGACCGAGAGGGCGATATCGGACACGGCGCGCTTTCAAATCAGGGAGGGAGCGATGCGACGGCCGCTGGCCGCATCAAAAACCAGAATCGCGGCGCGGTCGACCCGCGCGCAGGCAGTCCCGTGCCGCCGAGGCGCCGTTTCATCGCCCGCTTCAGCCGCAAGAATCTCGCGGCCATCATAAGTGCGCAACAGCAGCACTGACTTTTCGTTGAGCGGCGTTGTGGCGACAATCTCAACGGGAAAGCTCTCCGCTGAAGGCGCTTGTTCGACAACGATCGACTCTGGCCGGACACCCAATACGCATGTCCTTTCCGTTATATTAGCATAACTCGCAGGCAATGACAGCGACGCGCCGCCAAAGTCGAATACCGGGCGTCCGTCGCGTAGCGAAAGTTCGGCCGGAATAAGATTGATTGTAGGATCGCCGAAAAGGCGGGCGACGCCCAACGTCGCGGGCTCGCGGTAGACTTCCATCGGTGTCGCGACTTGGGCAAAACCACCATCGAGCAGGACAGCTATCCTGTCGCCCAACGCCATGGCTTCCTTGTAGTCCTGCGTGACATAAAGCACGCTCGAGCCGGAGGCCTTGAGCAACGAGGGAAGTTCGAGCCGCATCTCGTAGCGCAGCTTGGCGTCGACATTGCGCAAAGGGTCGTCAAGAAGAAGGATGCGCGGGTCCGCCGCGAGCGCGCGCGCCAGCGCCGTTCTCTGCTTCTGCCCATTGGAGAGTTCACGCGGCGCATGCTGCATCACGTGAGATATCTTCAATAGTTTGGCGACCTTGTTGACCTTCGCCTCGATGACGGCAGGCGACTTCTCGCGGGCGGTCAACGCGCTCGCGATATTGTCGTAGGCCGACATGTGAGGAAACAAAGCGAAATTCTGAAAAGCCATGCCGATGCCGCGCGCCTCTGGCGGCACGTCCGCAACGTCGCGGCCTTGCAGAAGAATCGCGCCCGCGTCCAGTTCCTCCACGCCGGCGATGAGCCGCAACAGCACAGTCTTCCCGACGCCGGACGGACCAAACACCACAACGATTTCGCCGGTCTCCGCCGCGAGCGAAACATCCTTGAGAACCGCGCCGGTTTTGAATCCCTTGGAGATGTTTTGCAGCTCGATTTGCGACACCGATTCAGCCTTTCACCGCGCCAAGAGAAAGTCCCTCGACAAGATAGCGTTGAGCGTAGAGCGCGATGGCCAGCGTTGGCGTCACCGACAACACGATGGCGGCGGCGATCTGTCCGTATTGAATACCCGACGCGGTCACGAAGGCGAGCGAGCCGACCGTCACCGGCTGCTTATCGGCGGACGCCAGGATCAAGGCAAAGACGAAATTGTTCCAGCAAAAGATGAAGGCGAGCAGTCCCGCCGCCGCTATGCCGGGACCGGCGAGCGGCACCGCGATGCGCGTGAAAGTGCGCCACCACGAATGGCCGCCAATGCGGTAGGCGTATTCAATGTCGGGAGAGATATCCTCAAAATAGCCGCGCACGATCCACAAGATCAACGGCAGTGCGATCAATTGATAGACCCAGATCAAGCCGGCGTAGGTATCCGTCAGCCCGATCTCCTGAAAATAAAGCGAAAGCGGCAATAGCACGAGCAGAGGCGGCGCGAAGCGGAACGATAAAAGCGTGAAGGCAATATCTTCTCCGAGACGGAATTTGAAACGCGCGAAAGCGTAGGCGGCGGGAACGCCGAGGATCAGCGCGATGACGACAGAGACGGAGGATAGCAACACGCTGTTCCACAGATTGCGCATGAAAGCGATGTCAAGCGTGCCGGCGGCCGAAACAAGCTTGCCCGTGATGAGGGCCTGATAATTGCTGAGCGTCGGCGTAAAGAACAGACTCGGCGGGATGCGCAGAATGTCCTCATTCGTCTGAAATGACATGAGGAAAATCCAGAAGATCGGGAACAAGAAGAAAATCAGGATCAGCGCGATGAGCGCGCCGCGAATGGCCTTCTCCAAATGCGAACTATGCTCCATCTGCTTGCCTCACGCCAGTCCGCGCGCGCGTTCGCGAAGCTTGAGCCATTGTTTGACGAAAACATTGGACAGCGCGTAGGTAATCGCCCAAAGGATGACCAGCAGCGCCGCCGATTTTGCGACATTGGTGTACTGGTAGAACTCCAGATAGGAGCGGACCTGAAACACCAGCAACGTGTTGCCGGGACCACCTTGCGTCATCGAATAGATGATATCGAATTGCTGAATGGAATCGAGGAGGCGGAACAGCGTCGCCGTAATCATATAGGGCGCCAGCATGGGTAAGGTGATGCGAAAGAAGACGAAGCGGCGGGGCACGCCGTCGAGCGCGGCCGCCTCAAAGGGCTGGCGGGGGAGCGATCGCAGACCTGCAAGCAACAGGATCATGATGAAGGGCGTGTAGACCCAGACATCGACGAGCACCACCGTAAACAGGGCGGAGCTTGGCGCCGACGCCCATTTGAAATCCGTCGCGCCGGCAAGCTGCACCAGATAAGACAGAATCCCGAAATTCGGATTGGTCATCAGCTTCCACATCAACGCGGCAAGCGCTGGCGCTGTCATCAACGGGAGAAGCAGCAGGATCGAGGCAAGATTGTTGAAGCGAGTTTGCTTCTGCAGAAGCAAGGCGATCGTCAGGCCAAACACAAGCTCCACGCCGACTGTCAGACCCGTATAAAGCAGCGACACGCGCACAGTGTTCCAAAATTCGGCGTCGCTGAGAAAATTGATGTAATTGTCGAACCAGACGAATCCTTTCATCGCCGGCAGATTGAGGCGAAACCGCAGCAGTGAATAATACACCGCCGTCACGAACGGAATGAGAATGCCAATGCATACCAGCAGCGCGGGCAAGCTGAGCAGATAAGGCAAATAATGAGCCTTGCGCCGTCGTTGCGGTTGGGTGGCGACGATGGTCATGACGAGGCGCTTATCATACGGCATCCAGGAACTGACGATCGCAGAGGGCAATTGCTCGCACCGACGCAAGGCTGAGGCCCGATTTCATCGTGCTTTTGAACATAAGCCGATGGCGCGGGCGGCGCGCGTAGGGAGGGAGTTTGCGCGCGCCGCCCACCATCTGGCAAGGCTGATCGTTCAACCCAGGCCAGCATCCTTCAATTGCTTGTCGATCGAAGCGGCGAGCTGGTCGAGGCCCTCGTCGACCGGCACTTCCTTGGCGACCATCTTCTGCAAGGTTTCCGCCCATAGAGTGGTGACGTCGAAGAACAAGGGCTGCGGCGTGAAGTAGATTTTCGCGCCGGGCGCCGAGGCCGCCAACTGATCGATGTAGCCGGTATAGGATTTGTTGAGGCGCGTCTTGAACGCCTCGTCGTTCGCCACGGAGGCGCGGACCGGGTTGACGAAATCCATCTTGGTGGCGCCGAACATGTCATGTTCGGTCGAGGACGCCCATTGCATGAAATACCAGGCGGCGTCCTTTTGCTTGCCGAAGGAATTCATCGCCAGCGACCAGATCCAGACATTCGGCGTCGGCGCCTTGGCGTCAGGATTGGCGGCAAAAGCATGGAAGCCGAGATTGCCCTTCTCTTTATTGTCCCCGCCGTCCATGAAATAGCCGAGAATATCGGCGTCGAAGATGGTCGCCGAGGCGCCGGCGCCAAGGTCCGTGCCGACCTGATACCAGGTATAGGTCGACCAGTTCTTCGGTCCGGATTTCTGGATCATGTCGACGAAGAGCTTGTGATACGCCTTGGACCCGGCGGTGTTCATCGCCGCCTTGAGCTTGCCGTCGGCGCCGACGGTCAGGTCCTTCTGTCCATAATTGGCGTAGCCCGACAGGAAGCCCGGATGGATCGTCGCCCATGAACGCGAGCCGCGAACGCCGATGCCGTAAGGCCCGCCGAGGTCTTTGGTCAGCTTGGCGGCCTTGTCGACGAGGTCGGGTAGATTCTTGGGCGGCTCGACGCCGGCCTTGTCGTACATCTTGCGGTTATAGGTGATCGAGTTGAGCTCGTAGCCCCACGGAATGCACCATTGCTTGGCGTCCGCCGACCCAAGCGCGCCACCGGGCACGCCATTCCAGGCGGTCGAGGCGCGAAGACCGGGCAGCACGTCGTCCCAGGCGTATTTCGGATTGGTCTTGGCGGGGTCCTTGATATAGGCGCCAAGATCGTCGACCCAACCGGCCGGACCGTAAGTCCAGGTCATATAGGCGCCGGTCATGAAGGCGTCGTATTGGGACGACTTGGACGAAAGTGCGGCCGTCACCTTGTCGAAATAAACGTCTTCCGGGAAAATATCGTAGGTCACTTCCATGCCGGTCATCGCTTTGAAATTGTCGAGATCGGCGATCATCGCATCCGCATAGGGATGCTTGTTCAGAAGAAGGTGGACCTTCGTCCCGTTGAATTTCTTCCAATCAAAATCGGCGGCGAGCGCCTGAGTGCTCGCGGCGTTGAGCATGAAATTCGCGGTCGCCGCCGAGATGCCGAGCTTACCGGCGCCCAGCATCAGATCGCGCCGACTTATCTTGCCAGCCTTATATTGTTCGAAGAAGTCTTTTGCTTTTTGCGACATGAGTTCCTCTCCTTAGGTTTCCTCGTTCTCGGTTTTTTCTTGTCGATCCGGATTCTTTCGCCCGGATTTCAAGCGGTCAGCGCTTTTGCTGTCCGTTCGTCAGTGATGAGGCCGAAGATCAGCCCGCTCGCCAAAATTGCTTTGATCGGATCTATTTTCGATCGACCGCCCGCGATGGCGACGGTCTTTTGTCTGCCGATGTCGGCCGCGGCCATGGACAGGGCTCGCGCCGAAAGATCGTTCTCGATCAATTTGCCGGTCAGGCTGAAAATATGGCCGAGAATTTCGCCCGCGCCGCCCGCCTTGCGGGCGTCCTCGAATTCGTCCCGTTCGATCATCCCCGTCGAGAGAATCGAAGCGTCCGCCTCCATCGTCCCGATGCCAACGATGCGCAATGTCGCCGCGATCCCAAGTTCCATGATCGCCGGCACCCCGCGCTGGGCCAGAAACACCGTCCGGTCCTCGACCGAATTGGCGTAGAACGGCAGCGGCAGAACATAGGCTTCGGCGCTCGTGCGCTCGGCGAGGCGATGGATGACGTCGAACGGCGTGGTTGAATAGCGCCGCGTCAGACCGCCCAGCAGCGACACCAGCTTGACCTGGCGGACATTCATTTTTGGCAACATGGAAACGCAGGACGCAAGCGTGCGCCCGTGACCGAAACCAATGGTCTTGTCCTCGCCGCTTTCGAGCGCGAGACGCAGAAACCGGCTGCCCGCCATGCCCAACGTTTGCAGCGGCAAGGCCTCGTCATCGAGATCCGGGCACACCTCGCAGAATTTGACCCCGAAGCGTTGGCATATCGCGTCCTCCAACCGCAGGCATTCGGAAATGTCGCCATCGATGGAGAAGCGGACGAGCCCTTCCTTGTTGGCCCGGGCGATCAGCCGATGCGCTTTCAGGCTGGGTATTCTGAGTCTTTTGGCGACCTGCCCCTGGGTCAGCCCGGCGCCGTAGTGCAGCCAGGCCGCGCGGACGCAGAGGTCGACGTCGTCGCTGTTGGCGTTCCTTGGGGCCCGGGTCAGCATCATTCAGACCGATAATTTTTTCTTGTGGTGAAGTTTGTTTCATTTTGATATGGTGTTGTCAAGGGAGGCGGCGAACGTTCGTTTTGCCGCGGCGCTACCGGGCGCTGCGATACCCGTGGGAAAAGCCGGGGTTGGGGCGAGGAGAGGGCATGAAGATCGCTTTGGGCGCCGACACCGCCGGCAAGCCGCTACTCGACGTAATCGCGGCGCATTTGAAGACGAAGAAGGACGTGACCGTCGTCGACCTCAGCGAACCCGGCTATTACGCCGGCGTCGCCGATCGCGTCGCGTCGTCGATCAATTCCGGGCAGAACGAGCGCGCGATTCTTTTTTGCGGGACGGGCATCGGCGTCTGCATTTCCGCGAACAAGGTCCCTGGCATTCGCGCCGCGCTGACCCACGACACTTATTCCGCCGAGCGCGCCGCCAGATCGAACAACGCCCAGATCATCACGATGGGCGCGCGCGTCATCGGGCCTGAGCTCGCCAAGGCGATCGTCGACGCATGGCTCGCCGCCGAGTTCGATCCCGAGGGCGCTTCAGCAGGCAATGTCGCTGCGATCGACGAGCTCGATAAGAAATATGGGAAGCTTTGATGATTTCGGGAGGAGTGCGCGCCGCCCGATCGTTCCGGCTTTCGCTGAGCACTAATCCATTCGTCAATCGGTTCGCCGAGCCTCACGCATTGATCCGGGCGATCGCCGAAGAGGTTGGCATCGGCTATATCCAGCTCACCCACGAATTCATCAATCCCGGATGGCCGGCGGCGGTGATCCGCCGCCTGACTGACGAAATGGCGCGGAGCTGCACGACGCTCGGCGTCAAAGTCACCTCGCTGATGACAGGTCCTTATGGGCGGCTCAATCATTTCGGGCATCCCGATGCCGACGTGCGCCAATATTACGTCGATTGGTTCAAGGGCTTGGTCGACATTTCAGCAGACCTCGGCTGTCCGGCCGTCGGAACTCAATTCGCGATCCTGACCTATCGCGATTACGACGATCCAGCGCGGCGCGAACGCCGCATGAATGAGGCGCTGGCATGCTGGCGCGCCGTCGCCGAACATGCGGCGCGGCGCGGCCTCGCGTTTCTGTTCTGGGAGCCCATGTCGGTCGGCCGCGAGCTCGGCCATACAATCAAAGAAGCTCTTGCGTTGCAGGAGACCCTCGATAGAGCAGGTCTCGCCATCCCGCTGAAGGCGATGATTGACATCGACCATGGCGATGTCTCCTCGCCCGATCCCACCGACACCGACCCCTATTGCTGGGCGCGCGCCTTCGCGGCGCGCTCGCCGATCATCCACGTCAAGCAGAGTTCGGCCAACAAGGGCGGCCATTGGCCCTTCACCGCCGATCGTAACCGCGATGGCCGCATTGTTCCGGAAAAACTGATCGAGACGATCCGCGCGGGCGGCGGCGAAGGCAACGAATTGTGCATGGAATTGGCGTTCCGCGAACGGGAGCCCGCCGATCGCAATGTCCTTGCGATGACCAGGGAATCGGTCGCCTTCTGGAAGCCCTTCCTCGATATCGGGCGGCCGGACTGAGCCCTCGCGCAGCCGCTGCGCTCACTTCTCCTGCATCGCGGGCGATCGGGGATGCGCGGCGATGAGCGGATGATCGACGCTGCTTTTGTGCTGCGCATCGGCGCCGCCCGGCGAGCCCCAGCCGGTGATCGCCGGGCCGAAGAATTCGGCGTTGACCGGCCCGAAGGCGCGCTCGCTCTCCGGCAGGTCCTCCGCGGCATAGATCGCCTCGACCGGACAGACGGAAAGGCATAGGCCGCAATCGATACATTCGTCCGGCTGGATATACATCATCCGGCCACCCTCATAGATGCACTCGACCGGGCAGACGGCCTGGCACGCGCCGTCCTTGACGTCGATGCAAGTGGTGGCGATGACATAGGCCATTGCGGCCTCAGCGCCCGCGCCATTGCGGGGCGCGCTTTTCCTGGAATGCGCGCACGCCCTCGTCCTGATCGGCCGATCGCAGCGCGTCGATCAGCGCCGGCAGGCGCAACATCTGCGCTTCTTGGGCGGAGAGGCCCGCGCCGGCCCGCACCATCTGCTTGATCGCGCGCACTGACAACGGCGCACAGGCGAGAACATCGGCGATCCAGCGCGCGACGCGATCGTCGAGCTCCTGCAACGGCGCCACTTCGTTGACAAGGCCAAAGCGCAGCGCCTCCTCCGCATCGATGCGACGGCCGGTGAGCAGCATCCCCATCGCCCAGACATGGGGAATGCGGCGCGCCAGCAGCGCGATGCCGCCGTCAAGCGCGAGCCGCCCGACGCGCGGCTCGGGCAGGCCGAAGGTGGCGTTTGTGGAGGCAATGACGATATCACAGCCGAGCACCATCTCCATCCCCCCGCCGAGCGCATGGCCGTTGACGCGAGCAATGACGGGAACGTCGAGCGTGTCGCGCAAGGCAATGCCGCCAAAGCCGCCGGGACGCGGCGCGGCCCAATATTCGAGCCCGCTCGATCCCGAACCGCCTTTCATATCGGCGCCTGTGCAAAAGGCGCGCTCGCCAGCGCCGGTGAGCACGACGACGCGAATATCGCGATCCCGCTCGATCGCTTCCCAGACCCGGATCAATTCCGCCTCAGTCGCAGAATCGACGGCGTTGAGGCGATCGGGCCGATTCAGCGTGACCCGTGCGACATGGTCCTTGACGGAAAATTCCACACTCATGCGAGGACGCCAGTCTTTCTCAACGCCGCGATCCGTTCGGCGGGATAACCGACCTCGCTCAGAATGGCGTCGCCGTCGGCGCCAAGCGCCGGCGGCGGGCGGCGAATCTGGAAAGCATTGGCGTCCATACTGAGGGGCGTGCCGATCAACGGCATCGCCTTGGCGCCGCCATTCAGCGTCACCACCGTCCGATTGGCTTTGGTCTGTTCGTGGCCGAGCGCTTCGGCGAGCGTCAGCACAGGCGCGCAAAGCAGGTCCTGTTCGTCGAGCCGGTCGAGCCAATGCTGCGTCGTGTTCGACGCAAAGCGTTCGCGGAACATCGCCTGCAACTCGGCCTTGTGCTCGACCTGACCCTGAAACGTCGCATAGCGCTGATCGGCGGAAAGATCGGGCAGACCGAGCGCGGCGCAAATGTCCTGCAGCGGGTTGCTCTTGAAGGCGCCGACCAGCACAAGCGCGCCGTCGGTCGTCTCAAACCCGCCGGTCAGCGGATAGGAGCCCCAACTGAAGTGCCGTCCGCGCTGCAGCCACATCGCCGCTTCCTGCATCTGCATGGCGAGCATCGATTCGAACAGCGAAACCGCGACCTGTTGGCCGCGCCCTGTCTTCTCGCGTTGCAGCAATGCAAGAAGGATCGCCTGCACCAGATGCATGCCGGCCGTATAGTCGCAGAGCGAAGTCGCATAGACGGTGAGCGGCTCGTTATCGTTGCATTTGCGCCGCATCACGCCCGACAGCGCCTGCGCGAGAATGTCCTGGCCGCCTTTGTAGGAGAGGGGGCCGGTCTGACCGAAGCCGGAGCCGAAGGCGCAGATGATCCTCGGATTGATCTTGGCGAGCTCTTCATAGCCAAAGCCCATGCGCTCCATGACGCCGGCGCGAAAATTGTTGGCGACGACGTCGGCGTCGCGCACGAGGTCATAGATGATCGCCTTACCGTCCGGCTTGCGCAGATCGAGCGCGATCGAACGCTTGTTGCGGTTGAGGCTGCGGAAGACCGGATTGTCGAAGCCGTCGGGATCGTCGGCGACCGAACTGCGCGACAGGTCGCCGGCGCCCGGCCGTTCGATCTTGACGACATCGGCGCCGTAGTCGGCGAGCACCTGCGTCGCGCTGGGGCCCAACATGACCTGGGTGAAATCGATGACGCGGACGCCCGACAGCGGTTGGGCGGAATTGGTGTCCATTCTGAAGGTCCCTTATTCGGCGGCGATAGCGGTGAGGGCGTTGGATGCGGGCCGATCGCCGGGATCGCCGCCCTGCGCGCGCAGCTTGGCCTGCAGTCTCGCGACATCGACCCGATCGACGGCGATATCGGCGTCGAGTGCGAGCGCCGCGGCGACGCCCGCCGCCTCGCCCATCGCCATGCAGGGGGGAATTTCTCGTGAATTGCGCTGCGCCGAGGAGGTCGCGGAATAGTGCCGGCCCGCCACCAGCAATTGGCCGACATTGCGCGGCAGCATCGTGCGATAGGGATAGTAATAATCGCGCCCGCGCGCCACGCTGTCGGGAAAATGCCGCCGCTGCGCGACATCGTCCTTGGTCATGACATAGACGCCGTCGAGCAGGCGCGTCTGTCGAATGCCGATCTGCGGCGCGACATCGACAACGAAAGCCCCTTCGAAGCCGGGCATCTTTTCGCGCACGAAGGCGACGAGCGCGGCGATGCGTTCGCGCCCCTGGAAATCGGCGCGCGTGAGATCCTCGACCTTGACGCCGTCGAGGCCCGCCATATGCGGGCAATTGCACCAGACGATGCCCGGCAAAGGCGTCTTCAGCCACCATTTGTCCCACGAGCCGCCCATGATCCTCTTCGCCTCCCGGTCGACGGCGTTGAAGGCGGCCGGCTCCTCATATTCGAAGCGCTCGGCCGCCCCGACATCGACGCCGCCGAGGCGGAATACGGTCGTGACAATATAAGAGCCATGGGTGAACGGCGCGCCGGCGGAGGCGGCGACATCGAGGTCGCCGCTCGCGTCGACGACGATTTTGCCCATGATCGCCTGGCGCCCGCTCTTCGACTCGCAGATGACGCCGACGATGCGGCCGTCTTCGACGATCGCGCGCGAAAACCAGCTATGCAGACGCAGATCGACTTTCGCCTCGCCGATCATTGCGTTGGCGACGCGTTTGTAACCGTCGGGATCGAAGGCGGCGGCATAGCAGATCGGCTGCGGCTTCATATGCGAATGAAAGTCGAAGACGCCCCAGCGCGACCATTTGCGCCATAGCGCCGGATCGGAGCGGCGCTCGGATTCCGGCGGCACCACGCAGAGGCCGATGCGCTCCATGCGATCGATCATCTCGCCGCACAATCCGCGCACGCTGATCTCGTCGCCGTTGCACATATCGTCCAGCACGAGGACCATGCCGCCCGAGGCGAGGCCGCCGAGATAAGCGTAGCGTTCGATCAGCGTGACGGAGAGGCCGTTGCGTGCGCCGGCGACTGCCGCCGCAATGCCGGCCGGGCCGCCGCCGACGACGACAAGATCGACGCGGCGCACGACAGGAATCTGGCCCTCGGGCTCGGTGATATGGTCGAGGCTGGTCATATTTGAACTCCTGGATAGGACGGATACGCGTATGTCATCCCGTCTGCGCTGCGTTCCATTTGAGAAAATAGCGCTCGAGCCATGAGATCACGCCGAAAAAGATCGCCGAGAACAGCGAGCCGACGACGATCGTCGCGTAGAGCAAGGCGGAATCGAAATTGTAGGTCGCCTGGATGATCAGCGCCCCGATGCCGGTCGTCGCACCGATCCATTCGCCGACAATGGCGCCGATCACCGAAGTCGCGGCGGCGATCTTGAGGGCGGAGAACAGATAGGGCAGCGAACTCTTCAACCGCAGCTTGAAGAAGATTTCGCTGGGCGATGCGGAAAGGATGCGCATCAGCTCCATCTGCTGCGGACTGACGGCGCGCAAGCCGCGCGTCATATTGACCAGCGTCGGGAAGAAACAGATGAGCGCGGCGATCGCGACTTTAGCCTCCATGCCGTTGCCAAGCAGCAGCACGAGAATGGGCGCATAGGCCATCACCGGGATCGTGTGAACCATCACCGCGATCGGAAAGAACGCTTCCTCAGCGGTGCGCTGGTGGACAAAGATGGTGGCGAGCATAATCGCCGCGCTATTGCCAATCAGAAAGCCGGCGATCGCCTCCGTCGCCGTCGGCGCCAGATTCGCGATCAGCAATCCAAATTTTTGGTAAAGCGTCGCCGCCACCGCCGTGGGCGCCGGCGCGATAAACGGTCGGATGTGAAAGAAGACAACGCCAAGCTCCCAGAGGAGCAGCAGCAGAATAGCCGCGCCGAGCGGCAGCAGCCGGCGCCGCCAGGCTGACCATCGCGCGGCGGCGGCGAATTGCGCCTGCGCGGAGTCCTCCGAAGCAAAGGCCTCGCGCGGATTCGACGAGGAGAGCGTCGGCGCGCTCATCAGCATGTCTCCAGGACGCGGCGCAGATGCGCGGCGAGTTCGACGAATTGCGCCGTCTCGCGCATCGCGATGCGGCGCGGATTAGGCAGTGGCACTGGAACAATCTCGCGAATGCGGCCTGGCCGCGCCGCCATCAACAGCACCTGCTGACCGAGGAAAGCAGCTTCGTAGATCGAATGAGTGACGAACAGGATCGTCGCGCCGGTATTCTCCCATATGCGCAGCAATTCTTCATTGAGCCGATCGCGCGTGATCTCATCGAGCGCGCCGAACGGCTCATCCATCAAAAGGAGCTTGGGATCGTTGACGAGCGCGCGCGCGATCGCGACGCGTTGGCGCATGCCGCCCGACAATTCGTGGGGATAGGACTTTTCCCAACCGGACAGACCGACCAGCGCGAGCAGCTCGCGCGGATCGCGGACGCCGCGCCGTTTTCCGCCACCGCCGACTTCGAGCGGCAGTTCGATATTTTCAAGCGCTGTGCGCCAGGCCAGCAGCGAGGCGTCCTGGAAGACAAAGCCGATGTCGCGCCGCGCCCGCGCCGCCGAAGCGGAGGTTCCCAGCACCCGGACCTCACCCGACGTCGCCGGCACAAGATCGGAAACAACCCGCAGCAAAGTCGATTTCCCGCAGCCGGAAGGGCCGAGAAGGGTCAGGAAGCCGCCGCGCGGGATCGATAGATCAATGCGCTCCAACGCCGTCGTCACGCCGCGCTCGCTGGTGAAACGCACCGTCACATCGCGCAATTCGACCGCCGCGCCCTCTTCTGGGGCCGACGCCTGAGGCGCGCGATCGAGCGCGATTTGCGACATGGCTCTCGCCTCCTCAGCCGATCTTCGGCCGGTCTTTTTCGGTCATTTCAAGGATTTTCGTCGTGACGACCTGATCGAGCTTCGGCTTGCCGGCCGGGAACTGTTTCAGCGCGTCGTTCAGATCGATCTGCTCCTGCCAGACCGCCGGATCGAAACTGCCCCAACCGAAGTTCTTGGTGCGCTCGGTGAACTCGACATCCATCATGATCGGCGCCGCCGCCAGCTCGTCAGCGCGCACCAGATTGGGATATTCCTGGATGAGGAGGTCGACGGCCTTCTCAGGATTGGCTTTGGCGTAGGCCCAGCCGCGGCCCGCCGCGCGCAGGAAGCCCGCCAGGACCTCCGGTTTCGCGCTCAGGAAATCGGCCGTCGTGTAATAGGGCAGTCCATAGAGCCGTACGCCCTGATCCCACATCCTCATCGCGATATAATCCGGGCCGAGAATCTTCAGCGCTGTCGTATTGGTGCGCCAGCCGGCGATCGCATCGACCTGGCCGGTGAGCAGCGGCGTCATGTCGGAGCCGACGATCACCTTCTGCACTTTGTCTTCGGCGATGTCGTTCTTGCGCAGCAGCGCCGTCAGCAGAATCTGTCCGGTCGCCTGTACGCCGATCTTGCGGCCGATCATGTCCTGGGGCGTATGGATCGGCGCGCGCGGCAATGAGAAGTAGCAGTAGGGATGCTGCTGCGCGCCGACGGCGAAACAAACGACCGGGATGCCCTGCGACGCGGCGAGCATCAGCGACGGGCTCGATGAAACCTGGCCAACCTCGTAGCGGCCGGACGCGACGATCGCGACGCCGTCGATATTGGGACCGCCCGGCTGGATGGCGAATTCGATCTTCTCCTCGGCGAAATAACCAAGGCGCTTGGCGACAACCTCGCCGATCTGGTTGCCGCCGGTGATCCAGCCAAGCTGCATATTGACGAGCGCGCCTGCTGCGGCGCGCGCTGAACGTCCAACCGCCAACGGAAGCGTCGCGCCGGCGACCACCGCCGCGCCGCCTTTGAGCATTCCTCGTCGCGTCGCAAAAAGCGTCTTCGTCATGGTCTTGCTCCCGTTGCGAGCCGCCGGCGGACAGGCGACGCGCCGCCGCGCCGAACCGCGCCGCCGGCCGGACGCCTCCAATCAGTAGCGGACCCCGAGCGCTCTTGGGAAGAGCAGAGATTCGTGATAGGCGCTGCCTTTTCGGCATCGCTGCCGACTGGGACGGACTCCGCCATGCATGCCGTCGTTCTAAGCTATCTCGATCAGGTCGCGCGCGTCGGGTCGATCCGCCGCGCCGCCGAAAAGCTCAATATCGCCTCCTCGGCGGTCAATCGCCAGATCCTCAAACTGGAGGCGGAGATCGGCGTGCCGATTTTCGAGCGTCGAGGCAATGGCGTGCGGCTGACGCCGGCCGGCGAACAATTGCTGCGCCATACCCGCAATACGCTCGCCGAATGGCGTCGCACCCGCTCGGAGATATCAGCGATTTCGGGCGACATTCGCGGCGAGGTGAGGATCACCGCGATTCCTTCGTTACTCGTCCGCGTCGTTCCACGGGCGATCGAGGCGATCGCGGCGCGTTATCCCAATATTTCCTTTCGGGTCATCGACGCCGACCCCGCCGAACATGTCGAAGAGATGCGCGCCGCCCGGCCCGACATCGCCCTCATCTTCATCGACAAGCGACACCGGCAATATGACATTGCGGCGCGTCTGCGCACCGCGCTCGGCGCTATCATGCGCGCCGACCATCCGCTCGCCGGCGCGAGGCGCGTAACCCTCACCGATTGCGCCGCCTATCCCGTCGTCATGCTGTCCGACGCCTGGCTGCTCGACGCCGCGTCGGAGACCGAATTCATCCATAGCGGCGCACAATTTTCCGCCCGCGTCACCTCGAACTCGCTGAGCGTCATGAAGGATACGATCAAGGCCGGTCTCGGCGTCGGCTTTTTTACGGCGACCGGCTTTGTAGACGAAATCACGCGGGGCGAATTGGTTCACGTCCCGCTCGTGGAGCCCCGGCTCGCGGAAAGCGAAATCGGGCTCTTCGTGCACCGTGTCCGCTCGGGCGCCCACCATGTCAGCATCGTCGCCGACGAATTGAAGCGCGAGCTTCATTCGCTGGAAGAGGAAATCCGATCGATCCCGCGCCGGCAAGCTTAGCCCGACCGGATCCCACGCCCGACAATCTCCAGGAGATTCAATTGCCTCCCGACACTACCCCCGGTAAGCCGGCGCCATTGCGGGGCTCGAATATGCAAACCGCCCTTCGGGCCGCCGCCGATAGTCCCAACCGCGTCCGCCAGGTCGGCGCGGTGCTGGTCGCCAGCGATGGCGCGGAAATCAGCGCCTGCAACACTTTTCCGGCGGGCGTCATGGATATCGACGAGCGTCATGCCGGCGACGGCCGTTTCGTCTGGATGGAGCATGCGGAGCGCCGCGCCATTTTCGAGGCGGCGCGGCGCGGCGTCGCGACCGCTGGCGCGCACATCACCTCGACGTTTTTCCCCTGTATTGATTGCGCCCGCGCGATCGTCGGGGCAGGCATCGTCTGTCTCGACACGCCGGCGCCCGCTTTCGACGATCCGGTCTGGGGTGCGTCGTTCGAACGATCGCAAGTCATCTTGCAAGAAGGTGGCGTCGAGATTCGGATCATCGATCCCTTCGGCTCGTGACGCCAATCTGACGGGGCCGCGTCGTCTCGACGGGGCATTGTTGTATTCGTGGCGCGAAGGTTAACTTGACGATCGCTTGCTTGCGCGACGTCAGTCCGGCGAGAATGACGCAACCACTTGGGAGGCTCGATAATGACCGTTCTCACACGACGCGCGCTCGTCAAGGCTTCGCTCGTGTCGGCGCCTCTGCTTGCGATCTCCCGCGCGGCCGCGGCGGCCCCGGAATTCAGCTACAAATTCGCTAATAATTTGCCGGCGAGCCATCCGCTGAACCTGCGCGCGGGAGAAGCGGCTGGCCGTATTCTGGAGGCGACCGGCGGCCGCGTCGAGATCCGTCTGTTTCCCAATAATCAGCTTGGCTCGGATACCGATGTCCTCAGTCAACTTCGATCCGGCGCGGTCGAGCTCTTCACGCTGTCAGGATTGATATTGAGCACGCTGGTTCCGCCGGCCGCGATCAACGGCGTCGGCTTCGCCTTCAAGGATTACGATCAGGTCTGGCCCGCGATGGACGGCAAGCTCGGCGCGTTTATCCGGGGCGAGATCGCCAAGCGTGGGCTCGTCGCAATGGAACGCATCTGGGACAACGGCTTCCGCCAGACGACAACCAGCGCCAAGCCGATTCTGGCGCCGGCGGACTTCGATGGAATCAAGCTGCGCGTGCCGGTGAGCCCGTTGTGGACCAGCATGTTCCAGGCGCTTGGCGCAGCCCCGATCAGCATCAATTTCAGCGAGGTATACTCGGCGCTACAGACGCATATCGCCGACGGCGAGGAGAATCCGCTCGCCGTCATCGACGCCGCCAAACTCTATGAGGTGCAAAAATTCTGCAGCCTCACCAACCATATGTGGGACGGGTTTTGGCTGCTCGCCAACCGCCGCGCTTTTGAACGACTGCCGGAGGATGCCCGCACGATCGTCGCGCGGGAATTCAACAGCTCCGCGCTGGACGAGCGCCAGGATGTCGCCAAGCTGAACGGCCAGCTCAAGGATAAGCTCGCGAGCGGCGGCATGCAATTCAACAACATCGAGCGGGAACCCTTCCGCGCGCGCCTAAAGGCCGCGGGCTTCTATAAGGACTGGCGCGCGCGCTTCGGCGATGAGGCCTGGCAGACGCTCGAGGCAGCGGTGGGCGAGCTATCTTGACGGGATTTGCTGGGGTTCGCGCGATTAAAGTCAGTACTATTGTCCTATTTGGTGAGCAGATAATCCTCCGTCTGGTCGAAGTGGCGGCGGCGGCGCTTGTCGCCGTGGAAATCGTCATCTTGCTTGCGGGAGTCGTCTCCCGCTTCGCGTTCCATCGGCCGATCGTCTGGACCGATGAATTTGCCGGCATCGTGTTTCTTTGGCTCGCGATGCTCGGCAGCGTCATCGCCCTGGCGCGCGGCCAGCATATGCGGCTGACGACGATCGCCAATCGCATGCCGCTTGTCTGGCGGGCGCGGGCGGAAGTCCTTGCAATCGGCGTCCCCGGCTTGTTTTTGATTCTCGTTCTGCCAGCCGCGATCGATTATGCGCAGGACCAAAGCTTCATCGAGACGCCGGCGCTCGGCTGGTCCGGCATGATCAGAGCCGCCGCGCTGCCGGTCGGCTGCGCGCTGATGTTTCTAGCCTGCGCCACGCGGCTGCTGCGGCGAAAACTCGTCGACATCCTCGTCGTCGCGATTGCGCTTCTCGTCGTGGGCTTGGCGCTCTGCGCAGCCGCGCCAGCGCTGAAGCTGCTTGGCGCCTGGAATCTGTTGCTGTTCTTCGTGCTGCTGCTTGGCGGCGCCGTCCTCGTCGGCGTTCCCATCGGATTCGGCTTCGCCATAAGCACGCTCGCCTATCTCGCGCTGACGACGTCGGCGCCTTTGTCGGTCGTCGTCAGCCGCCTCGACGAGGGAATGAGTTCGCTCATTCTGCTTGCAGTGCCTCTCTTCGTCTTCCTCGGCGCTCTGATCGAAATGAGCGGCATGGCGGTCGCGATGGTGAATTTCCTCACCACGCTTCTCGGCCATGTGCGCGGCGGCCTGTCCTATGTTCTGCTCGGCGCGATGGTGCTGGTCTCGGGGATCAGCGGCTCCAAGGCGGCGGATATGGCGGCGATCGCGCCGGTCCTGTTTCCCGAGATGAAGCGCCGCGGCGGCGACGAGGGCGACATGGTTGCGCTTCTTTCAACCGCGGGCGCGATGAGCGAGACCATTCCGCCAAGCCTCGTGCTGATCACCATCGGTTCGGTCACCGGCGTCTCGATCGCCGCTTTGTTCACGGGCGGCCTGCTGCCGGCCCTCGTCCTGGCGCTAGCGCTGGCCGCCGTCGCCTGGCTTCGATCGCGCAAGCAGGATCTCAGCGATCGACGCCGCGCGCCCGGCCGTGAAATCTGGAGGGCCTTTTGCGTCGCCCTGCCCGCTCTCGCCCTGCCGTTTCTCATCCGCGCCTCGGTGACGGAAGGGATCGCGACGGCGACCGAGGTCAGCACCATCGGCATCGTCTATGCGGTCGCCGCTGGGCTGCTGCTCTATCGCAAATTCGACTGGTCGCGGCTGTATCCGATGCTGGTCGACGCCGCCTGCCTGTCGGGCGCCATTCTGCTGATCATCGGCGCCGCCAACGGCATGGCCTGGGCGCTGACGCAATCGGGATTTTCAAGCGGCCTTGCCCATGCCATGTCGGGAATGCCTGGCGGCGCCAGGGGGTTTCTCGCCATCAGCATCGTCGCCTTCGCCATTCTCGGCAGCATCCTCGAGGGCATTCCCGCCATCGTTCTGTTCGGACCGCTGCTGTTCCCGATTGCCCGCGCCGCGGGCGTCAACGAAGTTCACTATGCGATGGTGGTCGTCCTGGCGATGGGAGTAGGACTTTTCGCACCGCCCTTCGGCGTCGGCTACTACACCGCCTGCGCAATCGGCAAGGTAAGTCCCGACGCCGGGATGCGCGCGATCTGGCCCTATTTCGGCGCGTTGATCCTCGGCCTGCTGGCGGTCGCCGCGTTTCCCTGGCTCAGCACCGGTTTCCTGCCCTGACCGCCGCGATCAGAGAGATTTCGCCGATCTCAGTTCGAAGCTTGCGCCATCAGACCGAAGTCGACCTCGCGCTCGCGATCGAGTCCGCGCATGACATCGGCCAAATGCGGACGCATGGCGAGGCGTCGGGCGTAGAGTTTGATCACCGCCGCGGTCAATCGGCCGTCGCGTCCGAGCAACGCGTCGGCAAAACCAATCATCCGTGAATTCGGCCACGCCTGCGGTCTGATCGCTTCCAGCTTTTCGATAATCGCGTCCTCGCTCTCACGCGGGAAAGCCTGGGCGAGGATCATTGCCATCGCGGCGGTCGAGCGCGAAATGCCGGCATGGCAATGGATGAGCAAATGGCCGAGATCGTCGCCGAGGTCGCGGCCGAAGCCTAATATCGCTTCGACATCCGCGACTTCGGGCAAAATGATTCCCGGCCCCGGTTCGATCGCGTCATGGAAATAGAGCGTCACGCGCGCATGCGGAGCAAAAGCCTGAAACGCCGGCGGCTCCACCCAGTCCGGGTCCAGGATGGATAGAACGTGGGTGACGCCCCGCGCGCCGTGGAGATCGAGCTCTTCCAGGCCGCAGATCGTCAGAACGGAAAAGCCAGGAGTTTTCATGGCCGGCCCCGTAGCACAAATGCGGGGCGACGGCGACCCCTGGCCGATCAATGCAGCCGCGGCTTCTTGAGAAAGCTGTTGCGATCGGCTGACTTGACGCGCAACCAGACGCTACGCCGCTCGCGCACGATCTCTATAGGGATTTCGGCGCCGGCCGGACCGCAGTTCCAGACCTTGCGATAGAAATCGCTGAGGCCTTCGACACTCGAATCGCGCACGGAAGAGATGATGTCGCCCTCGCGCAGACCGGCGATTGCCGCCGGCCCGTGTTCGGCGACATCGGCGACGACCACCCTCCCCCCGCTCTCGGCCGAATAGACGCCGAGCCACGGCCGCGGCGGCTTGTTGACCTGGCCATAGGCGAGAAGATCATCGAGGATTGGCGGCAGCAAATCGATCGGCACGATCATGTTGACGTCCTGCTGGCCATGGTCGCTGACCTGCTGGACATGGAGCGACCCGATTCCAAGCAACTTGCCATCCTGGCCGATGAGCCCGGCGCCGCCCCAGAACGGATGCGCCGGCGCCGTGAAAAGCGCCTCGTCCAGCAGATATTCCCAATAGCCGGTGAATTCCTGCTTGCCGGCAATGCGCGCGCGCACGGATTGGCTCCGGCCGCCGCCCGCCAGGATCGCTGGATCGTCCAGTTTCGCCGCACGCGCGCTGCCGAGCTCGAGCGCCGGAAGGCCGAGACGGCCCAAAGCCTGCACGAGACCGAAACCCGTTTCCTGATCATAGGCGAGCGCATGGGCTTGCGTGACGCGCCCATCCGCGCCGGTCAGCCAAACGCTTTCCGCCTCGGTGATGAGATAGCCGATCGTCAGAACGAGCCCGCTTTCGCGAATGACGATGCCGCTTCCCGCCCGCTCGACGCCCAGGATCGAAGCGGTGAAAGCGTCCGGCGGAATCACCGCGCGAAGCGCGACCACGGATTCGAGAGCGCCGTCGAGATCGAAGCTGAATTCCTCAGCTTTCGGTTGATCGCGCAGCGGCGTTTCCCAGCGGGACTTTTCGGCCATGGCCCATTTCCTGTCAGCGGCAAATGATTGATCTGGGAAAACATTATCGCGCCGGCGTCACGGCGGCAATTACGGCCAAACCGGGGCCGCCGCGTTCCCTTCAGGAATGATGGAATATCTCCGTCATATCAGCCCACCAATCGCCCTCTTTGCGCGTCTCAAAGGGCTCCTGACACGGATCGGTCAGCGCCCACCATTCCCGGGTGACGGGATCGGCCGCCATTTTGCGGGCGTCGGCGGCGAAATCTTCGCCATGATATTCCCAATAGGCGAACAGAAGATTTTCCGGCTCGCGCAGAAAGATCGAGAAATTACGGATATTGCAGGCGCTGATCGTGGCGAGCACGCCGGGCCATGCCGCGGCATGGAGCGCGCGATATTGCGCCGCCTTTTCGGGACGAAGCCGATTGCATAGGCCCATTCGCTTCATCGAGGCGGCTCCTTATCTCTCATCGCGTCGACGCGATGATTTCAATCATGCTTGCCGAGGCTACGCAGGCTGCCTTCCAGCGTAAGGCGTCCGATCGCGTCGAAATCCCAGGCGATGCCGAGCCCAGGTGCAGAGCTCGGGACGGCGAAACCATCGCGGATCGTCATGGGCTGGGCGGTGATGTCGTCAAGCTGCGGAATATATTCGAGCCAGCGCGCGTTCGGCGCCGCGCAGCACAAAGCGACATGCAGTTCCATCAGGAAATGCGGACATACCGGAATATTGAACGTCTCGGCGAGATGGGCGACCTTCAGCCACGGCGTCACGCCGCCGATGCGCGCGACGTCGACCTGTACGACCGAACAGGCGCCCCGCTGAAGATATTCGCGGAAATGCAGCGGGCTATACAGGCTCTCGCCGATTGCGACCGGAATCGTCGTCGCGCGCGAGAGCCTGACATGCCCGTCAAGATCGTCGGCCGGCAAGGGTTCTTCGAACCAGCCGATGTCGGCGCTTTCATAGAGCCGGGCTCGACGGATCGCGTCATCCACGGTGAAAGCCTGGTTGGCGTCGGTGAATATTTCGAAGGCCGGTCCGACCGCCGAGCGCACCGCGGCAAGCCGCGCGACATCCTCGCTGGCAGGCCGGCCGATCTTGATCTTCGAGCCGCCAAAACCCTGCGCTTTGGCCTGCAGCGCATCGGCGACCAGCGATTCGGTCGGCAGATGCAGCCAACCCCCCTCCGTGGTGTAAAGGCGAATTTTGTCGCGCGCGCCGCCGGCCATCACATGCAGAGGCAGCCCGGCCTTGCGGCAGCGCAAGTCCCATAGGGCGGTATCGACCGCGGCGAGCGCCAGCGAGGTGATGGCGCCAACGCTGGTCGCATGAGTGAGAAACAGAAGATCGCGCCAGATCTGCTCCACCATGCCGGCCTCGCGTCCGATCAGCGCCGGCGCCAGGGTCCGGCTGAGTAACTCGACGATCGAATAACCGCCGGCGCCGATCGTGTAGCTATAACCTGTGCCGACAGCGCCATCGGCGTCGGTGATGCGCACGATCGGGGTTTCCTGGCTGACGAAAGACTGGATCGCGTCGACGCGCTTCACCTTGGGCTTCAGATCCACCATGCGGATTTCGACCCGCTCTATCGTCGCCATCAAGCCCTCCCGACCTGTCGTTGATTTGCCGCCGACGCCGATGCGCAACCACGCGACGCCTCTAGTCGACGAAATATTTTTCGTGTTTTCCGATCAGCATTTCGAGCATCGTCGGCGCCTGATCGAGGTGATATTCGAGCCGCTCGAGCGCTTTTGCAGCATCGCCCGCGTCGAGCGCGTCAAGGATGGCTATGTGCTCCGTGATGACGATCGGCAGACGCCCCTGCACGGCGGCGAGACGATGGACGCGATCGACGCGGGCCTTGATGATGTGGATCGTGCTCCACACACCCTCCAGACCAGCCGCGACGCAGAACGAACGATGAAAAGCTTCGTCGAGCGCGTGAAAATCGTCGGTGTCTTCGGCTCCGAGGGCCGCCGCCTGCCGCTCGACGATATATCTGGCCTTCACGCCATGCGCGGCGCGCCACAATTCGGCGGCGCGGCGCAGCACGGCGAGTTCAAGCGCCTTGCGGCTGAAATGATTCTCCCTGACCGCGCTGAGCTTGATCGGCGCAACGAAACTGCCCTTCTGCGGAAAGACTTCGATCAGTTCGTCTTCGACGAGGCGGATGATCGCCTCGCGCACCGGCGTGCGCGAAACGCCGATGTGGCGGCAGATCCGATTCTCGCTGATCGAACTGCCTGGCGGAAGCTGCAACGAAACGATCGCTTTCTTCAGCGCTTCGTAGACCTGTGCGCTGACCTGACGCCGCGGATCAAGCTTGATGCGCAACGGCAGCGCGGGATCGTCTTCGATCTCGCTCTCCAGTTCCGCTCCGATAGCCACCGGCATCGCCATGCCTTCCTCGTCTCCACCGGCCTGCCGATCAAAGCACAAAGACCATTGCGCGCCCGATACTTGTATACTAGGATACTTATCGATCGCAAGGGGTTGCCCCGATCGCCGGCCCTGTCAACGAACAGGCTGCGAGGAAACCAGGAGGATGTAGATGCCACGCTCACAATCCGCGTTGAAAATGCTTGCCGCAGCCGGTCTGGCGCTCGCGGGATGGGCGGCCCCCGCCGCGGCCGCCGATGCGACGAAGGTCGCGCTCGTTCCGGGAGGTCCGCATCCCTATTTCGCGGCTTGGGAAAAGGCCGGTCAGGACGCCATGAAGGATTTCAAGCTCGGCGCCGCCGATTATCGGGTGCCGCAGAAATGGGAATTGAGCCAGCAGAATTCGCTGCTCGAGAGCCTGCTCAGCCAAGGCTATAACGCGTTTCTTGTATTCCCCGGCGATCCCGTCGGCTCCAACAGCACGGTTAGCGAATTGACTGAGAACGGCGCGCCGGTCATCGCCACCGCCGGCTGCCTGAAAGAGCCGACGACTGCGCTTTTCTGTTTCGGCACCGATACCGGCAATTCCGCCTATCTCGGCACGAAGGAACTGATCAAGGCGATGGGCGGCAAGGGTCGCATCGCTCATTTCGCCGGTTTCCTCGTCGATCCCAATACGCAATTGCGCATCGACGCGGTAGAGAAAGCCGCAAAGGAAACCAACGGCGCCGTGAAAGTCGTCCAGGTGATTACCGATATCGACGCGCCTGAGCCCGCCGAAGAGAAAATCAACGCCTATCTCGCCGCGCACGCTGGCGATGTCGACGGCATCGTCACCACCGCCTGGGTCCCCGCCGTGGTGGCGGCCAACGCTTTGCGCAAGATCGGCGACAAGCGGATCAAGATGGTCGGCATCGACCACGACGAAGTCGTCCTGAAGGCGATCAAGGACGGCTTTGTCAACGGCACCATGCTGCAGAACCCCTATGGCCAGGGCTATATCGGCTCGTATGCGCTCGACCGCATCCGCAATGGCTGCAAGGTGAAGGCTGACGCACCGTTCAAAACAATCGCGCTGACCAATCGCTTCATCGATTCAGGAACCGTCTATGCCGACAAGGACGCCGTCGATAATTACGTTGGCTCGATGCAGGCGATCACCAAGAAAATCTTCGCCGACTTCGCCAGCACCTATCTGACTTGCCCCTGAGCCGGCGGGCGACGCGGCTCCTCTCGTGGGCGCAGAAGATTCCCTCCCGCCTGTGCGAGAGGGAGAAACGACGCCGGCCCATCCAGCTTGGCTAATGTGAATTGCTGGCTCCGCGGCCGGCTTCCTTCCCGTCGCGCAGATCATTGCGATTGAGCAAAGGATGTAGCATGGATGCGCCGACTTCCATCGAGGGCGCCGCAATGGTCGAGAGTGAATCGCCGGCGCGCGACGATGGCCTGTCGCGCCGGCAGCCACCCGGATGGACGCGTTTCCTGCTCACCAATGAATTCGGCCTCGTCGCACTGATCCTCATCTTCGGCGCTGTCTTTGCGCTCGGCACGCCCGGCTTCGGTTCGCCGTTCAATCTGTTCACGCTCGGCCGCACCATGGCGATCGACATCATGATCGGCTTTTCGATGATGGTGGTGATTGTCACCGGCGGCCTCAATCTTTCCGTCGGCGCGATCGGCGTCTGCGTTGCGATCAGTTGCGGCTGGATGCTGGAGCGCGCGGGCGTTCCCCTGCCGCTAGCGATCCTCGCCGCGCTCGCGCTCGGCGCCGCGCTCGGCGCGTTGAATGGATTCATCATCGTACGTTCTGGTCTGCACTCTTTCATCATAACTTTGGCGACGATGAGCGTCTTCTTCGGATTGATGCTGTTCGTCACGCGCGCCGAGGCCTATCGCGTTTTGCCGCCCGAATTGAGCGCGTTCGCCAAGATGCGTTTCGCGGGCTATCTGTCGCCTTTGCTTCTCGTCAGCGTCGCGGCCGGCCTCATGCTCGCCGGTCTCTACCGCCTCACCCCTTTGGGCCGCGAAATGCTGGCGGCGGGCGCAAGGGCGGCCGCCGCCGAATTATCGGGCGTGCGCGTCGGGCGGACCTTCGTAATCTGCCACGCCTTATCGGGGGTGCTGGCCGGCGTGGCGGCGCTGATGATTGTGGCGCGCACCGGGGCCGCGATCCCCGCGATGGCGGGCAATCTCGGTCAGGATTGGCTGTTGCCGGCTTTTCTCGGGCCTGTGCTCGGCGGCACGCTGCTCGCAGGCGGCCGCGCCTCGGTGCTTGGCACGTTTCTCGGCGCGGCGCTGGTCAGCGAATTGACCAACGGCCTGCTCCAGTTTCGCGTCGGCGAATTCTGGGTGCAAAGCTGGCTCGGCCTTCTCCTGCTGCTTGCCGTGCTGATGGATCTGGCGCGGCGCTCGTTCCTCGCTGGACGGGGAGTCTGATTCAATGAACGCCGCCGCGTCCCGACTTGTGCGCACCGATTGGTTCGGTCCGCTCGCCATCATCGTGGTGGCGTCGATCGTCGTCAGCCTGTTTGACCCTTCGTTCCTATCCCCGTTCAACATCCAGATTCTGATGCTCGCGGTCGCGGTGAACAGCGTCATTGCAATGTCGCAGATGGTCATCGTCGGCATCGGCCAGATGAACCTCGCCATCGGCGCCATAGGCGGGCTCGCGGCGATCGCGTTCGCCGGAATGATGCAGATCTGGGGTCTGCCGCCGTGGCTCGCGACGCTCGCCGCGCTCGTCCTTGGCGTCGGGGCCGGTCTGGCCAATGGCCTGCTCATTTCCGCGACGGGCATTTCGGCGTTCATCATCACGCTCGCCAGCCTGTCGATCTTCAAAGGGATCAATCTCGGCATCACCCGCGCCCAGCCCTTCTATGGCGTGCCGGAAAGCGTCAAGGCGTTCGGCAATACGACCATGTTGGGGCCGATTCCCTGGTTGGCGCTACCCGCCGCCCTCGTCCTCGCGGCGATGTGGTATCTGCTCTATCGCCAGCGGATCGGTCGCTACATTCTGGCGGTGGGCGGCAATCAGAGCGCCGCCGAACTCTCCGGCATATCGGTTTCACGCGCCGTGCTCTGGGCGCACGGCCTGTCGGGATTTCTCGCCGCGCTCGCCGGCGTCATGCTGGTCGCGCGCCTGCAGATCGGCGAGCCGACCATCGGCGACGACTGGCTCATCCTCTCCTTCGCCGCGCCGGTGATCGGCGGCGCCGTGCTCGCCGGCGGCCACGTCAGTGTGTTCGGCACGTTGGCCGGCGTGGTCATTGTCGCGATCATCACGCAGGCCCTGGTGATTTTCCGGATCGACCCATTCTTCGTCCAAGTCGTGCTCGGCCTGCTGATCCTCTGGGCGGTCGGAATCAATCGGCTGCGCGAAGTCCGGCTGCAAAATTTGCTGAAGAGGGCCTGACGATGGACAATGTTGCGCTCGAGGCGCGCGGCGTCAGAAAGACCTTTCCCGGCGTGCTCGCCCTGCAGGACGTCGGCATCAGGCTGCGCGGCGGATCGATTCATGCGTTGCTCGGCGAGAACGGCGCCGGCAAATCCACCCTGATCAAAATCATCACTGGCGTCCATCGCCCCGATTCCGGCGAGATGCTGCTGAATGGCGCGCCCGCGCGCTTTGACGGGCCACGCGAGGCGATCGCCTCCGGGATCGGCGTCGTGCACCAGGAGCGTAATCTCGTGCCGCGCTTTTCCGTCGGCGAGAACATCCTGCTCGAGCGCCTCGGCGGCGGCCTGTTGCGCCCGATCGATTATGCCGCGATCCATGCCGAAGCGCGCCGCTGGCTCGACGTGCTCGAACTCGATCTTGATCCGCGCACGCCGGTCTCGCAGCTCAATGTCGCCAAAATGCAGCTCGTCGAGATCGCCAAGGCTTTGTCGCTGCGCTCGCGCGTGCTGCTGCTCGACGAGCCGACCGCTTCTCTGACGCCGCATGAATCCCTGGTCCTGTTCGGCCTGCTGCGCAAGTTGCGCGACGAGGGCGTCGGCATCCTGTTTGTCAGCCACAAGCTCGAAGAGGTGCAGGCGATCTGCGACGAAGTGACGGTGCTGCGCGACGGCCGCAACGCCTGCGAAAGTCGGTCGATGGCGGGACTGGAACGGCAGGACCTCGTGCGCCTGATGATCGGTCGCGCCGAACAGATCCCGGACTGGACGCCACGCGATCGCGGCGCGGCTGAGCCGATGCTGGAATTGCGCGATGTCTCGACCGCGCTCGGCCACAAAGACATCGATCTCATCGTGCGGCGCGGCGAGATCGTCGGCCTCTATGGCCTCGTCGGCGCCGGCCGCACCGAGCTCGCCAAATGCATCCTCGGCGTCCATGCTTTGACAAAGGGCGAGATGGTCGTGGCGGGCAAGCCCGAGCGCGTCGCCGATGTCGCCGACGCCGTTCACCGTTGCAAGATCGGATACATCAGCGAAGACCGCAAGCAGGAAGGGCTGATCCTCGCCCATACGGTGCTGCAAAACGCCGGCATCACCACTTGGCGTAAGCTCGCCGGCCGTCTGGGGCTGCTCGGCGACCGCACGGTGCGCGCGCATGTGTCGCCCTTCATTCGCAAGCTCGAAGTGCGCACGCCTTCGCTCGCCCAGATGGTCGGCAACCTCTCAGGCGGCAATCAGCAGAAGATCAGCGTCGCCAAATGGCTCGCCGCCGGCGTGGGCATCCTGATCGTCGACGAGCCGACCGTCGGCATCGACATCAAGACCAAGGCCTACATCCACGAGTTGTTGCGCCAGCTTGCCGATGAAGGCACCGCGATCCTGCTGATCACCAGCGACATGCCCGAGATCATCACGCTCGCCGACCGCATCGTCGTGATGGACGATTATCGCGTGAAAGGGGATATCGTGAACGATCGAGTCTATGGGCCGATGAGCGAGAGGATCATGCATCTGATCCATGACCGCGACGCGGCTTAGCAGGCGCGGGGCTCCGCCAGCGTCATTTCCTCTCCACCGGAGCCGCCTTCAGCGGCGGCAGCGATTTCAGATAGGTCGCGATCGCCTCTCGGTCGGATTGCGGTAGCTCGGCGGTGTTCCGGACGACCTCCGCCATCGAACTGCCGACGGAATCGCCGTCGGGCGTCAATCCGCTGGTCAGAAGTTCGACGATGTCCTTCTGCGACCATTGGCCGATCCCCGAATCGTCGGATGTGATGTTCGGGACCCTGCCCTTACCGGTCGGGTTGGGGCCGCCGGCAAAGCGCCGGTCGGCGATGATCGCGCCCAGCAAGTTACGCGGCGAATGGCATTCGGCGCAATGGCCGAGGCCCTCGACGAGATAGCGACCGCGATTCCAGTCGGGGCTTTTGGCCGGATCAGCGGCGAGCGGCTTGCCGTCGAGGAACAGCAGCTTCCACAAGCCGAGGCCGCGCCGGATATTGAAGGGGAAGGCGAGATCATGATCGCGCGCCTTGCCCGCGACGGGCGCCAGCGTGCGCAGGAACGCCATCAGATCGCGGATGTCGTCGATCTTCACACGTTGGAAGGACGTATAGGGGAAAGCTGGATAATAATGGGTGTGCGAGGGCGAGACCCCGGTCAGCATCGCATTTGCGAGATCAACCACCTTCCACCCGCCGATCCCGTCCTCAGGATGCGATGATATGTTGGGAACGGTGAAACTGCCGAACGGCGATTGCAACTGGAGGCCGCCGCCAAGCTTCAGTCGGTCGGACTGGCCTGGCGTCGCATGACAGGAAGAACAGCCGCCGGCCTCGAAGACAGTCCTGCCGCGCGCGGCGTCGCCGCCCTGCTCATAGGCCTGCCATTCCGCCCTTGAAAACTCAGGCCTCGGCTCGGTCAGCCACCAGAAAACACCGCCAGCGACGATAGCGGCGCCGGCCAGGACGATCAGGATCGAATTAATTCGCATCGGCGATCCCGAGCGTCGTGCGCGATGCGCCGCCGCCGCGCGTTCAATTCTCGCTAGCGCGATATTTTTCGTGGCAGCCGCCGCAATTCTTGAAAATGGGCGGCATCGTCGCAGCGAAGCTCGCCTGGTCCTTGATCGCCGCCAGGGCGTTGGTCGCGTCCTGCCCGAGCTTGGCGTAGCGGGCGTTCAAATCGGCCTTGTCAGCCCAGATCGCCGGAAGCGCCCTGGTATCGCCGCCAGTCTTCGAATCGTCAGGAAACAGAGCCGGCATTTTGGCGGCGGCGTCGACCATCGTTTTGAGTGAAGCCTGCACGGCCGCCAGATCGAAGGGCGCCTCGCCCTTGAGCATTTTGGCCGCGCTGCCCGCCGCGGCGCCTGTCTGCTTCATCGTCTGCTTGCGCTCTTTGATCACGTCGAGATTTTGCGGGACCGCCGCCTGAATGCCTACCGTCAAAGCGACTGCGACGACGAGAATGCGGATCATGAACCTCTCCTCAGGTGAATGGTCTCCAACCGCCCCGTTCGAGGGCGATCCGCGCAGAATTGGCAGGCATTCGAAACCTTGACGCGAATATCATTTTGCGTCTGATCACGGGCGCTTCGCAAGCGATGGTCCTTTCCCGAACGGCGAAGCCGCTTTGCGCTCGTGCATAGTCGGGCTCGTCCCGGCGCACGATCGCTCCGTTTCGGCGATCATGGGGTCCAAAGCGCGACACCTGGACCGTCGCCCGCCTCGGTCGTTCCGATTGCAAAAGCGTCGTCTGATGCTACCTTGTCGCGCCCACCCACAATATCGACGCAATGTTCAGGGCCATGGCGTGACGGCGCTGGTTTGGCCCGGAATGTTCGCGACGATTTCTTATGATACCGAAACGTCGCTTGTTTAGGCGAAGATATCCCTGCTTGCTTCAGGCAATAAACGCGGATCTGCGATGATTGAACAGACGCCAAACTCCAGAATTCCAAGATTTAAACTTGGCGACGAAAAGTTGTGCTTGCGCAGTTCCGCTGCCCATTCATCGGATTTTCCATGCGTTGCAAAGGCGCCGCGAAAAGCGCCATGAACGGCGGCGCCGTTTTAGGGCGGTGCGAACGTTGACGCCGACGCTCCATTCCAACAATCGGACGAGGAACGACGGTTTTACTCCGACGGTCGCGCGAAGCGCGTCGCGTGGAGAATGGGTCTCATATCGTGCTGGAGGATTAGTTGACTGAACAGATTATCTTGGCGCTTTTGTACGTTCTGTTTGGACTGGCCTTAGCTTCCGCCCCCATTCTTTATATAATCCTGCACAACAGCGCCGAAATTCGGACTTTACCGAGCGCCAAACCCAGGCGCGTAATTCTGATAGCGGCGTGTTTTATCTTCGCCGTGTCGACGGAAATATTGGATGGCGCCGTGTATTTGAGCGGCAGCGTCATCCTGAGTTTTGCCATCGCATTGCTGACGCCTAGAGATCGGCTGCGAGCATTCGCTCTGGCCCTCATCGCCATTGGCGCGTCTGGCACGTTGTTATATTGGAAATTCGACGAAGCTCACAAGATGACTATCGAAATCGGCTATTTAGCTGTTTTCTTCGTTGCAGTTATCGTCTTAACGTCGCTGACGTTCATACGGAATATCCGTTCAAATTTGATAAATTACATCGTAATTGTCGCGATAGTAATATTCATTATTCAGCACAGCACTAATACGTCTGTTCTTCTGGACAATTATTTCTATACGGCGGTTCGCCATCATTGGGGCGCTTACATCGGACCCAGCGAGACAATCTTATCCGGGGCGCGCATATTATATGACGTACCCGCGCAATATGGCCTTGGCCCGACTATTCTGATCGCAGCGGCTTGCGGCAGCAATTGCTGGATCGGGATGTACTGGATAACCACCACGGCGGCGGTGCTCTATGCTTTGATCGTCATCGGCTCGGCGGGCGTCATGATCCGAAAGGTCGACAATTCCTGGACCTATGGCGTGACGCTGCTGGCCGCCGCGGCCTCCTGTATGCTGTGGACTTCCTATCCCCCACAATTGGCCGGACCCTGGAGCTTTCCCTCGACAGGCGGACTGCGCTTCATTCCACTCGCCGCGTTGTTGCTTTTCATACTTTGGCGAGAGTCCCGCCCGATCGAAGCGCAACCGTCGCGTCTTTTCGGCCATGCGCTTTGGTGTCTTGGGGCCATTTGGTCGCCCGAGGCGACCTTCTATTTAAGCCTGCTCTGGTGGCCTTACCTCGTATGGCGCGCCGGCGCGCTGGCCGCTCAGCCGCTGAGAGCCGCAATCCTCGCCGCTCTCGAGATCGCCACAGTCGCGGCAATAGTCCTGGTCGCCTTTATCACGGCATTTTATCTGATCTACGGCTTGGTTCCGAGCCTCGATGTCTATGCAGCCTATGTCGTGAACCCAACGGGACCGCAGCCGCCGAATCCGCTCGGTTCATTCTGGTTCTTCGCCTTCACGATGATCGCGGGAATAGTCGCGGCGATCCCTTTGATCAGAAACAACAATTATAGTGGCGAGTTCGCCAGTTTGTTCGCCTGTCTTCTTTGTCTGTTCGGAGTGTTCTCGTATTATATCGGGCGCAGTCACGACAATAACGTCCTCAATCTCATGCCTTTCCTGGCGTTGACGCTTGTCGCGATACAGTCCTTTGCGCCTGTCCCCGCTCTGTCGCGAAGCGCGAGCGCGGCGCTGGCCTGCACCCTCGCCTCGATCATGTTCTTCGGATGGTCGGCATGGCGACAGACGTCCGGGTCCGATTACGCAAACGCCGACCGTGTCGCTTCCATGTCCTATTTCCGGGGTCGGAGCGCCGAACAAACCGGCGCGACGGCGATCCCCTTCGCCGGCGTCAACCTCAGCCAGCCGCCCAGCGATCAGAATTGGGGAATATCCAGGCTGGACGGCGGCGATCCCGCCGATGCGGCGCGCGCCGTGTTTTATGTGTCGTCCGTCAGGGGCGAACCGCTGATCAAGATCGACAACGGACTGGACACGGCGCCAATCGGTCCCCGCGCCTGGTCGGCCATTCATGATCCGATCGACTTCTACTTTTTGCCGGACGCTCTGGTCGCCAAGCTGATCGATCGAACCATGCGAAGGATCAAGAGCCCCGGCTGGCTGGTCATCGGCAAACATGTCGACGACGTGCCCGAGACGCTTCGTTGGCAGCGTCTGCTCGAAGCCTCCTACGTGAAAACCGAAGAAATGGACTTTGGCGCCTATCACGCGATCCGCTATGCGCCGAAGTTGCAATAGTTCGCTCGCTTGCGCGATGTCAGGGTGGTTGCACGGAATGCACGAGAGAGTTTCGCCGACATGCGACCTTTTGGCGCATGGCGTCAGACTTTCGAGGCGGCCCGTCCAGCCATCGGGCGCCTGACAGGGAATATGGCGCCGGGCCCCCGATGTTTTTCGACGCCGGGCCTGTTGTCGGCGCTCGCCCGCGCTCACGGCGAACAGATCGGTTGGGTGTGACGTCTCGTGAAATAGCGCGTGGCCACAAACTCAGGGTTCGGTCCATTCCGCCCGGGACTGCCCGATGGGCGCATCGCTTGCCGCCCCCCCGACATCGACGATGGCGCGGGTCCCGCACCGGCGTTCGATCCGGCCATGACATTGATAGACCTCACGATCCTGAGGCGGTCCGGAGCTGATGAGGCCTTAACTGACTATGACAGACGCGGAAGAGCATGGTAGGAAAGAACCCGAAAGTCTGGGGGCGTTGCGTCTGATGTATCTCGATGAGAATAGCCTCGATCGTGCAAAGCGTCGCTTGATTGAAATGCACTACCGGGCGCGCGTCGGCCATCTCGGCGGCAATCTTTCCTGTATAGACGCGATGATGCTGGTCCATCATGAAATGATGCGGCAGCAAGACAGATTCGTTCTGTCGAAAGGCCATTCCGCCGGCGCTTTATATGTTACGTTGTGGAGCCTCGGGCTGCTTTCCGACCAGGACCTCGATAGTTTTCATCGGGACGACACGATGCTCGGCGGCCATCCGCCGCCGCGGGGCATTCCCGATATCCTGTTCGGCACCGGCAGCCTCGGCCATGGCCTGTCGCTGGCGTCGGGCCTCGCCCTGGCGGCGAGACTTCAGCGTGCGGATCGCCGCGTTTTCTGCCTGACATCCGATGGGGAATGGCAGGAAGGCTCGACGCTGGAAGCGGTAATTTTTGCGAGCCACCAGCGACTCGAAAATCTCGTGATCATGGTCGATCACAACGGCTTGCAAGGCTTTGGGACGACCAAAGCTGTGGCGTCTATGTCTCCGTTGCATGATCGTCTGTCCGGCCTCGATCTCGATATCCGGGTCTGCGACGGCCACGATCTCGATAGCATGCGCGACGCCCTGGCGCCGGGATGCGGTAAGCCGGTGTTGGCGGTGTTGAACACCGTGAAGGGACACGGCGTCCACGAGATCGAAGGGAAGATGGAAAGTCACTACCTCCCCTTGACCGCCGAGCAATACGCCAATGCGATGGCCTCGTTCGAGGTCGCCATATGAGGAACGAATTGTGCCGCGAACTGGTCGCTCGCGCAGATAACCCGGATATGGTGTTCCTGACTGGCGATCTGGGGTTCATGGCCCTGGAGCCGCTGCAGGAAGCGATGCAGGCGCGGTTCATCAATTGCGGCGTGGCGGAACAGAATATGATCTCGGTCGCCGCCGCGCTGAGTTCCGAGGGGTTGGAAGCCTGGACTTACACGATCGCGCCATTCTGCTACGCGCGCGCACTCGAGCAGATCCGTAACGATGTCTGCCTTCACGCGTTGCCGGTCAAAATGCTCGCAAATGGCGGCGGCTATGGTTACGGCGTGATGGGGCCGACCCATCACGCTTTGGAGGATTACGGAATTCTCCTGACATTGCCGAACTTGCGGGTTCTTGTTCCTGCCTTTGCAGAAGACGTGGAAGCCTGCGTCGTTCGCGCCGGCGATGCCACCGAGGCTGTCTATCTCAGGCTGGGACAAGGCGAATTGCCGAAGGGGCAGAAGGCGCCGCCCTATGCGCCCTGGCGCCGATTGATGGATGGCGATGCGGGCGTGATGATCGTCGTCGGCCCGCTCGCGGGGTCGTCGTGGCAGGCGCTGCTGACATTGGATGAAGAAACGCGGCCAGCGCTTTGGGTCGTGACGGAACTGCCGCTCGACGCCAATCCGCCGCCGCCCGAACTGCTGCAAGCTTTGGCGAGGACCAAGCGTCTCGCTATCGTCGAGGAACATGTCGCGCAGGGCAGCTTTGGCCAATCCTTCGGTGCGCTGCTTCTGGAGCACGGCATTCCGGTCAACGTCTTCCGGCATTTATACGCCAAGGGATACCCAAGCGGCACCTATGGATCGCAAGCGTTCCTGCGGCGATGCAGCGGCCTTGGGCCGCTCGGCATTATTGAAGCGGCCTCCGCGTTGGCGATTGGCCTATGCTGAAGATTGGCGATTGGGTGAAAGCCTTGCGCGGGCCAATCCTCGTGCTCGGGGCGGCCGGCTTCGTCGGCGCCAATCTGCTGCGCATGCTGCTGAAGCATCGCGACGACGTCTATGGCGTGGTGCGCCTGCTGCCGGCCTGGCGGCTCGAAGGGCTCGATAGCCAGCACATTCTCGAAGTCGACCTCACCGATCTTGCCGCGACCCGCAATATGATCGCCAAGCTCAGCCCCGCTACATTGTTCGATTGCATCGCCTATGGCGCGTATTCGTTCGAGACTGACTACAATCTGATTTACCGCACCAATTTCACATCATTGGTGCAATTGGTCGAACTCCTCGCCCAGACCAGTTTCACGGCGCTCGTCCATGCTGGAAGCTCCTCCGAATATGGCCTTAAAAGCGCCGGGCCCTCGGAAGACGAGTCACTGCAACCCAACAGCCATTACGCCGTCTCGAAAGCGGCGGCGAGCGACTACATCACCTTTGCCGGCAAGGTGCGCCGGCTCCCGGTCGCCAACCTGCGGCTTTATTCGGTCTACGGTCCCTACGAAGACGTCTCCCGCCTGATACCGAACCTTGTCGCCAAGGGAATGAAGGGAGAATTCCCGCCGTTCGTCGATCCCAAGACGTCGAGGGATTTCGTCTATGTCGACGACGTCTGCGCCGCCTTCATCATGACGGCGGCGAAATTGACGCCGGATCTATATGGCGAATCGTTCAACATTGGCGCCGGCCGGAAAACGACGATCGCTGAACTCGCCGAAGTCGCGCGCCAGACATTCGACATTAAAGGCGAGCCGACATTCGGCGATATGGCTGGGCGCGCCTGGGATCTGCCCGACTGGTACGCGGCGCCCGGCAAGGCCGAAAATCTGATCGGCTGGACCTCACAGACCAGCCTTGCCGAAGGCCTCAATCGCACCGCCGCCTGGCTCCGCTCGATCGAAGGGGTCGATTTTGCGACCATGACCAAGCGCAACGCCAAGCCGAGGCGGCGCAGCCTGTCGGCGATCATCGCCTGTTACATGGACGCCCAGGCGATCCCGATCATGTATCGGCGCCTGACCGACACGCTGCAAAAACTCGACATCGACTATGAAATCATTTTTGTGAACGACGGCAGTCCCGACGACTGCGCCGGACAAATCCTCGAACTCTCCAAATCCGACCCGCGCGTGCTCGGCATCAGCCATTCCAGGAATTTCGGATCGCAGATGGCTTTCCGCAGCGGCATGGAAATGTCGGTCATGCAGGGCTGCGTCCTGCTCGACGGCGACTTGCAGGACCCGCCGGAACTGATCGAGAAATTTCTCGGCAAATGGATCGAGGGCGCCGATGTCGTTTACGGACGGCGCGTCGCGCGCGACATGCCGCCGATGTGGGGATTTCTCTACAAGGCTTTCTATCGGATTTTCGCCAAATTCAGCTACGTCAAGATACCGCATGACGCGGGGGATTTTTCGCTGATCGACCGGCGCGTTGTCGGCTGGCTGCTCCAATGCCCCGAGCGCGATCTCTTCTTGCGCGGCCTTCGCGCCTATGTCGGCTTCCGCCAGACCGGCGTCGACTATTTCCGCCCCAAGCGCATGTTCGGCGAGAGCACCAACAACCTGCTCAAGAACCTGGAATGGGCCAAGCGCGGCATTTTCTCCTTCAGCAATACGCCGCTGAAACTGCTGACCGTCGGCGGCGTGCTGTTGCTCGCGGCGTCGCTCGTCCTGGGCGTTGGCCTGACGATTCTGCGTTTCTGGGTCCCGGGCATCGCGCCGCGCGGCTTGACGACGGTGCTGCTGTTTTCCCTTTTCTTCGGAGCGATAAACCTGTTCGCGATCGGCCTTGTCGGCGAATATGTCGCCAAGATCATGGAAGAGGTCAAAGCGCGGCCACGGTTGATCCGCGCCGGCCTTATCCGCAACGGCGAGGTCAGCGAGCTTCTTCCTGATGGTTCGGTCCGGCCGTGAATCCTCTCGACAAGCTCGATGCGCGGTCCTGCCCCGTCTGCGGGTCGCCAAGCGAAAAATCGCGCCTTTTTCTCGACCGCTCAATCGATCTCACGCGGATTACGCAGGCCAGTTTCGCCTCGCGCAAATCGCCCGAATATATGTCGCACCGCCTGGTCCGATGCGTCGATTGCACGACCATCTACGCCGTCGAGGGACCTTCGCCTGACATATTGGCGGCCGTCTACCGCGACGCCAGCTATGACACCGCGGTCGAGGCTGAAATGGCCGCCACGACCTACGCCAATATCGTCGCTCCGCATGTCGCCCGGCTGCCGCGCCGCCGCGCTTTGCTGGAGATCGGCACGGGCACAGGCGTGTTTTTGGCCCGCATGGAAAAGGCGGGATTTCAGACCCTGATCGGCATCGAGCCATCGCAGGCCGCCATCCAGGCGGCCGATCCGGCGGTGAAACCGCTCATCCGGGAGGGCGTTTTCGATCCCGCCGATTTCGCACCAGGCTCGATTTCGATGATCTGCTGTTTCCAAACGCTCGAACATGTGCCCGACCCGCGCAAGCTCGTCGAGGATTCGTTCAACCTGCTGGAGCCCGGCGGTCTGCTCGCTTTGATCACCCATAACGCCGACGGCGCGCTGAATCGCCTGCTTGGCCGGCGATCTCCGATCATCGATATCGAACATCTGCAGCTCTTTTCACCCGACAATATGAGATTCCTGCTGCAAAAGGCGAACTTCGAGCGGATTGGCATTGAATCGCTCAGCAACACCTACCCCCTGCGCTATTGGTTGCGCCTGGCGCCGGTGCCGATGAAGCAGAAAATCCTCGCGATCGCCGATTCAACAGGAATCGGCGCCCTCAAATTTTCAGCGAATGTCGGCAATATCATAACGACGGCATGGAAGGCCGCTTAGGCGGGCCGCCGGCTTGTGGCGACAAGCAATCGCCGGGGATCAATGCTAACAAACGACAACGCCCGATGCGAGGATCAGCAACCTCGAATGCGGTTCGAGGCGGATGGAGCGATCAATGACGACTTCTGGTTGCGCCGAGGCGCGCCGCCCGCCGCGCAATAGCCTGGCGAGAAAAAAGGGACTCGCGACCCCGATCGTCCAGGCGCTGCAATTATTCGCGGACCTGCAGGTCTACACTGTCCGTCGCGACGTCAAGGCGTGGCTGTCGGCGCGGCGCGGGTCGCTCCTGGAAGTCGGCTGCGGCGATCAGCCATACCGCTCCCTCGTGCCGCCGGACTGCCGCTACACCGGCATCGACCAGGATGCGATGAAAGACGCGTTCGACATGGGCGCGAACCCGGAGATCATCCTCTATTCCGGCGCAGTTTTTCCATGCGCAGACGGCGCGTTCGACTCTCTCTTTCATACCGAAGTTCTCGAACATGTCTTCAACTATCGGGAATTTCTGCTGGAGTGCCGAAGGGTCCTGATGCCGGCGGGGGAGATGATGTTCTCCGTTCCCTTTCAGGCTCGGTTCCATTTCGCGCCCCATGACTATTTTCGCTATACGCCTTCGGCGTTGCAGGCCTTGCTTGAAGAAGCCGGCTTCAAGGACGTTGAAATCGCCCCACGTGGAACCGACATCACGGTCGCAGCCTATAAGGCGGTCGCGGTGTCGTTTCGATGGGCCTTTGGCGGCATAGGATCAAAGCTGTTGTTTCTCGCGACCTCGCCGCTGACAGTACTTCTGCTCATCCTCGCGCATATCTCGATCCGCTGGCGCCTCGGCTCCCCAGACGATTGTCTGGGTTATTCGGTGAAGGCGAAGGCCGCGCCAAAAAGTTAGCGCGCTGTCGCGCTCGGCATAGACCTATTTCCGACCTCTCACGCGATGGTTGTCTTGAGATCCTACCGCCTGCGGCTTCCCTTACGTTGTGTCCATGCGGACGCCCACCATGCGATCGCCGCTTCATCTCGCACATTAAATCAACGGGACGGACACATGCTCGCCGCTGGTCCAGGATGGACCCGAGGTCGTGCGAGCCAGAACCTTGCTGCTCGCCCGGCTCCATCTCGCTTGAGCATCAGGGTTTTCTGGCGGCGAAGATGCCGCTTCCCATATAATTGGGTCCGTTGAGGATGATCGAACCGCCCATTTCGCCATAGAGGCGCGTGGAGTTGGTCGGGCCGCCCTGGAAGAACGAACCATTGATTGCGGCGGTCCGCCCGAGAATTCCGGTGCTGGTCAGGCCGCCCGCGAACAAGGTTGAAGCCGGCGTCAGGGCCACCGTACCCGAATAGCCGGCGCCGTCGAGACCGCCGATCGTGACGGCGCCGGTCCGCGTTCCGAAATTGACGGCATTGCTGAATGTTCCGGCGGCGAGATAGGTGGCGCCGCCATTATTGATATCGGCGATCACATGGCCGGCGTAAGTCGCAGTTCCCATCGTCGGGATATTGCCGGCGGCGGTCGGCACGCCCGCGACCCACAGCATCGGCGCCGTGGAATAATCGCCATAGGTCGATACGCTCCCGTTCAATGACCTGCCGGTATTGACCGACCAGAAGCCCCATTGTGTATAGTCGCAAGCGCATGGGGTGACGGTCGTCGATGAGATCGCGCTGAGGAACGCGGCCGTATTCGCCCCGACCGGGGTGGCGGTGACCAGGAACGTGTCCGCATATTCGTTGACCCCATTCAGGGCCGTCCCATTGATCTGCGTGGTTGGAACATTGGCGCCATTTTCGAATATCTTTTGCGCTCGTCCCGCAAAATTCGCCGGATCGACATAGGCGCCCTGCGCGGCATTGAGCCCCGCACTGTTGGTGGGATCGGATGGATTGTAGCTGCCAAAATTATATTGCGCCTGCGCCAAGGGCGTCGCGATAATCGCGCTCGACGGATTGTTCACGCTGGCGACGTTGAAGACCGCGCCCATTTGCGAGGACCCGCCCGGCAGATAGATGCTGACGCTGCCGGGTTGGCCGCTGGAATTGGTGATGACGTAAGGCGCGCCGTACGTGCCCGTCGTCGCGCTGGCGGAACTGTAAATCCACGTTTGCATGACGCCGCCGACGTAACCCTGCAGCGACCGAGCGGGATGGTTTGGCGTGACGTAGGTCGGCGTCCCCGTGGGCACGGTAAAGGTATAACTTTCTTGCACGCCCGCGGCATACGCGGACGCTGGCGTCACCGTGCCCGTATCCAGATTTATGGCGTAAGAAGCGAGGGAATAGGCGCCGGTCGGCTTTCCAAAAGGGTTGGTCGGCACGCTGTTCACCGCGGAACTGGACGTCGCCGAGCCGACCGCCCCGCCCGAAAAATAGTAATAGCCAGGGCCTGGCTTCCCTGTGTTTTGCGCGCTGAACCCGCCCGCCTCGGTAAATCCGATATTGGGCGCATTGGTGATCTCGGAGGTCATGACGCCGAAAGTCGAAGTCTGCGCGGCGCCCTGCCCTGAGACGCTGATGCCTGCTTGAAACTGGCGCGAGGTGACGTCGGTTGTGCCGTTCGCATTGAGCCCCCCGGCCCCGTAGCCCAGAATCGGCGAGATATGGGAGGCGCCCGAAGTCACGAAATTGCCGACAAGGTAGGGCGCCCTACTCCGACCCAAGCTGGTGCTGTAGGGCGGGACGGTCACAATGGAATAGGCCGAGATCGGGGCGGGCGTGGATGATGGCGGCGGCGGTGGTGATGGCGGCGATGGCGGCGAAACGCTCTGCGCCGCGACGGCGGCGGACTGATTTTGGGTTCCCTGCTGACTGGTCTGCTGGGCCTGCTGGATCTGGTAGTTCGAACTGGTCGAGGCCACGCGGCCCTGCATCTGGGTGACGGTGACCTGCGGCGTCGCCGCCGAGTTGGCGGTGCCGACATTGAATGTGGCCGCCTGCTGATCCGTCGGCGCGACGCTCGAGCCGCCCGACTGGCCGGCCTTGCTGGTGAGCTGGACGTTCGATTGGTCGATCAGCGCGGCCGACGCTTTCACCGGCTGCGTCGGCGTTCCGTTGGCCGCATCAATCTGCACCATGAAGCCCGGACGCGCGACCGTGACGGTTTGCGACGTGCAGTCGCCTCCCGATCTGCAGAACGAGGTCACGGTCATCTTGCCGAAGCCAAGGAACGCCTGGGTTCCCTTCTCCTTGGTATGGCTCGCCGTCACGATGCCGCCGCGAACGCCGATCGTCGCGTCGGGCGTCGTGATCGTCCCGCCGCCGGTATGGGTCGCCTGGCCGCCAACCAGCCGCAGCGCCCCCTTGCTCAAGGTCACCGCCAGTTCGCCCTGCGTCGTCATCGGATTGAACACGAACTTATCGATCACCACGCTCGAATGCGGACCGATGTTCAAGGTCGTCTTGTCGATGAAAAGCAGTTGCACGCTGCCGCTGGCGGAGGTTTCGATCTTCTCGTTTTCCACCATCTCCGCGCCGATTTCGATGGTGCGAAGGGCGCCGCCCGGCGGGGTGGCGGTCGCTTGCGTATTGGCCGCCCCCGTCGTCCCGACTATCGAGGCGGCGTTCCCCGGCGCTAGGCAGGCAAAGGTCAGCAGCGCCGCGCCGGCGGCTCCGCCCCACTGGACAATCGTCTTCGACCCAAGGCGCATAGGATACCTCAATCAGAAGCGGATCGTCGGCCCCCCCGACACGATGAAGTCTGATGTGCGGTAATTGGAGAGCGTCGAATCCGTGCGCAAATACTGAGCCTGCAGTGAAAAGCCGACATTCTGGTAGAACCTCATGTCGAGCGTCGCGCCGACCCGCAATTGGCGATCGAGCCGGGTCACATTGGGGTCGACGATAAAATCAGGTTCCTTGTAGGCGGTGTGCGAATAGCCGGCGAAAGGCGCGAAGGTCCAGTTCGCCGGCGACTGCGCGAAGACGGGGGCGGCGAAGGCATAGGGCAGCGCCAGATCCACCGAGAGGTCGTTATAGGAATATGGCGCATATGCAGCGACGTCGCGGGTCAGCGCGAGACGCCCCTGCCATGACAATCCCGCGATCATCGGCAACGGACCCGAGCCTAAAGCGTAGCCGATCAATTGATTGCCGGTTTGCATGCTCGAGGTTGGATAGGCGGACGAGTTGCTAAATCGTCGATCGCGATATTCAACGCCGGGATCGAGTTCGATCGCAGCGGGGAGCTGAAGGCGCACCGAGGCGCCGCCGCCGACGGTGGCGAAATATTCGGCGTCGCCCAAGGTCACGGTATTGGCCAATGCGTAAGGATGGATCGACGTCACCGTCTGCGACCCCAGCCCCAGCCGCGGCCCGGTCGAGGCCTCGATCAGGCCGAGGTTCAAGTTGGTCAGTTTGAACTGGCGCGCATAATAGGCCGTCAAATCGGATTCCCAGCCATTGCCGGCCTGATCGCCAAAATCGTAGAAATGGTGGAGCGTGGTCAGTCCAAAGGCGTTCCAATCGGGCGTGCGCAAGAACTGGCTCGATAGAATCGCGTTCTGGCCGAGGGCCTGGACCACCTGGCTGCTGGGTCCCGCATTGCCGTTCGTCTGATGACGCAGGCCGAACTGAGCAAAAAGCGCGAATTGACTGTCGGAAACCGACCGATCGATCGCCGCGATGAATGTTGCGACCTCGTCACGAACATCCTGCGGCGTGTCCTTGGCCGCGACCGCCGCCGCGAAATAACTTCTCGCCATTTCGTAAGAGCGCAACTTGAAATAGAGCACGCCCAGCTCGAGCTTCACCCTCGGCAGGTTCGGATTGTAGAACAGCATGCGCTCCAGGGCGCCGATCGCCGCCTCATAATCGCCGAGCTTCGTCTCAATCTGTGAATAGCGGAAGGCCGCGTCGAGATCATTGGGCTTGACCAGCATGCGCTTGAACAGAAGGTCCGCTTCGGCGCGCTGGTCGGCCTCGCTCGGCTCCGGCGCGGTCTGGGCGATCGCGCAGGGCGAACCCAGCAGAAGCAGAATAAAGGCGAGCATCCCGGCTGTAAGAAAAGCAGGGCCGGGCGCTGGAACGCCCGCTTTCCGCGAAGCTTCGCGGTGCGGCGAGCCACCCCCCAAACGCCCAAGAGAAACAAACGCGGAGCCAAAAATGCGCATAATAGAGCGCCCCGGCCAACAATTAAGTAAAAATTAATACATACTACCAATGTCATTGCAAGCGTCTATCGGATTATTTGGCCATTGCTCGGTGCATTATTTTATTCCGACCCTGCGCCAATCCCGAGCGAGCGGGGTCATCCCAGCATCGACACGCCCGAAAACTTAGACATTTGCCCGACCCTCCTGGCGAGGAGGCGATTGATCGGTCCGGCGGCGATGCTCGCCTCTTCGCGGCGCCCGCAACCCTGGAAGAACTTAGGAGTTATGAACAAAAGGTAATGAGGACGTCTGGTTTTAGTCTTCGGATCTTAAGCCGGCTTTGACCCATGGTCGTGTAAAAATAGCAGGACGCAACGCTGCTCTTGTTGACTGGACCTTAGGGGGCCATCAGAGGCAACGTCAGGAGGCTTCCGTGAGACTCAGCCACAAACTCTGCGCTTTGGCCCTGACATTTGGCCTGTTCTCGGTTGGCACCATAGCGGCGGCGGCGTTTCTGCCGCTTGAGCAACTGGGGCAACCGCGAACGATAGCCCCCCTGGACGTTCATTCTTTTCATGCAGCCTGTTTAAGGCGCCCCTGCCGCTTTGACTTCGTGGTCTCGCCCAGCACCTAGTCGTCAGATACTTCACCTCCACGCAATTTGGAAGAAAGCACTAGAAAAATCTTATAAAAAGGGAGAAAACTGAAGCTGAACATTAAATCGGGTTGTCAGCTTCATGAGAGCGCCGTCGCGAAAAGCCGTTGCGCGCAAGTGGAGAGAGCTGCGCTTATATTTATTGGTTGTTACCCTGGCCTATATGTTGACTGCGCTCCTTGGGACCCTCTCGGGCTCTCTGCGCGTTAGTATTCAAAACCTGGTGTTCGACCAGTATCAGCGGTGGCAGCCGCGGGTCTATGACCCAGATCAGCCCGTCCGCATCGTCGACATTGATGATGAATCCATCCGCCGCGTTGGCCGATGGCCCTGGCCCCGTCAAAAAATGGCCGCCCTCGTTGATGCGCTGATCAAAGCTAACGCCGCCGAGATCAGTTTCGACGTTCTGTTTTCCGAAGAAGACCAGCTCAATATTCCCAAGGCGGGCTGCGACGCCCAGGCGGCGGCAGTCGCCAATCAGGATCGGGGCGGTTGCGATGAGCTAGTCGACGGCGACCTGGCGTTCGCCCGCGCCATCGCTACCCGCCCCGTAGTGCTTGGTAGCGTTTTTACACGAACCAAGCGCGGCGGTGGGGGCGCCATTCCCGCCAAAAGCGGATTTGCGATCGCCGGCGAAGCGCCGCTGCCGTATCTGGGCCATCTATCAGGTGTGCTCGCGCCGCGGCCTATACTCATGGAAAGCGCAGCCGGCATCGGTTTCATGAATTGGGAGCCCGACAGCGATCGCGTCATCCGGCGCGTGCCGCTGTTGCTCGACGTCAATGGCGAGCCCCAGCCAAGCATCGTCATCGAGTCGCTGCGCGTCGCACAGGGGGCTTCAAACTACCTCGTCAAGTCGACCAACGCCAGCGGGGACAGTGGCTTCGGCGCCAGCGTCGGCGTCAGCGCGATCAAGGTCGGCGATATCGTGATCCCGACCCAGCCTGCGGCCGACATTCGTGTCTATTTCGCCAATCCCGACGAACGCCGCAGCGTGCCGGCCTGGAAAGTATTCAGCCAGGGCGCCGACCTTTCCGATCTTGCAGGCAAGATCGTCATCGTCGGCGCCAGCGCCTCATTGCTCTCCGACGTGATCGCCACCCCGCTCAACGCTTCAACGCCGGGCGTCGAGGCGCATGCGCAATTGATCGAGCAAATTCTTGGCGGCGTAACGTTGCTTCGGCCCGACTGGGCGCCCGGGGCAGAAGCGCTGACAGGCGCGATGCTCACATTGGCCCTGATCGTCGCAATGCCCATCGTGCCTGTCATTTGGAGCGCGCTGCTGGGGGCCATAGCCGCCGGGGCCATGGCGTGGGCGAGTTGGCTCGCGTTCGCCCGCCACGGCGTGCTGCTTGATCCCATCACCCCGAGCTTCTCTTCCGGTCTTGTGTTCCTCGCAGGCGTCGTGACGCTGTTTAACCAGAAGCGACACCAGGTGAATGAGATTCGCTCCGCCTTCGGCCGCTTTGTCTCGCCCGCGGTCGTGGCGCGGCTGGCGGAGCACCCCGAAAATTTGCAGCTCGGCGGTCTGCAGCGTCCTCTGACCCTGATGTTCTGCGACATACGTTCCTTCACGACCCTTTCCGAGGGCCTTTCGGCAATCGAACTCACAACATTCCTGAACGAATACCTGACGCCGATGACCAATGTCGTCCTCAAGCAGATGGGAACAATCGACAAATATATGGGCGACGCCATCATGGCCTTCTGGAACGCTCCGTTGGACGATCCCGACCATGCCGTTCACGCCGTCCGCGCTGCGCTCGAAATGCGTGAAACGCTGGAGCGATTGAACGCTCAATGGGTCAAGTCCGCCGAAAAATCGGGCCACGACTTTCACCAGGTGAAATTCGGCGTGGGGCTCAATACCGGGGAGTGCTGCGTAGGCAATCTGGGCTCGACGTTGCGATTCGACTATTCGGCGATCGGCGATGAAGTGAACGTTGCTTCCCGACTCGAGGGATCGTCGAAATTCTTTGGCGTCGATATTGTTGCGAGCGAGGCGACTCGCGCGGAGGCGCCCGATTTCGCATGGCTCGAAATCGATCAGGTCCTGCTTAAGAACAAGACACGCCCCATCGGCGTCTTCGCCTTGGTGGGGCCGCCCAGTTACGCGGCCGGCGCGGCATTTCAGGAACTTGTCGCCCGGCATGGCGAAATGCTGGCGGCCTATCGGGCGCGCGAGTTCGCCAGGGCCGAGAAGATCGCCAAGGCCGCGGGAGGCCTGGCGCCCGATGATGTTGCGGGCCTCTACATCTTTTACCAGAGGCGGTTTGCCGAACTCGCCAAGGAGGATCTCGCCCGTTCATGGGCGCCCGTGATCGCTCTTGACGAGAAATAGCTTGCGCAATTGGGGCGCGAAAACCGCCGCGCTTTCGCCCGAGTTTCCGGGGGAGTGCATGAGCTGACGCCAGGGCGCGGCGAACTTCGCCGACCGGTGGCGACTGCGACGAGGATTGCAACGATCCGCGTCCCCTCGTGCGCCCCTAACCTATTTTCCTCGGCGAATGGACTGCTCGCCGCTTCAACGGACGCGTGTCCATCCCGCGCGCCCGACCCACATCGGCCCTCGGCCGTCGGCCTTGGTCTGCGCCTGCGCGGACGTGTGACAAACGCCACATCCATCCCGCCGGCGCGCCGCTAAGACACTGTGCAGGCGTCGGAACACGGAACTTCGGCGCGCAAAACAGGGGGCTGCGATGAGCAACATGTTCGACGAAGACGCCATCGAATCGGGATTTGGCGATGTGGACCTCCAAGCGATGGCCAGGCGGCAGCTTGTCGCATCGGTGGCGGTGGCTGCGGTGATTGGCGTTGCCGTGATTTTTATGGCGATGGCGCCGACTTCTCGCAACTATGCCGACATCGCAGTCCAGAAGTCTTCGGCTGTCCAGCAGCCGAGATTTGTGAACGGGGCCACTGACAGTGTCGCGGAAGCCAAGGCGCCGCGCCGGATCGAACTTCCCTGAAATCGCGATACGCCGTCTCTGGCGCAAACGCCGCGGCGTATCGGGTGGCGCGTTCTGAGATTCGGCAAGCGCCGGGTGTTGGTCGACAACCCCGGCCGTGCGTCAGGACTGGTCTCGGAGCAGAAGCGAGTGGCCGGGTATCCCCCGGCAATTCTAGCCGCGACGGCGCACCGGCGCCTGTTTAGACGACCCCGCCGAACTGTATGCTCCCCCAACGAAATTGACGGCCCGCAGCGGGTGATTCGACCTCGCCGCCGCTTGGTGCTTGACTGGCGTCCGGCGACGCGCAGAAAACTGCGCGATGTCCGGGGATGCCTTCACGGCCAATGGGGGGCTAGGGGATGGTCCGTGGTTCTGAGTCTTTGGGGCGTGCGCCCCTATTGGCTTCGCTGAGCGCTGAGGAAGTTCGCGCGACCGATGCGCGTTGCCAATGGCGGAAAGTCGCTGCCGGTGAATGGGTAATCGACTATCAGTCAGAGGGGACGGACGTCTTCTTCGTGATGAACGGACACGCGCGCGTCGTGATCGGAACGTCTGGACGAGAGATCATTCTTCACGATATCTACGATGGTGAATATTTCGGTGAATTGTCGGCGCTCGATGGCAGGCCTCGATCCGCGGGCATACTCGCAATTACGGATACCGTGGTTGCACGCATGTCCTCTTCGATATTTCGCGAGCTCATCCACCGCCATCCAAATGTTTGCGATCAGATTCTCGCCACGCTCGTCGCAAAAGTCCGCACCCTCGACAATCGGACGACCGAACAGGCGCATTTCGACGTGCGCGAACGCCTTTGCGCGGAACTGCTTCGACTGTCGCGAAGGGTCGCGGATGGCCGTGTCATCATTTCTCCGCCCCCGACGCATGCGGAGCTCGCCGCGCGCATCAGCACGCACCGCGAGGCGGTAACCAAACTGCTGAATGCAATCGAACGCGAAGGCGTCATCTCGCGAACACGAGCCGCGATCGACTTGCTGAAAGTGGAACGCCTCCATGAGATCGTCGCCAAGGCGGCCGCGGGCTGAGCGCTAGATAGAGCCCGCCGCTTTCTATCGGAACCGCTTCGCTGTCATTGCGAGCGGTAGCGAAGCAATCCAGACGAAGGCTTTCAGAAGCTTAGTCTGGATTGCTTCGTCGCTTCGCTCCCTCGCAATGACGGCGAGCGTTTCATGGCGCGACCCTATCCTTTAGCATAAGACCGCGGCGCCTGTTTCAACCGAGCTTCGACCCGTTTGTGGTTAAGTAGATCGAATAGAGCGACGTCGTTCCGCAAATGAACAAGCGATTGAGCTTGAAACCGCCAAAGGTGACGTTGGCGACCATTTCGGGAATGAGAATCTTCCCGATCAGCGTGCCGTCTTTGTCATAGCAATGGACCCCTTCGCCCGTGCTGGTCCAGATGCGACCCTTCCAGTCGACGCGAAAACCGTCGAAGAGGCCGGATGTCGATTCGGCGAAGATTTCCCCGCCCTTGAGACTTTTGCCGTTTGCCGCCACCGTGAAGCGGCGGATGTGGCGCGGCCCATTTTCCTGATGCGTCGCCCCGGTATCGGCTACATAGAGAAACTTCTCATCCGGCGAGAAAGCGAGGCCGTTCGGCCGCACCATGTCGCTCACCACGCGGGTGACGTCGCCGCTTTTGGGATCGATGCGATAGACATGGCAGCCATCGATTTCCTGTGGCGCCCGGTCGCCTTCATAGTCCGTGTCGATGCCATAGGCGGGATCGGTGAACCAGATGGAATCGTCGGATTTGACGACGGCGTCGTTGGGCGAATTGAGACGCTTGCCGTCCCACTTGTCGGCGATGACTGCGATCGACCCATCGATCTCGGTGCGCGTGACGCGTCGCGTCAGGTGCTCGCAAGTGACGAGCCGACCTTGGTTGTCGACCGTATTGCCATTCGAATTGTTCGAGCGCTCGCGAAAGACCGAAACCTCGCCGCTGGGTTCGACGAGCCGCATCATGCGATTGTTCGGGATATCAGACCAGACGAGATAGCGGCCGGCGGAAAACCAGGCGGGACCTTCCGCCCACCGGGCGCCGGTCCACAGGCGCTCGACGCGTACATGGCCCGCGAAGCAAGCGTTAAAGCGCGGATCGAGGACGACGATCGCGGTCCCCTCAACTTGACCATACCACATCACACATTCCCCCCTTCATTTTGAACCCATCTGATCTTCGCCACCTACCAGAATGCCGGCATGCGCGTCTATGAAATCCGCGATCAGTTTCGTCCCGTCGAAGTCCAAGAAACTGATCGACCCCCGCCCCAACCGGTCCGCAGCGCTGCATTCGGTCAATGCGTTCGTCGACAGAAACGGTCTTTGTTATGGCGCCGACTGGAGCGGCGCCGGTCTCTTCATCGTGGAATATGGCGGCTGAGCGGTCACTCCGCCGCATTCATGCGCGGCGCCGCTCTGGCATCGACCCGCGCGAGGCGCTCAAGCAGAAAATCGACCTCTGCCTTGGCGCGCGCCGACAGTCCGGCGGCTGGCGCGCGCTGAGCGTCGAAAGCGATGGCGCCGCGTCGTTGCAGCACATATTTGCGCACCGCCAGACCGACGCCCGCCTGCTGTTCATAGCGCAGGAGCGGCAGATGCGCGTCGAACAGGTCATGCGCCTTCTGGCGCTCGCCGGCCCGGGAAAGACGAACGACATCGACGAGCATATCTGGAAAGGCATAGCCGGTCATGGCGCCGTCGGCGCCGCGCTCCATCTCGAAATCAAGAAACAGGCCGCCGTTGCCACATAGGATGGAAATCGGCCGCATCGAGCCTTCCGCCTGGAAAGATCGCAATGCCGAAATTTTCTCGAGGCCGGGCCAGTCCTCGTGCTTGAGCATAACGCAGGAAGGCAGCTCCCGCACGATTTCGCGGATTACACGCGGCGTCATCACCACCTGGAAGGTCAGCGGATAATCCTGGATGACGAACGGAATGTCTTCGCCGATCGCCGCCGCCGCCAGCCGGTAATAGCCGATGATCTGCTCGTCAGCGCGCAGGTTCGAAGGCGGCGCAATCATGACGCCGGCGGCGCCGATCTCCATCGCGCCGCGCGCCAAGGCCCGCATCGCGGCGAACCCCGGCGCCGAAACGCCGACGATGATCGGCAACGCGCCCGCCTTGGCGACGACCTGCCGAGTCAGCGCGAGCGCTTCCTCGCCATCGAGCTTAGGGGCCTCGCCCATGACGCCGAGAATCGTCAGTCCGGTGACGCCGCAGCCGATGTAGAAATCCATCATGCGGTCGACCGAGGCACGATCGATATTGCCGGCCGGATCGAAGGGCGTCGCCGCGATCGCATAGACGCCGGCGGCCGTTTCATTGAGCTTCATAGGTTCCAAATTCCTGTGCTGCGCGCTACTTCTTTTCCGCCGCTCTCGCCTCGTAACGCGCCCGTGTGGCGGCGTCGGGCGGATAGAGACCTGGCAAGGGAACGCCTCTGGCGACTTCCGACATGATCCAGTCTTCCAGCCGCTCCTGCTCCGGGCCAGCCGTCGCCACATGTTCGGCATGGGCGGCCGGGACGACAACGGCGCCGTCCTGATCGGCGACGATGAGATCGTCGGGATAGATTGCGACGCCGCCGCAACCGATCGGCTGTTGCCAGCCTTCAAAGATCAGGCCGGCGACCGACGGCGACGCGGCCGTCCCCTGCGACCATATCGGCAGACCGGTGGCGCGCACGCCGGCGATGTCGCGCACCACGCCGTCCGTGATCAGGCCCGCGACGCCGCGCTTGGCCATGCGCGCGCAGAGGATGTCGCCGAAGATGCCGGCGTCGACAATTCCCAGCGCGCCGACGACGACCATGCAGCCGGCCGGCATTTCCTCGATCGCCGCGCGGGTCGAGCGCGGCGAAGACCATGCATCCGGCGTCGCCAGATCTTCGCGGGCGGGAATGAAGCGCAAAGTGAAAGCGGGCCCTACGAGACGGGCCTGTCCTTCGCGCTGCGCGCGCGGACCACGCATCCAGATGTTGCGCAATCCCTTCTTCAGCAAAATCGTCGTGATCGACGCTGTCGAGACGCCCTTCAAGGCCGCAATGATTGCTTCTCTATCCATCGAACTTCCTATTCCCGGCGAATGCGTGCGCAACTTTTGAATTAGCGGACCGCGATCGACGCGAAAAGGGCCCGCCGGGCCGGACAAGTCTGAGCGTAGGCCGGCTCGGAGCGGCGAATATTATTGAGTTTACGCCGCCGATTCGAGCATTATCAGAGGCTTGCAGGTCGATTTAGTTTCGCGTCGCGTTTGCATCGGAATCGCGGCGGTCCGGGCGCATAGTTGCGAGGGGAAGCCTCGCCACAGAATATTCCGCTAACAAGAATGCTTCAACGTTTTGTTTTGAAAATGTGAATTTTGTCGCAGGCCATGCTCGGCGTCGATCCTCCGAATGTCGCGCAAGCAAATTGGGTCGTCGCGGGTCTGGCCCGGCAGATCGCCTTCTCCCATCAAACCGCGCCGCGCGTCGCTCCCCGCGCTGGACAGTTCCGCCTCGCCTGCTCATTGTGCGCGCCTTTGGCTCGAAAGGTGGGATCTCGATGACTTCTGGCGTCATGGCGGCGGTTCTTTTCGCGGCGGCCCTCCATGCGCTCTGGAACTCGATCGTCAAAAGCGGCGACGACAAGTTCGCCGCCGCGGCGGTTGTCTGTCTCTGGTGCGGACTGATCGCCCTTGGGGCGGCCCTGCTGCAGCCAATGCCGGCGCCTCAATCCTGGCCTTTCGTCGGGGCTTCGGCAGTGACCCATGTCGTCTATTTCCTGCTTGTCGGAAGGCTCTACCGCAATGCCGACCTGTCGGCGGCCTATCCGATCATGCGCGGCGCGGCGCCGTTGATGACCGCCATCGGCGCGTGGCTCTATCTTGGCGAAGGCCTCGGGCTCGCCGGTTCGGGCGGCGTCGCATTGCTGATCGGCGGTGTGTTCTGGATGGCGGTCGAGGGGGTCAGGCGCGGCGGCGTCGATCGGGCCGCGCTGATCGCGGCGCTGGCCAATTCAGCTGTTATCGCGCTTTATTCGCTGATCGACGGCGCCGGCGCCCGCCTGTCCGGACATGCCTTCGCCTATAATGCCTGGGCGGATGCGCTCACCGCGATCCTGTTCGCGCCTCTCATCCTGCGGCTGCGTGGCCGTGCTTTCGCCTCCGTCGTCATTCGCCAATGGCGGCGCGGACTGGCCGGCGGCGCCGCGGCGTTTTTCGCCTATGCGATCGTGGTCTGGGCGATGACCCAGGCGCCGATCGGACTCGTCGCGGCGCTGCGCGAGACTTCTGTAATTTTCGCCGCCGCGATCGGCGCGCTTGTCCTGCACGAAAAATTCAAGGCGCCGCGCTACGCCGCCGCCGCTTTCATCGCGGCGGGCATCATTGTTCTGCGTCTTGGCTGAATCGCGTCAGCGATCGGTGGCGCGCCGTCCAACAAGACGAAGAGTATTGGCCTTGCTAAGGGACCGAATTAGCAGCTTGCCAAACTATGAATTTCGCGATTAAGTTTTGCGGCTTTTTCTGGGCGCCAGTGATTTTGCAGAGAAATGCAAAGGCGCGTCTGGCGGCGTGGGGGTACTTGTGATGAGTATCGGTCTGTGGCGTTTTGCGCTGGCGACGTTGCTTGTTCTATCGGGCGCCGGTTGCGCCTACAACGATCGCGTCGACAATCGCGTCGCGCGTTACGACATTGCCGCGGAAAAAGCGCGCGATGAAATGATCCTCACCAATATCATCAGGGCGAGCATGGCCGAGCCGCTCGCATTCGTCCAACTGGGCCAGGTCACTGGGGTGAATACAGTCTCGGCGACGATAGGCCTGCCGTCGATCACGTTCGGTCCCGCCCCAACCAAAGCCGTCAACGCCCTGCAATCGCAAACCATATTTGGCGCCGACGCGGGAACCTCCGGTTTCGCCCCGAATTCCGGGACGATCAGCGGATCGACGACGTTCAACGTGACGCCGTCGGAAAGCAAGGATTTCTATCTCGGCCTGCTGACGACGGTGGAGCCAGATACTTTGGCTTTCTTCGCCCAGCAAGGCATCGCCCGCGAGCTGTTGTTCTATCTGTTCACCGATAAGATCATCGAGAGCAAGGGCGGCGTGGTGACGCAGTTTCGCAATGATCCGCTCGATCCGAAATTTCCGCAATTCCAGTATTATGTCGCGCTGGCCATGAAATACGGGCTCTCTTCGGAGCAGGCGCCGGGACAGAAAGCCGCGCCGCCGCCCAGGCCGAAGAAAGGCGACGACGACAAGGCGGCCGACACGCCCCCGCCGCCGCCCAAATGGCGACTTTGTTTCGATCGAAGCGCCTGGGAGACTGGCGCCCCGGCCGCCGGCAACATGCCGATGTGCGGCGCCAAGGAAAAGCTCGCCGACGAGCGCATGGTGACGTTCCGCGATAAAAGCGGCGTGCAGGTCAAGCTGCAGGTGCTGCCGCGTTCGACTTTCGCCATCTTCCAGTTTCTCGGCCATATCGTCGCCGCCGAAGTCGCCGCCGAGCAAACCGGTCACGTCAAACTCAGGAGCACTGAGGCGATCGGTCAGCCGCCGCTCGCGGATGACGAGCTTTTCGACGTCGAAGACGGCCCCAGAGGCGGCTGTTTTCTTGACGTGAACTATTCGGGTCGGGACTATTGCGTCCCTGAAAATGGCGCGCGCAACACCAAACGCATTCTTGGCCTGCTCGCCCAATTGATTGCGCTCAGCACATCCCTGGGCGGCATTCCAATTACGCCACAAGTGCAAATCATCCGCTGAGGGTCAGCTCCGGGCTGCGCGGCGATCTCAGGGCCGCGCTGTCGCCCAGTCCGCTTCGCGCACCTGGACCTGCGCGGCGCGCTTGCCCAGATCCTCCAACATCTGCATCGCGCTGGGATCGTCGAACCGGCGCAGCAGTATGAGGATCGGCTCTGAAACATCCGAGCCGAGCGTGTTCTTCAACCAAGCCGGTTCGAGCTTCAGATCGTAGCGCAGGAAGCGGAAGAGAGGACCGGTCGGCGCCGGCACGAGAGCGAGATCGCCGGTCTCTTCATTGATCGGCCATGACAACGCGCTTTCGCCGAACCACGACATCAAGGTCAAGATGAGCTGTTGATTGTCGCCGATCTGTTGGACCATGGCGCGCAAGGCGAGAGTGGCCGAAGGGGCGCGCCGCAATACGCCCGCTTTCGAGCGGTCGCGATAAGTGCCCGCGCCGATGGAAACGATGGTCAGTTTGTCGGGGCCGGTCGCCCAGCCGAGCTTATGGCCGGGAAGAATCGCGGCGAGCAGCAGCGACAAGGAGGGATTGTTATGCGGCGTGAGGCCGCCGTCGACGAACAGGCCGACTTCGCCCGGCGCGATCTCGATCTCCTGCGGATCGAAAAAGTGCGGCGCAGCGGTGCTGGCGCGCACGACGCTCGCTAGCGAATAATGGCGATTGCCGATGAAGGAGCGATCCGCTGGCGTGTCCCAATAGATGGAACGGGAATTGTTCATCAACGTCCAGGCGCTACCGGTGTCGATGCGTTTGAGCATGACGCCGAGGCCGGTCTGCAGATCGGTCGAATCCAGCTTGCGTGAACCGATGATCTCTTCAAGCTCATGCGCCAACGCCCTGGCGTCGAACTTTGCCTGCCAGCCGGGAAGCCGCAGCTTCGGCCGCCTGAAGACGCGCGGTCCGAGTCTGAAATAGAAGTCGCGGATTTCGGCGGCTTTGTAACCGAGCGCGAGCGCGGTCGCGATGATCGCCCCGGTCGAGGTGCCGCCGATCAGATCGAAATGATCGCATAGCCGCACCGGCTGGCCATATTGGCTTTCGAGAATGCGCTCGATCCGCTCGAGAAACGCCAACGCGACGACGCCGCGCACGCCGCCGCCGTCGATCGCCAGAATGCGTTTGGGGCCGGGCGCGAAAAGATGGCGGTCGCGCGGCAGGAGTTCGGAAGAGGTCGGCGCTTCGTCGCTCATCGCAAGCTGGCTCCGATAGATCAGACAACGCCCAATGAATCAGACAACGCCCACCACGCGTTCCCACCGCATCACATCCTCGCCCATAATATTGGCGGCGCGCAAGGCTGCCGCGCGGGCGAGCGCGGCGGAGGGGGGGATATCGGCCAGTTCGCGCGCGAGCCGTCTGAGACCGGCGGCGATGCGGCCCGAGCGCTGCGCCTGGCGCGTTACGTCGAGTTGGCCCCGCAGCCCGTCGAGCGCGGCATAAAGTCCTGGCGCCGCGCTGAGGGCGAGGCTGAGCGAGGACGTCAGCGGTATCGTCCAGCTCCCCCTGCCCGTCAGCGCGAGAACGGCGAAGACGAAACCAACCGCGACCGTCGAAAAAAGCGCGATTGTCGCTGCCCGTTTCAATCGGGCGTCGAGGCGGCGAAACCGACGAAAGGCGCTGTGGTGATAGGCAATCTGATCGCCTATTTCGATCCTGCGCAAATGGTCGAGCGTATCCGACGCTGATTCCTCCCGCACAGCGCCGGTGGGCGGCGCGGAACGGATGGCGCGCTGCAGGCGCCAGTCGAGCCAATCGTTCGAATGTGCGCCCGGAAACGGCGCGCCGGCAAGCGTGCACAGTCGAGCAATGCGCGCGGCCTCGGCGAGGCGGCGGTATTCGACCCACTTTTCCCGCCATCGGCGATGCGTGGCGAACCAGCGGTCGGCGAAAATCATCCCCGTCGCGAACACCTGGATGGGAACGGTCACCACCACCAGCCATGGAAACAGCGTGCCGACCAGGCCCGACATGACGCTGCCGAGCAGAAGCATGAAGGCGCGGGTCGCCAGAGTGCTGCGCCAGCGTTGGCCATAGGCGAGCGCCTGGGCGTCGGCGCGCTGGTATTCGGCCCGCAACGCCGCGATCGTCGCCGCACAGGCAGGACCTGCCTTTTGCGCAAGCGTCGCGGCCGCCTCCCAGGAATGGTCGGGCGCGGCGGCGGAAGGCGCTTTCTCGCCAATCAGGCGCAGGAGAACGTCATAGGCATACCGCCGCGGCGCGGCGCCCATGTCCTCGCTCTGATAATCGCGCAGTTTTGTCGCTTCGCGAAACGTGCGCGGCGGCGAAAGAAGCGCCCGCGCGATGTCGGACGGCGAAGCCGCTCCTTTGGGCAGCGACCAACGCCGAACGCCGGGCAATAGCGACGAATCCCCGTCGGCGATCTCGAACACGCGGTCTCCGCCCTCCGACGACGTCGATAGAACGGGCAGGGTGGCGGGAAGCTTCGCGGCGGCCGCTGAAAACGCGAATGCGAGATCGCATTGTTCGGCGCCTGATTCCGGCGTCAGGGCGAAGGGCGTTGGAATCAGGCCGCGGCGCAAAGCCGCCTCGGCGACGTCGGCGGGAAGCGGCGTCGCCGCGCTATGCACCAGGCGCGCCGCGCCCGCCCCCTCGTAAAATTCCGGCCACAGGCGGGACGCCGATTTCGCCGCTTCGACGATGAGTTCGAAGGCGCGGGCGACGATGTCAGGTTCAGGCGCGGCGGCGCCGCCGATCCATAGTGCGTTCAAAGCGGCGCCGACCTTCGCTTCGCCGGGAACCGTGACCGCGGGCGCCGAATTCGCGTCGCTCATGAAAGCTCCGATGCAGAGTCGCGTCGGGGATTGATCGCATGCGCCTTGCGCCAGGTCCGGCAGAACCGGATCCGTCTGTTCCGCGCGCGGTTCCAACCCCCGCCGCAAATTCAATACGACTCTCCCGCCGCCGTCCACGCCAAAAAGCGCGCATCCTGACAAGTCGGCGAGAGAGAGCTGTGCTATGATGGGTTCTCGCATCATCGGCTTGACACTCCCATGCAACAATTGCCTCCCAGACCGTCGTTTGCTTTGACGCTGGGCGTCTCGGGGCATCGTCCGAGCCGCGACCAGAAACCTGGAGCTGGCGAGGAAAGCTCAGGTCCGGAATTTCGCGCCGACAAGGTGCGTGAGGGAATCGACAATTTCCTGGGGCAGCTCACGGAAGCGGTCGACGATCTCGGCGAGGCCGCGAACGAATGGTTCGATAGCGCGCCGCCAGTGATCGCGATGGTGTCGTCGCTCGCCGAAGGGTCAGACCGCATCGCCGCTGAGGCCGGTCTGGCCAGAGGACTGCCGCTCGATGTCGTGCTGCCCTGCGCGCGCGCGATCTATGAACAAACATTCGCCGGCGATAGCTCGCGCGCGGAATTCGAAACGCTTCTCGATAAAGCGCGCGCCCGCCTGATCCTGCCGTTGCCGAGCGGGCCCGACGCCGACCGCGAGGCGCAACTTGCCCAAGCTTACGAATCGGCGGGCCTGACCATGCTCGCCCAGGCCGACATCCTCATCGCGGTATGGGATGGCGAACCGGCCAGAGGGCGCGGCGGCACAGGCGACATTGTCGACGACGCGGCGCGGCAAGGCACGCCTATCGTCGTCATCGACCCTTCCGAAGGAACGACGCGCCTGCTTTGGCCTGGCGCCGGCCCGTTCGCATTGCCCGCCAAGCGCGCGCGCGATCTGCCAGTCGCGACGATCGACAAGGACGCCCTCACCCAGATCATCCGCGGACTTGTCCTCCCCCCGGAATCAGAACACGAAAGAGCCGGTCTGGAAATGTTTCTGGCGACGCGCGCGGAAATGGATGGCGCGCAGGGGCCGGCGCGTTCGGCCGCGCTCGAAGTCATGCGCGCCCGTCCCAGCGCCGCTTTGGACTCCAATCGCCATGCGGCGACGCGCCTGTTCGAGGGCTTCGCCGCCGCCGAACAAGTCGCCCAGCATAATGCGCGCGCCTTCCGCACCGCCTTCGTCTGCAATTTCTTCATCGGCGCGATCGCCGCGGGTTTGATCAGCCTGTCGATCCTCCTGAACGATTGGCATCATTGGTTCGTCGGCGCCGAATTGGTGTTGGTGTTGGGCGTCGCCGGCTCGACCTTCTGGGCGGTCCACAAGAAGTGGCACCGGCGCTGGTTCGAGGCGCGCGAAGTCGCCGAGCGGCTGCGCGTCGCCGAAACCTTCTGGATGCTCGGCGTCTGGCCGCATAATCTGACGCCGGCGCAGCCATCGTGGTCGGGCTGGTATGCACGCGCGATTCTGCGGGCGCAGCCCTTGTTCTCAGGCGATCTTGCCGAACTCCTCGCCAGCGCCCGCCAGACGCTCGCCGCCCTCCTCGAAGATCAGCGGCGCTATCACGCGGTCAATGCGGCAAGGCTCGCGCGGCTCGACCTCGGGCTGGAATTGGCCGGATTGTTTTTCCTCGGCCTTTCGGTCGTCAACGGACTGGCCTTCCTCTACGCCAAATGGACCGCGTCGCCGCGCCTGCCGGAATGGAGCACTTACAATCTGGCGCTCGCGATCGTGCTTCCGGCGATCGCGGCGGCGATCTATGGCGTCAGGCTGTTTGGCGATTTTGAGGATATCGTGCGCCGCTCGCGACGCACCGGCCGCGCCCTCCAGGCGCTCCAACCGCTGCTCGACAAGGATACGGGCGATCTCCTGACATTGCGTGCGCGCGCGGGGCAGGCCGCGACTGCGATGCTCTCCGATCTCGAGGCCTGGCGCGTCGCGGTCGAGAGCCGTTATCTCTCCGCTGCCTGAGTCGGCGGCTACTGGCTCATCTCATCGAGCGCCTGTTGCATCGGCGCCGGCGAAACCCTGACGAGACCGATGAAAGGCTGTTCCGTATCGAAAATCAGATTGAGCGCGAGACAAACCGAAAACGCGCCGACGAGCATGGCGGCGACGACCGTTCTATTGAACGGCGCGAACAAAGCATGGCTGAGATACAACATGCTGAGCCAGAAGGTGAGCGCGACAAAGAACGGACGCGGCGTCCGATCGCCGTGCTGGGCGACAAGCAGGCGGCTCGTCCGCTTCAATTCGCCGACAAGCTGCAAGGCGTTGCTCCTGGCCTCGCGTTCCTCCTCCGCCTGAGGCGCGAAGGCCCGCAACTTTTGCTGGATGTCGTCGAGTTCATGGACGGTTTCAGGATCATGCATCGCTGGCGCCTCGTTACGGTGGGCCGGCCAGGTCAGCGCTATTTTACGCATCGTGAAGGCGCGCAGCAGCGCACGCGGCTCCTTCAATTCCTGCCCGAAATGAGCAAGCTCCCGGTCAAGCAGGGTGAGGTTGGCGGCGAATTGTCCGACCTCGCCGCTTCGCGTATCAAAATTCGTCTTGGCCCCGGCGATCAACAGACTGAGGACAAGGGCGGACAGGATGCCCACGACATTCATCACCCCGCCGACTGTCCTCTGAGTGGCTTCGGTGCGACTGTCCTCCGGCAGGCGGCTTTGAAGAACGAAGCCGATGGCGGCGCCGACGACGATACAGAAGAACGCGACGAGACCCAGTCCGGTGAACATTTGGCGTCCGATCAAGCTTTGGCTGCGGGGCGAACCATAGCGTGGAAGCGCGCTTCCCCGCTAGACGAACGCGATGGCGACGCTGGCTCCCGGCGGGGCGCCGCCGCGCCGTTTCGACAGCGGTCCG
>DATBZF010000006.1:0-41147 GCA_036513315.1 Roseiarcus sp.
CCCATCCACGCGCGCGGTTGCAAACAACTCTGAAGTAGGTGATCGCTTCCGGGCGTGGATGCCCGGGACAAGCCCGGGCACGACGCGTCCTTTCAATTTGGCTGACGCGGACCTCTAGCCCTCGTCCGACATCCATCCGGCCGCGCGCACCACGGCGACCGCTGACCGGGAAACCGGCGCGACGATTCCATTAACGAGCTCGAGCCGCAGATTGCGCCCATGCGTCATCGTGCGCACAACCGCCTTCCTGGCGATCCACCAGGAGCGATGCACCTGCAAGCCGTCCGCCTTCTCCATGATCGCCATCGCCTGGCTCAGGGTCATCAGCACCAGACGGGAGCCGCCCAAGGTGTGAACGCGCACGTAATGATCCTCCATCTGCAGGCAGAGCACAGTGGCTGGCGCCGCGCCGAGCAGGCCGTACGGCGTCGGCGGCGCTTGCCCGGCCTCCCCGGCCAGCCGTCGCTTGCGGAGTCGCGCCTGGATGAGCAGCGTGAAGGCGACGACCACCGGCAGGGTGGTGACGAGATCCTGCAGATACCAGTCGACCGGCGTCAGGATTTTGAGGAACGGCCATATCGACAGGGCAAGATAAGTCACCCAGAGCTGGAATGGCGCGTTGACGACCGCGGTCATGCCGACGATCGCCGCCCATTTCGCCGCCGGCTTCAGCTCCCACCCCAGAATCAGCCGAATCAGCGAACCATAGAGCAGGATGCCCGGCAAGAAGCAGCCGAACTGGAACAGGATGCGCTGCCATAGGGGACCGTTGAAATAGCTGCCGAACGGTCCAAGCAGGGCCATGAAGACCGCGCAGCCCGAGCCGATCGCCAGATCGACGCCCCAGTCCCGGACAAGAACCGTCCGCCGCGCATCGTTCATCACAGGCCTATCCGGACGGGTTCACGACGTATGACACGAACGAAGGGGAGCGGATTTCCTCATCAATGAGGTGGCGTCGCCATGACCGGCGGCTGTCGCATATGTGCTCGACGCGCACATTATCGCAACGGCTCGCCCAACAACGAACCCGTTCGCCCATTGGCGAAAGCGCGCTGGCGAAGGCCCCGGCGACTGGCCGATCCTGCGGCTCTCGCTCTCATTGCAGGATTTCTCATGCGCATTCTCATTGCAATCGCCTTGGCCGCTTTGTTCATCGCCCCCGCCGTCGCCGAGCCTCAGGTTGCAGTCGGCTTCCAGCACTTCACGATTCCCGACCCCCAGGGCTCGCCGATCGAGGTCGGGGTCTGGTATCCCTCTGATGCCGCCCCCAAGGCGGAGGCGATCGAATCCGCCCAACAGATCGTCGCCCGCGACGGCGCGGTTAAGGGCGATCATCTGCCGCTCGTGGTGATATCGCATGGCCATGGCGGCTCCTATGCCGGACATTTCGACACCGCCATCGCCCTCGCGCAGGCGGGTTTCGTCGCCGCCGCCCTCTCCCACAATGGCGATAGCTGGCGCGACCCCAGCAATCCGGTCGCGATCTGGGAGCGGCCGCGGCAGTTGAAGGCGCTGACCGACTATATGCTGAACACGTGGCCGGACCGCGCCCGCATCGACGCTGAGCGGATCGGCGCCTTCGGCTTCTCGGCGGGCGGCTTCACGGTGCTCGCCGCCGCCGGCGCTGAGCCGGATCTGAGCGCGATCAAGGATCATTGCGCCGCTCACCCCGAATTCGAAGTCTGCCGCATCGTCGCCGAGCGTCCGCTGCCGGCGATCGAGAACATCGTGTGGACGCATGATATCAGAATCAAGGCCGTGGTTTCGGCCGCGCCGGCGCTCGGCTTCGCCTTCGGCCGGAAGGGTCTGGCGGCGGTCACGCAGCCGCTGCAATTGTGGCGGGCCAGCGACGATCAGGTCCTGCCGCATCCCTATTACGCCGAAGCGGTGCGCATCGCGCTGCCGAATCCGCCCGATACACATGTTGTCCCTGGCGCCGGCCATTACGATTTCCTGGCCCCCTGTTCGGCGGCGCTGGCGAAGAAGGTTCCGGCGATCTGCCTGAGCGCGCCGGGCTTCGACCGCGCGGCGTTCCACCAGGAGTTCGACCGCGACGTCGTGGCGTTCTTCACGCGAAGCCTGGGCGAGGGCCGCCGCTGATCGGCGGCCTGCGCTGCGGCGGGTTGAGGAATCAACCCGTCGATGGAGCGCTCGTCGCCATCAGGCGCCGGGCCATCCGCGTCGGCAATGTTTCGATTCGGCGGCGCCCCATCGGCGCCGACAGGGATGTCAGACCGTAACGAGGCTTCGACGGGCGTTTGAGGCGCCCCGGTCTTTTCCGTTCTCAAAACCATCCGGAGCCTTCCATGCGTTCATCTTATTCCCGTTTCATCTCCCGCATCGTTCTTTTGGCCCTTCTGTCGGGCGCAGCCGCTCCTGCCTTCGCGGCGGCCGTCGGCCCCGCCGGCGGCGGCGGCGCTCCGGGCGGCGGCCCAGGCGGTGGCGGCGCCTCCGGCGGCGCGGGGCCCGGCGCCGGCGGTTCGGGAGCGCATTCCTTTGCGGCGGGACGCTCCAGTGGGTGCACGACGGACGCCTTCGGCAAAGCCGTGGCGAGCTGGTTCGTCCGGCAGGACAACTCGGCGCTGAACGCGCAGAAGTGCAGCGACTTCGTGGACTGAGTGCTGCTGGCCGTTAGCGGTCAGCTTCGGATCTTGCCCGTTCCGGACCTCATGGTTGAGCGTCGGGTCGGGCAGGTTCGGGTAGCCCCAATTGGGCGGTTTGTGGTCGCCGCGCGCCTCCGCGTCAACCCAAATGCAAAAATGCTTCAGCGCTAGGGGCCGGCCTTTTGTTCGACCGGGTCAACGAGACCCAATTCCTGAAGCGATCGATCTATCGGTTCGCTCCATCCTTTCGCGCCCTGGCTCCTCGCATCATCCATCGCATCCTCGAAGGCATGGGGTTCGCTGCCGCTCAGCGCCTCGATGAGGGAGCGCGCCTGCGCGAGATCCTTCCGCCGCTTGATTGTGTCCGAACGCCGTTTCTGCGCCAGAATCAGCTTGTGAACGGCATAGCGCGCGGGCTGAGGGACCCGAACAAAGACTCCCGATCCGTAGAGCGCAATTGTGGGACTTGGGTCATTAATGAGCCACGCGAGATGCTGTAGCGGCGTTCCTCCCGCCTGCAGGCCAGGAATCGGCACAGGATTCGTGTCTTTGCGGCTTCGCTGTGGGACAAGAACGTCAACCAGAAATCCCGAACGCGCGCGAAAGTGGGAGGGCAATGCTTTGGGGTCCAGCCCGGGGAGCGCCTGAAAAGTCGAGTCGGCCCAGCGCAGGATTTCTCCGAGAGATTGAACCGGCGCTCCTGCCTGGTCGTCGGGAGCCGCGGTGGGGCGCCCTTCGAAGTCGGCGGACAACGCTAGCGAGGCGGTGGCGAGATCGAGGTCCTGCGTCATCATCGAAGCCGCCGGGAGTATGACTCCGACCATCGGCGAATAGCACTGATAGGCGGCGGTCCCGGCCAGGACCATGCCCTTGCGAAACAGATTGGCGGAAGCCAGCGCCTCCAGGACCCGACCCACTTCGGGCGATGGCCTCGGAAAGCCCGCGCGATGAAGCAAGCCGATCGTTTGCCGCCTGGATCTCGCTCGCTCCATTTCTTCGCGCATGGCCTGCGCGCGAATCATGGCGTCCGAGTCGGCGGCATTGCCGATATAGATTGTTCTCCGCTCAGACCCGATGGTCGTGTTGGCCTTGAGATAGTCCTTGCCTTTGACGGTCTGTGTTCGGACTGACGCCGCTGGCGCTGTGCTTGCTGTGACCTGTTGGAGAAGGTCCGCGTAGAGAGTGATCAGCGCGGGCTGGAGGGACTTCATAGCTGTTTCCGCACGGTTGTCCACATTGCAGTCGGTGTGTGGACAACTTTAGAGCCGGAACTGCGCCATGTCCACCCAAATGGCCGGGTGTGGACAACGGTCGTTAGGACGCCGCCCGACGAGCTGGCCTTTGCCCGCGTTGCCTCGCCTCTTCGGCTGGCTGGCATTCCCCAACCAATTAGCGACGCCTACGCACGAATAGGAACAGAAATCCTGCCACATTGGCTATCGACGCCGGTTGCGGGACAACTATTGGAAATTTGGTAATCATATCAATAGTCGCTCTGGCCCTGGTGGGCCGGGCAGGACTCGAACCTGCAACCAGACCGTTATGAGCGGCCGGCTCTAACCATTGAGCTACCGGCCCGGAGCCGAGGCGGCCGGGAGCCGCATTAAACGCAAATGCGCTGGCGGCGCAATGGCTGCGTCGCGCCGTCGCGGCGGTCTTCGAGTGGTCAATTATCGAGGAAGCTGCGCAGTTTGCGCGAGCGGCTCGGGTGCTTGAGCTTGCGCAGCGCCTTCGCCTCGATCTGGCGGATGCGCTCGCGCGTCACCGAGAATTGCTGGCCGACTTCCTCCAGCGTGTGGTCGGTGTTCATGCCGATGCCGAAACGCATGCGCAGAACGCGCTCCTCGCGCGGCGTCAGCGAAGCCAGCACGCGCGTCGTCGTCTCGCGCAGGTTCGACTGGATCGCCGCGTCGATCGGCAGGATGGCGTTCTTGTCCTCGATGAAATCGCCGAGATGGCTGTCCTCTTCGTCGCCGATCGGCGTCTCCAGCGAGATCGGCTCCTTGGCGATTTTGAGGACCTTGCGCACTTTTTCGAGCGGCATCGCCAGCTTCTCGGCGAGCTCCTCCGGCGTCGGTTCGCGGCCGATCTCGTGCAACATCTGGCGCGAAGTGCGCACGATCTTGTTGATCGTTTCGATCATATGCACGGGAATGCGGATGGTGCGCGCCTGGTCGGCGATCGAACGGGTGATCGCCTGGCGGATCCACCAGGTCGCGTAGGTCGAGAATTTGTAGCCGCGGCGATATTCGAATTTGTCGACCGCTTTCATCAGGCCGATATTGCCTTCCTGGATCAGGTCGAGGAATTGCAGGCCGCGATTGGTGTATTTCTTGGCGATCGAAATCACCAGGCGCAGGTTCGCCTCGACCATTTCCTTCTTGGCCTGGCGCGCCTCGCGCTCGCCCTTCTGCACCATCTGGACGAGCTTGCGGAACTCCTGAATCTCGAGGCCCGTTTCAGTCGCCAAAGCCTGGATGTCGGAGCGCAGATCCTTGATCTGGTTCTTGTCCTTGGCGATGAAATCCTTCCAGCCGCGGGTGCCGAGCTTGGAGACGCGCAGCAGCCATTTCGGATCGAGTTCCGAATTCTGGTAGTTCTTCAAAAAGTCTTCGCGCGAAACGCGATGGCGTTCGGCGAGCCGCATCAGCTTGACGTCGAGGCCGATCAGCCGCTTGTTGATGTCGTAGAGCTGCTCGACCAGCGCATCGATGCGGTTCTGGTTGAGCGACAGGGATTTGACGTCGGCGACGATATCCTTCTTCAGCGATTTATATTTGCGCTCCTGCGCCGGCGACAGCGTCTCGTTCTTGAGCTTGTTCTCGACATTCTGGTCCTGCAGGCGGCGCAGCTTCTTGTAGGCGTCGGCGACGCGGTCGAAAGTCTCCAGCACCTTCGGCTTGAGCTCGGCTTCCATCGCCGACAACGATACGGAATTCTCCATATCGTCCTCGTCGTCGAAATTCTCCGGCGTCGGCGCCAATTCGCCGTCAAAGCCGGCGGGCGGGGTCTGCGGCGCTGTGGCGGGCGCGCGCTCGCGCTGCTGGGCGGCGAGCGCTTCGGCGGCGCCCGGCGCGGTCATGTCGATCTTGGGCGCCTTCTTGCCGTCGGGGCCGGCATAAGTGGCCTCGAGGTCGATGATGTCGCGCAGCAGAATCTTGGCGTCGTTGAGTTCGTCGCGCCAGATGATGATCGCCTGGAAGGTCAGCGGGCTCTCGCACAGGCCGGCGATCATCGCCTCGCGGCCGGCCTCGATGCGCTTGGCGATGGCGATTTCACCCTCGCGGGAAAGCAGTTCGACCGAGCCCATTTCGCGCAAATACATGCGCACCGGATCGTCGGTGCGCTCGGCCGGCTCGGATGAGCGAGTGGCGACGGCGGTCGGGCGCGCGGTTTCGGCGACCTCGCCGCCCTCGGATTCCTCCTCTTCGGAGCTCTCGCCGCTCTCCTTTTCGGCCTCTTCGGCGTCTTCGTTGTCGACGACATTGATGCCCATTTCGTTGAGCATCGAGTTCATGTCTTCGATCTGGTCGGAAGATATTTCTTCCGACGGCAGCACCGCGTTCAATTCCTCATGCGTGACCCAGCCGCGCTTCTTGGCGATCTTGATCATTCGCTTGACGGCGGCGTCGGTAAGATCGAGCAAAGGGCTGTCCGCGGTCTCCACGACAGCGGCCTCGCCCTCGACTTTTTGCTCGTCTTTCTTAGCCATATGTTCTACTCCGTCGGTTCCACGCCGAAACGCGAATTCGATCAATAAAGGTCAATCGCGGCGGGTCCGCTTTCAACGCATCGTGGGGTTGATGGTTCACCGCGCAAAAAGCGCGGCGGGCTCATCGTTCTGTCTCATTTCAGAGGAAAAGTGGACTCACGTTTTCCAGAAATAGGCGCTTGATTCGCCAACCCAAAATCGGCCATAGCCCCTAACCCTTCGTTAACCCTGAGTCCATGGCCTGTCGCGGCGCCCGGTCAGACAGGCGGCGCTTTGCGGCCGGAAAGCTCGCCAAATCCTTCAATGGCCGCCTCCGCATTGGCCAGATCGGCCAAATTCCCCTTGATGTCGCACAGCCTGCCGAAGTTTTGCTCGTTCACTTCAGGGTCGGCCTCGATCGCTAAAGCTTTCTCGGCCAATTTCAATTCCTTATTTAGCGCCCGGGCCTTGCGATGCAAGGCCAGCGTCTGACGTAAGACCTGATCGGCGTCCGAAGAATTCGCCTCGGGCCGCAAACACCACCAAACCGGCATTTGTGAGGCAAGGCCAAGGATGCGTTCGCGCTCCTGCGCCAGCGCCTTCGCCTCGGGCGCCTCGCCTTCGCCACGCGATTCCGCCGCATGCGCCAGAAGCTGGTCGCGAAAACTCGCCAGCGTCCGGTTGGACAGTTCGAGCGCGGCGATTTCTTCGACATGGCGCTCCAGCAAATCGGGATGATTGGCGACGATCGCCAGGATGACGATGTCGCGCGGCGCGTCCTTGGCCCTGCCCATCAGCCCCTGACGCTTGGGCAGCGGCTGGCCGGCGAGGCCAAGCCGGGGTCCCTGATTGACGAAACCGGGGCGCCACCCGTTCCGGCCGCCGCCCGTTCGCGGCTCCCATTTTCGCGCTGGCGCAGGGGCGCTCCGCCCCAAGAGTTTCGCCAGGCGCTCCGCCATATCCGCTTGATAATGCTTGCGGAGCGTCTCGTCGGCGATCGCGCCGGTCAATTCCCGCAGCCGCCGCTCCAGCGCCGCGCGCCGCTCGGGCGTGTCGAAACGCTGGCCTTCCGCCTCGCGCAGAAACAGCATTTCGGCGAGCGGGGTCGCGGCCTCAACGACCGCGGCGATCGCCGCTCCCCCTTCCGACCGGGCGAGATCGTCGGGATCCTGGCCCTCGGGCAGCATTGCGAAGCGCAACGTCTTGCCCGGTCCGATCAACGGCAGCGCGGTGTCGATGGCGCGAAAAGCCGCCTTCTGTCCGGCCTTGTCGCCGTCAAAACACAGGACCGGCTCGCTCGCCATGCGCCACAGCAATTCGCAATGCTCTGGAGTCAGCGCTGTGCCGAGGGTCGCGACGCTATTGGGATAGCCGGCCTGCGACATGGCGATGACGTCGACATAGCCCTCGACGACGATCGCCTCGCCGCGATCATGCGCCGCCTTGCGGGCGCGATGATGATTGAACAGCACCGAACTCTTGTGAAAAAGCTCGGTTTCCGACGAATTCAGATATTTCGGCTTGACGCTCGCCTCCATCGCGCGCCCGCCGAAGGCGATGACGCGGCCGGAGCGATCGTGGATCGGGAACATCACCCGGTCGCGGAAACGGTCATAGGGGACATTGATGTCCTCGCCATGCACGAGCAATCCGCCGGCGATCATATCCTGCGCGCTGACCCCTTTGGCGGCGAGCGCGTCGCGCAGCCCGAAGCGGTCGGGCGGCGCGTAGCCAAGCGAAAACTCGCGCTGAACCCCCGCGTCGAGCCCACGATCGGCGAGATAGCCCCGCGCTTTGGCGCCGATCTTCTCCTGCAGCGTCCGCTCGAAGAACTGGGCGGCGAGCGCCATCACCTCATGCAGCGAAGAGCGTTTTTTTTCCTGCTCGACGCTTTCAGGCGAATGAACCGGCATCGGCAGGCCGGCCATTCCGGCGAGGCGCTCGACCGCCTCGGGAAAGCTCAGGCCTTCCGTCTCCATCAGGAAATCAAAGGCGTCGCCATGCTTGCTTGACGAGAAATCATGGTAGAAGCCCTTCTGATCATTGACGAAGAAGGACGGCGTCTTCTCGGCGTTGAAAGGCGACAGGCCCGCCCATTCGCGGCCCTGCTTCTTCAATTTGACGCGCTGGCCGACCACCTCCGAAACCGGCAGGCGCGCGCGTATTTCATCCAGGAAAGCGGGCGTGAACTTCATCGAGGCCTCTGGTCATAGATCGGCGCTCGCTCGCCTCGAGGCAAGGGAAAATCCGCCTTCTCCCCGCCGTCCACAGGGGGGGCGGCGATTCAACCGGCTTCGGCGCCCATCAGCCTGCGCGCATCGGCGGCGCTGAGCGGCTGGCCGAAGGCGAAACCTTGCGCAAACTCGCAACCAAGCTGCGACAATTCGACGGCGTCGGATTCTGTCTCCGCGCCCTCGGCGACGACATCCATGCCGAGATCGTGCGCCATCGCGATGACGGATCGCAGGATGACCGGACGAGCGCCGACGGAATTCTGGCGGACGAGGGATTGGTCGATCTTGAGCGTGTCGAAATGATAGCGCTGGAGATGGCCGAGCGAGGAATAGCCGGTGCCGAAATCATCGAGCGACAGCCCGGCGCCGATTTCGCGGATTCGCTGCAGCATCTGCGCCGCGAATTCCGGATTCTCCATCACCAGGCTTTCGGTCAGCTCCAGTTTCAACGTGCCGCGCAGAACGAAACTTCGATTGAGCGTCGCCTGCACGTCTTTCAACAGATCGTGGCGCAGCAATTGACGCGAGGAGACGTTGATGCTCGCGAAAATCGGCGGCTCGACCTCGAGCGCCTTCTGCCAGGCGGAGAGTTCGCGCGCGGTCTGCTGCATGGCGAAAATGCCGAGGTCGACGACGAGCCCTGTCTCTTCCGCGACCGACATGAAGTCGGCGGCGCTCAATTGCCCGAGCCTTGGATGCTGCCAGCGCAACAAGGCCTCAAACCCTGCGACGGTGCGATCTTCGAGCCGCACGATCGGTTGGAAGAAGACCTTGATCTCCCCGCGATCCAGCGCGCGGCGCAGGTCGCCCTCGAGCGAGGGCCGGTCGGAGCGCTGGGTGCGCATCGCCGGCAGGAACAATTCGGCGCGATTGCCGCCGCCTTTCTTGGCGTTGACCATCGCGATTTCAGCGTCCTTGAGAAGATCGCTACCCTTGGCGGGAGACTGCGGGTCGAACCTTGCCGCGCCGATCGACACAGTGAGCGCCACTTCCCTTTCGCCAAAGCTGATCGGGGTGGTCAGGTTGTTGCGGATGGATTCGATGATTTCGCCGACCTGGCCGGTGTTGTCGTCCATCATGACGATCGCGCCAAATTGGTCGCCGGCGAGGCGGGCCAGCGTGTCCCCCGGCGCGAGATTGCGCGCCAGGCGCCGCGCGACCGTGAGAAGCACCGAATCGCCGAAGGAAAGACCGATGGCTTCGTTGATCTGCTTGAAGCGGTCGATATCGATCACCAGCACGGCGGGCGTCGCGGCGCCGGGCCGTCGTGCGGCGATGAGCGCGATGTCGAGCCGGTCGAAAAACAATTCCCGGTTGGGAAGGCCGGTCAGGTTGTCATGCACCGCGTCATGCAGCATGCGCTCTTCGGCGGTCTTGATTTCGGTGACGTCGGACAGAGCGCCGATGACGCGAATGACCTCGCCTTCCGAATTGACGACCGGGCGCGCCTTCATGACGAACCAGAAATAATGGCCATCGGCGGCGCGCAGCCTGATATCGTGATTGATACGCCCGCACCGCTGCTGCAAAAGCCCGTCGAGCGCCGCCTTGTAACGGTCGCGATCCATCGGATGAAGCACGTCCAGCCATGATGCGGCGGGGCCTTCCAGGGCGCCGCGCTTGAGGCCAAGCTGGCTCTCGATCTCCGAGCTCACATGAATCTGATCGAGGTCGACGTCCCAATCGAATATGGCGTCGCCGCAACCGGTCATCGCCAAGGCGCGGCGCTCGGAATCGGCGCCGCGGACATGCGACACGTTTGATCCCGAAAAGGCGTTCTGCATCACGGTGAAGCCGATCAACATGACGATCAGCACGAGGCCGCCGATCAACCCCGGCGCAGCGAGGTCGTTGTCGAATGTTCCGGTGACCGTCAGACCCGCGGCGGCGACCCAGACGAGCAGAAGGAACCAGGTCGGGATCAGCATCACCGCCCGGTCGAAACCGCGCGCCGCCATGCTGAGGATGAGGATAAGGCCGACGCCGGCGACGGTGGCGATGGAGATGCGGGCGACGCCGGCGGCGATCGGCGCATTGTAGATCGACAGCGCGACGACCGCCGCCATCAGCAACAGCCAGACCGCCGCGATATGCGAGTAGCGCACGTGCCAGCGCCGCAGGTTGAGATAGGCGAACAGGAAGATGATCAGAGTGGCGCCGAGCGTCGCCTCGACTCCCGCGCGCCATATGCGTTCGGCGTCATCCTCGAAGCCGAATATCTTGCGCCAGAAACCGAATTCAATGCAGACATAGGCCAGCACCGTCCATGCCAGCGCGGCGGCGGCGGGAAAGATCAAGGCGCCTCTGACGACGAACACGATTGTCAAAAACAGCGCCAACAGGCCGGCGATGCCAATGACGATGCCTTGATAGAGCGTGAGGCTGGTCGCCTTATCCTTGAAAGCGTCCGGTTCCCAGAGATAGATCTGCGGCAGATTCGGCGTCCGCAATTCCGCGACATAGGTGATGGTCGTGCCGGGGTCCAGCGTCAGCCGGAACACGTCGGAATCGACCCTGTCGTCCCGCTCGGGAGGATTGCCCTCGCTCGCCGTTATGGTGGTGATGCGGGTCGAGCCGAGATCCGGCCATATCACGCCAGAGCCGACCAGCCGGTAATGGGGCGCGACAATCAGGCGCGTCAATTGTTCGTCTGTATCATTCGTCAGAGCGAAGACGATCCAGGACGGCTGGCCGCCCGCCTCGAGCGCGCTGACTTCGATGCGGCGCACGATGCCGTCGGCGCCCGGCGCGGTCGAGACCTGAATGCGGTCGCCCTGCGAACTATGAGTTTCAATGGCGGTGGCGAGGTTGACGGCGTCGACATCGGTCGGAACGCGCACCGATTGCACTGCGAAGGCCGAGTGACAGCCGATGCCGATACAAAAGAGCAGCGCGGCAAGGCGAAGCAAGCGACGCAATTGTTTACCTTCATCCTTTGCGGCGTGCATTGCCCTGCCTGACGGCGCGTCCAAAACCAAACGCTCCGCCCCTCCCCGCCGAACAGGCGCCTCAGGACTGGTAGCGTCTTGGCGGCTGGGGAGCAAGCCGCGATCAGCCAAGGGTCGGCCCCTTTGGCGGTTGACCGCGCGGGAGATCGCTTTCCAGCAGAGCGAACAAATAATGATCGCGCCAGGCGCCGTTGATGCACAGATAGGCGCGCGCAAAGCCTTCGCGCTGAAAGCCGTTGCGCTCCAAAAGCGTGGCGGAGGCGATGTTGCTTGGAATGCAGGCCGCCTCCAGACGATGGAGGCGCAATGTCGAGAAGCCGAAGGCCGCCGTCACCGCGACCGCCCGGGTCATATGGCCCTTGCCCGCATGCGGCGCGCCCATCCAATAGCCGAGCGAGGCGGTCTGCGCGACGCCGCGCTTGATGCCGCCGATGGTGATGCCGCCGAGCAGGATATCCGAACCATCGGCGAAAATGAGGAAGGCGAAGGATTCGTCGCGCGCGATCTCTTCGGCCTGGCGCCGCAAGCGGCGACGGAAGGCGCCGCGCGTGAGGTCGTCGGCGGGCCAGGTCGGCTCCCAGGGGGTGAGAAATTCACGGCTGTTCTCGCGCAAACTCGCCCAGGCCGGATAATCGTCGCTCTGGGCGGGCCGAAGATAAAGTCCCGCGCCGCGCAGGAGCGGCGCGGGATCCACGGCTCTGGTGATGCGGAAGAGCGCCATGCCGCGGCCTCAAGTTCCGCCGAGGCGGCCGGCGATGCGCGCCTGGTCCATGACTTTGCCGACGCGACCGATCGCGGCGACGGTCGGCGCCGATCGCAGCATCGCCGCGCCCGCCGCGCGGACATCGCCGACATCAAGCCTTTCGATGCGCGCGATCATCTCCGGCGTGCTCAACGGCCGTCCGTAGATCAGCATCTGCCGCGCGATCTGCTGGGCGCGCGCGCCCGACGATTCAAGCGCGGTCAGCAGCGAGACCTTCATCTGCGCCTTGGCGCGCTGGATTTCTTCCTCAGTGAGAGTCGCGGCCGCCTCGGCGAGGCAATCGAGCGCCGCGGCCATCAATTGCCCCGCGTCCTTCGGCGAGGTTCCTGCATAGAACCCCATCAACCCGACATCCGAATAGGCCCAGTGAAACGAATAGATCGAATAGGCGAGGCCACGCTTTTCGCGCACTTCCTGAAAGAGGCGCGAAGACATGCCGCCGCCGGCGGCCGCCGCGAACACATGCGCCGCGTCATGGTCGTCGGCATGAACCGCCCGTCCTTCGAAGCCGACGACGATATGCGTTTGGCCGAGCGCCTTCTTCACCAGAATTTCACCGCCGCGATAGGAGGCGGGCGCCGCCGCCGGCGATTCCTCGCGGCCGAGGGGTTCAAAGCGCCGTCCGCTGATCTCGACGATCTCGGCATGGTCGACCGCGCCGGCGCCCGCCACGATCGTCGCGCCTGCTTGATAATGGTGGCGCAGATAGCCGTCGATGGCGCCGCGGTCGAAGGCGCTGACGCGCTCGCGCGTGCCCAGGATCGGCCGTCCGATCGGCTGTTCGGGCCATGCCGCGGAGGTGAACAGATCGAAGACAAGATCGTCCGGCGCATCCTCGACGGCGCCGATCTCCTGCAGGATCACGCCTTTCTCGCGCTCGAGCTCGCCGGCGTCGAATTGGCTCTCGGTGAGGATATCGGCGAGAATATCGAGCGCGAGGCCGGCGTCCTCGCCAAGCACACGCGCGAGATAGGCGGTCTGTTCGACGCTGGTCTCCGCATTGAGATCGCCGCCGGCGTTCTCGATCTCCTCGGCGATGTCGCGCGCGCTGCGCCGCCGCGTGCCCTTGAAGGCCATATGTTCAAGCAGATGCGAAAGGCCGTGCTCATGCGTGCGCTCATGCCGCGATCCCGCGCCGACGAAAACGCCGAACGAGGCCGTCTTCAGATGCGGCATCGCATCGGTGACGATGCGCAGGCCGGAAGGGAGAGTGGTGATTTCAACGCTCATGATTGCATGCTCGCGCGCTCGCGAATGAAGCGCCGCACCGCTCCCTGGTCATTCGGCAATATTGTGAAACGCTCCTGGCGGCTCGTCAGATCGGCAAGATGGGCCGGCAGGGCCGGGCGCAGCCCGATCGCCTTTTCGACCGCTTCGGGGAATTTGGCGGGATGGGCAGTGCCGAGGACGATCATCGGCGTCGCGCGATCGCGCGCCAGCGCGCGGCGCGCCGCATGGACGGCGATCGCGGTATGGGGATCGAGGACATAGCCGCTCTCGCGATAGACACGCGTCATTTCCGCCGCGCAATCGACCTCATTGGTCGAGAACGCGTCGAACTCGTCCCTGATCGCGCGCAGCCGGTCCGGCGCGATCGTAAATTTCCCGGATTGCGCGAAATTCGACATCAGCGCGCGCAATTCAGCGGAGTCGCGGCGATAGGCCTCGAACAGCAGGCGCTCGAAGTTCGAGGAGATCTGAATGTCCATCGATGGCGATTGCGTCGCCACCACGCCGCGCGTCTCATAGACGCCGGTCGCCAGGGCGCGCGCCAGAATGTCGTTTTCATTGGTGGCGATGACCAGCCGTTCGATCGGCAGGCCCATTCTCCCGGCGCAGAAGCCGGCGAATATATCGCCGAAATTGCCGGTCGGCACGGTGAAGGAGACGCGCCGCCCGGGGGCGCCGAGGCTGACCGCGCTGGTGAAGTAATAAACGATCTGCGCGACGATACGCGCCCAATTGATCGAATTGACGCCCGACAGCGCGAGCGCGTCGCGGAAGGGAAGATCGTTGAACAAACCTTTCAGGATGGCCTGGCAATCGTCGAAATTGCCTTCCAGCGCGATTGTATGGACGTTGGGTTTGTCGACCGTCGTCATCTGCCGGCGTTGCACGTCCGACACGCGGCCGTTGGGATAGAGAATGAATATCTCGGTCTGCGACTGGCCGGCGAAGGCTTCGATCGCCGCCGCGCCGGTGTCGCCGGAAGTCGCGCCGACGATCGTCGCGCGCGCGCCACGTTGTCGCAGCACATGGTTCATCAGCCGGCCCAGCCATTGCATGGCGAAATCCTTGAACGCCAGCGTCGGCCCGTGAAACAGTTCGAGCACATGGAGATTGTCGTCGATCTGGACGAGCGGCGCTTTCGCCGGGTGGCGAAAGCCGGCATAGGCAACATCAGCCATTGCGCCAAGTTCGCTCTCGCTGAGCGCGCCGTCCGCAAAGGGCAGGACCACGCGCGCCGCGGCCTGCGCGTAGGGCAACCCGGCAAGCGCGCCGATCGCTGCAGGCGCCATCGTCGGCATGACTTCGGGAACATAGAGGCCGCCATCCCTGGCGAGGCCGGCTAACAGCGCGTCGGAAAAGCCGAGTTTCGGCGCCTCTCCGCGCGTCGAGAGATAGGGCACGTCTGATATTTCCTCGATAAGGCGTGGCTGATCTAGCGCATTTCCCGTCAAACGTGAAACCGCACGCCCAAAAGAGCAAAAAATACGGCCAAACAAAGACCCGCGCCAAGCCGCCGACGTCCCGCTAGCGCTGACAGGTCGCGCAATAGAAGGTCGAGCGGCCCGATTGCGTGATCCGCATGATGGTTCCCGTACAACGAAGGCGGTCGCAAGCGGCGCCCTCTTTGCCATAGACCCTGAAGGAGTGCTGGAAATAGCCGAGTTCGCCATCGGCCTGACGATGATCGCGCAGGGTTGAGCCGCCGGCGGCGACCGCCTCCTCCAAAACGGCGCGGATCGCGGCGGCCAGTCGTTTGGCGCTGGCGGTCGGCTTGCCGTTTGCGCCGGCGATTGCGCCAGCCTCCCCCAGGGGCGACAGGCCGGCGCGATGAAGGGCCTCGCTGACATAGATATTGCCGAGGCCGGCGACGAGGCTTTGATCGAGCAGCGCGGCCTTCAACGGCGATTTCCGGCCGGCAAACAGCCGCGCGAGAGCCGCGCCGTCGAAATCATCGCCGAGCGGCTCCATGCCGAGCCCTTTGAACAGCGGATGGGCGGCAAGACCGCGTGACGAAGCGAGGTCCATCAGGCCGAAGCGGCGCGGATCATTATAGACGATGCGCGCCCCGCCCTTCAGATGAAATACGACATGGTCATGCGCGGCGTTCTTCGCGCGCTCGAAATGGAAGTCGCCCGGGGTTTCCGTCTCTTGCCTCTCGATGCGGAACGAGCCGGACATGCCGAGGTGCATGATCAGCGTCTCGCCGCTGTCGAGCGCGGCGAGGATATATTTGGCGCGTCGCGACAGGTTCTCGATGCGCCGTCCGGCGAGCCGCTCGGCGAAATGCTCGGGGAAGGGGAAACGCAAGCCCGCGCGGCGCAGTTCGATCCTGTCGATTTTCGCATGAGCCATCGCCGGCTCCAGGCCGCGGCGCACGGTTTCGACCTCCGGCAATTCAGGCATCGGCATGGCTCTGGATGATTGCGAGAAACGCCGCGCCGTATTTCTGCAGTTTGGCGATGCCGACGCCGTGAATGGCGGCGAGTTCTTCGAGATTTCGCGGCCGGCGCGCCGCCATTTCGATCAATGTGCGATCGGGAAAAATGACATAGGCCGGCTGATGCTGGCGATGAGCGAGATCGCTGCGCAACGCCTTCAGGGCATTGAGAACGCCGGCGCTGGCTTCGCCGCGCGGCGCCGGCGCTTCGCCCCGCCGGCGCGGCTTTTTCGCAACGACGTCTTCGCGCAACGAAAACGGCGCCTCGCCGCGCAGAACCTTCCGCCCTTGCTCAGTCACGATCAGACGATCGCGATCGGAAGAATCATGTGCGATGAGTTTCGCCGACAGCAGTTGGCGCAGCACGCCTCGCCAATCGGCCGGCGTGCGCTCGCGCCCGACGCCGAAAGTCTTGAGGCTATCGTGCCCGTGCTGGATCACTGCGTCGGTCGCTTTGCCGGCCAGGATATTGGCGAGGTGGCCAAAGAAGAACCGCCCCGACGTGCGCAGCACCGCCGACATCGCTTTTTGCGCGTCGAGCTGCCCGTCGAACAGGCGCACGCCGCCCTCGCAGACGTCGCAGCGCCCGCAGGGCTCGGCCTCCTCGCCAAACAGGCCGAGCAGAACCTGACGCCGACAGCGCGCCGATTCGCACAGCGAAACCAGATCGTCGAGTTTCTTCTCTTCGATTCGCTTGCGCGCGTCGGGCGCATCGCCTTCGGCGATCTGGCGGCGGCGCAGCGCGATGTCGCCGGCGCCATAGAGGGTGAACGTGTCGGCGGGCAGACCGTCGCGCCCGGCGCGCCCGATCTCCTGATAATAGGCCTCGACGGAGGAAGGCATGTCGGCGTGGAAGACGAAGCGCACGTCCGGCTTGTCGATGCCCATGCCGAAGGCGATTGTCGCGCAGACGATGACGCCGTCGCTCTGCAGAAACTCGTCCTGGTTTTTCGCCCTCACCTGATGATCGAGGCCGGCGTGATAGGGCAGCGCGCGCCGCCCCTGGCGCGACAGCTCCTCGGCCAGTTCCTCGGTGCGCTTGCGCGAGGCGCAATAGATGATGCCGCTTTCGCCCTTATGCGCCTCCAGCCGGTCGCAGAGCTGTCGCGTCGCATTGGCCTTCGGGCGCATGGCGAGGAACAGGTTCGGCCGGTCGAAGGAGCGCACGAAAACGCGGGGGCGGCGCGCGAACAGCCGCGCGATGATGTCGGCGCGGGTCGGCCCGTCGGCGGTGGCGGTCACCGCGATCGTCTGCACGCCGCCGAGCGCTTCGGCGACATCGCGCAGTCGCATATATTCGGGTCGGAAATCATGCCCCCATTGCGAGACGCAATGGGCTTCGTCGATAGCGAAGAGGTCGATCCGGGCGTTTCTCAGCAGCGCGATCATATCGTCACGCACCAGCCGCTCGGGCGCGACATAGAGCAGGCGCAGCGAACGATCGCGCAAGGCTTCGACGATGCGCTGGCGTTCATTCGCGTCGGAAGCTGAATTCAGCGCCGCCGCCGCTATGCCGAGTTCGCGCAATTGCGCGACCTGGTCGCGCATCAGCGCGATCAGTGGCGAGACCACCAATGCGAGACCCTCGCGCGCCATCGCCGGCAATTGGTAGCAAAGCGATTTGCCGCTGCCGGTCGGCATCACGGCGAGCACGTCCTCGCCGCCGAGCGTCGCGCCGATAATTTCCTCTTGGCCGGGGCGAAAGCCGGGAAAGCCGAACACGCGGCCTAGATCGGCGCGAGCCTTGTCGAGAAGCGCTTCGCTATTCATCGCTTTGCCCGCCTGGCGGGATCAAAGATCGGGGTCCACTGAACGTCCTCGATACGTTCGGCGCCGCAGGCGAGCATTGCGAGGCGGTCGAGCCCGAGCGCGGCGCCGCTGGCCGCGGGCATGGAATCGAGCGCGGCGAGGAAGTCCTCGTCGAGCGGGTAAGTCTCGCCATAGACGCGCTGCTTCTCGGCCATCTCCGCCTCGAAACGCCGCCGCTGCTCGGCCGAATCGGTCAATTCGCCAAAGGCGTTGGCGAGTTCGACGCCGCAGGCATAAAGTTCGAAACGATCGGCCAGACGCGGATCGTCGGCGCTGACGCGCGCCAATGCGGCTTCGCAGGCTGGATAAAGGCAAAGGATCGTCGCGCGTCCAAGTCCCAGCGCGGGCTCGACTTTTTCGCTCAAAATCCGGCTGAAAATATCGGACCAATTGTCGTCGTCGGCGATTCGCAGGCCCGCCGCCATGGCTTGCGCGGCGATTGCGTCGCGATTCCCAGTGCGCCCATCGACGCCCAGGCTGTCGAAGAGATCGAGGCCGGCATAGCGTAAAAATGCGTCCCGGACGCTGAGCCGCTCCGGCCTGACGAAAGGATCGGACTCCCTGCCGCGAAAGCGCAGGCGCCGCGCGCCGGCCCGCTCGGCCGCGATCGCGACGATTTCAGCGCAATCGTCCATCAAGGCCTCATAGCCGGCCCCGGCGCGATACCATTCGAGCATGGTGAATTCGGGCGCGTGCAGCGCGCCGCGCTCGCGGTTCCGGAACACGCGCGAGAAGGCGAAGATGCGGCTCTCGCCCGCCGCCAGCAGCTTTTTCATCGCAAATTCCGGCGACGTGTGCAGGAAGGCTGGCGCCCGCACGCCGTCCGGCCCGATGATTTCAGTCGCAAATCCATGCAGATGCGCCTCATTGCCCGGCGAGGCCTGCAGGATGGCGGGCTCCACTTCGATGAAGCCTTGGCGTTCGAAATAGGCCCGCAAAGCGCCGATGATCCGCGTGCGCGCCAACAGGCGCGGGCGGCGATCGGAATGGCGGTCCTTCGACCAGAATGGGGAGGGCGATTTCAAGGCGGGCAATCTGTCCTGGCGGCGCCATTTGCCCATACGGAACAATCCGTCTGGCCTTTGGCGGCAAAATCGGTATGTTGCCCGCCGCAATAGCGCAAGTGCGGGATCGGCGCGCTTTTCAAACCGTCGCCGCCGACTCTATCTAAGGACTGAAGACGTGAAAGTCATCGCAAGCTCGATTCGAAAAGGCAATATTATCGAGCGGGAGGGCGGTCAGCTCTGCGTCGTTCTGTCGGCCGAAAGCTTTCACCCGGGCAAGGGCACGCCCACCACCCAGATCGACATGCGGCGCATTTCGGATGGCGTGAAAGTGACGGATCGCTTCAAGACCACCGAGCAGGTCGAGCGCGCCTTCGTCGAGGACCGCAATTTCAGCTATCTTTATTCTGACGGCGACGGCCATCATTTCATGAATGACGAGACTTTCGAGCAGATGCAGGTGGCGACCGACGTCATCGGCGATCAGGGTCAATGGCTGCAGGAAGGCATGAAGGTGATCCTGTCGATCTTCAACGACACCGCCGTAGCGATTCAATTGCCGCCTCGCGTCACGTTGGAAATCACCGAGACGGAGCCGGCGATGAAGGGCCAGACGGCCTCCTCTTCCTATAAGCCGGCCAAGCTTTCCAATGGCGCGCGCGTGATGGTGCCGCCCCATGTTTCAGCCGGCACGCGGGTCGTCATCCAGACTGACGACGGCTCCTATGTCGAGCGCGCGAAGGATTGAGTTCGCGCTAAAGCCGTTTTATCGCCGCCGCATGAATCACCGTAAATCTGAGGGAGAGGCATAATGCAGTTAGGCATGATCGGGCTAGGGCGGATGGGCGCCAATATCGTGCGTCGGTTGATGCGCAATCAGCATTCCTGCAGCGTCTATGATCGCGATCCGGCCCCTGGCAAGGCGCTGGCCGCCGAAGGCGCTCATTTCGCCGGCTCGCTGCAAGAACTCGTCGCCTCGCTGACGGCGCCGCGCGCCGTCTGGGTCATGCTGCCGGCTGGCGCGCCGACGGAACAAACGATCGAGGCGCTCATACCGCTGCTCGAGGCCGGCGACGTCATCATCGACGGCGGCAACACATTCTGGCAGGACGATGTCCGGCGCGGCGCGGCGCTCGCCAAGAAAGGCCTGCACTATATCGACGTCGGCACCAGCGGCGGCGTGTGGGGGCTGGAGCGCGGCTATTGCATGATGATCGGCGGCGACGCCGCCGTGGTGCGTCGGCTCGATCCCTTGTTCAAGGTTTTGGCGCCGGGCCGCGGCGACGTTCCGCAGACGCCCAATCGCGAAGGGCGCGATCCGCGCGTCGAAGAGGGCTATCTGCACGCGGGGCCGTGCGGCGCCGGCCATTTCGTCAAGATGGTTCATAACGGCGTCGAATATGGCATGATGCAATCCTATGCCGAAGGCTTCGACATTCTGCGTCATGCCGACGCCGAATCGCTGAAGCCGGAGCATCGCTTCTCGCTGGATCTCGCCGATATTTCGGAAGTCTGGCGCCGCGGCAGCGTCGTCACCTCATGGCTGCTCGATCTGACCGCTTCGGCTCTGGCCCACGAAGGCGGCCTCGATTCCTATTCCGGCATTGTCGAGGATTCGGGCGAGGGCCGTTGGACGATCATGGCGGCGATCGACGAGGCGGTGCCGGCCGAAGTGTTGTCGGCGGCGCTGTACACAAGGTTCCGTTCGCGCCAGAGCCATACTTTCGCGGAAAAGGTTATTTCCGCGATGCGCAAGGGCTTTGGCGGTCATATCGAGCCAAAGGCGGACAAGGGCTGAACGCGCAGGTCGCGGTGATTTTTGCTAAAACCAGCTTTCGTCATCGCGAGGTCAGGTGAGTGCGCGGCGTTCACCTTGGCGAAGCGACGAAGCGATGCAGAACAGGCTGTTGCAGCCTTCGTCTGGATGGCTTCGCTGCCGCTCCGCAATGATGGCCGGATGACACGGTCGCCGATCATCGCGTTCTAATAAAATCCGATAGGGAAATGCTTGAGGTAGAGCTCGGAATAGATTCCGCGCGCCGCCAGCCGGGCGAGCGCCCAATCGAGCGCGCGGCGAAGGGTAGCGTCCTCCTTGCGCAGGGCGATGCCGACACCCTCGCCGAAAAACCGGCTCTCGCTATAAGGGCCGCCCTTGAAGGCGCAGCAATCGTCGGAGGCCGCGCCGTTGAGCCATATGGCGAGCGACAGGCCGTCGCCGAACGCTACGTCCACGGTGCGCGCGCGCAAGGCCTCGTAGAGAGCGGCGGCGTCGGGGAATGGCTTCTCGACGACGCCCGGAAAGAAGGCGTCGAGAAACGCCTTATGCGCCGAGCCAGCGACGACGCCGATCGTCTTGCCCTTGAGCATCGCCGGCGTCGCGTCGCGAAGCTCTGAATCCTTGCGCGTAACGAAACGGGCGGGCGTTCGATAGTAGGGTTGGGTGAAATCGAGCTTGTTGCGCGTCGCCGGCGTCGCCGCGATGGAGGCGACGATCGCGTCGCCTTTGCCCTCGAGCAGCGAATCGACGATCGTGTCCCAGCGGCGCGCCTGGATGGTGCAGCCGACCGTCAGTTCTTCGCAGACGGCGCGGGCGATTTCGACATTGAAGCCGGCGAGCGAACCGTCGGCCAAAGCGAAATTGAGCGGAGGATAATCGTCGTCGGTAAGGAAACGGATGGCGCGAAGCCCGGTCAGGTCAGGCCGCTGGAGCTGCAGGCCGGGGTCCCAGAAGCTCGGCGTTGCGACGCGCGCATCCTGCGCGTCCGCTGACGCGGCGAGCGTCATCGCCGCGAGCGCAAATAACAGCGGGAGAAAGCGCAACCGAGTCATCGTTAGCGGACCGCAACGGGGCTTTGGGACGCGCCGTCATTGCGAGGGAGCGAAGCGACGAAGCAATCCAGGCGAGGCTAACGGAGCTCAGTCTGGATTGCTTCGTCGCTTCGCTCCCTCGCAATGACGGCCAAATTGCCCAGTCTCGGGACCTATCTAACCTGCCTCTCACGGCCGGATCAAAGCTTTTCTTCCTCAGCCTTATCAGTCTGAAATATCTCTTTCTATCGGCCGTGAGCCGACTCGCCGAATGTGCGCCGCCCGGCGCGCAAAAACGCCTTTTGCTTCACATCCGCGATTGACTTGACGACGCGTCTTCCTACTGTGCGCAGCGCAATCGACCTCGTCCGGTTCGAATTCTGGAGCAAGTTCAAGAGAATGCCTGCTGATTTTGTCGACGTCCCGCTGGAAGCCGCGCAGGCTTCGAAGGCTTGGCCCTTCGAAGAGGCGAGGAAGCTCGTCGCCCGCATCCAGCGGACCGGACAAAGCGAAGTGTTGTTCGAGACCGGCTACGGCCCCTCGGGTCTGCCGCATATCGGCACGTTCGGCGAAGTCGCGCGGACGACCATGGTGCGCCACGCGTTTCGTGCGCTGACGCAAGACAGGATCAAGACGCGGCTGATTGCGTTTTCCGACGATATGGACGGCCTGCGCAAGGCGCCTGACAATATCCCCAATCGCGACCTCATCATCGCCCATCTCGGCAAGCCGCTGACCGAGGTGCCCGATCCGTTCGGCGAATATGACAGTTTCGCCGCCCAGAATAATGCGCGGTTGCGGCGGTTTCTCGACGCCTTCGGCTTCGACTATGAATTCGCCTCCTCGACCGCCTATTACAGAGCCGGGCGTTTCGACGCCGCTCTTCTGCAAATGCTGGCGCGGTTCGAAGCGGTGCAGAAAATCATGCTGCCCTCGCTGCGCGAAGAGCGCGCCGCGACCTATTCGCCGTTCCTGCCCATTCACCCGCTGACCGGCGTCGTGATGCAGGTTCCGCTGCTTGCTCATGATGCGGCCGCCGGCACGATCAGCTGGCGCGATCCCGACAGCGGCGAATCGTTCGAGACGCCGGTCACCGGCGGCCAGTGCAAGCTGCAATGGAAGCCCGATTGGGCGATGCGCTGGGTCGCGCTCGGCGTCGATTATGAAATGGCGGGCAAGGATCTGATCGATTCGGTCAAACTGTCGTCGGCGATCGCGCGCGCGCTCGGCGGCCAGCCGCCGGAAGGTTTCAATTACGAGCTCTTCCTCGACGACAAGGGCCAGAAGATTTCCAAGTCGAAGGGCAATGGACTGTCCATCGAGGAATGGCTGACCTATGCGAGCCCAGAGAGCCTTTCGCTGTTCATGTTCCAGAAGCCGATGGCGGCCAAGCGGCTCTATTTCGACGTCATTCCGCGCACGGTCGACGAATATTTGGGCTTTCTCGACGCCTATCCGCGTCAGGAATGGAAAGAGCGGCTCGGCAATCCTGTCTGGCATGTGCATGCCGGCGCGCCGCCCGCGCCAGAGCGCCTCGTCCACGGCGAAAACGCCGAGACGCCGGTCGCCTTCAGCATGCTGCTCAATCTCGCCGCCGTCGCCAATAGCGAGAATCCGGCGGTGCTGTGGGGCTTCCTGCGCCGCTACGCGCCGTCCGTTTCGCCGCACACCCATCCCAGGCTCGACCGGCTGGTGCATTATGCGGTCGCTTACTTCAGGGATTTCGTGGCCCCGAAGAAGCGCTACCGGCTCGCTGACGATGTCGAGGCCGCCGCCTTGCAAGCTTTGTCCGTCAGTCTCGCCACCCTGCCCGCCGATTCCAGCGCCGAGGCCATCCAGCATGCGCTCTACGATCTCGCGCGGCCGATCCCGCGTTATCAGGACCTCAACGCCAAGGGCGCGACGCCCGAGCGGCCCGGCGTCTCGAACGACTGGTTCAACATGATCTATCAGGTGCTGCTCGGCGAGGAGCGCGGGCCGCGGCTCGGCTCGTTCATCGCGCTCTACGGGATCGCGGAGACGCGGGCGTTGATCGCGCGGGCGCTCGGTGGCGAGCTTGTTGGGGAGAGGGCGGCTTAAGGATCGAGGTCGCGCAGGGACGTGCGGTCGCGTTCACCGATGTCGGTCACTGAGAGTGGCGGTTCCGCGAGCAGTCGCCGGAAGCTCGGAACCTTCGCCAGGCGTCGCCATGTCGTCCAGGAAATCACCACGGCTTCCTTGCGACCATGTCGCGTGATCGCGAATTCTTCGCCGCGCAGAACGCCGTCGAACAGTTCAGTGAGCGTCGCTTCGACATCGTTCAGCGAAATCTCGTGCATTCCACTCGTCTGTCTGACCTTCTCAGTCACGTCGCGCGCGACCGATTAGTCGCCTCCACGCCTCACCGCAGCAGCGTCCCGTTCGCCTCCAGCACCAGCCCCGCCAGATAAAGCGATCCGGCGATCAGGATGCGCGGCGGCACGGCCCAGTCGCGGGCGGCGAGGAAGCGCAATGCGGCCTCGACGCTCTGGCAGGCGGCGGCGTTGAGCCCGACGCTTTGGGCGAAGCCGGCGACTTCCTCGGCGGTGCGGCCGGCGTGCTCGCCCGAGATCGGCACGGCGAGCGTTTCCTGGGCGAGGCCGTTGAAATGGCGCAGGAAGCCGGCGGTGTCCTTGGTGTTGAGCGTGCCGCAGATCAGTACCAGCGGGCGCGGCGCTTGATCCTCGAAATCGGCCATTGCCTCGGCGAGCACACGCCCGCCTTCCTCGTTGTGGCCGCCGTCGAGCCAGATTTCGGCGCGCGGCGGCGCAAGATCGACGAGGCGGCCGCCGCGCAGCCGCTGCAGCCGCGCCGGCCAATCGGCCTGCGCGAGGCCCCGCTCGAGCACGCGGGCGCTCAATGCGGGCTCGATCGCGCGCAAGGCGGCGAGCGCGCTGGCGGCGTTGATATGCTGATGGCGCCCGACGAGACGCGGCAGCGGCATGTCGAGCAGGCCGATCTCGTCCTGGAACACCAGGCGGCCGTTTTCCTCATGCATGGTGAAATCGCGACCGCCGATTATGCGTGGCGCGCCGACGCGAACCGCTTCCTTTTCGATGATTTCGAGGGCGAGGGGATTCTGCTCGGCGATGATGGCTGGCGCGCCGCGCTTCAGGATGCCGGCCTTTTCATAGGCGATCTTGTCGACGGTGGCGCCGAGGAACTCAGGATGATCCATCGAGACCGGAGTGATGATCGTCGCGGCGGGCCGCGCGATCACATTGGTCGCGTCATAGCGCCCGCCAAGGCCGACTTCGAGCAGGAGATAATCGGCGGGAATCTCGCTGAACAGCAAAAGCGCGGCGGCCGTGGTGATTTCGAACACCGAAATCGCCTGGCCGGCATTGACCGCCTCGCAGCGATCGAAGGCGGCGAACATGCGTTCATCGTCGACAAGCTCACCGGCGAGGCGAATGCGCTCGTTGAAGCGGATCAGATGCGGCGAAGTATAGACATGGACGCTCTTGCCCGCCGCCTCCAGGGCGGCGCGCATGAAGGCGATCGTCGAGCCCTTGCCATTGGTGCCGGCGACATGGACGACCGGCGGCAGCTTGTGCTGCGGCGCCCCGAGATCGGCGAGCAGGCGCTCGATGCGGCCCAGCGAAAGATCGATCCTTTTGGGGTGGAGCGGGGCGAAACGCGTCACGATCGCGTCCTGCTGGTTCATGCCTTCTCCTGCGTGGGAATTTAAAGCGCGTGACGGAACTCAAGCGGCGGCGGCTTCCGGCCGGTTGGCCGGCGTATGGGTGAGCAGGCGGCACAGGCGCGCGAGCAGCGGGCGCAGCTCGGCGCGCGGCGCCACCATATCGACCATGCCGTGGTTCTTGAGATATTCGGCGCGCTGAAAGCCGTCCGGCAGCCGTTCGCGGATGGTCTGTTCGATGACGCGCGCGCCGGCAAAGCCGATCACCGCGCCCGGCTCGGCGATGTGAACATCGCCGAGCATGGCATAGGAAGCGGTGACGCCCCCTGTGGTCGGATTGGTCAGCACGACAATATAGGGGAGCCCCGCGGCGCGAAGCCGGCGCACCGCGACGGTGGTCCGCGGCATCTGCATCAGCGCGAACATGCCTTCCTGCATGCGGGCGCCGCCCGAGGCGGTGAAGATGATGAACGGCGTGCGCCGCTCGAGCGCATTCGTCATGCCTGAAATGATCGCCTCGCCCGCCGCCATGCCGAGCGTGCCGCCCTGGAACGCGAAATCCTGCACCGCGGCGGTGACGGCAAGGCCCTCGAGCTTGCCGAAGGCGAGGGTCACCGCATCGGGTGCGCCGGTCTTGAGGCGATATTCCTTCAGCCGGTCGGAATAGCGCTTGATATCGCGAAACTTCAGTGGATCGGAGGGCACTTCCGGCGTCGGCAATTCGTCATAACGTCCTTCGTCGAACAGGCTGGCGAGCCGCGCCTTGGCGCCAATCGCCATATGGTAGCCGGAGCCCGGCACCACGAACAGATTGGCCTCGAGGTCCTTGTGGAACACGAGCTGGCCGCTCTCGGGACATTTGACCCAGAGATTTTCCGGCGTCTCGCGCCTCAGGAAGGAGCGAATCTTCGGCGGGACGACATTGGAAATCCAGTTCATCGCAATCCTTTCAACCGGCCCCGCGACGGGGACCGTCGCCGATCATTTCGCGGCGGCCACCGCCGCGCCGCGCACGCCCCTGGCGAGTTCAGCGACCAGGCTGGTCACATCAGGCAATGTTCGGGCGCTCGCCTTGCCTTCGATGAGCGATCCGCGCAGCGCCTCGACAATCGCCGAGCCGACCACGACGCCATCGGCGATGCCGGCGATTGCCGCCGCGCTGGCGGCGTCGCGGACGCCGAAACCGACCGCCACCGGTAAATGGGTATGCGCCTTGATGCGCGCAACAGCGGCGCCGACCTTGCGCGCGTCGGGCGCCGCCGCGCCGGTGATGCCGGTGATCGAAACGTAATAGACAAAGCCGGAGGTGTTGGCGAGCACGGCCGGCAGCCGTTTGTCATCGGTGGTCGGCGTCGCCAGGCGGACGAAATTCAGGCCGGCTTTCAGCGCCGGAAGGCAAAGCTCGGCATCTTCCTCAGGCGGCAGGTCGACGACGATCAGCCCGTCGATCCCGGCCGTCTTGGCGTCGCGCAGGAAGGAATCGACGCCATAGATATAGATAGGGTTGTAATAGCCCATCAGAATCAAAGGCGTCGTCGCATCTTCCTTGCGAAAATCGGCGACGAGGCCGAGCGTGCGCCGCATCGTCTGGCCGCCCTTCAGCGCGCGCAGGCCCGAAGCCTGGATCGCCGGTCCGTCGGCCATCGGATCAGTGAAAGGCATGCCGATCTCGATAATATCGGCGCCGGCCCCCGGCAGCGCTCTGAGAATGGCGAGCGAGGTCGCCGGATCCGGGTCGCCCGCGGTGACGAATGTCACCAAAGCCGCGCGGCCCTCCTGGCGCAGAGCGGCGAAACGATTGTCAATGCGAGTCATCATGCCGGCTGGTTAGCATGGCGTGCGGCGGAGGGAAACCGCGGGCGGACAGTGACGGCGCCGGCCGCGCGGCCTATCCCGCCCGTTCGCTCTTCAGCCGCTGATAGGCGGCGTTGATGCGGGCCAGCACGCTATCCGCATGGCGCAGCATTTCCGGGGGCAGGCCGAGCGCGGCGAGGCGGTCGGGGTGATAGGCCTTGGCGAGATCGCGCCAGGCGGTCTGGATCGTCGCTTCGGAGGCGTCGGCGGCGACGCCGAGAACGAGGCGCGCGTCTTTGGCGTCGAAACGGCTGAAGTCGCCGGCGCCGCGGTCGGCGGCGCGGGGCTCGGGTGCGTCATGCGGGTCGATGCGGGCGATTTCGGTCTTGAGGATGAAGGAATGTCGGCCGTCCCCGTTCTCCATTTCGATGAACGGCCCGTCGTCGTTGAGCGTCTCGCGCAAGGCGCGGTGGGCCGGAATGAGGATCGCGCCGGCCTCGCTCTCGCCCGAGCGCATTTTCAACGTGGCGCGGAAGCGCTTGAGGTTGTTGACCGGATCGGCCTTGCTGAACATCGTCTTACGCCGGGATCGCCGCAGCGGCCTGCGCGGCTTTAGCGGGCACTCTCGCGAGGGAAGATTGCCAAATCGATAAGGCGGTGCGTGGCTCCCGCCGTTCCCTTTGACAGAGCGCTGGATGAATCTCCAACCGCCCGCCTCGCGGTTTCTCAATCTGCTACGCCCTGACCGGGTTCAAACACATGTGAGACAGCCGCCGGTCGTGGCGACAACGCCTCATTGATTGCATGGAGGCGATTATGCGCGAGAGGAATTCGAACTCAAGGACGATCGCAAAGCGATCGCCGCCTTCCGCGGTCGCCTGAAAGGCGATCCTTGACTTCGAATTCCTCTCGCGCACGCGCTCCGCCATGCAAACAATGAGGAAATCTGCTCTCGGTCATCGTCGCATATGTCATGAACCCGATACGCCCTTGACGCCTGCCCCTCACGCGAACTATAGCTCCGCCGCCGGGACGGCGCGCCGTCCCCGTAAGCGTTAACGTCACTCAACGCGCCATCGTTCAGTCCGGCCAATCGGCCGGATGGACTTTTGAGGCGCATCTGATGAGCGACGTAACCCGTGACTCCCCGTCGACCATACCCGCCGCGCAGACCGAATTTGCCGGTCTGGCGCCGCTATTCCTGATCATCTTTCTTGGCTTCCTCGCCATCGGTGCGCCGCTGCCCGCCTTGTCGCTCTATGTTCATGATGGACTGGGCTTCAGCCCCGCCGTCGTCGGCTGGACGATCGGCATCCAATCGCTGGCAACCGTACTGACCAGGCATAGCGCGGGCGCCCTCTGCGATCGTCGCGGCCCGCGCCGCGCCGTACTCATCGGCCTGCCGTTCGCGGCCTTGTCGGGATTGTTTTATCTCGCCTCCGTCTCAGCGTCGCTCGGCGCCGAAGCCAGGCTCGGCCTGCTGCTGATCGGCCGGTTGACGCTCGGTCTCGGCGAGAGCCTGTTCATCACCGGCGCGATGAGCTGGGGCATCGCCCGGATCGGGCCGGCGCGCACCGGCAAGGTGATGTCCTGGCAGGGCATCGCAATGTATGCGGCGATCGGGCTCGGCGCGCCGCTCGGCCTGATGGTGCAGAACGCCTGCGGCTTTGCCGGCGTCGCTTGCCTGACGATCGCCACGCCGCTGCTGGCCGCCGCAATCGCCTTGAGCCTGCCTGCCGCCGCGGCGACCGGCGGCGACCGCACGCCTTTCCACCGTGTGTTCGGTCTGATCTGGCGGCCGGGTCTCGTCATCGCTTTGGCGAGCGTGCCCTTCGCGGCGATGGCGACCTTTCTCGCGCTCGACTATGCCGCGCACGATTGGTCCGGCGCCGGCCTCGCGCTGACCGGCTTCGGCGCCGGCTTCATCCTGGTGCGGCTTGTCGGCTCCCACCTGCCCGACCGATTCGGCGGCGCCAAGGTCGCCGCCTGTTCGCTCGCCGTGGAGACGCTGGGTCAGGCGCTGCTCTGGATGGCGCCGATTCCGAGCCTGGCGATCGCCGGCGCGACCCTGACCGGAATCGGCGTCTCATTGGTTTTTCCGGCGATGGGAGTCGAAGCGACCAGGCGCGTTCCGCCCGAACAGAGAGGCCGCGCGGTCGGCAATTTCATCGCTTTCTTCGATGTCGCGATCGGCTTGACGGGCCCGGCGCTCGGCCTCGCCGTGGGCCGCCTCGGCTACCCCTCCGCATTCCTTATCGGCGCCGGCGCGACGCTGGCGGCGCTGGCCTTCCTGAGGAGCGCCGTCGGCGCGAAAGCCAAACCATAAGCGCCTCGCTCAGGCGCTGCGTTTCTCCAGCGCCGCCAGCAGAATGCAGATCGCGATTCCTTCCGACGCGACGCGCACGTCGGCGAGCGGCGGATAGGTCGGCGCGAGACGCAGATTGCGATCATCGGGGTCGCGGCCATGCGGCCATGTCGCGCCGGCCGGCGTCAGCGCCAGGCCGGCCTCGCGCGCCAGCGCAACGATTCGGCGCGCCGTCCCCGCCGTCGCGTCGAGGCTGATGAAATAACCGCCCTCCGGACGCGTCCATTCGGCGGCGCCGGTTCCAGCCAGACGTGTCTCCAGCGCACTGATCACCGCCTCGAATTTCGGCGCCAGCAGAGCGCGATGCGCGTCCATGTGGCGAAGGAGACCGGCCTCGTCTTTGAGGAAACGCACATGCCGGAGTTGATTGAGCTTGTCCGGTCCGATCGTGCGCTTGCCCGCGCGCGCCAGATACCAGCGCAGATTGGCTGGGGAGGACGCGAAGAACGCAAGACCGCCGCCGGCGAACGTCACCTTCGATGTCGAGGCGAAGACGAAGGCGCGGTCGGCATGGCCGGCCTTCTCACACAGATCGAGAATATCGGCGATTGCGCGCCGTCGTTCGGTCAGGTGATGAACCGCATAGGCATTGTCCCAGAACAAGCGAAAATCAGGCGCGCCGGCTTTCATCGCCGCCAGCCGGCGTACGACCTCGTCCGAATAGACCTCGCCGCTCGGATTCGAATATTTCGGCACGCACCACATGCCTTTGACGGTGGGATCGGCGACGAGCGCCTCGACCGCATCCATGTCGGGCCCCTGGCCGGTCATCGGCACGGGGATCATGCGGATGCCGAATTCCTCGCAAAGCGCGAAATGGCGGTCATAGCCGGGGACCGGACAGAGGAAAGCGGGCGCCGGCCCCTGAGCCCAGGGCGCAGGCGAGCCGGGCACGCCTTTCAGCAACGCCCAGACGAGGCAATCGTGCATGATCGCCAGGCTCGAATTGTCGCCGACCGCGATGCGCTCGGCCGGCGCCCCGAGCATCGGCGCGAACAAGGCGCGCGCTTCGGGCAGGCCCTGCAAGCCGCCGTAATTGCGCGCGTCCTCGCCCGCCTCGGTGGAATGGTCGCGATTGCCGGGAAAAGCGAGCAGACCGTTCGACAGATCGAGCTGTTCAGGCGAAGGTTTGCCGCGCGTCATGTCGAGCTTGAGCCCGCGCGCGCGGAACGCTTCGTAATCCCCGTGGACCTTGTCGCGCAAGGCGCGAAAATCTTCTTGATTCAGATCGGCGATGCGACTCAACTTGGAACCTCATTCATCCCGGGCTGCGCGCGCAGCGATCGGCGAATGATAAACGTTGTGACGCGCGCATCCAACTGCGGGGGCTGATTTCGATGCCCTCGCCCGCACAAGCCAGCCAGCCGGCCGCTCTCGCTTGTGACCCGCAGGACGAGGCCGAATGACTCGCAGACGCATAGAATCCGTCATCGCGAGGGAGCGGAGCGACGAAGCGATCCAGACTCAGCTCTGTTAGCTGTTTAGTCCCGGCATTTGATGGGTTGGATTGAGGTTGAAGCGTTCTGGCTCTTTTGTCCAGATTTTGCAGATGAACTCGTATGGCGTGAGGCCCTTGAGGGTCTTCAGTCTTCGGCCGAAGTTATAGGCTGCGACGAAGTCGCCCAGATGGCGGCGCAAGTGTTCATGGTTGTCGTAGTAGAAGCGTTTGACGGTAGCTTCCTTAATCGTGCGGTTCATGCGCTCGACTTGGCCATTGGTCCATGGATGTTTCGGCTTCGTTGTGCGGTGCTCGATGTCGGCCTTTGCGCAAGCGTATTCGAAGGCATGCGCCCGAAAGAGTTCGCCGTTCGCCATCGCCTCTTTGATCAACGGCACCGCTGAACCGCCTGCGCCTGGAGTGGTGAATTGGATGCCATTGTCGGTGAGAACTGTGTGGATCTTGTAGGGGACGGCCTTGAGAAGACGGCGCAGGAAGTCGCCAGAGACGGCTGTCGTCGCTTTTTCGTGCAGTTCGACGAAAGCGAACTTTGAGGTCCGATCGATGGCTACGAACATATGGAGCTTGCCCTGTTCGGTTCGGACCTCGGCGATGTCGATGTGGAAATAGCCAATCGGATAAGCTTTGAACTTGTGCCTGTTCGGCTTGTCGCCTTCGACATCAGGCAATCGAGAGATGCCATGACGCTGTAGACAGCGATGCAAGGACGAGCGCGTTAGATGCGGGATTGTGGCCTGCAATGAATAGAGGCAATCGTCCAGCGGAAGCAGCGTGTGCTTCCGGAAGGCGACCACGATGGCCTCCTCCTCGATCGACAGCACCGTCGACTTCGGCTCCTTTGGACCTGTTGGAAGATCGGCGAGCGAACTGCGGCTCTTCCATTTGGCTACGGTTTTCTGATTGATGCCGTAGCGCTTGGCCAACGCCCTCAGGCTCTCTTGACTATGCTGTATCGCTCGACGGATCGCCTCTGTCGTTGTGGCGCACCCATGAAGAATCTGGCCCATAGCGCATCCCTTGATTCGGACGATAAGAATGCACCATTAAACAATGGGATCAAACAGTTAGCCTTCGTCTGGATCGCTTCGCTGCCGCTCGCGATGACGGCTAGGCAGTGCCGTGAAAAGCCGGCGGCGCTGGCCGAGCCGCGCTTTTCGTCCGCGCTTATCGGAAGCCGCCCGACGCCAGCAGGGTCTCGCCAGTCAGCCAACCCGAATCAGCCGAGGCGAGGAAAACCGCGACCGGCGCGATATCTCCCGGCTGGCCCATTCGCGCGAGCGGCGTCTGCGCGACCATCTGTTTTTCGAAATCGCTGCCAATCACGCCGGCGGCATGCGTGCCTTCGGTCTCCACGCCGCCCGGATTGATGCTGTTCACCCGAATTTTCCTGGGGGCCAACTCCTTCGCCAGCACATGCGTGATCGCATCCACCGCGCCCTTGGTCGCCGTATAGATCGCGGTCATCGGCGGCGTCGTCCGGCTGGCGACCGAGCCGATGTTGATCACGCTGCCGCCCTCGGCGCCAAAATGCTTGGCCGCCTCCTGCGTCGTCAGCAACAATCCGAGAACATTGGTGTCGAACTGGCGATGAAACTCGGCCTCGGTCACCGATTCGAGCGGGCCGAATTGATAGACGCCGGCATTGTTGACCAGCACGTCGAGCGGCCCGAAAGCCTTCCGCGTCTCGGCGAACAGCCGCTGCACGTCTGCCGTTTTCGAAACGTCGGCCTGGATCGCGACGGCCTTGCCGCCTTGGGCCTTGATCTCGGCGACCACCTTGTCCGCGCCTTCCCTGCTGGAGGAATAATTGACCACGACCGCGGCGCCCGCCGCGCCGAAACCCTTGGCGATGCCCGCGCCTATGCCCTTCGACGCGCCGGTTACGACGGCGACCTTGCCCGATAATTTGCTCATGTGAGTCGATCCTGTGTAGCGTTTAATGGTTCGACATTTAGATAAGCATCGAATTGTTACAAGAGCCGCCAGCGCGTTTTCGTCTCGCAGAATCAGATTTTGGAAAGCTGCTCGAGATAGGCGGCCAAAACTTCGCGGTGCAGGACGAGGTTGGCGAATTTGCCCTCGCGGACAATTTCGATCAGGCCCGCGGTCTCCAACTCCTTCATATGGTGGGAGAGCGTCGCGGCGCTGATGCGATGGGACTGATGCAAGACGCTGCAAGGCAGCGGTTCCGAACTGCCGCCGATCTCCTGCAAAATCCGGTAGCGCCGCGGTTCGGCCAGGGCGCGCGCGACCAACGCGAACTGCCGGTCCGTCAATCCAGTTTTTGCCGCCTTCGCCATCTCTTCAAGTCACGTCGGGGGGATCAAGCGCTTGTCGCCTCGCGGATATATGAGGTTGGGGCAGCGCTTTGGCAAATGCTGGTTCACAGCGGCGCCGCGCCCTCGCTGCGCAAGAACAGGATTTTCGTATCGCCATAGACGCGCTCGTCCTCGATCGCGAATCCCGCCGGCGCGGCGATATCCGCCTTGGCGGCTTCCTCGATGACGCAGGTCGCCCCTTCGGCAAGCCAACCGCCCACGGCGAGCGCGGCGAGCGCCGGCCCGGTCAAGCCCTTGCCATAGGGCGGATCGAGAAAGGCGAGCGTGAACGGGGCGCCTGCCGGCGCCCTGCCGAGCCTGGTCGCATCGGCGCGCCAGATGCGCGTGACGCCGCCAAGCGCGAGCGCCTCGACATTGCCGCGCAGCAGCGCGCGCGCCTCGGCGCCGTCGTCGACGAATAAAGCAAAACTCGCGCCGCGCGACAAAGCCTCGAAGCCGAGCGCGCCGGAGCCGGCGAAAAGATCGACGACGCGGGCGCCGTCAAGAAGATCGGCATAGCGATGGACGAGAATGTCGAAGATCGATTCGCGCAGACGTTCGGATGTCGGCCGGATCGCGCGCGAGGCGGGCGCATTCAGCACGCGGCCGCGCAAACGTCCCCCGACGATGCGCATCGATCAACCCCGAGGCGGCCGCGACCCGCCGCCCCGCGGCTTGCCGCCGGAACGATCGCGCGGCGGCCCTTTGCGGAAGGGTTTGCCGCCATCGCGTGAAGGAGCGCCACGCGAAGGCCCTCCGCCCGGCCCTTTCCGGAACGGCTTGGCATCGTCCCGCGCGCGCGGCCCGCGGCCGGTCGCGCTTTCCCGAAACGGTTTGGCCTCGCCCCTCGGCCCCTCGCTGCGTCTCTTGTCGCCGCCGGCGGAATCGCGCGGCGGTCCCTTACGGAATGGCTTGTCCGAACGGCTCGGCCGGTCGCCATCGCGCCCGGGCCTGGCGTCGTCGCGGCGCGGCGGCCGGGCGCCTGCGCCCTCGCGGCGCGGCCTCGATTCATTGCGCGACGGACGTTCGTGAAACGGCGCGTCGCCCGTCGGCGCGCGCTCGCTCCGCGCGCGTTCATGCGCCGGCTTCGTCCGGTCGCCATGCCGAAACGTGCGGCCCGTCGACCGGCCTGCTCCGGCGCTCCGCTCCTTGGCGCGCGCGGCGGCAAGCGCCCGCCGACGCGCTTCCTCGGCGGTCGGCAGCAGGCGCTCGACCTTGACCTCGCGCCCCTTGCGGTCCGCGGTGGCGCCGCGTTCGATGCGCCTGCGCGGCCCTGCCTCGCCATCGGCGCTTATCTCAGCACGCAGCGTCGAGACATGTTTGCGCATTTTGGGACCATAAGAGGTCTTGGGATCGACCTTGGCCTTCGCTTCGCGTTCCTCAAAACCTCCGGGACGCGGCTTGCGATCGCCCCGCTGCGGCGGCCGACGCTCGCGGCCTTCCACGCGCGGCGGCTCCGGCGCGCCGCGCTCGGTCATGGGCGCATCAAAATCGACGCCGGCCTCGCGCGCGAGTTTCGCGCCAAGCTGATCGCGCAGCACGCGCGTGCGCACTTCGGCGACGGCGCCTTCTTCGAGTTCGCCGAGCTGGAACGGGCCGAACGAGACGCGAATCAGGCGATTGACCGCAAGGCCGAGATGTTCGAGCACTTTCTTGATCTCGCGATTCTTGCCTTCGCGTAAGCCCATCGTCATCCAGACGTTGGAACCCTGCGCGCGATCGAGAACTGCCTCTATGCCGGCATAATCGACGCCGTCGATGGTCACGCCTTCGCTCAGCGGGTTGAGCGTCTCCTGCGCGATTTCCCCATGCGCGCGAACGCGATAGCGGCGCAGCCAGCCGGTCGCCGGCAATTCGAGAACCCGCGCCAGCCCGCCGTCATTGGTCAAAAGGATCAGCCCTTCGGTATTGATGTCGAGCCGCCCGACGGCGATGACGCGCGGCAGATCTTCGGGCAGGTTTTCGAAAATCGTCGGCCGTCCGTCCGGATCACGCGCCGTCGTCACCAGGCCGCGCGGCTTGTTGTAGAGAAACAACCGCGTGCGCTCGGGCGCCGCCAGCGGCTTGCCGTCGACGCGGACGTCGTCGTTCTCGCTGATGTTGAAAGCCGGACTGTCGAGCTTGCGGCCGTTGACGACGACCCGTCCCTCGGCGATCCAGGCCTCCGCGTCGCGACGCGAGCACAGCCCGGCCCGCGCCATCACTTTGGCGATGCGCTGGCCCTCGCGCTTTTCCTGCGGCTTGGCGCCGGGCGCATCGAGGATGCGCCGGCGCGGCGACAGGCCTGCGCCTTCACGGGCGCCGCCGAATTTTGCTTTGTCGATCATCGCTCTTCCTAACAGGGGGGAGCGAGCGCGTCAGCTTAATTAAACGGCCTTCGCCGCGAGGTGGGCGGCGATCTTTGTGAACGATATGTGACGCAGGGCCGGCGGTCCGTCTTACTTGTGCGGCCCGAAGATGGCGCCGCGCCCGCTATTGACGCGCCGCGCCGCGCTTGCTTTTAAGCTTGGCGAAAAGCGCTTCGCGCCGGCTGATCCTTGCCCTTGGAGAACAGACATCATGACGCAATGGCCTCGACATGGGCGCATCGACGGCGCGATCGTGATGATCGGCTTCGGTTCGATCGGCAAAGGCACGCTGCCGCTGATCGAACGCCATTTCGATTATGACAAGGAGCATTTCGTCGTCATCGGCCCCGACGATGCCGATCGGAAATTGCTCGACGAGCGCGGCATAAAATTCGTGCATCTGGCGATCACCCGCGACAATTACCGCGAGATTCTTACCCGCTATCTCACCGCCGGCAAGGGCCAGGGGTTCTGCGTCAACCTGTCAGTCGACACCTCCTCGCTCGACATCATGCAACATTGCCGCTCGATCGGCGCGCTTTACATCGACACCGTCGTCGAGCCCTGGCCCGGCTTTTATTTCGATAAGAACATCGGCCCGGAGGCGCGCTCGAACTATGCTCTGCGCGAGACGGTGCTCGCCGCGCGCCGCGCCAATCCGGGCGGCGTCACCGCAGTCTCGTGCTGCGGAGCCAATCCCGGCATGGTCTCCTGGTTCGTCAAACAGGCCTTGCTGAATCTGGCCGCCGACATCGGCGACAGGGAACCGGAGCCGAAGACGCGCGATGAATGGGGCAAGCTCGCTCATCGCCTCGGCGTTAAAGGCGTACATATCGCTGAGCGCGACACCCAGCGCGCCAAGACGCCCAAGCCCATCAACGTGTTCGTCAACACCTGGTCGGTGGAAGGCTTTCTGTCGGAAGGCATGCAGCCGGCGGAACTCGGCTGGGGCACGCATGAGAAATGGACGCCTGCCAACGCCGGCTTTCATAAAAAGGGCTGCGGCGCGGCAATCTATCTCAACCAGCCCGGTGCCAACACGCGCGTGCGCTCATGGACGCCGACCGCGCAAGGACAATACGGCTTCCTCGTCACCCATAACGAGGCGATCTCGATCGCCGATTATTATACCCAGCGCGACGCGGCGGGCGCGGCGATCTATCGGCCGACCTGCCATTACGCCTATCATCCCTGCAACGACGCGGTCCTGTCGCTGCATGAAATGTTCGGCCGTGCGGGAGTGATGCAAAAGGAGCATCACATCCTCGGCGAGGCCGAGATCGCCGACGGCATGGACGAACTCGGCGTGCTGCTGTTTGGCCATGAGCGCAACGCCTATTGGTACGGCTCGCAGCTCTCGGTGGAGGAGACGCGCGAAATCGCGCCTTATCAGAACGCAACCGGCATGCAGGTGACCTCCGCCGTGCTTGCCGGCATGGTCTGGGCGCTGGAAAATCCGAACGCCGGCATTGTCGAAGCCGACGAAATGGATTTCCGCCGCTGCCTCGAAGTGCAGACGCCCTACCTCGGCCCCGTGATTGGCGCCTATACCGACTGGACCCCGCTGACCGATCTGCCGGGCTTCTTCCCCGAGGATATCGACACGTCTGACCCTTGGCAGTTCCGCAACGTGCTGGTGCGGTGAGGGGGCGACGAGCCCGGCGCTACGGACGCGAATAGGCGAGGTCGTCGGAGGTCATGCGCCAGACATCGCCCTCGCGATGCGGCCGCCACAGCGAGGATCGCCACGATCAGTCTTATCATGCCGGAGCCCCTCCCGCCTGATGAAATGCGTCGGCGGGGTGCGGCTGTCCATCGCTCCGCTGTCTGTGAAAAATTCCCGTACGGGAAAATTGGGCTGGCGCGATCGGTTTTGAAGCCGAAATCTCCCGATCGGGAATTTTCTGGTCTGGAATGCCTCGCCCGCTCCGGCCGAACGCAGATAACACGCGTCGCGCTGCCACCGCCACGCTCGCCGTAAAGTCATCCCGAAGGGACCGAAGCGGAGCAAAGGAGCGGCGTAGCCGCTTGACAGCGTCTCGGCGGTGTGGCCCTCCGCCCACTCGCCCCAAATGCCCACCACCCCGCTCCCGCCATTGACAATCCCGCGCCGGGCGAAGAAACCTCGCGCCGCCATCAAATCGGAAGCCGCCATGCCGCATCAACGCCTGCAAGCCATCGTCGAACAAGCCTTCGAAGACCGCGCGACGATCAACTCGCAAACCAAAGGCGAAGTGCGCGAGGCCGTCGCCGCGGCTTTGGCCCTGCTCGACAGCGGGCAGGCGCGTGTCGCCGAGAAAACGCCAGGCGTCGCCGGCGTCGAAGCCTGGAAGGTCCATCAATGGCTCAAAAAAGCGGTACTGCTGTCGTTCCGCCTCAATGACAGCGAAATCGTCGCGGGCGGCCCCGGCGGCGCAACCTGGTGGGACAAGGTGCCCTCGAAATTCGCCGGCTGGGGCGAGAATCGCTTCACCGAGGCCGGCTTTCGCGCGGTGCCCGGCTGCGTCGTGCGCCAGTCCGCCTATATCGCGCCCAACGTCGTGCTGATGCCCTCGTTCGTCAATCTGGGCGCCTATGTCGATGCGGGCACGATGGTCGACACCTGGGTCACCGTCGGCTCCTGCGCGCAGATCGGCAAGAACGTGCATCTGTCGGGCGGCGTCGGCATTGGCGGCGTGCTGGAGCCGCTGCAGGCCAATCCCACCATCATCGAGGACAATTGCTTCATCGGCGCGCGCTCGGAAGTGGTCGAGGGCGTCATTGTCGGCGAGGGTTCTGTCGTCTCGATGGGCGTATTCCTGTCGGCCTCGACCAAGATCGTCGACCGCGCCACCGGCAAGATCCACATCGGCTATGTCCCGCCCTACTCGGTCGTCGTCTCAGGCTCCCTGCCCGGCAAAGCCTTCCCCGACGGCTCGCCCGGCCCCTCGCTCTATTGCGCGGTGATCGTCAAGACGGTCGATGCGCAGACCCGCGCCAAGACCGGCATCAATGAATTGCTGAGAGATTGACGGGCGCGATCGTGGGCAGCGAGCGCTTCCGGTTTCTCTACCGCCAGGGCGAGGGAACCATCGATCGCCGCCAGTTCTGGTTGGCCTCCTGGCCGCCCGTCGCGATCGCGCTGGCGCTGACGCTGCTGTGGCTTGTAGTGGCGCCGCGCCAGGCGCGCGATCTGTCGCGCGAAGGCCTGATCGATTGGAGCATCGCCGCCACCTACGCCTATCTGATGATCTATGTGTTCGTGCTGTTCCTCTGCGCGATCGCGGAATATTTCGTCAGCGCCAAACGCTTCGCCGATCGCGGCCGTCCGCAGGCGCTCGCGGGCCTCGCGCCTTTCGCGATTTTTCTCGCCGGCGCCGCCAATTGGTACCAGCCGCGCTCGGAAGGGACGATGCCGGATTGGGCGACCTACATATTCGACGCGGCGGCGGTCGCAATCGTGATCTGGACGATCGTCGAGCTCGGCTTCATCGCCGGCGAGGCGCAGGCTCCGAAAAAATAGTCGCGCATAAGCGATTGACAGGAAACATCTATTCGCGATTCTCTCCCCTGGCGGAAAACAAAAGATTGCCCGCTTACGCCATCATGGGCATAATCAGGCACATTGGAGATGGCGGGTTTGAACACCGCCGCGACTGACCCTGGCCCGTCTCGGCGGCGCCGGCTGTTCTCTCCGAAAACTCACCAGACGCGAGAATATTCATGACGGACTCGAACGGCGTCAGCGTCGCCGCGCGGGCGCGCGGCGCGCCCATGCTCGACCAGGTCGCTGCCGGCAAAAGCATCGATCACATCGCCGGGACGCAGCGTTTGGCGCGCCGGCGCGTCGAGAAATACGTGAGCGCCGAATTGAAGGCGATGGCGATCTGGCCGGCGCGCGACTACGCCAAAATCCAGATCCGGCGGCTCGAAGCGCTCGTCGACAAACTGTCGGAAAAGGCCGATGGCGGCGACTTCAACGCGGTCGACCGGCTGCTGAAAGTGCTTGACCGCCTCGATCGCTATCACGGCTTTTCCTCGCGGTCGCTGCCTGAAGTCGTGGAGGAGGCCAACGAAAACCGGCGTCTGTTCAAGAAAATCCTGCAGGCGCTGGACAACCGCCATTCCGCCCAGACGAACCCGTGACCGACGAAGCGCGCGACGCGACAGCGACGGTCGATTCCGGGAACGGGCGCAGTCCACGGCCGCGGACATTTCGCGAAATGCTGGCTCTGCCGCCCGGCGAGCAGCGCAAATTTCTGCATGCGCTCTATCAGACCGGGCGCAGCGATCTGTTGTTCGACTGGCGCTTCTGGGCGCGGCCCGATCAATTGCCGCCGCCGGGCGACTGGGTCTATTGGCTGATCCTCGCCGGCCGCGGCGCCGGCAAGACGCGGGCCGGCGCGGAGGCGGTGCGCGAATGGATCAAGACTTTCCCGATCGTCAATCTGATCGGGCCGACCAGCGACGATACGCGCGACGTGATGGTGCTCGGCGAATCCGGCGTACTCGCCTGCTGTCCAAGGTCCGAGCGCCCGCATTACGCGCGCGCCTCGGCGCGCCTCTCATGGCCCAATGGCGCGATCTCGCAATTATTCTCGGCTGAGGAGCCCGATCGGCTGCGCGGCAAGCAACATATGAAGCTCTGGTGCGACGAACTGGCGGCCTGGCGCTATCCCGATTCCTTCGAACAGGCTTTGCTCGGCCTGCGCCTCGGCGATTGCCCGCAGGTCGTCATCACCACCACGCCGCGGCCGATCAAGATCATCAAGCAATTGCTGGAGGACAAGGACGCGGTGGTGACGCGCGGCGCGACATTCGACAACGCCGACCATCTTGCCCAGGCCTTCCTCAAGAAAATCACCGCCCGCTATGAAGGCCGCGCGATCGGCCGGCAGGAGCTCTTCGCCGAATTGCTGGAGGAGACGCCGGGCGCGCTATGGACGCGCGAATTGATCGAGCGCCATCGCATCGCGGGCAGCGCCGCGCCGGGTGAATATGTCGAGATTGTCGTCGCGGTCGATCCGCCCGCCACCTCCGGCGCCCGCGCCGACGAATGCGGCATCATCGTCGCGGCCAAGGCGGCCAATGGCGAAATCTATCTGCTCGCCGATCTCTCCAGCCAGGGCGACACGCCCGCCGGCTGGGCTGAGCGGGTGGTCGCCGCCTATCGCCATTTCAAAGCCAACCGGGTGGTGGCGGAGGTCAACAATGGCGGCGAAATGGTCGCCGACGTGCTGCGCCAATGCGAGGCCAACCTGCCGATACGATCGGTGACCGCGACGCGCGGCAAGTTCCTGCGCGCCGAGCCGGTCGCCGCAGCTTACGAGCGCGGCATGGTGCACCATGTCGGGGTTTTCGCCCGGCTCGAAGACCAGCTTTGCGCGCTCACCGCCGATTTCGACGCGCGCTCGGCCGGCTATTCGCCCGACCGCGCTGACGCCCTCGTCTGGGCGATCGCCGACCTCATCGACCTCGATCGCAAGAACCGCGCCGGCATGGTCGACTTCTACCGAGACGCCGCGCGCAAAAGATAGCAGCCCTTCGCCCCGCTTTGCGGGGAGAAGCAACTATCAGATGGGGTCGATTAAGCCGTTATGATTTTCCATGGTTGGTCTCTTTGTAGGACGGCGTTTGCGTAGATGATCATTTTTCTGACGCAGGCGACGATGGCGACGGTGTGGGGCTTTCCG
>DATBZF010000007.1:0-23346 GCA_036513315.1 Roseiarcus sp.
GATCGCTTCGTCGCTACGCTCCCTCGCGATGACGGAGAGCCGAGCAGAACCGTGAATGCGTCAGCGACGCCGCAGGAGAAACCACTGCCGTCATGGCGAGGGAGCGCAGCGACGAAGCCATCCAGACTAAGCTACAAAAGCGTCATCAGCTTCTTTTCGCGAGGCGCCTGCAGCTCAGTCTGGATCGCTTCGTCGCTGCGCTCCCTCGCGATGACGGCGGAGCGGCCTCAACATGCAAACTGCGCCTCAGCTCCTGAGCCCCGGCGCCTCCTGCCCGGTCCGCGCGACATATTCGGTATAGCCGCCGTCGTAGCGGTGTACTCCATCGGGCGTCAGCTCCAGCACGCGATTGGACAAAGCGGCGAGGAAATGCCGATCATGCGAGACGAACAGCATGGTGCCCTCGAACTGCGACAAAGCCTTGATCAGCATCGCCTTGGTATGGATGTCGAGATGGTTGGTCGGCTCATCGAGGACCAGGAAGTTCGGCGGATCGAACAGCATCTTGGCCATGACGAGCCGCGCTTTCTCGCCGCCCGAAAGCACCCGGCAGCGTTTCTCGACATCGTCGCCGGAAAAGCCGAAGCAGCCGGAGAGCGCGCGCAGCGACCCCCGCCCGGCTTGCGGGAATGAGGCCTCGAGGTCCTCGAATATCGTCGCGTCGCCATCGAGCAGATCCATCGCGTGCTGGGCGAAATAGCCGAGCTTGACGCTGCCGCCGATCGCCACTCTGCCCTCGTCCGGCTCGGTCGCATTGGCGACCAGTTTCAACAGCGTCGATTTGCCGGCGCCATTGACGCCGAGCACGCACCAGCGCTCCTTGCGCTGGATGGAAAAGTTCAGCCCCTCGTAAATGCTTTTCCCGCCGTAGCGCTTATGCACATCGGCCAGGCTGGCGACATCGTCGCCCGACCGCGGCGCCGGCTGGAATTCGAACGCCACGCTCTGGCGCCGTCGCGGCGGCTCGACGCGCTCGATCTTGTCGAGTTTCTTGACCCGGCTCTGCACCTGGGCGGCATGCGAGGCGCGCGCCTTGAAGCGCTCGATGAACTTGATCTCCTTGGCGAGCATCGCCTGCTGACGCTCGAATTGCGCCTGCTGCTGCGTCTCGTTGAGCGCGCGCTGCTGCTCGTAGAACGCATAATCGCCCGAATAGGTGGTCAGCGCGCCGCCGTCGATTTCGACGACCTTGCCGACGATGCGGTTCATGAACTCGCGGTCATGCGAGGTCATCAGCAGCGCGCCCTCATAGCCTTTGAGGAAGGATTCCAGCCAGATCAGGCTTTCCAGATCGAGATGGTTGCTTGGCTCGTCGAGCAGCATGACGTCCGGCTCCATCAGCAGGATGCGGGCGAGCGCGACGCGCATTTTCCAGCCGCCCGAGAGGGCGCCGACATCGCCGTCCATCATCTCTTGGGCAAAACTGAGACCGGCGAGGACTTCGCGCGCCTGGCCTTCCAGCGCATAGCCGTCAAGATCCTCGAAACGCGCCTGCACTTCGCCATAGCGCTCGATCAGCGCCTCCATCTCGTCGGCGCGGTCGGGATCGGCGAGCCCCGCCTCAAGCGCCTTCAACTCGGCGGCGACCTCGCTGACCGGGCCGGCGCCGTTCATCACCTCGGCGACGACGCTATGGCCGGCCATTTCGCCGACGTCCTGGCTGAAATAGCCGATGGTGATGCCGCGTTCGGTCGAAATCTGGCCCTCGTCCGGCTGCTCCTCGCCATTGATCATCCGGAACAAAGTGGTCTTGCCGGCGCCGTTCGGACCGACCAGCCCAACTTTCTCGCCTTTCTGGAGAGACGCCGACGCCTCGATGAAGAGGATCTGCCTGCCATTCTGTTTGCCAATTTTATCGAGGCGTATCATGGGTCCAACGGGATCGAGGAAAATGCTGCGCGCCCATACGCCATGGCGCGGATGAGAGGAAGCAGATTGCGGTCGGCGGAGCGGGGATGGGCGAAATGTCGCGGATGGACCGTAAGCAGCGCTTCGCATCGCTTCGACGGAGGAAACGCACATAATGATCGACAGACGATTTTCCAGCGACGCGACGTCGGGCTTGTGGCAAAAAGCGTCCCAATCACCCGCCTTCTTCAAAGGGACCTCCGGGGCTCGCATGCGTCCGCTCTACTCCTCTGTCGCCTTCTTCGCCCTCCTCCTCTCCACCGCGGCCGTTTTCGCCTGCGCAGGCGGCGACGAGTCGACTGGAGCCTGGTCGCTCGACCGCCTGGAATATGGCGGCGACAGCGGCGTGCCGTTCCTCAGCCCCGGCAACGACACCCGCTTCAACCTGCAATTCCTGATGCTCGACGCGAACGCCAAGCCGGTCCCCACCGAGCAGGCCGGAACCGACGTGCAACTGGGTTTCTCGCCGCTGCTCTCGCTGCATGATCTCGATACGCCGGTGAAAGGCGCGACCCCCGCGCCGCCCTCGGGCGACGGGAAAGAAGCGCCGGCAAGCGAGACGCTGTTCTCCGACGACGAGGGCAGCCGCTGCGTTTCCGACGCGCGGGGCAAGCAGGATTTCAGCGAGGCGGTCCAAGCGGCGCCCGCCCTTTCGGCCGACGAGAAAAAGACCCTCATCGACGCCCGCGACGGGATGGTCCTCAATTGCGTCAAGCCCGACGCTGCCGCGCCAGCCGCGCCGGCGGCCGCCCAGGCCCCGGCGCCTTCGCCGGCGGCGCAGGATTTCTACGCCTATCTCGCCGGCGCCAAGGGCTTCTACGACGGCGACTTCGATTCTGCCCTCGTCAGTTTCGGTAAACTCGCCAAATCCGACAACGCCTGGCTGCGCGAAACGGCGCGCTACATGACCGGCCGCACGCTACTGAACAAGGCCGAAATCGGTGTCTTCGCCAGCCTGGACGGCGTCGCCGAACCCAAAGTGACCGACCAGGCCTCGCTGGCCGCCGCCGAGACCGAACTGAACGGTTATCTCGCCGCCTATCCCGCCGGGCGCTATGCCGCCTCGGCGCGCGGCCTGCTGCGCCGGCTCTATTGGCTGGCGGGCGACCGCGCGCGGCTGTCGGCCGAATATGGCTGGCAGATCGCCCATGTCGCCGATCCGCAGGCCAATCTCGGCGCCCCTGACCTCTCCCGCGAGATCGATTCGAAATTCCTGACCGGCGCCGCCGCTGAGCAAAGCCACGATCCAAACCTGCTCGCCGTCGAGGACCTGATGCGGCTCCGCAGGCGCACTTCCGAAAAGCCGGTCTTTCCCTCAGCCGATCTGGAGGCCCAGGCGCCTGATTTCGCCGGCCACGAGGCCTTGTTCGCCTTTCTCAGGGCGGCGCGCGCCTATTACGCCGACGGCGATTTCGCCGCGACCCTCAAGCTGCTGGGTCCCGCCCCACCCGGCCCGCTGTCGCCGCCCTATCTGGCGTTCAGCCGCGAGGTTTTGCGCGGCCAGGCGCTGATGGCTTCGGGCCAGTTCGCGGCCGCCGCCGACCATTGGAAAGCGCTTCTTCCGCTGGCGCCCCAGCCCTGGCGGCAGGAGGCGGTCGAACTCGGCCTCGCCATGAGCTGGGAGAAGGCCGGAACGGTGAACAAGGCTTTCGAAAAAGACACGCGCATCGCATCGCCGCGCATCCGCGGCGTGTTGCTGCGCCATGTCGCCGGACCGATCCTGCTGCGCCAGGCGATCGCCGATCCGCAATCGACGCCCGGCGAAAAGGCGCTGGCGCGATACACCCTGCTGCTCAAAGAGGCGACCCACGGCCACTACTCGGGCTTCCTGCGCGACTATTCCCCCGAGGAAATCGCCAAAGGCGACGCGGAGACGGCGCAGTTCGGCGTGATGAAATCCAGCGTGTTCATCTGGAACGGAGCCAACGAACCCTACAAATGCCCCGCCCTCAAGGCGGTCATCGGCGAACTCGCGGCCAATGCCCAGGCGTCGCATGGCTTGCTGTGCCTTGGCGAATTCATCCGCATAGCCGGACTGGGGGAAGCAGCCCCGCCCCCAGCCAGCGAATTGGGCGGCGGCAAATCAATTTTCCCTGGCGAGGCGTTCTCGCGCGGCGAAGTCTACAAAAAGCTGCTCGCCGAATCCGCAACGCCGGAAAACGACAAGGCCTATGCGCTGTTCCGGCTCGTCAACTGCTACAAGCCGAGCGGCAGCAATGGCTGCGGCGGCAAGGATGTCGACAAGGCGCAGCGCAAAGCGTGGTTCCAGACGCTCAAGACAAAATATGGATCGACGCCCTGGGCGCATTCGGCGATCTATTACTGGTGAGGGCGGCGCGCGCTTTCCTCCTCGCACTCCTCTTGATCGCCGCCGCCCCGGCCGCGGCCGATGGAATCGTGCGCGCCGCCGATTATGATTCCTATTGGCTATGGGCCGGGGTCAGGGCGCGGCCGGAGGTCGACAAAGCCAAGACCATCTATCTCCTGCAAGGCGAAATCGGCGCGGATCGCGCCGACGGCGCGGCTCGCCTCAAGGCGCAGGGCGGCGCGGCTCCGGGGCCTCATACGCCCGCCTTATGGCTTGCCTATCGCGTGCGCAGCCTCGATTGGGGTCCCGAGATCGCGGCGGCGATTTACCATCGGCTTGTCCTATGGCGGGCGCAGCCCGGCCGCGTCATCGGCGTCCAGATGGATTTCGACGCTTCGACGCGCGGCCTGAAGAACTATGTCGCCTTCCTCAGCGTCTTGCGGCAAGCGCTGCCGGCCGATTGCGAACTCAGCGTCACCGGCCTGATGGACTGGGCCTCGCAGGCCTCGCCCGAAGACCTCGACGCGTTGTCGGGGACCGTCGACGAGGTCGTCTTTCAGACCTATCGCGGCCGCCAGACGGTCGAGGACATCGACGCCTATTTGGCCAGACTCGACCGGTTGCGCATTCCTTTCCGCCTCGGCCTCGCCGAGGGCGCCTCCTGGTCGCCGCCGGCCGCCCTCGCGCTCAATCCGCATTTCCAGGGCTATGTCGTCTTCCTGCGCAATCCACCGTGAACGGCCAAGGGCTCCGCGACCGTGGCGTCCTGGAGGAATTTCAGCTTTCCATCGTCCTGAGCAAATCAGCAATCTTGATCGTCGCGAAATTGGAGAACGTATCGGAGACCGCATAGGGCAGAATGATCTGGTCGTTGTGGCGCATGGCGCCGCAGGTGTAGACGACATTGGGAACGTAGCCCTCGCGTTCCGAGGGTTCGGGGCGAAGCAGAGGTTCGCGCGAACGCGCGAGCACTTTGGAGGGATCGCGCTTGTCGAGGAGCGCCGCGCCGATCGAATATTTGCGGACGGGGCCGACGCCATGCGTGAGCAGCAACCAGCCTTCGTCGAGTTCGATCGGCGAGCCGCAATTGCCGATCTGGACGATTTCCCACGGAAATTGCGGCTGCAAAAGCGCAACCCCGCCATCCCATGAAAAGAGATCGTCCGAGGAAAGCAGATAGAGGTTCTCGTTGTCCTGTCGCCCGACCATCGCGAATTTGCCGGCGATCTTTCGGGGAAACAGCGCCATGCCCTTGTTGTGCGAGGCGGAGCCTGTCAGCGGCGACAGGCGAAAGGATGCGAAGTCGCGCGTCTCGATCAACTCCGACCTGATCGCCACGCCGCTATAGGCTGTATAAGTCGCATAGTAGGTTTTTCGATCGCCGTGGTCGAACTCCACGAAGCGGGCGTCCTCGATGCCGTTCGACTGCGACGGCGTGACCGGAAAAATGATGCGCTCGCTGATGTCTTCGTCTGGCTTGAACTTCACTTCGACGGCGTCGCCCGCCGGACCCGATACCCGCCTGTCCACCGTCGGCGTCGACGCCAGACGCATGGTCGGATCGACCGACACCGCCCCATCGGCGGCAATGGTCCCCGCGCGAAACGTCAGGGACGACACATGCCCCTCGCCGACGGCGCGCAGGCTCAGGATGAAGCGGCGGCCGCCTTCGGGCGCGCCGGTCTGATCGGGATGGGAGACGATGCTCGGATTGAACAAAGCGGAGGCTTCGAAAGAATATTCGTTCAGGAAATAGGCGCCGACCAGCCGGCGTTGCGTTTTCGTGAATTTGACATGCGCGGAGAACGCGTCTTCCATCTCGTCGGCGCGCGCCTCGAACGTCTCGAGCAGATTGCGATGGCGCCCCTGAAAATTCTCCAGCACTTCGTCCAGTTGTTGGGCGGTCGCCTCGGCATCGAGCCCGAGGACGCGGTCGACGATATGGTTCGCGCGCGTCTTGTCCGTCGGATTGAGATCGCGCGGCTCGGTCGCTGGCTTGAAGGGGCGTACGATGACCCGCGCCGGATCCGGCCGCAAATAGAGAGCTTGCCGGTTCAGGAAAGTGACTTGTGACAAAGCGCGTCCTCGATTTGATCGACCGATATTGGAAATGCGCTCAGGCGCTCAAAGCACGAGGCGCCGCGAGTTTCGCGACATCGCTGCTGGCGCGCGCGAGCTGACGAATTTCCGCCAGACCGAGCAGGTAGGAGACGACGGACTCCCCACCCCTGTTTTCGTTGGCGCGGTCGGGATGCAATCCGTCGCGACAAGAGCCCGTCTCGAGATCGACCAGCGGCGTCGACAGATCATTGGCGCCAAGAAACCACGCAAAGGCGCGCTCCGCATTGATTGTCCATTCGGCGGCGCCGTCGGCGCGCCACGCCGTGAGGCAGGCCGAGATCGTCGCGGCCGCCTCCAGCGGCTGTTGATCGAACGGCCGGGGCGTCTTCCGCCTGTCGCCGAAACTCTTCGAGCCGACGGGCCTGAACAGGCCGGCCGGCGTCGTCTGTTTCGTCATCAGCCAGCGCAGAGACCGCAAGCCGGCCGCGACATAGGCGGGCTCCCGCAGCGAAAGCCCCGTCGCAATCAACGCCTGGGGCAAGCGGGCATTGTCGTAGGAAAGCCCCTCCTCGAACCAGACCCAGTCCTCGGTCGCCACCGTTTTCATAATAGTCATCAGGCGATCGGCGAACAGGCGTCTCATTCGCCTGGCGGCGATATCCTCGGCGTTGACCGCGCAATAGCCATCCAGCCCCAGCAGCGTGAAGGCCCAGGCGCGCGGCGAGCGAAAGAGCTCCGTCGTCGGCAGCGCTTCGCCGAACAAGCCGGCGGCCCAACGCCTGCGTGACGGGCTGACATCGCCGCGCGCGCATTCGCCGAGGGCCCAAAGCGTGCGCCCATGACTATCCTCCGAGCCTTTGTCCTCGAGCCAATTGCGACCGAAGCTCATGAAGTTGCGAAACCGCCTCAGATCGGGGTTCCAGGCATGCTGGACAAAGGCGGCGAACCGCGCCGTCAAGGGCTCGGACAGGCGCTGCGCGCCCGGCGCGCCGAGCGCGCAAGCCAGCAGCAGCGCGCGGGCGTTGTCGTCGACGCAATAGCCGTGCAGCCGGTCGGGAACCGAATGGATCGCATGTTGGAACAATCCGGTGTCGTCGCACATCGACAGAAGATGATCGATCTGCATCGGCGGCGGCAGGCCGCGCGCGGGCGTAATTTGACCGGGCCGCGCGACGACTCTCAACCGATGGCCGCGCCGGGCGTTTTCGAAAACGGCGACATAGCGTTCCGCGATGCGCTCCCAGGTCATCGACCGGCTCGCCGCATAGGCGCGCTTGCGCATGGCTTGGCGCCGCGTATCGTCCGTAATCAAGCCTGCGATCTCGCGGCCGACGACGGCGGAATCGGCGAAAGGCACGAGAACGCCGCGCCCGTCCGCCAGCAATTCGCGCGCATGCCAATAGGGCGTGGAGACAACCGCTTTTCCCAGTCCGAAACTATAGGCCAACGTGCCCGACGTCATCTGCGCCTCGTTGAGATAGGGCGTGACATAGACGTCGCACATCGAGATGAATCCGAGCAGCGTCGCGCGATCGACGAACTGGTCGAGAAACACGACGTGCTTTTCGACGCCGAGCCTGTGCACCCGCGCGACGAGGCTCTCGCGATAGGCTTCGCCCTGATCCCGAACGAGATTGGGATGGGTCGCGCCAAGAACGACATAGACCGCGTCGGGGCGGCTTTTCAGGATTGACGGCATGGCGTCGATCATCACTTCGACGCCCTTGTTGGGAGACAAAAGGCCGAACGTCAAAATGACGGTTCTGCCGCTGAAGCCGAACTTGGCCTTCGCTTCGTCGGGCTCGACAAAGGGAAAATCGGGAATGCCATGAGGAATGACTTCGATCTTTTCCGCCGGCGCGCCATAGACGCTGCGAAGGAGCTCCCGCGCTTTTTCGGCCATGACGACGATTCGCGACGATGTCTCGATGATGCCCAGCAAAACCTGGCGCTGCGCCGGGGTCGGTTCGGACAGAACCGTATGGAGCGTGGAGACCACCGGCATTGTCAGCCGCGACAGCAGCGCCAGTATGTGGCCGCCCCCCTCGCCGCCGAAGATGCCGAATTCATGCTGGAGGGACACGACTTCGAATTGTCCCGCGTTGAGAAAATCGGCGGCGCGCGCGTAGTCCTCGATGCGTGCGTCATTGATCTGGACGCCGACGACGGGCGGATAGTCGTAGACCTGGCCATGGTCGTTCATGGCGACGATCGAGGTCTCCATTCCCTCTTGCGATTTTGAGACCGCCTGTTGAAGATCGGTTGTGAAGGTGGCGATGCCGCAGCGGCGCGGCAGCGAATTGCCAATGAAGGCGACGCGGCTCAGCGGATTCATGCGCGCGCCTCCAGAAAAGACGTCGATGGGCGCAGGATGATTTGTCGATCGGGCGAAGGCTGCGCAAAATCGCGCTCGGCGACGCTTTCGCCTTCAGCGTCATGTCGACGCAACAGGCCCGCGATCGGCGCAGGGCGAGGATAGGCGAGCAGGGCTTTCAGACCATCGCGACCAACCCTGATGCTGGCGCATTCCGATTCGAGGAAGATGGCTTCGCCGGCGAAAGCGTTCATCGGCCCGATCCGGGCGTGACCGTCAAGCACGAGCACCCAGGTCTCGATCCGCGCGTCGAGCTCCCAGTTCGATTTTGCGGGAAGTTCGGTCCGTTCAAGGACGAAATAAGGACTCGCGGCGAGCAGCGTGCGGCAATCGGTGAGGCGCTTGGGACCGGATTGGCGTTCGGCCGGTCCCGCATTGGCGACCGCCACCGCCTTGTCGATGTGAATCTCCCGCTCCCGACCGTAGTCGAACATACGAAACGTCGCGTCGCTTCGCTGCTGGATTTCGGCAATCGCCAAGCCTGCGCCGATCGCGTGAATCGTGCCGGCGGGGACGTCAATGACATCGTCCTTCACAACGCCGCGCCAGACAACCAGATCGGCGATTGAGCCGTCCTCGATCGAGGTCCGCAATTGCGGGGCGGTGACCTGCCGCTTGAGTCCGAGCGCGACCTTGGCGCCCAAGGCCGCCGAAAGAATATACCAGGCCTCGGTCTTGCCGTGCGCCAGACCGATCGAATGCGCGAAGGAATCGTCCGGATGAACCTGTATCGACAGGGGCTCCGTCGTGAACAGCAGTTTGAGGAGCAAAGCCGGATCAGGCGCGTCCGCATCGGCGCGGTCAAACCACAGTTCGCCGATCGCGACGCCATCGTGGCGGATATCGCTCCAGGGCCGGAGATCGAAGCTGCCCCAGGGTTTGTCGACGACTCGAATGCCGGCATGTTCGATCGCCATATGATTCTCCTGGTTCGCAACGCTTGAAATCGGATCGCAAAGTGACGGGACGGCGCCGTTGCAGGCGTCGCAAAATCGCTGCTGGCTCGCGCTCAGCGGCGCCAATCCAGCGGATCGGGCAAATCTCCAGTCACGTCGACATGAGCGGCGGCGCTTGCCGAAGGCAGCGTCTTCTCGGAGAATTTGAGATCGAGGAGACGGCCGTCGTCGGTAAAGAGCTGGACGCGCTGGCGACCAAACACGCTCCTCAGAGCCGGCGCCGGCATTCTGATCTCGCCGCTGCCGGTGACCCCGACCGTCTTGTGAAAGAAGCCGTCAAAATCGTAGGTTGCGCGGGCGATCTCTTCGCCGTTGCATTTTAGTACGCCGGTTCCTGAAATCCCGCCAAGATAATGCATGATCGACTTCCCCGAGTTGGTAAGCGATCGGACGACGCGCGTAGAGGTCCGCGTGGGCGAGGAGGCGCAACCTTCGGTTCGATCGATCCCGACGGCTCCAATACGCGCCTCAATGCTTCTTTCTGGGATTAAGGGCGGGCGCCGCAATCGCTTTGCTCGTCAGCCCCTGCGGCGGCGTGGAGATGGGCGTCTTATCCGCCTTTGGTTTTCGGGCCTCCCGATTGCCGCGTTTCCGGTCTTTGGCCATAAGGTCTCCCCTTTGCGCCTGATCGATCGGCGCGGTCGACGAAAAATCAAAGGCCCTGCAACGTGCAATCGTCGCGGGGCGCCTCGCAGCAAATTATGCCGTTCCCTTGCCAAGCCGCCGGCACATCGGCGTTCGACCTCTTCTGGCGACGCCGGACGGCGATGGGCTCTCTACGTCCGGGGCTACTGGCAAACATTCAGGTCGGGGGCGAGATCGAAAGGCGGCATCCGCCTTTCGCGCAAACGTCCAGGCCGTGATGCTGCAGCGCCGACCTTCGAAATCGCGCCTTTGTTGAGAATATTTAAAGTATGGCGCAGAAGTTATTTTGCGCGAAACCAAGTCAATCGATAGTCAATCGACTCCCGCAATGTAAGAATTTCAACCAAACAATACAAGAACTTTGTGAGAAATTATTCGATATCGCGAACTTATATCTTGGCACAACAATCACATGAAGAGGGAGTTCTATTATCACAGTCGTTCGACAGCTCCGTGCGGCGGTCGATCCGACACGCCTCGCCCCGAAGGGCCCGTCGCTCAAATCGTCTGGCGGGCCTGATTTTTGCGGCCTACGATAGCGGATAAACCGATCCGCGACTTTGACGGGGCTGACTGAAATGACCGGTTCCTGGATGGCGCCCAACACGTTCGCGGCTCTCGCTCTCCTCACAGTCATGCCCGCGCCGAGCCCAGCGCGTGCGGATTCGAGCCCCCCGCAGACCGTCAGCGTCCGACGCGGCATGGAAGCGACTTTTCCGGTCACGATCGTCGATGGCCGCATCACCCTTGGGCCCTCGCGCCTATCCCGGCTCGGGACTGCGCAGCCGGCGACTGGCGAAATCACCGTCGGTTTCGAGCCCGGCGCCAAAACGCCCTATGGCGCCGTGCGCGTCTCCGAAAAAACCTCCGTGCCGATCGACTTCGTGGCCGCTGGCCTGCTCGACCCGATCAAGATCGATGAAATCGTCCTATGCGGGCGGCTCGACATGGCAGTCTCGCAGCGGATCGCCGCGGCGGCGTTGCGCATCTCCCTTAATCAGTTCGCGGTCGGAACGGGGCTCGGCGGCTGCCATTGAAACCAGCCGTTTTGGTCAACAGCTAAGGTTAAATCCATCGGGATCTGGATATTGCCCGGACGGCGGACAATATCTCCGCCATGAAGACCCCAGCCAAGCAACCCACGATCGAACCCCGCGAACTGAGGGACGGAACAGGATGGTATGCCCTCGTCACCTGGGGCGACCGGCCCGCCGAGCAGGTTGGCGGCTTTCCATCTGAGGCCGAAGCGCAGCGATGGATCGACCATAGCGCCAAGTCCTGGGTCAAGGACCGGCTCATCGAAGATAGAATGCTTGGATATGACAGAGGTTAGCGCACAATCTTCACGTTTTTGTTGAGCGTCCCAACACATCCTCTCTGTGATTCCGAACGCCTCGCGGCAGAGCCCGTGCATTTCTCTTAGTCCACAACCGGGCGTGGCGGAACGAGCGCCAGCTCCTCCAGGCTCTTGCCGAGAAATGCGCATAACGCCGCCACGACCAGGTCGTGATCTTCGCGCTGCGGAAGGCCGGAAACCGTGATCGTCCCGAGGAAGCCCGCCCCTTCGATCAGGATCGGAAAGCTTCCGCCGTGCGCGGCATAGTCTTGTTCGCTGAGGCCGCGCGCGCTCGCGAGCGTCCGGCCCTTGGCGCGAAGCTCCAGCCCCACGGCATAGCTCGATCGGAACAGGCGATGGACGAGATTGCTCTTGCGACGCACCCACTCCCAATTGTCAGGACTTGAGCCAGCCAACGCGCTGCCGAACAAAAGGCGCTTGTGGCTGCGAATGTCGATCACGATCGGCGCGGCGATGGCGAGCGCCATCTCGCGCAAACGCGCGCCAAGCTCCCACGCGATCGCTTCGTCAAATCTTTCGAATTGCAGGACGCGCTCCTGCATGGCGATCGCGTTGAGATCGCGCCCGATGTCCTCGCGTTCAGAATTCGTCATCAGATCCCCGCCACGATGCGTCGGTTGAGAGCGGCGGCAAACTATCTTGCCGCCAGCACGGCCTCAAGGCGGCCGGCGAGGCTATTTCGCGCGCAATGTCGTATCAATTCCGCAATAAACGTCAGGCCGCCTCGGCCAACGCGCTCGGCAACGTCATACAGCATTCGTCCGGGCCGGTTCTCAGGAAGAAGGCGCGGGCCGCACCGGCGCGAGACCAACGACAACTGAAACGGTCGAGTGTGATCCATCGTTTCGCATGGCGGAGCGTGTTTCATCGCTGAGACCTTTGTCAATGATGGCCTTTCAGGCCACCGCCGAAGGCGGCGACCGCTTTCGCGGTCGTCATTGACAAAGGTCTCAGCGGTGAAAGAATTTCCTCCATGCGAACAATGGCTCAATAGCGAAGTCGGTAGGGGCGATAAACCTGCCGAAGCTGTTGTCTCGCATCCTGAACGTCCTTCCTATTGGAGGCCCGATCAACGAAATTGAACCTGCACAATTGCCGCGCTTCGGTCCCTGGTGTTCTGTTTTGCAGAAACATTTTCTGGACACTACTGCGTTTCCGTTGCATGCTGTCTGTCGCTGCCGCGTCGGTAATTCCAATGGCGTGATTGGAGAGAAAGTTTTTCAAAGCTTGCCCGAGGCGAGGTGTTATAAGATCGAGTTCCAACTTTTTGTAATTAACCGTGTGATATTTCTAGCATATTTGGAATAGGAATTTTGGAAGAGCTGGCAAAGGCTTGGAAATATTTGGAAGAAATTTGGAAATCCAAATCTTTCAGAAGCGGTTTCGACCACCGCGAGCCTGTCGGATCGCCCTTGCGCCGCGCGCCTGGCGCGAAGCCCGGAGTGCGACATATCTGCATCCCAAGTCCTTGAGAGCGCTTGATCGCTTTCAAAAAGTGCACAACCCGCGGCCGCGCCTTTATGCGTCAGCCGCCGCCGCGGCGCAGCGATCGGCCTATCTCAGAACTGCGCCTGCAAGCGCACCGCCTGTTCGACTTTGGCCATCTGCTCGGCCGAAAGACCGGCCGTCAAGGCGTCTAGCTCCGCGTCGTCTATGCCGGCGGTTTTGGCGAAGCGATTCCAGGCCGCCGCCTTCACCGGATCCTTGGGAACGCCGCGACCGGTCGCGTAGAGATGGGCGAGCCGATTTTGCGCGATCGGATTGTTCTTGGCCGCCGCCTTCAAAAACAGCTTGGCGGCGCCGGCCTCGTCCTTGGCGATCCCCACGCCATTGAACAACATGATCGCATATTCGACCTCGCCGGCGATGATGCCGCCATCGGCGGCGCGCTTCAGCCAATGCGCGGCGGCGGTGATGTCAAGGGGAACGCCGCGTCCGTCGCGCAACAATACGCCATAGGAATAGGCGCCGTCGTCGTCACCGGCTTCCGCCGAACGGCGAAACAGATCGGCCGCCTTGGCGAAGTCAGATCCCGATGCGCCATCGCCCTCAATCGCCATGACGCCGAGATTATAGAGCGCGCCGGCATGGCCTCGCGCCGCCGCTTTTTCGAAGAGCCCCTTCGCGGCGACGCGATCTTTCTCGACGCCGGGCGCGCCGGTCAGCAGCATCACGGCGAGCGCGAAGGTCGCCTGGCGATCGCCCGCATCGGCGGCGAGGCGATACCAGCGCGCCGCTTCGGCGGGGTCGCGCTTGACGCTGACGCCGTCCTTGTAGATTTCGGCGATCAGCGTCATCGCCGGGCCGTCCTTCGGATTGGACTCGAGCCGCTTCATCGCCTCTTTGAGCGCGGTCGCATAAAGCCCGCGCTGGTAAGCGCCAAAGGCCAGATCGGGCGGCGGCCCTGACGACGGCGTTTGCGGGGGCGCTGGGCGGGCGCCCGTGTCTGGCGGCTTGACGATGCCATCGATCGAAAATTGCGCGGCGGCCGGGCTGGCGGCGACCAACGCGGCGACAAAAAGCCATCGGCGAAGATGCGGCGACGACATGAAATCAGCCCGGTCGGCGCACGAGAATCGAACGCGCCTCGGCCAGCGCCTCCAGCGGCGCCGGCGCGCCCCAGATGGCGTCGGCGAGCGCGATAAAATCGGCGCCGGCGTCGGCGAGCGGGGCGATATCGGCAAGTGCGGCGGCGTAACCGACGCAGGGCGGCTCGAATATTTCGGCCCACCATTCCACGCGCTCCACCGTTTCGTCGGCCGGCGGCGTGAAGCCGTCGCGCCGGGGCTCGCCGAACATCACGTAATCGACTCCAGCCTCTCCCGCATTCATGGCGTCGTCGCGCGTGCGCAGCCTGCCGGCGCCGACGATGCGTTCGGGCTTGAGGCTGGCCAGCGCGTCATTCAGCTCCGCCGGGCCGCCGGTCATATGCGCGCCGTCCGCGCCGACCCGGGCGGCGAGCCGCGCATCATTGTCGACGAGCAGCGCCGCGCCGCCTTTGGCCGCGATCTCGACAAGCCGCGCGATGATTTTCTTGGCGTCGCCTTCCGCGCCCGGCGCAATGCGCGCGAGCACGCAGGCGACATCGCCGCCGTCGAGCCCGGCGGCGAGCGTCGAGGCGAAATCGTCCAGATCGGCCGCCCGCAATGGCGGCGTCAGCAGATATAGTTTGCTTGCTTGGGCGTCAGCCATGATTTTGGATCAGTCTCAGCGCAGGTTCTGGCCGAGCAATGAGGCCAAAACGTGAGCCAGCGCAAGCGCCGGACGCCGAACCGCGGCGCCGCTCAGCATTTCTGCTTTTTGCAGCGCCTAATGCGCCGCAAAAGCCATGCGCAGCCGTTCGACCTGGCTGGCGATCGGGCTTGGCGCCGGCTCAATTTCGTGGCTGCGCGTCGCGGACAGCGACTGATCGAGATGGACGATCCGCGCCTGCAGACGCATGGATTTGAGCGTGAGGTCGCGCAGGCGTTTTGGCAGTTCGTCGAACAATTCGGGCGCACAGGCGACTTCCTGACGCGCCAGCCGAACCCGGTGTTTTTCTGAGGCGGCCTGCGTCGGCGTCATTTCCCCCTCGTTGACGGCGCGCTGGAGCAACAGCCAGGACGCCAGTTGCATCAGGCGCGTCGTCAGACGCATGCTCTCGCTGGCGTAGGCGATCGCGACGGCGCGGCGCAATTGCCTGGCTTGGTCCCTTCCTTCGCCATCGAGATAGCTGGCCGATTCCTCGACCAGCGCCATGCCCTCCCTGAACAGAGACTTGAAGCTCTCGGAGGTCGTCAGCCTTTGAACAAAGGAAATCGTGGTCGGTCGCCAGGAATCGAGCGTCGAAGACCCGATCGGGGAACCGTCGAATTGGCGCGCCATAATGAACTCTCTTGTTCTCAGCCTCGTCGACCGATCCCGAACCGCCTGAAAGCCAGCGGGGCGGGCGACGCGCCAGCCCACGCAAGATTAACGCCTTCAAGGCGAGCTTGCCAATTTACCTTTTGATAAGGTTAACGCGATCTTAAACGAAAACATGCAAATAAAAAAAAGCCGCCCGGAGGCGGCCTTTAAGTTGGAAAACGGGAGGCGTCGAACAGAATGGACAGAAGCCATTCAGAATCCAAAGAGAAGGATTGAATTGATTCATAATCGGTAATCGTTAACACAGTCTTAAAGTCACGACTGCCGCCGTGAAATAATTCGCCGCGCGCTTCAATTGCGCACAACGGCCCTGGGACGGGAGTCCCGGATCGCTACAGTTTTTGGGATTTGACCCGGTCGCGCACGAAAGCCAGCAAGGCGGTCCGCTGTTCCGCATCGGGGAGGCCGCCCGGCGGAATGACCGCCGCCTGATGGGGTCTCGGCGGCGCTGACCCCCCGGCTCACGGAAAGTCAGGCTCTCCCGACGCGTCAGCTCTTGAAAAAGGCGCTCGCCGCCTGTTTGGTCGCCTCGCGCGCTTTGATGGCGACTTCGAGCCGGACGATCTCCTGTTTGAGGCTTTCGATGCGCTCGGCCAATTCGGGCGCCGAAAGCAGATCGAGCGGCTGGCCGATTTCATGGACGGCGGGCGCCTTGCGCGGCGCGCCAAACACGCTTTCCTCGTCAAATCCGGCCATCGAACGCTCCCGCTTGCCCGCCCGGGTCAATATAAGGAATATTCGGCCGCGGCGCTTGTTTCAACACACAAGCGATCTCCTACAGGACTGGCCATGCAACTCATCGGAATGCTTGATTCCCCCTATGTGCGCCGCGTCGCGATCGCGCTGATGCGGCTTGGCCTGCCTTTCGAGCACCGGCCGATTTCGCTGTTCCGCCATATCGATGAATTCACCGCGGTCAGTCCGCTTCTGAAGGCGCCGACGCTGGTCGCCGACGACGGCACGGTGCTGGTCGATTCGACGCTGATCATCGATTATGCGGCGACGCTGGCGCCCCAGGCGCCGGCTCTCCTGCCGCGCGCGCCCAAGGCGCGGCTGCGTGCGACAAGGCTGATCGGCCTGTCGCTGGTCGTCTGCGAAAAATCGGTGCAGTTTCATTATGAGCGGATGCTGCGCCCGGCCGAAAAGCAGCACGAGCCGTGGTCCTCGCGGGTGCGCGGGCAATTGTCGGCCGCGCTCGATGCGCTGGAGGTTGAAATCAACGGCGGCCGCGGCTGGCTGTTCGAGGATCGGCTGACGCTCGCCGACATTTCTCTGGCGACGGCCTTCGCCTTCACGCAGGCCTATCTCGCCGATATCGTCGACAAGACGCGTTATCCCTCTATCGTAGCGTCCTGTGCGCGGGCCGAGGAATTGCCGGAATTTCGCGCCGCGCCGGCCGAGGATGGCGTCACCGTCAGCCCGCTGGCGCGCTGATCGACGCCTGACGTAGGGAAAAGGAGGCGGCCTTGTCCGATCTGCCCGAAATGATGAATGTCGTCGTTGCGGCCAGGCCCGGCGGCCCCGAAATGCTGCATGTCGTGCGAAGGCCGCGCCCTTCGCCGCGCGATAACGAGGTTCTGATCGCGGTCGCCGCGGCCGGCATCAACCGTCCCGACACGTTGCAGCGCCAGGGGCTCTATCCGCCACCGCCAGGCGCATCCGACATTCTGGGCCTCGAAGTCGCCGGGAAGGTGGTCGCGCTCGGCGCCGGGGCGAATCGCTTTGCCCTCGGCGACAAGGTTCTGGCGCTGGTTCCCGGCGGGGGCTATGCGCAATATTGCGCGGCGCACGAAAGCAATTCCTTGCCGATTCCTGCCGGCCTTTCGATGGTCGAGGCGGGCGCGATCCCCGAGACGTTCTTCACCGTCTGGACCAATGTGTTCGATCGCGGCGGCCTCAAGGCGGGCGAGACCCTGCTCGTGCACGGCGGTACATCAGGCATCGGCACCACCGTGATTGCGCTCGCCAAGGCTTTCGGCGCCAGAGTGATCGCGACGGCGGGGTCGGACGCCAAGACGGCAGCCTGCAAGCGGCTCGGCGCCGATTTCGCCATCGATTATCGCACCACGGATTTTGTCGAAGCGACGCTTGCCGCCACCGAAGGGCGCGGCGCCGATGTCATCCTCGACATGGTCGGCGGCGATTATGTCGCGCGCAATTATGCGGCGGCGGCGGTCGGCGGCCGCATCGTGCAGATCGCCTTCCTGAACGGACCGAAGGCGACGCTCGATCTGCGCCCGCTGATGGTCAAGCGCCTCGTCCACACCGGCTCGACACTGCGGCCGCGTTCGCCGGCGGAAAAGGCCATCATCGCCCACGCGCTTCACGACAGGGTCTGGCCGCTGTTGGCGTCCGGGCGTTGCAGGCCGGTGATCGATTCAACCTATCCGCTCAATGAGGCGGCGGCCGCCCATTCGCGCATGGAAAGCTCGGGCCATATCGGCAAGATCGTGCTGACGCTGGAGGGGTGATGGTTCCACGCTGGCGCCTCTCAGGCCCGTCGGAAGCGCTCAATTATCAAGACCACAGCTTAACGAAATGTGATCGCGGCGGCTCTTGCGGAAAATTTTTCGCACCTTGAAACTGTCATAAGAATCAAGCACAAATAGCTTGCACAACGACGCGGAGATCGAGTTTCGATGAGCGTGTTGCCGGACTCTGGTTTTGAGTTTCGCGCCAAGCCGCCTCATCGTCCGTCGCGCTCCGCCATGCTCTCCAAAAATCAAAAATCGACCGCCGGGGCCCTTCGACGCGGGGCGCCGGCGTTTAATCACGCGTCGGCCTGTCAGAAGGAATTTGCCCTTGAGCAAGCGCTTCGAAAAACAGAAACGCCGGAACGGCCGTTCATTCGCAACGGCTGAGATCATCGAACTGCATCGGCCCGACAAATTCGAAACGGAACGCGCTCTTCCCCCCATCAAGGCTCTTACCCCAACCCAAGCTGATTATCTCGACGCCCTCCGCACCTCCCCCCAGGTCATCGTGCTGGGGCCGGCCGGCACCGGCAAGACCTGGATCGCCGCCACTTACGCCGCCGATCTCTATCGCAAGCGCCGCATCGGCAAGATCATCCTCACCCGCCCCAATGTGCCCTGCGGCCGCTCGCTCGGCTTCTTCCCCGGCTCCCTCGAAGAGAAATTCGCGCCCTGGGCGGCGCCGATCGTCGAGGCGATCAAGGAGCGTATCGGCCAGGCCGCTTATGAAATCGCGGTCAAGAAGGGCGACATCGAAATGGTGCCGTTCGAAGTGATGCGCGGCCGCTCCTGGAAAAACGCCTTCGTCCTGCTCGACGAAGCGCAGAACACCACGCCCGCCGAGATCAAGACGTTTCTCACCCGCATCGGCGAGGATTGCACGATGGTCGTCAATGGCGACATCAGCCAATGCGACCTCGGCGAAGCCTCCGGGCTGCGCGCCGTGCTGCGCCTGATTGAAACGCGCGCGCTGCCGGTGCCGGTGATCGAATTCACCCTCGACGACATCGTCCGCTCCGGCCTCTGCGCGATGTGGGCGCGCGCATTCGAGGAGGCGCATATCTGAGAAGCCGGCGCGGCGGCGCCTTGGCGTCGCCGCGCCTCGCGGTTTTTAACGGAGACCAAGCGATATCGACCGCCAAGGCGCGGCTCTACGGCGCACTGCTGCTGCAGAAGAAGATGCGGCCAGACTGGGCTGCAAGCGCCCCGTCAAGGCTGGCATTCCGAGACGGTGGCGTGCCCTCCAATGGGCGCGGAGCGCAATGGGGGTGCGTGTAGCTTAGCCTGGATCGCTTCGTCGCTTCGCCAAGGCTAATGAGTCATTCGCCTGACCTCGCGATGACGGCGGAGGCGATCGTCCCCCTCACGTGCTACAGCCCCAATCCTCGAACTATGTCCCTCAGCTCCGCCACCAGCTCCCCATCGAACCATGGGTTGCGCGCCAGCCACCCTTGGTTGCGCGGCGAGGGATGCACCAGCGGCAGGTAGCCCGACGGCAGATATTCCCGCCACGCTCTCACGGTGTCGCCGAGCGTCGGTTTGCGCCGCGCGCCGAGATAATAGGCTTGCGCGTATTGCCCGACGAGCAGCGTTAGCGCGATATTGGGCAGATGCGCGTTGAGCTTCTCATGCCAGCGCGGCGCGCATTCCGGGCGGGGCGGATTGTCGCCGGAGGGGCCTTTGCCGGGATAGCAAAAGCCCATGCCGATCAGTGCGACCCGGCGGGAATCGTAGAATGGCTCCGGCTCCATCCCCAGCCATCCGCGCAAGCGTGCGCCGGAGGCGTCGTTCCACGGAATGCCGGTCTCATGCACTTTGCGCCCAGGCGCCTGGCCGACGATGCGCAGCCGCGCCGATCGATGCGCCTGCACCACCGGGTGCGGGCCGCATGGCAGCACGGCGGCGCAATTCACGCAGGCGCGGATGTCCTTGAGCAATCGCGGCAGGCTGTCGCGACTCATAGCGGCAAGGTCGCTTGCTCTGGCGGATAGGTGATCTGCAGTCCCTCCACCCTGGCGAAAGGCGTAAGCGGATGCATCCGCCAATTGCTCTCCGACAGGATCTCGACCGCCGGCAGGCCGTGCACTTCAAGCGCATCGGCAACCAGCGAGCGATGGCAGCGCCAGGGCAGGGATTCGGCGCACATGATCGCCGTGCGTTTGTCGCGGCCGAGCGCGATCAGCGTCTCGAGCGCTTTGCTGAATGCTTCCGTCTGCATGTAATCGGCATAGCCGCGGAAGCTGTCATTGCGCCAGCCGCCATTGGGAGAATCCTTGCGCGCGTGGCGCAGGCCTCCGAGCGTCCGCATGTGGAGATAATCGATCTCAACGGCATTGAGGCTGTCGGCGAGGATGTCGCTGTTGAACTGCGGATTATGGCGCGAACGCGGAATGGTGCGAATGTCGACGAGGCGTTCGACGGCATAGGTCTGCAACAGCTCGAGGAAACGCGCGATCGGCAGGGTGGAATGGCCGAGCGTGAAAATGGCGCCCTTCGGCCATTGCTCGGGCGGCGGGGTCTGATGTTCGCTCATCTATCTGTCGCCCGGCGCGATTGCGTGTCCCTCAAATCGCGGCAAATCGTCGGCTATGGCGAACCAGGGCGCCTTCGACCCGACGAAAATATGGCAGGTCGGACGGATGGCCGGATCGTCGACCAGCGTTCCCATCGCGACTTGGACATAGGCGCCCTCGCGCACCAGCGAATAGAGGAGCGAGCCGCACGTCCTGCAATGCGCGTCATGGCCGTTCGCCTCGCCGAAAATCAGCAAACTGTCGTCGCCTCTGGTGAGGTCGAACCGCTCCCGCTCGATGCCGGCGAAGGGCTTGAACGCCGAGCCGGTCATGCGCCGGCAATTTGAGCAATGACGACAATTCATGGCGTAGCGGAAGGAATCGGCGACCGCATATTGAACGGCGCCGCAGAAGCATTTTCCGGCCAGCGTGCGTGGGTTCGGCTTCTCGATGTCGGTCACGGAGCCTCACTGTCAACGGATGGCGGCGCAAGGTAGATGAAATGATTGTATCCCGACGGGCACGCCGATAGAAGAGGATCGACGCGTTCGTCGCCATGCAGACGATAGTAGGCGGAGTTCTTCATTATTTGCATGGCGGAGCGGAGCGCGAGAGGAATTTGAAGTCAAGGACGACCCGAAGGTTCGCCGACTTCGGCGGTCGTCCAAAGGACGATCCTTGAGTTCAAATTCCTCTCGCGCATAATCGCCTCCATGCGAACAACGAAGCGGTGTCGCCGCGGGCGGGCCTATTCCGCCGACATCGCATAATGTCTGGGCAGATATGCGGCGTCGGCTCTGGAAGAGGCGCCGGCTCTATGCTTGAACTGAGGCGTATCCGACGGGGATAGGAAGCGATCATGTTTGAAGGCTTCGAGCACGGCATCGCTTCCATCGGCGGCGCCGACATCTCCTACATCCGCGGCGGCGCCGGCCCGCCGCTTTTGCTGCTGCACGGCTTCCCGCAGAACAAGGCGATGTGGCGCCGTGTCGGCGCGCATCTGGCGACAGATTTCACCGTCGTTTGCGCCGATCTGCGCGGCTATGGCGATTCCGCCAAGCCGGCATGCCTGCCCGATCGCTCGAATTATTCGTTCCGCGCCATGGCGGCCGATCAGCTCGGACTGATGCGCAGCCTCGGCTTCGAACGCTTTCACATGGTCGGCCATGATCGCGGCGGGCGCACTGGCCATCGCATGGCGCTCGATCATCCCGATGCGGTGCGGACGCTCACCGTGATGGATATCGTGCCGACCTACGCGATGTTCATGGAGACCAACAGAAAGGTCGCGGGCGCCTATTGGCATTGGTATTTCCTGTCGCAGCCGGCGCCTTTTCCCGAGCGGATGATCGGCGCCGATCCGGATTTCTTTTACGAGACCTGTCTCGTCGGTTGGGGCGCGGCCAGGCTCGCCGATTTCGACGCGGAGGCGCTCGCCGACTATCGCCGCTGCTGGCGCGATCCGGCGATGATCCATGGCTCGTGCTCGGACTATCGCGCCGCCGCGACTATCGACCTCGACCATGACGGCGCCGATATCGACCGCAAGGTGGCCTGTCCAACCCTGGTCTTCTATGGGGCCGCCGGCCAGATGGCGAAATTGTTCGACATTCCCGCGCAGTGGCGCAAGCGCTGCGCGGCGGTCGAGCAGGCCTCGCTGCCGGGCGGCCATTTTTTCGTCGATCAATTCCCGGACAAGACCGCGGAGATCCTTGCCGCGTTTCTGAAGGCTCATCGATGATCGCCTGGACGACGATCGGCCCCGCCGTCACGGCGTCCTTCCTCGCTTCGCTGGTCGAAGTCGTCGAAGCCTTCACCATCGTGCTCGCCGTCGCCACCGTGCGCGGGCCGCGACCCGCCTTGCTCGGCGCCGTCGCGGGCTTTGCGCTGCTCGTCGTTCTGGTCTTGATCTTTGGCTCGGCGATCGGCGAGACGCCGCTCTATCTCCTGCAACTGACGATCGGCGTTCTCCTCATGCTGTTCGGCCTGCGCTGGCTGCGCAAGGCGATATTGCGCGCCGCCGGCGCCATCGCTTTGCACGACGAGGCGGGCGCCTTCGCGAGGGAGCAAAGCCGCTTGCACGCGCAAGGCTCGCCGCATGACAATCGCCTCGATTGGCTGGCCGGGCTGACCGCCGGCAAGGCTGTCGTCCTTGAGGGCCTCGAAGTCGTGTTCATCGTCATCGCCGTCGGCGCCGGGCGTGGCCTCATCGTGCCCGCGAGCCTTGGCGCACTGGCGGCTTGCGTCATCGTGCTCATGGCAGGCGTCGCGATCCGCCAGCCGCTGTCGCGCGTGCCGGAAAACGCGCTGAAATTCTGCGTCGGCGTGATGCTGTCGGCGTTTGGCGTTTTCTGGACCGGCGAGGGTCTCGGCGTCGCCTGGCCGGGCGACGATCTCGCCATTCCCGCGTTGATCGTGTTGTTCCTCGCCGCGGCGCTGGTCCTGGTCCGGATCGTGCGGAGCGGTATGCGAGAGGTTTTGCAATGAAGGTGATCGCGGCTGAAATTCTCGGGCTGTTCGTCGACGACCAGGGGCTGGCGCTGACGGTGCTTGGCGTGGTCGTGGTGGCGGCCGTGGCGGCGTTTGGGTTGCACGCGCCCCCGGTGGCTGGCGTCGTGCTGGTGCTCGGGTGTTTGGGCGCGTTGGTGGTGAGCACGATGAACGGAGCTAAGCGATAGCTACCGTCATTGCGAGGGAGCGCAGCGACGAAGCAATCCAGACTGAGCTCTGTTAGCCTCGTCTGGATTGCTTCGTCGCTGCGCTCCCTCGCAATGACGGTAGCTATCGCTTAGCTCCGTTCATCGTGCTCACCACCAACGCGCCCAAACACCCGAGCACCAGCAC
>DATBZF010000008.1:0-3810 GCA_036513315.1 Roseiarcus sp.
ATGGCGGAGGGGGCGGGATTCGAACCCGCGATACGGTTTCCCGCATACACACTTTCCAGGCGTGCGCCTTCAGCCGCTCGGCCACCCCTCCGCGTCGCGCGTTTGACGCGAGCAGCGCGCATATCACCGTGCGAGGGCGCGGCGCAAGTCGGCAAGCGTCGAATAAGTGGCCAGATGGCGGTCCGCGGCATGGCGGCCGCGTTGCGCGCGGCCCGCGCCTATACTAGGACTTGACTGGCGCGGAGCGCCGGTCTGACGCCGCTTCAAAGAAGATTCTGGCATATCCGGTCGATGAAGAAAGTTCCCGATCCGATCGACATCCACGTCGGCGCCCGCTTGCGGATGCGGCGGATGCGGGTCGGCCTGAGCCAGGAAAAGCTTGGCGTCGCCCTCGGCATTACGTTCCAGCAAATCCAGAAATATGAAAAGGGCGCCAACCGCGTCAGCGCCAGCAGGCTGCAGGAACTCGCCCGCATCCTGCGGATTCCGCCGTCTTTTTTCTTCGACGGCGCGCCGTCAGGACAGGCGCCGGCCGCGGGATTCGCCGAGCCCGAGGTGGATTCCTATGTCGTCGATTTCCTGGCGACGTCGGAAGGGTTGCAATTGAACAGAGCCTTCGCGCTGATCCGCGATCCTGAAGTGCGGCGCAGGATTCTCGATCTCGTCACCTCGCTCGCTCATGACGATGAGCCGGCCGCCGACCATTCCGCCAAGCCTTGAGTCCAGGCGCGTGTTCGTTATAAAGAACATATTCTATAGAATCGCTTGACCTGACGAACGGCCCCTGTCAAAAACACGCCCTCTTTGAGCGCCGCCGTAAATCCCGACGCGTTTCATCATCGCGCGTTGGTACGGGCCGGCTGCGCCTCAAGCCAACGTTATTGGAGACCTCTCGGTGACCCGCAAGAACTTTCAATTTACCAGCGAATCAGTTTCCGAAGGTCATCCCGACAAAGTCTGCGACCGGATATCGGACGAAATCGTCGATCTCTATTTTCGCGAAGGCGCCAAGGCGGGCGTCGATCCCTACCAGATCCGCGTCGCCTGCGAGACGCTAGCGACCACCAATCGCATCGTCATCGCCGGCGAAGTGCGCGGCCCCGATTCGGTCCTCAAGATGGTTGAAGATGCCGCGCGAGCGGCGGTCAAGGACATCGGCTACGAGCAGGACGGCTTTCACTGGCGCAACGCCAAGGTCGAAATCCTGCTGCATCCGCAATCGGTGGATATTGCGCAGGGCGTCGACGCCGCCGGCAACAAGGATGAAGGCGCGGGCGACCAGGGCATCATGTTCGGCTACGCCTGCAACGAGACGCCCGAGCTGATGCCGGCGCCGCTCTATTACGCCCATAAGATTCTCAAGAACCTCTCGGACGCCCGTCGCTCCGGCGCGGAAAAGGGCCTCGGACCCGACGCCAAGAGCCAGGTGACGGTGCGCTATGAGAATGGCAAGCCGGTCGAGGCGACGCAGATCGTCGTCTCTCATCAGCATACCGACGAATCGTTGTCGTCGGAGGATGTCAGCCGCCTCGTGCGTCCCTATGTCGAGAAGGCGCTGCCGGCCGGCTGGATCACGCCGAAGACGGTGTGGCACATCAATCCGACCGGCAAGTTCTTCATCGGCGGCCCGGACGGCGACTGCGGCCTGACCGGACGCAAGATCATCGTCGACACCTACGGCGGCGCCGCGCCGCATGGCGGCGGCGCGTTCTCCGGCAAGGACCCGACCAAGGTCGACCGCTCGGCCGCCTATGCCGCCCGCTATCTCGCCAAGAATGTCGTCGCCGCCGGTTTCGCCGACCGCTGCACAATCCAATTGTCCTATGCGATCGGCGTCGCCCGGCCGCTGTCGATCTATGCCGACCTGCACGGAACCGGCCATGTCGACGAGGGCAAGCTCGAGAGCGCGCTGATGGAGGTGATGAACCTTTCGCAGCGCGGCATCCGCGAGCATCTCGGCCTCAACAAGCCGATCTATGCGCGCACTTCCGCCTATGGCCATTTTGGCCGCCAGCCCGATGCCGATGGCGGCTTCACCTGGGAAAAGACCGACCTTTCCGACAAGTTGCGCGGCCTCGTCTCCTGACGGGCTCCGACGAAGCGCCGCGGCGCGCGCTGTATGGGCGCAGCCGCGGCAAGACGCTGCGCGCCTATCACGCCAGCCTGATCGCCGAGCGCCTGCCGCGGTTCGAGATCGACGCGGCGTCGCTCGGCGACGACGCATTCAAGCTGTTTCCCTTTTCACCGAGGGAAGTCTGGCTTGAGATCGGCTTTGGCGGCGGCGAGCATCTGCTGGCGCAGGCCAGGGCGCATCGTGATGTCGGCTTCATCGGCTGCGAGCCGTTCGTCAACGGCGTCGCCAAGGCGCTGGCCGGCATCGAAGAAGAGCGGCTCGACAATATCCGCCTGCGGGCCGGCGACGCAGGCGCGCTGATCGAAGCGCTGCCGGCGGGGGCGCTGGCGCGGATTTTCATCCTCTATCCCGATCCCTGGCCCAAGCGCCGTCAGAACAAGCGGCGGCTGATCTCGGAGCGCATGCTGCGCGAGCTGGCGCGCGTCGCCCGCCCCGGCGCGGAACTGCGCTTTGCCACCGACATCGACGATTATGCGGGCTGGGCGCTGCGGCGCTTCCTCGCCTCGGACGATTTCGTCTGGCGCGCCGGCGCGGCCGACGACTGGCGGCTGCCCTGGCCCGACTGGCCGGGAACCCGCTACGAGGCGAAAGCGAAGCGGGAAGGGCGAAAGCCGGTCTATCTGACGTTTTCGCGGGCCTGATCGAGCGGCGCTGTGGCCAGCCGTGCAACCCAACCGGCTTCGCCGGCCTTCCCAGCCGCTGCGCGCATCGCGCACTCAACTTCAATCCGGATGGCCGATCGGAAATTGGTCAAAGCCATGACCGCGAGCCAATCTCTTATTTTGGATTGCGCGGACCGTCGCCGTTCAGCGCCTGCAGGTAGGGCTGGTATTTGACGGAGAGACGATGAAGGGCGTCAATAATCTTCTGTTTCCTTTCGGCGGGCAGGTCCGGCTCGTCGGCCATTGTGGTCAACTTCTGCTCCACCGCGCTCCAGAAAGCCGATCCGCCCTTCAGGAATGCGAACTGCTGGATTTTCCGATCGGCAAAAGATTCCAAGAAATAAAGCCCCGCATAGAGAACGACAATGATCGCGACGGTCACGACGCCGACTTTCACGACGAACAATTCAAGCGGCGAAAGCTCTGTTCTTTCGTCTTGAGTTGGGCCCTCTTCACTCATTCCAGCCCCTTTCAAAACTCCATTGCCGCTCCTCGAGCCGAAAGGACGCGGAACGGACTGCGCCGCGACGCAGGATTGGCGTCAAAGAATGCGAGGCTTTGGCAGAGGCGCCACCAACTTTCCTTTGAAGCCCTTGGCCCTCAACTTTGGCGCAAGCTCATCGGCGATGTGCCAGGAAAAAATGATCGCGCAATCAGGCTGCTCCTCGAACAGACGGCTTTCATGGACGACCGGAATCAAAGTTCCCGGCATGTATTTTCCGATCTTCAGCGAACCCTCGATCTCACAGACATAATCGATGATTGACGAATCCAGGCCGACATAGTTGACGAGCGTCGACGCGCGCGATGGCGCGCTGATTCCGCAGATGCTGCCGCCCTTTTCCTTGACGTCGCGAATGATCTCGTAAAGCCCCAGTTTGGAGAGCATCACATCGCGACTGAACCTGCTCAGACGCTCGCGCATCGCGTCGCCGCGAGGCTCGGAATCGAGCAATTCCTTGACGCTCGGCTGAACGCGGCGAGCGCCTTTGCGCGCGGCATATACGCGTATCG
>DATBZF010000009.1:0-28255 GCA_036513315.1 Roseiarcus sp.
CCCACAAGGGGGGAGGGGGTTCGGCGCGCCGATGTCTTCGACGACTCGAACCGGACAGCCGTGGCCTTGTGCCGGGCATCCCAAGGCGAATGCGTAGCATTCGTCCGCACGCCCAACGGCCATCGAGAACTTCAAGAGTTGCTCGCGGCAGCGCCGCGTGGATGGCCGGGACAAGCCCGGCCATGACGTCGAACGGTGGCGCAAAGCCTAATTGCATTTCCGATTCCACAACATTTCGTTGTCCTCGACAGACGCACTCGCAGCGCCGCCGCACCCTCGCTCATTCCGCTAATGCTTGCCGTCTCCCCTCGGCGGCTTGCCTTCCGGTTTTGGCGGCGGTTTGCTATCCGGCAGCCGCACGCCAAGATTGCTGAGGTCGCTGAGATTGTTCGGCGACATCCCCACTTCCTTCAGCAAATTGTCGACGAATGGAATCTGCGCGCGATAGCGCATCGCGGCATTGACCACGCTCTCGGCGAGATTGCCCGGCTTGCCGTCCCCGCCGGGAACCGAGACATCGCCGCCGCCCGGGCCGCCCGATGATTGACCATTGCTGAAGCCCGGCAGGCCGTCGACCTGGAGAATGCGGATCGACTCGATCCTCTCCATCGGCCGCACGCTTTCGCGGATGATCGCGGGCAGGTTCTCGAACAATCTCTTGTTCAGCGCCGTGCGCCGCGACGCGTCGGAGCGCAGGTTCTCGGCCTCGTTGAGCTTGCGCTGGCCCTCCGCATCGACATCGTAGCGGAATCGCGCCGCCCCCGCCGCGGCCTTCTCCGCTTCGGCGTGGTCGATCGCCACCGCCTTTTCCGCCGCCGCCATCGTCGTGACCTTGATGGCGTTGCGCTCGGCCTGCTGCGAGGCGTCGATGAGATCGATGAGCTTGCGCCGCTCGGCGATCTGGCGCTCGCGCGCCGAGGTGACGTTTTCCTGCGCCTCGACCATCCGCCCGCGCGCCGCCTCTGCCGCCGCCTGGGCTTCCGATTGCGCCTTTGACTTCTCGGCGACAGCAATCATCCGCTCCTGCTCTTCAAGTTCGTGCGAGCGCCGACGCTGAATCTCAAGCCGCTCGATCTCCTGGCCCTGCAGAATCTTCTCCGATTCGACGGCAAGTTCGAGCTTGATGCGGGTCCGCTCGACCGCCTCCTTCGCCTCAAGCCGCCCAGCCTCGATCTCGCGCTCGCGCCCCGCCTTTTCAAGCTCGACTTCGGCGCGCTGCTGGGCGCGCTGCATCTCGACCTCGCGCTCCTGCTCGAGGCGCGCATATTCGCTCTCCTTCTGGATCGTCAGCACGCGCAGCTCGGCTTCCAGATTCTTGGCGCGGATGGCGACCATCGCCTCCTGCTCGAACTCGTTGCGCTGCTTCTTGCGCGTCTCGACTTCCTCGGCGAGTCGCGTCCTGTTCTCCGCTTCGTTGACGGAGACCGCATTGGCGCGGTTCTGTTCTTCCATCTCGACAGCGCGGCGGCTTTGGATCTCGAGCCGCTCGGTTTCCTGGCCGCGCTGGATATTCTCGGCGTCGATCGCCAGTTCGTGCCTGATCCGCGCCTTGTCGATGGCTTCCTTCGAACGGATCTGAGCCTCCTCGATGTCGCGCTCGCGGTCGGCCTTTTCAAGCGCCACTTCAGCGCGCTGCTGGGCGCGCCGAACTGCGATTTCGCGCTCCTGTTCGAGCCGCGCATATTCGCTTTCCCTGTCGATCGTCAAAGCGAGCTTCTCAGCCTCGAGGTTTTTGGCGCGGATGGCGATGATCGTGTCCTGCTCGATATCGTTTCGCTTCTTTTTCCGCGTCTCGATCTCCTCCGTCAGCCGCGTCATGCCCTCGGCGTCGAACGCGTTCGACGGGTTGAAGAGCTTCATGTCGGTCTGATCGAGGTTGGTCAGCGAGGCCGCCTCGAGTTCGAGGCCGTTCGCGGTGAGGGACTCGGCCACCAGGGTCTTTACCGCCCGGATGTAATCGCTGCGATGTTCGTGAATTTCCTCCATCGTCATCGTCGCGGCGACGGCGCCCATCGCGTCGACGAAACGGCCCTGCACGAGATCCCTGAGGCTTTCCGGATCAAGCGTGCGGTCGCCGAGGGTGCGCGCGGCGGTCGCCACTGATTCCGCCGTTGGAATGACGCGGACGAAAAACTCGACAATCACCTCGACGCGCATGCGGTTGCGGGTGATCAAGGATTTCTCGCCCGCCCGGCGCACTTCGATGCGCAGCGTGTTCATGCTGACTTCGGTCACGTCATGCACGATCGGCAGCACAAGAGCGCCGCCGCCCATGACCACCCTCTCGCCGCCAAAGCCGGTGCGCACGAACGACAGGTTTTTGGAGGAATGGCGATAGAGCCAATGCAGGAGATAGACGATGATGGCGATCACGATCGTCGCCAATATGATAATGGCAATAATGTCCGCGCCGTTCATGTCACCGTCCTCCGCCAAATTTCAGCGCCCGCGGGTCTTCGCATTGCCCTCGACGGACTAACTTGATGCGCGCCGCCGGCTTGGCGAGCGCGGCCTGCTTCATGACCCTTGCATGCGTCTGGCGGTTCATCGGGAACGCGCCGAATCTGTCATCGCCGTCGCCAGGATCGCCAGAACGAACGCGATCTGGTTGACGAGATCGGCGAGATTGTAGATGACCATTAATTTCGCGACATCGGCGCCGCTGCCAAGGCGCACGACGAGATAGCAGAGCGGATAGAGCGCCCAACCGATCGTCACGATCAGCCGCAGCCAGAAAAAGCCGACCTGAACGGCTCTGCTGGCGGCGCTGGCGTTGACTTCGCTCAACCTGCCGAAGAAGACCTCGCCGAGAATGTAGAGCCAGAGCACGAGCCCGATCAGGAATCCGAGCGTCGGATACATCAAGTCTGATTCGCCCATATAGCGCGCCAGCACCATCGCCACCGAAGCGATCAGCAGGCGCCAGAACAGCCCGGCGGGAACCGCCGCGACCGACCCGATAAAGAAATAGAGACAGAGGACCTGGATCGGAACCGCGACCAGCCAGTCGACATAGCGATAGACGACAGGCATCTGCTGCGCGACCAGCCACACCGGCGTCGCTACGAAATAATGCATGGTCGCGACAAGCGCGACGAGGGTGGCGAGCGCGACCGACAATTTCCAGCGCGGCGAGACCCAGGCGCCGCCCATGATCAGCAGCACGGTCGTCGCCGTCATGGCGGCGGCGAGAAGCAGAAACGAACCGCTGGCGACGTCGGCGGGTTGGATCGACGCGGGATTCATCAGAACAAGTCTCCACAAACGGATTTCATGGGCGCTCTCTCATATCTGCGTTCGGATGTGGGGCGAGCGCGCATAAAGCGCGACCATGGGGAGAATGAGCAGGCCGTAGATGAACTGCTGCCACTCGAATTTCAGCCCGATGCCGACGAGGAAAGAGGTCAGCACCTGAAGAACGAGCACGCCGATCACGGTGAATCCATAGCCGCCCTGGCCGCCAAGCAGCGACGTGCCGCCGATCACCACCGCCGCCAGCGTGGTGAAAAGATAGGGGTCGCCGACGCCGATGAAGCCGCCGCCGCTCCATCCCAGCAACAGCGATCCGGTGAGCGCGGAGGCGCAGCCGCTGATGGTGAAGGCGCCGATCCAGTAGCGGCGCTCTGAAATGGAGATACGCTGCGCCGAAGTGCGGTTGCCGCCCAGCGCGTAGATGTAGCGGCCATAAACCGAATTCTTCATGCCGAAGATCAGCACGATCGCCACCGCGATCCAGATGAAAATCACTGGCGGCACATTGAGCCCGAACGTGCTGCCGTTCATCGCGGCGAGGTTCTTCAGCCAGCCCGGCACTTCGCCGAACACATTGCCGGCATAGGCGGTGCCGATGCTGGTGAGGATCTGGGTGCCGCCGGAAATGGCGAAGCCGATGCCGAGCGTCACGATCAGCGCCTGCGCCTGCAGGCGAAAACTCAACAGGCCGTTGACGAAGCCGATCGCGCCCCCGAGCAGCAGAATGATGATGACGGCGATCGGCGAGGGAATGCCGAGGCTCATCAGATAGAGCAGGCCGACATTCGAAGAGCCGATGATATAGGGAATCGAAAGATCAAGGCCGCCAAGCAATGCGACCAGCGTCTGGCCGACGCTGGCGAGGCCGAGAAACGAGGCGAAGACCAGCATCGACTTGAAATTCGCGCCGGACAGGAAGCCGTCGATATGCAGTGAGGCGACGACGAAGAGGACGCCGAGCACCATCAGGCCGATGAAGGCGCTGCGATTGTCGACGAAGGCGCGACTGACGAGCGCGGTGACGACAAGCGCCGCGCAGAGCACCAACCCGGTGATGAGATTCACCAGCGTGAAAAAGCCGCTCAGCGTCAACGACAAAATGATGAAGCCGCCGATGATGATCAACAGACCGCCGAGCACGCCCCTGTTCTGCACGACGAACCGCCGGATCGCCGTTCGCGCGGAGACCGCGCCGCCGGCGCGCGCCGCCGCGCTCCGCGAGACGATCTCGGCCATCAGGCGAACGAGGAACGCATTCCAGATCCACAGCACCAGCGCAATGGTCGCCGCTGTGTAGAAAATCACCTGTTGCGCCGGCAGCCCCTGCCAGAAGCCAAGGCCGGCTCCGATCGCGGCGACGACAGCCGCGATCGCCAGCCCCAGCCAGCGCAACAGCGCCGCGCCCGGCGTCGCGAGGTTGGCATCGAGCGAATGATCGACCATGGCGCCTCCGTCTTTCAATTGCCGGCCTTCGACACGAGCGCCGCCGAGTCGATCAGCAGCCACGCTCCGACGACCAGCATGACTGCCAGCGCGGCGTAGATCAGCGGCGTCATCGCGCGCTTGCCGGCCTGCCAGACGAGCAGCCGAAGGATGACGACGATGGCGACAAGCGTGATCGCCAATTGCGCGACGCCGGTGGCGAAGGGCGAGCGAACCAGGCTCGGGCTCTTCTCGGCCTGTTCGAAAATCAGACCCTCGCCCTCGCCATTGTCGACGATCGCGTTGCCCGCTCCAGCGGGGGCGGCGTTCTGTTGCGGGTTCGGCGCCGAGGCGTCCGAGACGGGCGCTGCGCCCGAGGACAGATGCTGAAGGCCGGAATAGTCGAAAGTCGCGTGCAGCGCGACGCCGGTGAACAACAGGCCGAGCACCACGAACAGCAGCAACGGCGAGATGCGCCGAAGCCAATGCTGGATGCGCGGCAGCACGACCGTCAACAGCAGAGACAGAACGAGGATCGTCCCATAGGCGAGATCGGTGACGAAGCCTTGCACGTCGGCGAAATTGAATGTCGCCAGAACGTAGCCAATGAGAAAGAGGTTCAGCGCGCCCAGCAGCGAGCCGATCACGGTGGCCCGCCCGCCGGCGAGGCTGGTGCCGCCCAGCACCAGCGCGGTGACGGATATAAGCGTGTAAGTGGTGCCCTGCGTCGGATCGCCCGAGCTGATCAGCGCGGTGAAGGCGAGCGCGGCGAGCCCGGCGAACAGACCGGCGACAACATGGGCGCCAAGGCGCACGACGCTGATCCGGACCCCGCTCGTATAGGCGGCGCGTTCGTCCGACCCCATCAAGCGGATATGGCCGAAGAAGGGTGTGGTCGAGAATAAAAGCCATCCCGCCGTCGCCAGGGCGACGATAAAAAGCACCGGGGTGAGGATCGAGGTGCCGGCCCCCCAGGACGACATCCAATCCGGGGCGGCGCCGCCCGGCCGCGGCAGGATGACGAGATTGATCCCCGACAGCGCCAGGAACCCGCTCAGCGAGACGATGATCGGCTGCACCCGCACGACGATGATGATGAGCCCGAGGACGAATTGATAGGCGACGCCGGCGGCGAGCGCGTAGGCGAAGACAGCGATCGGCGAGGCGATGATTCCAGCCGCCGTGAGCTGGATCAGCGTGACGTTGATGAAACCGATCAGCGGGCCGATCGACAGATCGACCGTCGCCCGCCCGGCAAGAGCGGTCGCCATCAACGCATAGGTCGAAAGTATCAGAGGGGCGACGACAATCTCCGCGCTGCCGATACCGGAACTCGACATCAGGTTCGGGCTTCTAAGGACGGCGACGATCAGCAGGCCGAAAAACAGCAGAATCGGGACGAGCAGAAATGTGTTGAACGAGCCCCCTCTCGACTCCGCGCGCGCTTCGCTCATGGCGTGTGACTGCTACTCCCCATCGGTCCGACGATCGGCTTCGTCGTCCTTCCCTCGAACGCCCGCCTTACCATCGTTTCGACGCGCCCCGCGTCGGCGCCTCCTCCCGGCTCTGCCGATATTCGACGCTTGCCGCGGGTCGCCGATCCCGGTCGTATTCGACAAGGCGGTCCAACACCGGCATCAGATATTTTTTGAAGACCTCCGGGTTTTCGCACATCGGGAAATGGCCGATGCCCTTCATGATGACGACTTCGGCATTGCGGATCTTATCGGCGGTCTGCTGGGTCATTTCCGGCGTGCAGGCGAAATCATAGACGCCGGTCATCATGACGATCGGCACGCGCCCCGAAATCTTGCGGCAGAGGTCGCGGAAATCGTGGTCGACGCTGTAGAAATGTAAATCGCCCTTGAAGATTCCCGGGCCGCCTTGCGCGTAATACCACCAGGTTTCCCAGCGATATTCTTCCGGGCTCTGCGGCGCCATCAGGCCAAACACCGCCGTCGCGCAGACTTCGCCGCCATGGATATGGGGATGGTGCAACGGATCGATCCACCAGCCCGGTGAATGATCGCAGGCCTCGATGGCGATCAGCGCGGTCAGGTCGTTCTCGTAGTTGAGCGCGAGGGGCAGGCAGATATTGCCGCCCATCGAACTGCCCATAATCACAGGCTTCTTGAGATCAAGCGCCTCGCAGAACGCCATGATGAATTCCGAATAGAACTTCGACGTCAGCGCGTATTCTTCTTCCTCCTTGTAGAAATTTTGGGGAGGAATGGATTTGCCATGGCGCGGCAGATCGAAGGCGATGACGCGAAAGTTCTTGGTGATGTCGGTATCACAGAGCTGATGGCGATATTCGCGCCCGTCGGTCCCCGCCGTATGCAGGCAGACGAGCGGAATGCCCTGGCCGTTCTCCTCGTAATAGGTTCGGTATTCCTTCCCGGCGTAGGGAACATAAACATAGCGTCCAATGATCGGATCGGTCTTCGCCATTTTCGACGGCCCCTTGGTGACGTTTTCAATTCGATTTTCAGGATGGCCGCATCTTCGCCAGCATCCAGGTCAGCGCGCGCAAATTCTGCCAGAAGACCTTGGTGTCGCCTTCGATCTTCAGCTTGCCGTGCAGCGGATGCGCCATCGCCCAGATGTCGTTGTACATCGGCGGCGGCACTGGCTCGACAAACTTGTTCCAGGAACTGGCCGGCGCGCGCAGCGCGAATTGCCATCCCATCATGTTCGCATTCAATTCATCGGCGACCATTTCGATTTTGCCGTTGCGAACCTTGATGTAGAAATCCTTGTCATCGACGCCGATGACGAAATTCGCGGTGAAGAACTTGCCGATCACCCGCAAGACTTTGTCTTCGTTTACTTTCTTCGCCCAACTGACGATCCAGTCGGTGTCGAGTTCGGTCAAGGTAGAATACCGTGTCATCCCTGCGGTCTTTCCTGCGATGTTACAGCGGTTCGAGAAATTCTTAGTTCGGCGCCGCGGCGCCGCGCGCGGGCCAATGCGTGATCGTCTCGAAACGGGGGCGGCTGCGCGGATGTGGCGGAGGTTTTCATCGCGCGCTTCCCTAAGCCGCGCTCGGCAGTGGCGTCGAAGCCGGTCCGTAGACGCCGACAAGCGTCGCCGTGGTGATGGTGGCGGGCAAAACCAGTCGCACGAATTCGACGTAGTCGGCGACGTCGGAAATAGCGAGGCGATCGCTCTTCAATGCGTAGAGCGTGAAAATGTAGCGATGGGGGGCGTCCGGCGGCCAGGGTCCGCCATAGCCGCGGGCATAACCGGGGATGCGGAACGTCACGAAATCATTCGGCAGCTCCGATACGCCATCCGGCAACGCGCCGCCCGGGCTCGCGCCTTCCGGCAGGCCGGTCGCGCCGGCGGGAATGTTGAGGATCATCCAATGCGCGAAGGCGCGCGGGAAATTGAACTCAGGCGGCAGATCGGGGTCCGTCACCGCGAGGGCGAAGCTGCGCGCCCCTTGCGGCGCATTCTCCCATTCGAGCGGCGGCGAAACGCTATCCGCCTCGGCATACTGACCAGGGATGACCCCGCCCTCGGAGAAGGCGGGCGAGCGCAGGGTAAAAGGCTTCTCGGCGCGAGGCCCGAAGACGCCTTCCCAAGTCGAGACAGTATCGGGGAGTGGAGCGCGAACGGCGGCGGCGGCATTCTCGCGGGGCGATGTCTTCTCGGCGCGTTCAAACGAATGGCGCGGCGCTGTCTGGCCGAACATCGCCGCCAGGATACGGTCGGGAGCGATGGCCTCGCCGGCCAATTCTTCAAACAGCCCACCGTGGCGAAACACGAGGACGCGTGAGCAGAAGCCGACGAGCTCCTCGATCTCGCTCGACAAATAGACGACCGACCTACCGCCGGCGACGAAATCCTTCAGATGCGAATAGAGATCGGTCTTGGCGCCGATATCGACGCCGCGCGCGGGATCATTGAGGATCAGTATATTGGGACTGAGCGCGAAGGCGCGGCCGATCAGCACTTTCTGCTGGTTGCCGCCGCTCAGCGAAGTGATCTTGTCGCCGCGATCGCCCATGCGGATCGACAACTTTTCCCGTTCCCATTCAAACGAGCCCGACAGCGCGCTCCAGTCGATCACCGCCAGTTTCGCGCCGCGCGATTTCGAGCGGTAGAGCGGCAGCAGCATATTTTCGAATATGCTGAGATTGGCGAATATGCCTTCGCGCTTGCGATCGCCCGACAGATAGGAAACGCCATGGCTGACCGCATCCGCCAGGCTTTCGATGGCGGAAAAGCCGCCGTGCGGCGTGGCGACCATTGGTCCCGAGCCGCGCGACTTGTCGATGCCCGCGAGGATGCGGACAAATTCGCTCTGCCCCTGACCCTCCAAACCGGCGACGCCGACGATTTCGCCGCGATGCAGGCGAAATTCGAACTCGCGGCTGCGCGGCCAGATTTTCATTGCGTCGGCCTTCAGGACCACGCCCTCCGCGCGCATGTCGGGCGGCGCGCTCTTCGCCTTGGCCGGCCCCTCGCTGCGGCCGGCCATCAGCCCGAGCAGGTTCTTCTCGGTGATGTCGCCCTTCTCCAAAACGCCGACGTCGCGGCCGTCGCGCAGGACGGTGACGCGATCGCTGATGCGGGTCATTTCGGCGATGCGGTGGGTCACGATCAGCACCGCAGAGCCCTGATCCCGCAATTCGCGCATCTTGGCGAACAGGCGTTCGGTGGAGGCGAGATCGAGCGCCGCCGAGGATTCGTCGAGGATCAGCACTTTGGGCTGACGAAGCAGCGCGCGGCCGATGGTGATCCATTGCTTGATGCTGAGCGGTAGCGTGCCGACGAGCGCGTCCATGCCAAGATCGAGGCCCGTCAGCTCCGTCATCAAGGTCTGGGCGGCTTCGAGCTTGGCGCTTTTCGACAATGTGGCTGACCACAGCCGGTCGGCGCCAACGTAAAGATTGTCGAGGATCGAACATTCGTCGGCGACGAGGACTTCCTGAAAGACTGTCGCAATGCCGATGGCGCGCGCGTCATGCGGGGAATTGGGCGTGTTCCCGAGCACATTGACCTGGCCGGCATCGACCGGCAGAACGCCTGAGATCACTTTGGCGAGCGTGCTCTTGCCGCAGCCGTTGCCGCCGAATATCGCGTGAATCTCGCCGAGCGAAGCGCTGAACGAACAGCCATCCAGCGCCTTCGTCACATCGAAAGACTTGCGCACGCCGACAATCGAAATGCCACGCGCGGCGAAGGGCGGCGCCGAGGTCCCGCCGCGCGCAATTGGCGCACTCGCCAGGGCGGCGTCGCTCATCTCGCCGCCCCCGCGATACGCATTCCCCCGCCTCCTCGAAACATTCCGATTTACTCGCTCTCTCAAACTTATGCCGCCGCCCCGCGATCGGCGGAGCAGCGGAACTAAAAAAACTTCGCCCAGGCGGATCGGTTCGGCGCCGATCGCCCACGCGTATTAGGGTCAGGGCTTGAACGTCTCCGGATCAGCCGGGCGCAGGAAGAACTGATCGAGATAATCCTTGCTCGCCCAGCGCGCCTGACCGACGGTGAACCATTTGTCGGAGGACTCGCTGCAATCCTCGCCCAACGCCTTGTTGACGTCGTCGATGCTCAGGCGGGTCGGCTCGACGAGCACGGACTGGATCTTCGGTCCCTGGCCCTGCATCGTGCGCATCATGATGTTCCAGGTCAGATCCATTTCATCAGCCGGCGGCCAGCTCTGCAGCGCGGCGCTGACATATTTGGGATGATGGCGCCAATAGCAAAGCGCTCCCTCTTCGCCGCCGATAGCGATCGCCGGCATCTTGCGGCCGGATTGTTCGAGCGCCCGCAGCACGCCAAGTTCGGCCGCCGACTGGACGGCAATGCCGTCAATGTCGCCGGGATGGTTAGCGAGCCATTTTTGCACTTCCGCCTGCGCGACCTGGTCGGTCCACATGCCGGCGACATCGCCGACGATCTTGACGTCGGCGTTTTCGGCGAGGCCCGCCTTGATGCCGCGGTCGAGCGAATCCGACGTGCTCGTTCCCGGAATGCCCTCGACAACGACGACATTGCCCTTCTTGCCGATTTCGTCGCCCAGCCATTTGCCTTGCGTTTCGCCGGCGACCACGAAATTGGTCGAGGAGTTGACCGCGTAAGGCGAGGTCACATAACCAACCATCGAAAAGGTCGGCACGCCCTTGTCGTAGGCGTATTTGACCGTTTCGTTCAGCGCCGTCGGATTTGAACAGCAGATGATCAACGCGTCGACGCCGCGATCCACAAGCTGGCGCATCTGCTGAATCTGCACCGAATCCTTGAGGTTGGACTGGGTGACGATCACCTCCTTGACGAGGCCGAGCGCCTTCCATTTCGGAATGATGTCCTTCTCCAGCTTGTCCATCGCCGCCGCGCGCCAGGTGTTGCCGGCGTAGGAACTCGCATAGCCGATGGTCCACGGCGGGCCCTTCTTCGGCTTCCAGTCGCGATAGGCGCTCGGCCCGATCGGCTGGGCGGGATCGAGGGCCTCTTTCGAATAGAGCTTCTTCTGGATATCGGGCGGCAGCTCATCGAGCCCCGCTGCGACGGCTGCGCCGCAAAGGCCAAGGATCGCGGTACAAAATACGAGCAGACCGGCAAATCGTCTCATGTTTCCTCCTCCTTCTTCTTAGTTTGGCTGCGCCCGACCAGAACTGTGCACGGCGCTCTGTCTCGCAGTCCTCGCGCGGAATTCTAAGGATTCCTGCGCCGGACAGCCCAATCGCAACATCGCGATTATGCAGATTTGCCCAGTGCTGACCATTAGTATATCCCGAACTGAGCCTTCGTCATCTTTTAACGTCGGCGGTGCTCGCGCCCCTCAAAGCCGCAGCTTTCCGGTCCTCGCAGGGCGGCGCTTTCGACGGCCCTCAATCGAAGAAACGCGGCGCGCGTGGCGCCTCGGCGAGCGTCCATACCTGTTGGAACGCGTCGCCCATTTCCTCCGCCGAGGCCGCCGATGAGAAGGCCGCCAATGCGAGCGCCTTGTCCTCCAGCTCGCGCCGCGACAATGTGTTGCCGGGGTCGCCCTTGGGCTCGTCGACCTGGGCGCGCAGCGTTCGGCCATCAATCGTCTCCACCGTCACCTTGCCGATCCAGCGCTGGGGATAGGCGGCGTCGACATCGCGGTCGAACGCCATTCCTACCTTCCTGGCGAAGTCGACCGTGGCGCTTTCGCGGAAATGGGCATCGAAATCGCTCATGCCGGCGCGCCGCCGCGTCGCGATCAGGCCGAGCACGGCGCCCATCGAAAATTTGGCCTGATGAACGGTTTGTGGATCGACGACGGGGCCAAGCACGTCGATCGCAGCCTGATGCACGTGGGCGGTGACGCGCCCGATGCTCTCAGGCGCGAGCGCGTGGGTCTCGACAACTTGCAACAGCGCGTCCGCGGCGGGATGGGTATGCCGGCAGGAGGCGTGAAATTTGAACGAGGTTTCGCCGACCGCCCAGCGCTCGCCGAGCCGATCGACAAGCTTGCTGGGGTCGGCGTCGCGCGACGTGCCGGCGGCAAGGCCCTGGGCGCCGGTCAACACGCGCTTGGCGCCGGTGAATCCGTCCCGCGCGAGATAGGCTGCAATCAACCCATTGGCCGACGCCTTGGCGGTATGCAGGGGCTTGGAATCCGCGCCGTCGCGCAGGAATTCCCACAGGCCCGCCGCCTGCGTGCCCGCCGATCCGAATGCATCGAGCATCTGTTCCGGCGAAAGGCGGAGCAGCCGGCCGACGGTCGCAGCCGCCGCCAACACGCCGGCTGTCCCGGTAGTGTGGAACACTTTGTAATGCGCCTGGCCGAGAAATTCGCCGACGCGCACGCCGACTTCATAGCCCGCGACGGCCGCGCTCAGCAATTCGGCCCCGCTGGCGCCCAGCGTCTGCGCGACGGCGAGCCCGGGCGGAAACACGACGCTGCCGGGATGGAACACTGAGCCATTGTGGACATCGTCCTGCTCGGCGACATGCGACGAGGCGGCGTTGACCATCGCCGCGAACAGCGGCGATGTGCGCGCACGCGTGATGAGCACTTGCGCATCGCCCTGCCCTGGGCCCATTTGCGCGGCAAAGCGAGCGATGGCCTCCACCGGCCTGACGCCCTTGCCCGCCAGAGCGGATCCGAGCCAGTCCAGCATCAAGTCCTCGGCGCGCCGCAGCACGGGTTTTGGAATATCCTCGAAGCGTAGCGTCGCTGCGAAATGGGCGAGAGTTTTTTCCGGATCAACAATCATCGTGGCGGCCTCTGATGTCGGGTCATGCGCTTCTGCGCGGCGCGACGCGTTCGGGTGGCGAGCGTGAAAGCCGCCCGCCGACTTCAGGATAGACCAGTCGGATATCGTCGCGCAGGGTCACGACCGCCTCCATGGCGAGCGATCCTTGCGCATTTTGCGCCCATAGTTCAGCGGTTCGGCTGTCTTGCAATCGCCCGCAGATCGAAAAAGGCTCGATATCGAACAAGGGACGAATCCAGCGAAAATCGCAACTGAGAATTTCGGCGGCGGGCGCCTGACGCCTGAGCAGGTCGAGTAGCAGGCAGGCGACGAGGCCGCCCTGCACGACGAGGCCGGGATTGCCGTCGACGAAAGTGGCGTAGGGCCGGTCGTAGTGAATGCGATGGGCGTCGAAGGACAGCGAGGAATAGCGAAACAGCGTCACTTCGTCGGCGTGAAAACGCCGCGACCAGATCGCGTTTTCATACACCCCGCGCGGCGTTTCCGGATCCGACGGTTCGGCCCGTTCGCGAAACAATATTTGCTGATCTTCCGAAAGGGCGACGCCCTCGCAATCGCCGACTTCATGACGGATGAGAACGAATACGAGCGGCCCTTTGCGCCCCTGTTTCTCGGCGATATCGACAATGCGGGAGGTGCGCGAGATCGCATCGCCGACGCGCAAAGCGCGATGAAACTGCACGCGGCTCGACGCGCAGATGCGATGCGGCAGTTCGATCGGCGGCAGGAAGGCGCCGCGCCCGCGCCCATCCTCCCTGATCTCGGAACGCCGCTCCGGAAACCGAAAATAGAGCCAATGAGCAAGCGGCGGCAGCGCATCGCCGATTGCCGGCGCGCGCTCGTCGCTGTCGAGCGTCGCGTAAAGCGCGGCCAGCGGCGCAGGCGCCGCCTGATCCGACCGGACGTCGATCCTCCCGAGCCACTTGCGGGCCCTGTCAAGATTGATCACTGCTTCCACCGCCAGGCAATCTGTCCGGCAAGCTTGACCTTTCAAGCCCGGCGCCGCAATTTGAAAGAAACAAACTCTGCCTTAGCATTTCCTGAATGGCTTGCTGCCGATGGGCGAGAAAACAAGGGAGGCCAAGCGTTTGTTTCCGCATTTCGACCTGGTCGACCTCCGGCTTTTCGTCAACATCGCCGAAATGAACAGCCTCACCCGCGGCGCCGAGCGTTCGCATATGTCGCTGCCGGCCGCCAGCATGCGCGTCAAGAACCTCGAAGACAGCCTGGGAACCAAGCTTCTCTATCGCGCCAGCCATGGCGTGACCCTGACGCCGCCGGGCCAGGCGCTGCTGCATCATGCCCTGCAAATGCAGCGTCAGATGGAGCATCTCTGCTCCGACCTGCAGGAATATGCCGGCGGCGTGAAGGGCCATATCCGCCTGTTCGCCAACACCACCGCGATCACCGAATTCCTGCCGAGCGTGCTGAGCCAGTTCCTGGCGACGCACGCCAAGGTGAACGTCGACCTGCGCGAGCGCCTCAGCCCCAGTATCGTGCGGGCGGTGAGCGACGGCACCGCCGATATCGGCATCGTCGCCGGCAATGTGCGGACCGAAGGGCTCGAAGTGCTGCCTTACCGGCAGGACCATCTCATTCTCGTCTGCGCGCGAACGCATCCGCTCAGCCAACGCGTCTCAATCGATTTCGAAGAGACGCTGGACCTCGATTATGTCTGCCTGCCGGAGGCGAGCGCGATCCATTCCTTCCTGCTGGAGGCGGCCAATCGCGCGCATAAGCGTCTGCAATTGCGCATCCAGGTCGGCAATTTCGAGGCGATGTGCCGGATGATCGCCGCCAATGTCGGCATCGGCATCCTGCCTGAATCCTCGGCGCGGCGCCACGCCAGGACCAGTGACATCCATCTGGTGAAGCTCAACGACAAATGGGCCTTGCGCGACCTGAAGATTTGCGTGCGCAGCCTGGAGCTGCTGCCGAGCTTCGCGCGCCGTCTGGTCGAGTTGATCGTCGCCGACGCCAATCCGATCGACGAGCCAACGCGCATATCTGCTATTGCATAACGCGTCGCCCTGGCGCCGATTTCACGCTTGCCCGGCGCGCGCGGCCAACACATAATTCGTTCCCGCGCGATGAGACGGGCGCAACATCTTTCGCCCTGGGGAGGACGTCCGGCAATGAAGATATTCGAGCTCGACAAAACCAGCGATTACGACCTGCTTGAGCCGGGCAGGAGCGCCAATGTCGCACGCGGTCGCGCCTGGGAGCGGCCAACGCCGCGCGAGGCGCGCCCCGCCGCTTCAACTCCGTCGCGGGGCGCGTGGACTCCGGAGCGCGGCGCCGTCAACATTCAGACGTCGAAATCGCTGAAGATGCATGTGCTCGATCTTGGCCATCTCAGGCTCGACAAGAATTTCATGGTCGCCAATTCAACCGTCGCGACGCCCAGGAATCCGAACCCGCGCGGCCAAATCATCGATATCCCGGTCGCGGCCTATTACATCGAACATCCTGACGGCAATATTCTGTTCGACACCGGCTGCCACCCCGACTGGGGTGGCCCGAACGGCCGCTGGCCCGAGAGCCTGCAGGAATTGTTTCCCCATGTCGGTGGCGAGGAATGCATGCTGCCGGCGCGGCTCGATGCGATGGGCATCGGCCCCGATCAGGTGAAACATGTCGTGCTCTCGCACCTGCATTGCGACCACGCCGGCTGCATCGAATATTTCCGCAAGTCGCAGGTCATCATTCACGAGGACGAGTTCGCTGGCGCGTTCCGGCAATATGCGCTGCAGGACCATTCCTCGCCCTATGTGATCAAGGACCTCGAGCGGATGATCCGCGCCGAATTGCACTGGCGCGAAATCGGCCGCGAAGAAATGGACCAGACCATCGCCGAAGGCGTAAAGCTGCTCAACTTCGGCCCCGGCCATGCGCGCGGCATGCTCGGCCTTCAGGTCAATCTGCGCAGCCAGGCCGGCGTGATCCTGGTTTCCGACGCCTGCTACACCGCCGAGAATTACGGCCCCGCCAAACAGCCCGGCATCAGCTATGATTCACTGGGCATCGCGCGCAGCGTCCGGCGCATCAAGGCGCTCGCCGCCAATACCGGCTTCACCGTCTGGTTCGGGCACGACGCGGAGCAATTCGCGACGGTGCGCAAAGTAAGCGAGGGTTATTACGAATAAGTCGGCGTTTTGCGGGCGTTTTGCTGGAATATCGGACGCGCCGTCATTGCGAGGGAGCGAAGCGACGAAGCAATCCAGACGAGCCTATTAAAGCTCAGTCTGGATTGCTTCGTCGCTTCGCTCCCTCGCAATGACAATTTTCCAGCGCGCCTATCTCCTCAATACGCGTAATGCTGCACCACGGTTTTCGTGACCGTGAACTCTTCCATCGCGGAAAAGCCCTTCTCGCGCCCATGTCCGCTCTTCTTCACGCCGCCGAACGGAAGCTCGACGCCGCCGCCGGCGCCGTAGCAATTGATGAAGACCTGACCGCTGCGGATCGCCTTGGCCATGCGCGTCTGGCGGCTGCCGTCGCGCGTCCATACCGCGGCGACGAGCCCGTAATCCGTCGCATTGGCGAGCTTGATCGCATCCGCCTCGTCTTCGAACGGCAGCACCGAAAGAACCGGGCCGAACACTTCGTCGCAGGCCAAGGCATTGCTTCTCGGCACCGGGCCGAACAAAGTCGGCGTCACATAGAAGCCGCCGGCGGGAAGATCATTGGCGAGGCGCCCTTCCGCGAGAACCGGAATGCCGCCGCGCCGCGCGGCCTCGACGAAACCCTGCACGCGCGCGCGTTGGGTGGCGCTGATCATCGGTCCGCAATCGAGATTCATCGCCGGCGTGCCGACGCGAACATTGCCGAAAGCGGCCGCCACCTCGCCGACGAAATCGTCGTAGATTCGGCGCTCAACCAGCAACCGGCTTCCCGCCGAGCAGGTCTGGCCGCCGTTCTGCGTAATCGCGCGGACGATGAAAGGAACAGCCTTCTGGCGATCGGCGTCGGCGAAGACGATCTGCGGCGACTTGCCGCCAAGTTCGAGCACGCATTTGATGTGCCGTTCGGCCGCCGCCTTCTGCACGATGGTCCCCACCTCCGGCGAGCCGGTGAAGGTGACGAAATCGATGTCGTGATGAGCGGTGAGCGCCGCGCCGGCCTCTTCGCCGAGGCCCGTCACGACATTGATCGCGCCTGGCGGCAGACCGGCTTCGTGCGCGATCGCAGCAAGCAACAGCGGCGTCAGACAGGCTTCCTCGGCCGGCTTCAGCACGACCGCGTTGCCGGTCGCCAGCGCCGGCGCCAAGGAGCGGCCGAACATTTGCGCGGGATAGTTCCACGGCAGAATATGCGCGGTGACGCCATAGGGCTCGCGCATCGCCTGCGCATGGAAACCGCTCTGGAACGGAATGATCTCGCCGTGCAGCTTGTCGGCGGCGCCGCCGTAGAATTCGAAATAGCGCGCGGTGAGCTGCAGGTCGGCGCGCGCCTGTCCGATCGGCTTGCCGGTGTCGCGCGCTTCGGCTTGCGACAATTCCTCGGCATGCGCGGCGACGAGATCGCCGATCCTGGTGAGAATGCGTCCGCGCTCCGTCGCGGTCATCGCCCCCACGGTCCTTCATACGCCGCACGCGCGGCGGCTACCGCGCGGTCGATGTCGGCGGCGGTTCCGCGCGCGATCGAATCGAAAGCCTCGCCGGTCGAGGGATCGACGACGGGGAGGCTGTCGCCGCTCTCGGCCTCGCGCCATTCGCCGTTGATGAATAGCTTCTGCATCGCAATGTCCTTATGGTTCCGGCGCGCCTCAGGGCGTCATCACGACGCGGCCGACGATGCGGCCCTCATGGAGATCCTCGAGCGTCTTGGTCGCCTCGCTCATCGGCCGGCGCCCGATCGGAGGCGGCGCGACGGCGCCCGACCGCACGAGCGCGAGCAGTTCGCGCATTTCGGCGATATTGCCGGTGTAGCTGCCTTCGATCGACGTCGCTTTCATCGGGATCAGTGGCAGCGACCAGGGCGCCGAGCCGCCGAACAGGCCGACCATGATCATCCTGCCGCCCTTGGCGAGCGCGTTGAAGGCGAGCGCCGCCGTCTGCGGGCTGCCGACAAGGTCGATCGCGCACCAGCAAGGTCCGCCCATCGCGGCAGCGATCTGGGCGGCGGCGTCAGGTGCGGCGCCATCCACCGCCGCCAGCGCGCCGGCCTTCAGCGCGGCGGCGCGCCGACTTTCAGCGATATCGACCACCACCGCGCCCTTGCCGCCCATGCCCTTGAGGATGCTGAGGCAGATAAGGCCGAGGCCGCCGGCGCCGATCACCAGCACCGGCTCGGTCTTGATCGCGTCGCCAAGTTTCTTCAGCGCCGAATAGGTCGTGAGGCCCGAACAGGCGAAAGGCGCAACCGTGATGGGATCCAGCCCGCCCAGGGGCAGCAGATAGCGCGAATGCGGCACGAGCAGATGATCGGAATAGCCGCCATCGCAATGGACGCCGATGCAGCGCGGCTTCATGCAGAGATTTTCGGAACCGGCAAGGCAGACGCGGCATTCGCCGCAACCGATCCAGGGATAGACGAGGCACATTTCGCCGATCTTGCGGTCCTTGACGTCCGGGCCGACGGCGACGATTTCGCCGGCGTTCTCATGGCCCATCGTCAGCGGCAATTCGATGCCGCGATCCTTGAGTAGAAGCCTTTTGCCGGCGCCGAGATCATAGCCGCCCTCCCAGATATGCAGATCGCTGTGGCAGACGCCGGCGGCGCGAATCTCGACCACCACCTCATGCCCGGAAGGTTGTGGCGTTGGCAGGCTGGCGGCTTTCAGCGGCTGACCGAATTCGACGAGCTGATAGCTCTTCATGGCCTCGACCTCCCTGTCGACTGAAACGTCGACCTGCGCTTGCCGAGTCGCGTCGACGCCCGGCGATAATTTTCTCAAACCAACGCAAGTGTAATCGCCTTGGACGCGAACAGAAGCGGCTATATCGACCTATCAGCTATAACCGGATCGTTATCCTGATCGCGGCCGGTCCAGATTCCCGCCGCGACCAGGCGCGCGACCTCCTCGCGCAAACAGCGAACGACAGCCGTCGTCGCCGGCGTTTTCGGCCGCCTGACCGTCTCGGCGACGATCAGGGTTCGGGTGATCGAGGGCGATACGATGCGGCGCGCGACGAAATGGCCCTGCTCAACGTCGCGATAGACGCCGCAAAACGGCAGGATGGTCGCCGCGTCGGCACGCCGCACCAGGTCCTTGACGGCGGCCATCGAGTCCAGCTCGAGGACGACATCCGGCGTGAAGCCAGCCTCCGCGCAGACGCTGTCGACGAGGATACGCAGACCATGCGGCCGGCCTGGCAGAATGAGCGGCATCTTCAGGGCGTCCGCCAAAGCGACGGTCGGCCGCGCGGATTGGGCGATCGCCGCCGCGCAGCAGAGGAACATGTCTTCCACCAGCAAATGCTGGCCGATCAGATTGGACGCCCGCCCGGAATTGTACAATACGCCGATATCGAGCCGTCCGCCGACCAGCCATTCGCGGACATCGCCGCTGAAACCCTCGCTGATATGTAGGCGAATGCCCGGGAATTCCCGGCGCACACGATGGAACAAGGGCTCGACGAGGATCATGCAGACCGAAGGCGGCATGCCGAGAATGACATTGCCGACCGGCGCGCCCTTGGCGGCCTTCAGGCCGCTCTCCAGCCGGTCGACCTGATCGAGCAGCGATCTCGCATGTTCGAATACGATCTTGCCAACATCGCTGAGCTCGGCGCCGCGGCCATTGCGCCGCAGCAGCGGCGAACCGCATTCGTTCTCAAGCTGCCGGATGCAGCGGCTCAGGGCAGGCTGCGCAATGCCCAAGTGGCGTGCGCCGAGGGTGAAACTGCCAAACTCGGCGACGCTGACGAAATAGCGAAGACGCTTGAGATCCATATTGGCGTCGATTCCTATAACAGAAATCACATATCGGATAGCCCTGATTTGCTGCTGGCGGCAATTCACCCTGGCTATTAATGTGCGTCAGCCGGGGCGCCGTTGATTTATGCTTGGCGGCGACGAAGGCTTAAGAATCGCATCTTCGGGAAGATCTGGAACCAGTGACGATTCGCGCCAAGAGCCATGAAACGCATCGCGAAATCCGCGAGGCGGTATCGCGTCTGTGCCAGTCCTTCCCCGGCGAATATTGGCGCAAGCTCGACCGCGAGCGCGCCTACCCCAAGGAATTCGTCGATACGTTGACGCGCGAGGGCTATCTCTCGGTGTTGATCCCCGAGGAATATGGCGGTTCCGGATTGGGGCTCGGCGCGGCGACGGCGATCCTCGAGGAAATTCACCGCTCCGGCTGCAACGGCGCCGCCTGCCACGCCCAGATGTATACGATGGGCACGATCCTGCGCCACGGCAGCGCGGCGCAGAAGGCGGAATATCTGCCGAAAATCGCGCGCGGCGAACTCCGCCTGCAGGCCTTCGGCGTCACCGAGCCGACCAGCGGCACAGACACCACCCGCATCCGCACCTTCGCGCGGCGCGAGGGCGACAGATATTTCGTCAACGGCCAGAAGATTTGGATCAGCCGCGCCGAACATTCCGACCTGATGGTGCTGCTCTGCCGTACCACGCCGCGCGATCAGGTCGCCAAGCCGACCGACGGCATCACCGTACTGATCGTCGACATGCGTCATGCCGTCGAGAACGGGCTGACGATCCGCCCGGTCCGCACCATGCTCAATCATGCGACGACGGAATTGTTCTTCGACAATCTGCCGGTACCCGCCGCCAATCTGATCGGCGAGGAAGGCCGCGGGTTTCGCTACATCCTCGACGGCATGAACGCCGAGCGGATATTGATCGGCGCCGAATGTATCGGCGACGGCCGCTTCTTCGTGGAACGGGCGACCGCTTATGCAAAAGAGCGCGAAGTGTTCGGCCGGCCAATCGGGCAGAATCAGGGCGTCCAGTTTCCGATCGCGCGCGCCTATGTCGAATTGCAGGCCGCCGCGATGATGGTCGACGGCGCCGCGCGTTTGTTCGATGAAGGCGAGCCCTGCGGCACGGAAGCGAACATGGCCAAGCTGCTGGCGTCGGAAGCGAGCTGGCGCGCCGCCGACATGTGCGTGCAGACGCATGGCGGCTTCGGCTTCGCCGAGGAATTCGACATCGAGCGCAAATTCCGCGAAACCCGGCTCTATCAGGTCGCGCCGATCTCGACCAATCTGATCCTCTCTCATGTCGGCACGCATGTGCTCGGCCTACCGAGGTCCTATTGACGAGCGTCAGCCAGCCGCTCGCGGGTCTTACCGTCGTCGCCATCGAACAGGCGGTCGCGGCGCCCTTTTGCACGGCGCGGCTCGCCGACGCCGGCGCGAAAGTCATCAAGATCGAGCGCCCGGAGGGCGATTTCGCAAGGGGTTATGACGACGCCGTGCGCGGACAAAGCAGCTATTTCGTCTGGCTGAATCGCGGCAAGGAATCCGTCGTCCTCGACCTCACCCAAAGCCAGGCGCGGCGCGAACTTGCCGAGATGATCGCGGGCGCCGACATCCTGGTGCAGAATCTGAAACCGGGTTCGCTGGCGAAGCTTGGCTTCGGCGCCGACGCTTTGGCGGAGCGTCACCCCAGGCTGATCATCTGCTCGATCAGCGGCTATGGCGAACACGGGCCGCTCGCTTCGCGCAAGGCCTATGATCTTTTGATCCAGGCCGAATCCGGGCTCTGTTCAGTGACCGGCGGCCCGAGCGAGCCGGCGCGCGTCGGCATTTCGATCGTCGATATCGCCACCGGCGCCACCGCCTATTCGGCGCTGCTGGAGGCGCTGATTGCGCGCGGCGCCACGGGACGCGGCGCCAATATTCATGTGTCGATGTTCGACGTCATGGCCGATTGGCTCGCCGTGCCGCTTCTGCACGCGGAAGCCGGACGCAGCCCGCAGAGGATCGGCCTCGCGCATCCGTCGATCGCGCCTTATGGCGTCTTCTATTCGCGCGACGGCGCCGGCGTGCTCGTCTCGATCCAGAGCGAAAGGGAATGGCGCTCGTTTTGCCTGCATCTTCTTGGTGACGCCGGGCTGGCCGACGACCCGCGCTTCTCGTCCAACGTCCTGCGCGTTAAGCGCAGAACTGAGACCGACGGCATGACGGCCGAGGCGTTCGCGCGCTTCGACAGGAATGCGCTCATCGAAAAGCTGACCGCGGCCGATATCGCCTTCGCCGAATTGAACGACATGGCGGCTCTGTCGCGCCATCCACATTTGCGCCGCGTGACGGTACAAACAGCGGCCGGCGCGGCGAATATTCCGGCGCCGGCGCCGATCTTCGCCGGCCAAGAACGCAGCTATGGCGCCGTGCCTGCGCTCGGCGAACACAATCCTGGGAATGTTTCCAAAGTCCTTTGACCTGATGCGCCATGCGTGCCACGCTCCCCGCCAGAATTCATGAGGACTTGGTCGCCGCGCGATGGCTCAAATCAGATTCGAAAACGTCAGCAAACATTATCCGGATGGGCTGCACGCGGTCCGCTCGCTCGACCTTGCCATCGAGGATGGCGAGTTCCTTGTTCTTGTCGGCCCTTCCGGATGCGGCAAATCGACGGCGCTCAGAATGGTCGCGGGTCTCGAAGACATCAGCGAAGGGCAGATCATCGTCGGCGGCGCCGTCGCCAATGACCTTTCGCCGCGCGATCGCAATATTGCAATGGTGTTCCAGAGCTATGCGCTCTACCCGCATCTGACCGTCGCCGAGAATATCGGATTTGGCCTGAGAGTCAGGGGCGTCGCCAAAGACAAGATCGCCGCCAAGGTCAAGGCGGCGGCGGAGATGCTCGAACTCACCGATTATCTCGCCCGGAAGCCTGCGCAGCTTTCCGGCGGGCAGCGCCAGCGCGTGGCGATGGGCCGCGCCATCGTGCGCGAACCGCATGCCTTTCTGATGGACGAGCCTTTGTCCAATCTCGATGCGCGCCTGCGCGTCCAGATGCGCGCCGAAATCGCCAGGATCCAGAAAATGACCGGCGTCACGACAATCTACGTCACCCATGACCAGGTCGAGGCGATGACGATGGGTGATCGCGTGGCGGTGATGAACCAGGGCGTCCTGCAGCAGATCGGTCCGCCGCGCACGCTGTATCATCGGCCAGCCAATCTCTTCGTCGCTAGTTTCATCGGATCGCCCGCCATCAGCCTGATCGAGGGCGCGATCGTCGAGGGCAAAGGCGGGCACGAACTCTTGCTCGGTTGCGAAAGGCTGGCTTTGCCCCTGGCGCTGGTCGAGCAAAAGCCGTCGATCGCCGAATATGTCGGACGCAAGATCGTGGTCGGCCTTCGTCCGGAGACGCTGACCGTCGGCGCACAGGGCAATCCGTCGCGCGGGGCCATCACCGGCGTCGTCGCCTTCGTCGAAGACCTCGGCGCGTCGTTGCTCGTTCATTTCGATGTCGAAGCGGCGCCGCCTAAGCTCGACGGCGACGGCATTGGCGTCGATGAGGCGATCGGCGAAATCTCGCAACGCGGCGGCCGCGTGCGCGCGATGGTCGACGGCTTCGCCTCGATTCGCGCAGGCGAACGCCTGCCGATCGGCGTCGACCTCGAGCGCCTGCATCTGTTCGACCGGCGGACGGGGGTCGCGATTTAGCGCGGGCGATTTCGACTGAAGCCCCTCGTCCGTCATTGCGAGGGAGCGAAGCGACGAAGCAATCCAGACGAGGCTATCGGGGCTCAGTCTGGATTGCTTCGTCGCTGCGCTCCCTCGCAATGGCGGCGGAGTCCAAGCTTCCGCGTCCGTCCCCTCAGGATAAGGGCGCTCCGTTCAATTCACGCCGCGCGTCAGCCCCTGCACGAAATACCGATTCAGCAACAACGCAATCAGCACGATCGGTATCGTCGAGAAATGGGCGAGGGCGCCGAGCGTGCCCCAGGTGATGTCTTTGGTGCCATAGGCCGTGAGCAGCGCGACCGAGATCGGTTTGCTGTCGGCGCGCGTCAGGAAGGACGCATAAAGGAAGTCGTTCCAGGCGAACATGATGCAGAGCAACGCGCTCGCCACCATGCCCGGCTTCACCATCGGCAGCGCGACGCGCCAGAAGCCGCCGAACGACGTGCATCCGTCGGTCAGCGCCGCCTCCTCCATCTCCTTCGGCAATGAGCGAAAGTACGAGAACATCATCCAAACGACGAAGGCGGTGTTCAAGGTCGTATCGAGCAGGATGACCGCCCACCATGTGCCAAGCAGGCCGATGTCGCGCATCATCATGTAGAACGGCAGCAGCGTCGCGACCGGCGGCACGGTGCGCACCGCGAGGAAGAAATAAGCGATGCCGATCGCCCATTTCGTGCGCGCGCGCGCCAGCGCATAACCGGCCGGAACCCCGATCAGCAGCGACAGGCCGGCCGAACCGAGACTGATGATCAGGCTGCTTTCGAGGAGATGGGGAAGATCGAAATAGTGGAAGACGCCGCGGAAATTGGCGAGCGTCGGCGTGAACAGGAATGTCGGCGGAATGCTGAAAATGTCGCTCATCGGCTTATAGGCGGTCGAAATCAACCAGGCGACGGGCATCAGGAAAATCGCGAGGATGACGACAAGCGCGCTTCGCTCAGCGGCAAGCACCCGGGCGGTGGCGGTTCTGCTCATAATTCGTTGGCCCGGCGGTCGGCGCGCCGGATCAGCGCAATGAAGGCGACCGAGAAAATCGCGATGCAGATAATCATGAGATTGGCGATCGCCGAGGCGAAGCCGACATTGAAGAACTCAAGGCCCTGTTTCACCGCATAGATCATCAACACATTGGTGGCGTCGGCCGGCCCGCCATTGGTCGTCGAATAAAAAATGTCGAAGACGCGAAAAGCGTCCATCGTGCGCAGCACCAGCGCCAGAAATATCGCCGGCAGCAGCATCGGCAGAATGATGATACGGAAACGTTGCAACGGCGTCGCGCCGTCGGCCTCGGCCGCTTCGAGAATGTCGGTCGGCAGGGATTTCAGGCCGGCGAGCAGGATCAGCGCCATGAACGGCGTCCATTGCCAGGCGTCGACGACGACCAGCGTCGGCAAGGCCGTCGCCGTATCGCCCAGGAATCCGCGCGGGTTGGACCATCCCCATGCCGAGAAATAATAGCCGATGAGACCATAGTCGGCGGCGAGCAGCGCGCGAAACACCAGCCCGACGACCACCGGCGTCACCGTCACCGGGATCAGCAGCAGCGCCAGGCAGACGCGTTGGAACAGGCCGTCGCGCCACAGGAGGAGCGCGATCGCCAAACCAAAGATGAATTCCACCGATACGGCGGCGAAGGTGAAGGTCGCCGTGGTCACAAGCGAATTGCGCGCCGCATCGTTCGCCCATAAAGCGCGGTAATTGTCGAAGCCGATAAAGGCGGTCTTGGCCGGCCGAAGGAGGCTGTAGTCGTAAAAACTATAGCTGACGCCTTGCGCCAACGGCCAGATCGCGATCGCCAGCACATAGATCAGCGCCGGCGCGCCAAGCAGGACAAGAAAAATTTGCCGTCTTCGGCGGTGTGAATATCTGGGTCCGCCGGGAACGGCGACGGCCGGACCAGAGATCCGGCCGCCGTTTAACGCGTGGCCCATTTGCGCAACGCTCAATCAGAAATCCTTTTGCAGAAATCCTTTTGCAGAAATCCTCTTATACCGACATCGCGCGTTTCAGAACAATTTCGCCGCTTCCGTCTGGGCGCCGTCGAGCGCCTTCTTCGGATCGGCATTGCCGATCAACACCGCGTTCACGGCGGTGCCGAGAATATCCTGAATCTGCGGATATTGGGGAATGCGCGGACGATATTCGCCATCGCCGTGGACGAACACTTCGTCAATGACTGGCAGGAACGGAAATTTGGCGACGAGTTCGGGATCATGCGTCTCACTGATCCTAAGATAGCTGCCGGCGCCGCGCAGATTGAAGTCCTTGTGAACGGCCGGGCTGGTCAGCCATTTGATATAGAGCCAGGCCGCTTCCTTTTTCTTCTGGTCGATGTCGGCGTTGATCGCCATGCCCCAGCCGCCGATGCCGTATTTCTTCGGCACGCCCTTGCCGGGCGGCGCCACCATCAGCGCGACCTTGCCGGCGACCTTCGAGGTTTCGGCGCTGAAATAGCCGGGCGCGCCGACCGACCAGGTCTGCATCTGCGCGGCAAGGCCCTGGCGGAAACTTTCCTCGCGCCCGCCCCAATCGTAATCGGCGGCGCCGGGAGGCGCGGCCTTGTCGAACAAAGCCTTGTAGACGGTCAGGCTCTTGATGTTGGCCTCCGAATTCAGCGCCGGCTTGCCGTCGGCGCCAAGAATCGAGCCGCCCATCTCGTTGTTATATTGCATCCAGTCCTGCGCCACCGCCGGTCCCTTCTGGCCATTGGCGACGAAGCCATATTGCTTGGGCGGAACGGTCAGCTTGTAGGCGTTGGCGACCATATCCTCCATCGTCTCCGGCGGCTTCAGTCCGGCGGCGGAATAGAGATCGGTGCGATAGGCGAGGACGTTGGCGTAGCCGGCAAAGGGAAACGCGACCTGCTTGCCTTTGTAGCCGCCGAGCGAGGCCATCAGCACGGGATAGATGTCGTCGACATTGATCTCGGCGGCGTCGCGTTTAATCCAGTCGGTCAGATCGACGGTATAACCGCTTTCGGCAAACTGTCCCGACCAGACGATGTCCATCGTCAGAAGATCATAGCCCTTGGTATGGCCGACGAAATCGGCGGTGGTCTTGGTGAGAAGCTCGGGATAGCTGAGAATATCGACCTTGACATTGATTCCGGTCGCGTCCTTGAATTTCGGCGCGAGGTCGGCCAGGACGGTGGCGAACTGATCGTTCTGCGAAGCGAGCGTCAACGTGACGCCGTCATAAGGCTTGTCGGCGGCGCGCGCCGGCGTCAACGCAATGAGCGAAACCGCCGCGGCTTTTGCCAATATCCATCGCTTATTCATCGACCTGCCCCTCGATGCTGTCATGTTGGAAAAGCGTAGGGCCGTACATAGTTTGCACGTTCCTGCTGCGAGCATCGCGCTTTTCCAAAGTAATGTCTACATGTCGTGCAACGATTCAGCGGTTCTAACGGTCGGCGACATGCTATTTTATTATGCGTTTAGCCTCCGATGTTCGTGACCCGACGTACTTGGTGTTCGATTGCTCGAACGGCTCTGGACAAACGCTGAAAAAAGGCGAGTCTCTTCGCGGAGCGACGCTTGCTGATATAAGGAGCCGGACGGCTGCGATCGTGGCGTCTTCGCGTCAACCGAACTGGATGGAGGCGCCAATGGCGACGGCTCTGGGAATTGAAACTCGAGGCGTCGTGGGAAGCGAGACGGAGCTCGAACGGTTGCTCGCCGAGGGGCGGCGTTTCAGCGCCGAGTTTCCCTTCTACCTCGCCAATCATTTGCCGATGATCCTGGTCGCGCTGAATCGGATGGGCGCGTCGGATGAAAGGCTCGGCGAATATTTCGTTGGCTATCGCGACGCCAATCGCCTGCAGCCGTCGCCGGCCGCCGTCGCGCCGATCGCCCGGGCCGACTGGACGCGCGCGCGCGGCGACCGCGCGCGCGAGGCCGATACGATCGCATTCTTCCGCGGCGAGGTCGAAAGGCTTGGTTCTGGCGGCGCCATAGCCGCCTATCTGCCGACGCTTCTTCCCGGCCTCGCGGCGAGCGCGACCCATGCTTTGATGCGGCTCGCCTATGGCGTGATGCGTGACGACGAAGCCGAGATCGCGACCGCGCTCGGCTATTGGGCGGCGACTTATCTGGAACTGGGTCCGGCGACAGGCGCCGAACCGACGACCGACGACCCCACAGAAGTCCTGCTCCGCATGCGTAGGATCGAATCCTATCGCCATGTCGAAACCGAGCGCGACCTGCTCTGGCACTACATGCGCGCCGTCGCCGCCAAGCCCGAATTCAAACCCGTCGTCGATTCGCTCGCGATCGGTCCCGGGACGTTCCAGCGCGTGCGGCAGGCCTCGCTCGCCCTCTATGCCGGAACGATGGATTTCTGTGCGCTTCACGCGCTGACCGGGTGCCATTGGTTGCGGCTGCTGCGTCCGGCGACGCCCGATTTTGACCTCGCCCTGCGTTATTTCTGGCAGACGATCGCCACGCTCTATCCCAAGATCGGCTTTCCCGATCTGCCGAGCGCGCAAATGCTCGAGGAATGGCGCCGTCTGCCCTGTCCGGACTGGCCGGAAATCGAGGCCGCCGCCATTGCCTGCGACGACGAGCACGATATCAGCCTGACGTTCTCGGCGCGCGAGGAATGGAAGGAATATGGCGACCGGCTCTATCAGGTCGTCGCCGCCCGTCGGATCCGGCTGATCCCATGATTTCGATCGTTCTCGCCAATGCGACATTTCCCGACGGCAAGCGCGCCGACGTTCACATCGACGGCGATCGCATCGCGGCTTTCGCGCGCGTTGGGACGCCGTC
>DATBZF010000010.1:0-15335 GCA_036513315.1 Roseiarcus sp.
CAAGCCTGGCCACGACGGGTGCGGATCAAAACGAGGGTTGCAGCCGGGGAAGGCTAATTGACGCGGCGGTTCGCGGCGCCGATCCCGCTTCATTGAGGGCGACAAGCATCCGTTTGGCAATCGGCCCATTTGCGCTAAGAAGCGCCCTCCTCTCTCCGCGACAAGAGCCAGCCTTGCATCCAAGCGTTGCAGAAACCCTCAACCGGGCCACGAATTGGCTGCTCAATTCCCAAAAACCCGAAGGCTATTGGGTCGGCATGGTCGAATCCAATTCCTGCATCGAGGCGCAATGGCTGCTTTGCTCGCATATTCTGAAAATCGACCTGCCGATCAAGGCGGGTGTCATGCGCGCGCTTTTCAACCGCCAGCGCCCGGACGGCTCCTGGGATATTTTTCCCGATGCGCCATCAGGCGACATCAATTCCACCGTCGAAGTCTATGCGGCAATGCGGGCGATGGGCGAGCCGCCGGAGCGCGAGGAAATGGCGCGGGCGCGGGCCTGGATTCATGCGCATGGCGGCCTCACCAATGTCAGGGTGTTCACGCGCTACTGGCTCGCTTTGATCGGCATCTGGCCGTGGACCGACATTCCCAACCTGCCGCCCGAGATCGTCCGCTTTCCCCTGTGGTTTCCTTTCAACATCTATAATTTCGCGCAATGGGCGCGCGCCACCATGGTGCCGCTCGCCGTCCTTTGCGCGCGGCGGCCGGTCTATCCGCTCAAGGAGGCCGGCAAGCTCGAGGAATTATTCCCCGACGGCTACGCCAAGTTCGATTTCTCGATTCCGGTCAAGAAATCGCGCCCCTGGTCGCTGGAGGCTCTGTTCGAATGGATCGACCGCCGGCTGCATGGCGTCCAGACATTGGGGCTGATTCCGTTCCGCGAAAATTCGATCAAGCTCTGTCTGGAATGGATGATCCGACACCAGGACGCCGACGGCGCCTGGGGCGGCATCCAGCCGCCGTGGATCTATGGCCTGATGGCGCTGCATGGCGAGGGCTACGACATCAACCATCCGGTCATGACGCGTGGTCTGGCGGCGCTCAATGAACACTGGAGCTATGAGCGCGACGGCGGCACGCATATCCAGGCGAGCGAATCGCCGATCTGGGACACTTTGTTCTGCCTGCTCGCCATGGTCGAGGCGGGCTATAAGCTCGCCGACACGCCCGCCCTGCGCCGTGCGCTCATCTATATCCTCGATCATCAGATCCTCGCGCCCGGCGACTGGTCGCTGACCGTCAAAGGCATCGCCGGCGGCGGCTGGGCGTTCGAGCGCGCCAATGTGCGCTATCCGGATGTAGACGACACCGCGCTGGCTTTGCTGGTTCTGGCCAAGCTGCGCGGCGACAGCGGCGATCTCAGCGCGCGCGTCGAATTCGCCATCGAACGCGCGCTCGCCTGGGTCTGGGGCATGCAAAGCGCCAATGGCGGCTGGGCGGCCTTCGATCGCGACAATGACAAGGCGATCATTTCCAAAATCCCGTTCTGCAATTTCGGCGAGGCGCTCGATCCTCCGAGCGTCGACGTCACCGCCCATGTCATCGAGGCGCTCGCCGCGCTCGGCATGAGCCGGGACGAACCCAAAATCGCCAAGGCGCTGGCATATATCCATGCCGAGCAGGAGCCGGAGGGCTCATGGTTCGGACGCTGGGGCGTCAACCACATCTACGGGCTCGGCGCGGTTCTGCCGGCGCTCGACGCGATCGGCGAGGATATGAGGGCGCCCAGCATTCGCAAGGCGACGGAGTGGCTGCTGGCCAAGCAGAACGCCGACGGCGGCTGGGGCGAGAGCTGCGAATCCTATATGGACGCCGACTGGATCGGCCGCGGCGCGAGCACGCCTTCGCAGACCGCCTGGGCGCTGATGGCTTTAATGGCGGCTGGCGGCCAGGAGACCGTTGCCGCCATCGACAAGGGCTTCGATCATTTGAGCGCGACGCAGCGCGCCGACGGCACCTGGGACGAAGCGCATTATACGGCGACAGGCTTTCCCGGCTATGGCGTCGGGGCCCGCATCGATTTGCGCGATCCGCTGCTGCGGGAAAAACTCGGCCAGGGCTCCGAATTGTCGCGCGGCTTCATGATCTCGTTCAACATGTACCGCCATTATTTCCCGATGATCGCGATGGCGCGGCGTCTCGCCGAATAGGCGCTACCAGAGGCCCGGCGCGAGCCGCCAGCGCACCTTGCGGCAATAATCCTGATAGCCGGCGAGATGCGTCACGAGAAAGCGTTCCTCGTCGAGCAATCGCCACGCCAAAGCAGGCACAATGAGCGCGACGGGAACTAGGCCCCAAAATGATCCGAGCGCGAGCGGGATGCCGGCAATGAGCGGCAGCGCGCCGGCATACATGGGATGCCGCACCAGCGCGTAAGGGCCGGTCGCGACGACCTTCTGATCGGCGCTCACCTCAATGGTCGCGGAGGCGAATGAATTCTCGGCAAACACCCGTAGGATCAGCGCAAAGCCGAGCACGATCAGACAATCGCCGAAAACGACGACGACAATTGGAACTGACGACCAGCCGAAGCGATGGTCGAACGCAGGCAGGATCACGATCGCGCAAAACAACAATCCGTTGATCGACTGAATCCATTGCTGGCTGGATTCGCGCTCGGCGGTCGGGCCGGAACGCATCCGCCGCTCGACCAGGGCGGGATCGCGCTTCAACAGGTACAACGTCGTCGCCAGGCAGCAGACGAGGAAGACGAGCCAGAACGCCCAGCCCTGCCAATAGGCGAGCGACCCCGCTGGCAGGAAGATCATCGCCGCCAGAATGATCGCCAGCCAGGCGATGCCGATCAGGGACCGTCGCGCGAGATTTGTCGTCGTCATGGCGCCGCCTCTCGCTCCAAGTTCCACGCAGCTTTTGGTCCGCCGAATGAGGCGCGCGCGATGCGTTTTTCTTCGTCGCCGACCAAGCCGATCGTGGCGAAAATTCGGCTTAAAGATTTTTAATGTCCTCGAAAACACCCGGCAAGATCGCCTGTGGTCTTCTCCCGATTGTGGCGTCGCCGACCAGATTTCCCTTGGAACCCTCAGGCCTCCGACGACCCACGTAATCGAAACTCACATGGAGCAGACCAAGATGCGCAAGATTTTGATTCCGGCCGTCGCAACCGCTTTGTTCGCCGTCGTATCGATCGCCAATGCCGCTGACGCCACGGGCGTCATCAAGAGCATCGACACTGTGAAGGACACGGTGACCCTGGCGGATGGCGCGACCTATTCGGCGCCCGCGTCGATGAAATTGTCGAGCTACAAGGTCGGCCAGAAGGTCGCGATCACCTACACGCAATCGAACGGCAAGATGGAAGTCTCAGCGATGAAGCCGGCGAGCTGACGCATAAGCCGCCTCGGGGTCGCGACCATCCCGCTCGCCTCTTTGAACGCCAGCTATCGCGGCTGGCGTCGCAAGAGCGGGCGGGGACGCCCGCGATCCCAGCTAACGCGGACGCTTCCTAAGCGGTCTCTTCCTCGTCCGGCGGGGCGCCCCAGACCTCATTCAGATCGGTCGGCGCCTCCTCGAGAGGATCCTCGTCTTCCGCGAGCGCGGCTTCGTCATTCGGCAGAGGCACGCCAAAGCCGGTCGGCAACTTTCCGTCGAACAGGCCCGCGCCCTTCAATTCATCGAGGCCTGGCAAGTCGCCGATCGTGTCGAGACCAAAATGGATCAGGAACTCCTGGTTGGTGCCATAGGTGATCGGGCGCCCCGGCGCGCGACGCCGCCCACGCATGCGCACCCAGCCCGCCTCCATCAGCACGTCGAGCGCGCCTTTTGATACGGCGACGCCGCGGATCTCCTCAATGTCGGCGCGCGTCACCGGCTGGTGATAGGCGATGATCGCCAGCGTCTCGATCGCCGCGCGCGACAGTTTCTTCTGCTCGCGGTCTTCGCGCGAAAGCAGCCAGGAAAGATCGACGGCGGTGCGAAACGTCCATTTGCGCGCGACGCGCACAAGATTGACGCCGCGGCCCGAATAAACCCGCTGCAATTCCGCCATCACGGCGGCGACGTCGGTCCCATCAGGCAGCCGGCTGGCGATCGTCGCCTCATCAAGCGGTTCGGCGGCGGCGAACACCAAAGCTTCTGCGATACGCAGGGCCTCCGGCTCAAACTTCGGCGAAGCGCCGAGCCGATCGAACAATTGTGCGACTTCACCCATCGTTACCCCTTCAGATCACGCCGCCTGCGTGGAATTGTCGCGCCGCGCCCGCGCCCAGATCGGCGAAAATGCTTTGTCCTGGCGCAATTCGAGCTTGCCCTCGCGCACCAGTTCGAGCGAGGCGGAAAACGACGAGGCGCGCGCCGTGCGACGCATTTTGGGATCCACGCAATAGCTGATCAGCCAATGGTCCATGTCGACCCAATCGACCGCCATGCCGAGCAGCCGCGACAGCGCCTCGCGCGCCTCCGCCAATGACCAGACGAGCCGCGGCTTCATGCGAACATGAGCGCGCGCTTGTTTCTGCCGCTGGCGCGCATAAGCGGCGAGCAGGTCATAAAGGCTCGCTTCATATTGCGAGCGTTTGACGATGGCGACCGCCTCCGGCTCGCCGCGCGCGAAAAAGTCGCGGCCAAACCGCGGCCGGTTGATCAACTTTTCCGCCGCCAGGCGAATCTGCTCCAGCCGCTGCAGGCGGCGCGCCAGCGCATCGGCGAGTTCCGCGGCGCCCGGCTCCTCCGCCTTAGGCGGCTCGGGCAATAGCAGGCGCGATTTGAGATAGGCGAGCCAGGCAGCCATCACCAGATAATCGGCGGCAAGCTCGAGGCGCACTTTCTGCGCCTGTTCGATGAAGGCAAGGTATTGCTCGGCGAGCGCCAGCACGGAAATGCGCGCAAGATCGACCTTCTGCCGCCGCGCAAGCTCCAGCAATAGGTCAAGCGGCCCCTCGAACCCGTCGATATCGACGACGAAGGACGGTTCGCCGTCGCCCCGGTCCGCCGATTCTTCTATTTCGAAAGCCAATTGGCCCGTCACGAATCACCCTTGCTTAAGTAACCAAGTTTTGACCTTCCTTGGCGCCGTCGGCAAGCCTGGCGCGAGAAAGCTCCACATCTGCCTTCCCCGCGGGCGCGCGCCAAGCGACCTTCACGCGAACGAGGGCCTTTTTGAGGCTGCAGGCCAGCGAGGCGGCGCCGCCGCGGCTTGCGCCCATGGCGCGACGTCACTAGCTTGCGCCCGCGCCCGTTTCCCTGGCTTCAATGGCGCGCCAATGCAAGGCGTAGCGGCCTGTTTTCCGGGGAGACCACGGCTATTTTGCGAGATTTAGCCTGATTCGGATGGTGGAATGCGATTTTCGATCGATTTGCGTAAAATGAGGCCGACCGAGGCTTTGAATTCGCGTTCACTCATATCCGTCACCAGCCGCCGCGTCTGCTCTTGGCGCTTGCCCATGCTGGCGGCTGTGGGCGTCTCGTTTCTTGCCGCTTTCGCCGGCGCCGCGCAGGCCGGCGACGCCGCCGCGCGGCGGGTTATCGGCTTTTCTCCGGACGGCGCCTATTTCGCGTTCGAACAATTTGGAACGCTCGATCGCGCCGAGTCCCATTCCGGCTGGTCCGAAATCGCGATCGTCGACACGCGGACCGACGAGCCCGCCGCCGGCGCGCCGATTCTGGTCGCCGGCGACAAGAAGGGCGATATCCCCTTGGCGCAGGCGCGCGCGCTCGCCGCTTCGCAGGCGGCTCCGCTGCTCGCGAAATACGCGATCGGCGGGCGCGGGCAACGAACGCAGCATGATGGATCGTCGGCCCCTGACAATATGATCGCCGCCAATGATATCGCGCGCGTCGAAACGGCGTCGGAGCGGCTGCTCGGCACGTTTCAGCTCGAACAGATTCTCGCCGGCAGCACGAAAGATTGTTCGGCGAGCTTCGAAAGCGCGAGGCCCGGCGACAAGACCGGCAAGGCGCTTGGCTTCCGCCTGACGCTTGAAGCGCCGGATGGCGCGCCGCTGAAAGTCCTGCACGAGGATAAGTCGGTGCCGGAATCGTTGAATTGCCCGACCTCCTACAGTATTTCGGAAGCCTATGAATTCCGACAGAAGGGCAAACCGACCGCCATCGCCGTTCTCGTCCAGCGTTTCAGCCAAGGCCATGATGGGCGCGACCGGCGCTTCCTCGCCGTCACTGGACAGATCGCCGACGATTCCCATTCTTCCGCCAAATAGGAATTCGAACGTCGTCAGGCGGGCTCGAACGCCGCTCCGAGCTTAGCGCGCGCGGCCTCGACATCGAAAGGCTGAGCGCCCGACGCGATGCGCGCCAGCGCCGCGCGCGCGCGCCGCAAGGCATCGCCGGCAAGCTTGGGCGCGGACGCCGCAACTTCGCGCGTCTCTTTGAGGTCGCCGTTGCAATGTAGCGCGATATCGACGCCGGCGGCGAAGACCGAGGCCGTGCGTTCGGCGAACGGGCCGCCCAGCGCCTTCATCGACAGATCGTCCGACAGCAACAGGCCGTCGAATCCGATCGCGCCGCGAATGATCTCGTCGACGATAATGCGCGATGTCGTAGCCGGCCTCTCGGGATCGATGTCGCGATAGACGACATGCGCGGTCATCGCCATCGGCAGATCGGCGAGCGCCTTGAAGGGGGCGAAGTCATGCCCATCAAGGTCGGCGCGGCTGGCTTCGACAATCGGCAGTTCGAGATGGCTGTCGACGGTGGCGCGGCCATGGCCGGGAATATGTTTGATCACCGGCGCCACGCCGCCGGCGAGCATTTCCTGCGCGACCGCCCGGCCGAAAGCGGCGACGCGGCTGGGGTCGCTCGACCACGAACGATTGCCGATCGCAGCATGCATGCCGGCCTGCGCGACATCGAGCACCGGCGTGCAATCGACATTGATTCCGACCTCGCTCAGGTCATGGGCGATCAGCCTTGCGGCGAGGCGCGCCGCGGCAATCGCGCCGTCATGATCGGCAAACGCGCCAAACGTCGCCGCGCTCGGATAGGCCTGCCAATGGGGCGGCCCCATGCGCTGCACCCGGCCGCCCTCCTGATCGATCAACACCGGCGCGTCGATCCTGCCGACGATGTCGCGAAACGAATCGGCCAGCGCTCGCATTTGCGCGCGATCGGCGACATTGCGTTTGAACAGGATCAGACCCCATGGCTCGCTCTGTCGGATGAAGGCGCGCTCTTCCGCGTTGAGAGTCGTCGCCGCGCAGCCGCAGATGAACGCAAGCGTCATGTTTGTTCACGCTGATTTTAAGAGCGACGAAACGCGGGCCTAATCCCTGGCGACAAAGCAGTCGCCGCCACTCGTCTTGAGCTTTTGGCAAAGCGCGACAGCGTCGGCTTTCGCCATGCCGCCGACGCGCACCCGATAGATCGATCGGCCGTTCACATCGGCCTGATGGATCGTCGGCTGCATGCCGCCGAGTGCGCTGGCATATTTGGCTTGCAACCGGGCCGAGGCGCTCTGGGCCTCCCTGTCGGTCGCCGGCGCGGCAAGCTGCACGGCATAGGAGCCGCTGCTCGTCGTTGTCGTCGCCGTCGCGACGGGATCGGCCGCCGCCACCTGGGTCTGCGGCTCGCCGCCCACTGCTTTAGTCACCGACTGGAAGATATCCGAACCGAGTTGCAACGGCGATTTCTGCGGCTGCGGCGCCTGCTGTTGCGGCTGCGCTCTCGGCGTTTCCGCCGACTGAGCGGCGCCGCTGGCGACGGTGGTGTCGGTCTTGGCGATGGGCACGCGCGCGCTCGACTTGGGCGAAAGCTTGGTCGGCAGATCGAGTTTGGGCGTCGCCGGCTGCGCCGCGCTGTCCGCCGAAGCGTCGAACGCAGGCCGCGCATGGGGCACGGGCGGATGGGCCGGTTGCGCCGCCGCGTCGTCGGGGGGCGCCGAAGAAGCATCCGGAGTGGCCGGCGCGGCCGCCGGGTCGGCAGCCGGCCGGGCGTCGGCGACGACTTCGCTGCCGCTCGAAATGACGGAGCCGTCCGGGCGGACGGAAACCGTTTTCACGCGCTTAGGTTCAGGAAACGGCGCGGGCGCCGCCGGCGCCGCACTGGTCGAGCCGATGCTCGACAGCGCCGCGATGCTTCGCCCCGGTGCAGCGGCGGCGGAAGGCGCCGCCGGAGCGGGCGAAGCGGAAACGGCGGCGGCCGGCATCGCCGAGGCCGCGGCAAGAGGGGCCGATGAGGCCGAAGAACCGGCGGGCGGAGCCGCCGCTACGACCGCAGCCGCCATCGGCGCAGGCGCGGGAACCGGCGGAGCCTTCGCCTGTTGCGCCAAGTCGACCGGCTGCTCCTGGCTGGAAACAAGCTTGACCGGCTCCGGCTTGCCCTTCTGGTCTTTGAGGAGCACCGAGGCCGAGTCGCTCGGCGAAGCAATCGTGTCGTCGGTCGGCGGTTGAATCTTCGTGGGACCGTCCGCCGCCATGATCAACGGAGGCGTCTTGGGCAAGCCCGGAGCGCCTTTGACGACCCAGGCGCCGACGAGACCGGCGGCGCCGACGACGACCAGAACGCCCATCGTCGCCAACACTCTGCCGGAACGGCGCGGCGCTTCACCGGCGGCCGCTGCCGCCTCGCCATCGCCTGCGGCGGAATAGATCTGACCTTGCCGACCAAAATGCTGCGGGTCGAAATCCTGGGCAAGAGAAGAGAAATCCAGGGCGCGAGCAGAATCGTCGAGGGCGCCCCGCAACGGCGCATCCGCCATTGTCGCAGGCGCCGTCTCGGGCGCCTCATTGGCTAGTTCGTCGATATGAAGCGGATGCACCGGAGGAAGCCTCGGCGCCTCCGCTCGTGGCGCGAAGCCTAATACTTTCTCGCGCGGTTTCGGTTCAGGCGCGTCGAGCCCGACCAACCGCGCCAATTCGTCCAGAGGATCTTCCTGCGGCCCGACGGGCGAGCCTGCCGCGCGCAGCCTGCGTTCAAACTCGTCGAGATTGACCTGGGGAGCCATCAACGCCGAACCGCTCATTGAAAACCTCTTTCAATAGTCGCGCGACTATCACTCAACATTCGCGCCATTAAACCGGCGATCCTTGGAACGCCACGCCCTAGTGCGGGCGTAGTGAGGCAAATGCTTGACGCTCCCGCGTTGAAAACAAAGACATCGTTAAATTTCTACCGCATTTCTTCAGGCGCATTAACCCCTAGAATCGCCAAAGCCGCGGCCAGAACGAGAATTACCGAAGTCGCCAACGCCATCCGGGCAATTGTCAAATCTCTATTAATTTCATTAACGAATCGCAAATGAGGCAAATCTTTGCCCCTGTTCCAATGGGCGTGGAAAACCGTGGCGAGATCATGGGCGTAAAAAGCGATGCGGTGCGGCTCACGCGCGGCGGCCGCCTGGTCGACAATCCGCGGGAATTGCGCGATCAGCCGTAGGATCACGCCTTCGCTCTCATCGTCGAGCAGGGCCAGATTGGCGCTGCTCAGCGCGCTCGGCGAAAGATCGAGGTCGGGGAATGTCGCCTTTCCCTGCCGCAAGACGCTGCATCCCCGGGCATGGGCGTATTGCACGTAAAAGACCGGATTGTCCTGGCTCTGCTCTTTGACCTTGGCGAGATCGAAATCGAGCGGGGCGTCGTTCTTGCGCATCAGCATCATGAAGCGCACAGCGTCGACGCCGACTTCATCCACGACTTCACGTAACGTCACGAAGTCACCGGAACGCTTCGACATTTTGACGGGCTCGCCCGCCCGCATCAGGCGCACCAACTGGCACAGGCGCACATCGAGCGTCGCCTTGCCGCCGGAGACGGCGACGACCGCCGCCTGCATGCGTTTGACATAGCCGCCGTGATCGGCGCCCCAGACGTCGACGAGGCTGAGGAAGCCGCGATCGACCTTGTTCTTGTGGTAGGCGATGTCCGCGGCGAAATAGGTATAGCCGCCGTCCGATTTGATCAGCGGGCGATCGACGTCGTCGCCAAAATCGGTCGAGCGGAACAGGGTCTGCTCGCGATCCTCCCAATCCTCGATCGGCGCGCCCTTGGGCGGCTCGAGGCGGCCGAGATAGACGATGCCGCGCGCCTGCAAATCGTCGATCGCCGCGCGCACCTGATCGGGGCCGCCGTCGATTCCGGTCAAGGCGCGCTCGGAGGAGAAGACGTCATGGGCGACGTTCAGCGCCTTCAAATCCTCGCGGATCATCGCCATCATCGCGGCGATCGCGCGGGCGCGCACCAAGGGCAGCCATTGGTCCTGCGGTGCGTCTCGCAAGCGCGCGCCGAATTCGCGCACGAGGCTCTCGCCAACCGGGATCAGATAATCGCCGGGATAAAGCCCTTCCGGGATCGTGCCGATCTCCTCCCCCAGGGCCTCGAGGTAGCGCAAATAAGCAGAGCGGGCGAGCACGTCGACCTGCGCGCCGGCGTCGTTGATGTAATATTCGCGCGTCACTTTGCGCCCGGCAAAGCTGAGCAAGTTCGCCAAAGCGTCGCCGAACACCGCGCCGCGGGCATGGCCGACATGCATCGGGCCGGTCGGATTGGCGCTGACATATTCGACATTGATCGGGCCGGCATTGTCGGGCGCGCCCGCGCCAAACTGTTTGCCGCCGCTCAACACCGCCCGCAGAATTCCTTGGTAAACGACTGGCTTCAAACGAATATTGATGAACCCCGGCCCCGCAACCTCAGCCCCAATGACATCGGGTTGTTCGGCGATCCGCGCGGCGATTTCAACCGCCAGCGCGCGCGAGTTCGATCCCGAAGCCTTCGCCTCCTTGGCGTAAACCATCGCCGCGTTGGTGGAGAGGTCGCCGTGGGCGGGATCGCGCGGCGGCTCGACGACAAAGCGCTGGAGATCAAGCGTTTGCGGCAGATTGCCCGCTTTGACGATCGTCGTCAGCATAACGGCGACCCGCTGCTGAAAATCCATGAAAATATTCATAAAACTCGCCTTGAGAGATCGGCGCCGCTCTAACGCAAGTCGGGGGCATCGTCAAAAAGGCGCCGATGCTCGGCGATCGCAAAACGGTCGGTCATCCCGGCGATATAGTCGGCGGCCAGGCGCGCGCGGTCGCCATCGCCCGCCCCGGCGACGCCGAAAGCCCATTCCTCGGGCATGGCGATCGGATCCTGCGAGAAGGCGGCGAACAGCCGCCGCACCACCAGATCGGCCTTTTCGCGCACGCGCCTGACATTGGGATGGCGATACATATTCGCGAACAGGAACCGCTTGATGTCGGCATCGGCCGTTTCCATCGACGGCGAGAAGCCGATCAGCGGCCGCCCCGCCGCCCGCACGTCCTCGACGCTGCGCACGCCCGCCTCGCCGATGCGGCGCCGGCTTTCCGCGATGACATCCTCGATGAACCTGGTGATGACCCGGCGTCCGAGTTCGTGGATGACACGCGGGCGCTCGAGGCCCGGATAGAGCGCATCGACCTCGCCAAGTAATCGGCCGATCAGCGCGATGTCGCGGATCGCCTTGAGATCGAACAGGCCAGCGCGCAGCCCATCGTCCATGTCATGCGCGTTGTAGGCGATGTCATCGGCGATCGCCGCCGCCTGCGCCTCGAGGCTGGCGAAAGTGGACAGGGCGAGGCTTTGCCGCTTGTCGTAAGCGGCGATCGTCTGGGGCAGGCCCCGTGCGCGCCAGCGCGCAAGCGGCTGGCCCGAAGCGTCGAGCAAGGGACCATTGTGCTTGACCAGGCCTTCCAGCGTCTCGAAGGTCAGGTTCAAGCCGTCGAAAGCGGCGTAACGCCGCTCCAGTTCGGTCACCAGGCGCAGGCCGTGGCTGTTATGGTCGAAGCCGCCGAATGGGGCCATGCAGGCGTCGAGCGCGTCCTCGCCGGTATGGCCGAACGGCGTGTGGCCGAGGTCATGACCGAGCGCGACCGCCTCGCCAAGGTCCTCATCGAGCCGAAGGGCCTTGGCCAGAGCGCGGGCGATTTGCGCGACTTCGATCGTATGGGTGAGGCGGGTGCGGAAATGGTCGCCTTCATGATGGACGAACACTTGCGTCTTATGGGCAAGGCGGCGAAAGGCGGTGGAATGGACGATGCGGTCGCGGTCGCGCTGGAAGGGCGTGCGCGTCGGCGAGGGTGCCTCGTCATGCAGCCGCCCGCGGGAGGCCGCCGGATCGGCGCCATAGGGAGCCCGCTCGCCCGTCCCTCCGCTGCCGTCCATCGAAAGCCTTTACAAGTGAGCATTGAACGCTAACCGAGTCGGGCCTATCTTAGCACGGCGGGGACAAACGCTCCGCGGCAAAGAGAGCGCCATGAGCCACGCCCCCGCCCCGACCAGTGATTCCGTTTCGATCAGCGCCAGCGCGGCGCGGCGGTTGACCAAGATTTTGAACGCCGAGGAAGGCGCGGCTTTGCGCATTTCCGTCAAGGGCGGCGGCTGCTCGGGCTTTCAATATTCCTTCGATATCGAAAGGGCGCGCGCCGAGGACGATCTCGTCATCGAGCGCGACGGCGCGACGGTGCTCGTCGATCCGGTGTCGCTCGAATATATGAAGGGTTCGGAAGTCGATTTCGTCGACGATCTGATGGGGCAATCGTTCAAGGTGAAGAACCCGAACGCGGTGGCGTCATGCGGCTGCGGGGTTAGCTTCACGGTGTGAGGCTGCGGAAAATCAGCCGGCGTCGCGCCGCCCCTCATCCGGTGCTTCGCGCCACCTTCACGCAAACGTCCGCCTCAAAGCCTCGCCGCGACCGCCTTGGTCTCGGTGTAATGCTCCATCACTTCCTTGCCCATTTCGCGGCCCCAGCCTGATTGCTTGTAGCCGCCGAACGGCCAGGCGGGATCGCCGTAATTATGGGTATTGATGCAGACCGTGCCGGCCCTGATCTTGCGCGCCATCATATGAGCGGCTTTCAGGTTGCGCGTCCACACGCTCGAGGACAGGCCATATTCGGTGTCGTTGGCGAATTTGGCGACGGCGTCGAGATCGGCATCGTCGAAAGACTGGACGCAGACGACCGGCCCGAAAATCTCCTCGCGCACCACCTTCATCGAGCGATCCGTGCGCGCCAGCACGGTCGGTTCGACGAAATAGCCCTGATTGCCGGCGACCTTGCCGCCGGTGACGACTTCAGCGCCCTCCTGCCGTCCTGCCTCCAGGAAACCCTTCACCCGCTCGTGCTGCTCTTTCGAGACGAGCGGCCCGAGATTGACCGAGGGGTCGAGACCGTGGCCGACTTTCAGCTTGCCCGCTTCCTGGGAAACGCCTTCGACAATCTTGTCGTAGATCGACTTATGCGCGAATAGCCGCGAGCCCGCTGTGCAGCACTGGCCCTGATTGTAGAAGATCGCGCTCGCCGTTCCCGCGATCGCCAGTTCGAGATCGGCGTCCGGGAAGACGATCGCCGGCGATTTGCCGCCGAGCTCCAGCGACACGCGCTTCAGATTGCCCGCCGCCGCCCGGACGATGATCTTGCCGACCTCGGTCGAACCGGTGAAGGCGACCTTGTCGACATCAGGGTGCTCCGAGAGCGCCGCGCCGGCCGTCTCGCCATAGCCGGTGACGATATTGACGACGCCGTCGGGGAAACCAGCCTCGGTTATGAGTTCGCCAAGGCGGATCGCCGAAAGCGGTGTCTGTTCGGCGGGTTTCAGCACAATCGTACAGCCGGCCGCCAGAGCGGGGGCGAGCTTCCAGGCGGCCATCATCAGCGGGAAGTTCCAAGGAATGATCTGGCCAACCACGCCGACCGGTTCGCGCATGCTGTAGACATGCCAGTCGCCGGGCGAAGAGACGGGGATCTGCTCGCCGTTCATGCGCGTCGCCCAGCCCGCCATATAGCGGAACATTTCGATCGAGCCGCCGACGTCGTCGCGGCGCGCATTGGTCACCGGCTTGCCATTGTCGAGCGCCTCCAGTTCGGCGAGTTCGTCGGCGTGCCGTTCGAGGAGGTCGCCGAGCGACCAGACGAGACGCTGGCGGGCGGCGGGCGAAATGCGCGACCACGGCCCGGTCTCGAAGGCGTGGCGGGCGGCGGCGACCGCCAGATCGATGTCGGCCTTATCGCCGGCCGGGACATGGGCGATGATCTCCTCGGTGGCCGGGTCTTCGACGGCGAAAGTCTGACCACTGCGGGCATCGACCCATTTGCCGTCGATCAGCATTTGATGCTTCTTGGCGAGGAACGCCGTCGCGGCTGAGCCAAGCGCGGGCTTACGGATTGCAATGGTCATCGAAACCTCCCCAGATGCGTGATTTTCGGATGGGTCGTTATGTCCGCCAGGATATAGCGAGAAGGCCTTGGCGCCAAGGGGCGGCGACGCCGACGGCGCCCCCTCGGCAAGCGTTTTCTGGGTTCAACTCGACGTGATCGCCACTAATTCTGTAACGATATGGCCATGCGCTTCGTATGACGTGCAGCGGTTGCGATCGCGACGAGACATCAGGAGGGTTGGACATGGCGACACGCAGGCAGATTTTGAGCCAAAGCTTCTGGGGGCTCGCCGCGCTGTCGGCTGGCTCGCTGGCGGGCATTTCCGCACAAGCGACCGCCGCCGACGGGCAAGTCACCCATACCGACGCGGAATGGAAGAAAATGCTGACCGCCGACCAATATGCGGTGCTCCGCCAGGACGGCACCGAGCGTCCTTTCACCAGCGCGCTGCTGAATGAGCATCGCGCAGGGAATTTCGCCTGCGCCGGCTGCGACTTGCCGCTGTTCTCCTCCAAGACCAAATTCGACAGCGGCACCGGCTGGCCGAGTTTCTGGGCGCCGCTCGACAACGCCGTCGTCACCAAAACCGATACGACGTTCGGCATGACCCGCACCGCCGTGATGTGCGCGCGCTGCGCCGGTCATCTTGGCCATGTCTTCGACGATGGCCCCAAACCGACCGGCCTGCGCTATTGCATGAACGGACTGGCGTTGAAATTCACTCCGGACGCTGCGTGAACCGAGGCTGAGAGAAAGCGAAGACGATGTTCCTGTTTGTGGTTTCCTATCTCGGCGGCGTGCTGACCATTCTCAGCCCGTGCATCCTTCCGGTATTGCCGTTTGTTTTCGCGCGCGCCGACCAGCCGTTCCGTCGTTCCGGCCTCCCGTTGCTCGCCGGCATGGCGTTGACGTTTGCGGTTGTGGCGACCGCTGCCGCCTTTGGGGGCCATTGGGTTGTGCGGCTGAATCAGGGTGGGCGCTACGTGGCGATGCTGGTCTTCCTGCTTCTGGGGATCACCCTCCTGTTCCCGTCCATCGCGGAAATACTCAGCCGGCCTTTCGTCAGCGCCGGGGAGAAACTCCAGGGCAAGCCGTCGGAACAAAGCAGTATCGGGCGGTCTCTGCTTCTGGGGATTTCTACCGGAATGCTATGGGCGCCATGTGCGGGCCCAATTCTCGGCTTGATCCTGACTGGGGCTGCGCTTCAGGGGCCGGGGACGCGCTCATCCCTTCTGTTGATGTC
>DATBZF010000011.1:0-15729 GCA_036513315.1 Roseiarcus sp.
AGGGCGCGCGCCCGAACGAGCCTGTTCGCCGCTGCCCAGGCCGCCGCCCGCCAGTGGAACCCAGCCCTGATCGCCTTCTACGACCGCCTCGTCAAGGCCGGAAAGCCCCACACCGTCGCCATCGTCGCCTGCGTCAGAAAAATGATCATCTACGCAAACGCCGTCCTACAAAGAGACCAACCATGGAAAATCATAACGGCTTAATCGACCCCATCTGATAGTTGCTTCTCCCCGCTACGCGGGGCGAAGGGGGGTGCGCCCTCCCTTCGCCCCGCTTGCAGGGAGAAGGTGTCATGCGGAAGCATGACGGATGAGGGGCGGCGCAGGCCTTTGCCTGTAGGGGCAGCGCAAACCTCGGCTACCCTATCAACCCATCCCCCCGGCTGAGCCGCTCCAGATGATAATCAGCGTCGCCGAATAGGATGTCGATCATCGTCAGGCGCTTGAAGACATGGCCGAGCTTATATTCCATCGTCATGCCAATGCCGCCATGCAACTGGATCGCCTGCTGGCCGATGAAGCGGATCGAGCGGCCGATCTGGACCTTGGCGGCGGAGATCGCCTTGCGCCGTTCGGCCGCATTCTCCTCGCCCGCCATCATCGTCGCCAGCATCATCATGCTGCGCGCCTGCTCCATCGCCACCACCATATCGGAAGCGCGGTGCTGCAAAGCCTGGAATGAACCGATCGGCACGCCAAACTGCTTGCGCGTCTTGAGATAGTCGACGGTCATATCAAGCGCCTCGCTCATCGCGCCGACCGCCTCCGCGCTCGTCGCTGCGATCGCTTCATCGACGACCCGCTCGATCAGCGGGAAAGGATCTTCGTCGCCCGCCAGGACGTCCTTCGCCGCGACGCGCACATTGGTCAGCGTCACCTCAGCGGCGCGTTGGCCGTCCTGCGTGCGATAGCCGCGGCGCGCGACGCCGTCCGCTTTGGCGTCGACGAGGAACAGGCCGATGCCGCTTCTGTCGCGCCGCGCGCCGGCGCGACGCGCCGAGACGATCAGCTTGTCGGCGCAATCGCCATGCAGCACGAGGCCCTTCTCGCCATTCAGCACGAATGAACCGCCGTCCTCGCGCGCGCTGGCGCCGACATCGAAGAGATCGTGCCCCGATTGACGTTCGGCATGAGCGAAGGCGAGCAGCAATTCGCCCGACGCGATCGCCGGAATCAGCGCGGCGCGCTGTTCGGCATTGCCGGCGCGCCGGATCAGGCCGCCGGCCAGAACGACGGTGGCGAGATAAGGTTCGAGCGTCAGCGCGCGCCCGAACGCCTCCATGATCAGCATGGTCTCGACCGGGCCGCCGCCAAAGCCGCCGTCGGCCTCGGCGAAGGCGACGCCCAGCAGGCCGATCTCGCCATATTGACGCCAGAGGTCGCGGCTCCAGCCCTCCGGCGTGGCCTGGAAGCCTTTTCGAGCTTCAAAGCCATAGCGGTCGGCGAGCAGCCGCGTCACGCTGTCTTTGAGAAGCTGCTGCTCTTCCGTCAGGTCGAAGTTCATGTGCTTACAGTCCCAGAATCGCTTTGGCGATAATGCCGCGCTGGATTTCGTTCGATCCGCCATAGATCGAAACCTTGCGCAGATTGAAATAGGTCGGCGCAATGGTCGAGGCCCAATCGGGCCCGACCGGCGGCTCGTTCCAGCGGTCGCCGTCCTCGCGTTCGGGCTGATAGGGCAGGGCGTACGGGCCGACGACATCCATCAGCAATTCGCTGGTCGCCTGCTGAATCTCCGAGCCTTTGATCTTGAGCACGGAGGAGGTCGGATCGGGCTTGCCTTTTTCGCGCTTGCGCTCGCCCGCGATGACGCGAAGCTGGGTCATTTCCAAAGCCTTCAGCTCCACCTCGACGGCCGCCAGCTTCATGCGAAACAGCGGGTCCTCGATCTTGGGCTTCTCGCCATAGACTTGCAGGGAAGCCAGTTCGCGGATGCGCTTGATGCGCGCCTTCGAGGCGCCGACGCGGGCGATGCCGTTGCGCTCGTTGCCGAGCAGGAATTTGGCGTAGTTCCAGCCCTTGTTTTCCTCGCCGACCAGGTTTTCGAGAGGGACGCGCACATCGTCGAAGAACACTTCGTTTATCTCATGTCCGCCGTCGAGCGTCTGGATCGGACGCACCGTCACGCCGGGCGATTTCATGTCGACGAGGATGAAGGAAATGCCCTCCTGCTTCTTCACGCTCGCGTCGGTGCGGGCGAGAACGAAAATCCAGTCGGCATATTGGGCGAGCGTCGTCCAGGTCTTCTGTCCGTTGATCACCCATTCGCCGCCCTCGCGCCTGGCGGTTGTTTTCAATCCGGCGAGATCGGAGCCGGCGCCCGGCTCCGAAAAGCCCTGGCACCACCAATCATCGATATTGGCGATGCGCGGCAGGAAGCGGCGCTTCTGCGCGTCCGAGCCGAAAGTGTAGATCACCGGCCCGACCATGCTGGTGCCGAAGGCGAGCGGTTCGGGCGCGCCGGCCTGCTGCAATTCGTCGTTGAAGATCAGCAATTGCACCGCGCTCCAGCCCGTGCCGCCCCATTCCTTCGGCCAGTGCGGCACCGACCAGCCTTGCTTGCTGAGAATGCGCGTCCAGGTCACGATGTCGTCCTTGCGGGGATGACGCCCTTCGAGGATTCTCTGCCGGATCGAGGCGGGCAGGTTCGCTTTGACGAAGCCGCGCACTTGCTCACGAAACGCCAGTTCGTCGTCGGTAAATCGCAGGTCCATGGTCGTTCCTTCTTCTCTGTCCTTCTCCCGCAAGGGTTAGGGCTGTCTGGGGAACAGAATTCGGTTGCAATACTCGTCGTTTGCAACCCCACCACGTCATGCCCGGCCTTGTGCCGGGCATCCACGCCGCGCGGAGGCCGCCAACCTCAAAAGTTTCTTGCAACCGCGCCGCGTGGATGGCCGGGACAAGCCCGGCCATGACGACCGGTGATTATGCAATCACAAAACCCTCCCGCTTTTGGTGCGGGCTTTAGTCTCCCCCGACAGGCATGCGCAAGGGGAGAAGGGCGTCACTTCACCTTGCGCGCTTCCTCGCGCAATTCGACTTTCGACAATTTGCCGACCGGCGTGCGCGGCAGGGCGGCGCGGAATTCCAGCAGGGTCGGCAATTCATGCGGGCCGAGCTTGTCGCGCAGGAAAGCGCGCAATTCCTCCAGCGTGAACGGTTCAGCCCCGGCGCGAAGCGAGACATAGGCCATGGCGCTCTCGCCGCGATAGGAATCGGGCGCGCCGATCACCAGGACTTCGCTCACGGCGGGATGTTCATAGATCGCCTGTTCGATCATCTGCGGATAGACATTGAAGCCGCCGCAAATGATCATGTCCTTCTTGCGGTCGACGATGAAGAAATAGCCGTCCTCATCCATATAGCCGATGTCGCCGGTCAGGAAATAGCCGTCCGCGAAAGAGGCGGCGCTCTCCTGCGGGCGGTTCCAATAGCCGCGCGTCACATTCGGCCCTTTCACCCGCAATTCGCCGGTCTCGCCGGGACCAAGCACGCGGTGCGGATCATCGAGCGCAACAATGCCGAGCTCTATGCCCGGCAGGGGAAAGCCGATGCTGCCGATCCGTCCCGGCCCGTCGAGCAGGAAGCCGGTTCCCGCCGGCGAGGTCTCGGTCATGCCCCAGCCGCTGCGCAGGATCAGGCCGGTGCTTTGCAGAATGCTCCTGGCGGTCTCGACGGGAAGCGGCGCGCCGCCCGAGCCGCACAGGCGCAGCGAGGAGAAATCGCGTTTTTCTATGCCGGGATGATTGGCGATGGCGATCCACATGGTCGGCACGCCGGGAAAGATCGTCGCGCGCTTCACTTCAATGTCGCTGAGCACGCCCTCGACGTCGAAGCGCGAACGAAGCAGGATTTGGGCGCCGCTCTGGATCGCGCGAAGGAGGATATAAGTCAGCGCATAGATGTGAAAGAGCGGCAGAACGGTGACGACCTTGTCGGTCTCCAATGTCACCAGGCCATTGCCGTCCGCCCAGGCCTTATAGATTGCGACCGCGGCGGTGAGATTGGCATGGCTGAGGATGGCGCCTTTGGGGACGCCGGTGGTGCCGCCGGTATATTGCAGCAGCGCGACATCGTCGGGCGCGATGTCAGGCCATTGCGCCGGGCGCGCCTCGTCGGCGACGAAAGCGTTGTGGGCGACGACATCGGGTCGATCCGGCAGCGCAAGCTGGGGCGCCGGCGTGGGTCCCCACGAGGCGTCATCATCTACGATGACGAGATCGACGAGGCCGGCGTCGAGCAATTTGACGGCGTTGGGCAGAAAGTAAGCGAAATTGGTGGTCGCCAAAATGCGCGCGCCGCTGTCTTTCAGCTTGTGCATCAGTTCACGCTCGGCGTCGAGCGGACTGAGGTGGACGATTTTTGCGCCCGCCTTGAGGCCGCCGAAAAACGTGATCGGATGGAGCGGCGTATTGGGCAGATAGATCGCGATCGCCTCTTGCGGCTTGACGCCGCACCGAAGGAAGGCCGCCGCCATGGCGTCGACGGCGCGGCCGAGTTCGGCGAAGGCGATCGGCCGGTCGCGAAATTCAATGGCGGTGCGGTTCTTGTGCGCGGCGACGCCCCGCGCAAACAAATCGGGAACCGTGCCGGGCTCGATCGGCGCGTCCCAGGCGACCCCAGGCGGATAGTGCTTTTCCCAGGGGAAGGGCGTGCGCGCCCCGGCGGCCCGCGGCTTCACATCGAGCGCCGAACTCAAGATAGGCCCTTCGCGCGCTGCTTGGTCGCCATCGATTCCTCCCGGCTTATGGCGCGCAAACCTGTGGTCCACGCCGGCGTTCAAGCTAGGCAAAGGGCCTGATAAAAGCAACATCGGCCCGGCGGCGGGCCCTCAGCTTATCGTCGCGCCGCCGTCGACGACGATCGCCTGGCCGGTCATGAATGTGCTCGCCGGCGAGGCGAGGAAGACCGCGGCCCCGGCGATTTCGTCCGGCTCGCCGATCCGCCCCAGCGGCGTGCGGGAATTATAGACCTTCAGATTGTCGGGGTTCTCCCAAAGCGCGCGCGCAAAATCGGTGCGGATCAGGCCGGGCGCGATGCAATTGACCCGCACATTATGCGGCCCGAATTCGGCGGCGAGGTTGCGCGCCAATTGGAAGTCGGCGGCCTTGGAAATGTTATAGGCGCCGATCGTGGTTGAGGCTTTGAGGCCGCCGACCGAGGAGATGATGACGATCGAGCCTTCCCTGCGCGCGACCATCGCCGGCGCGACGAACGAAATCAGCCAATGATTGGCGACGATGTTGTTGTCGAGGATTTTGCGGAACTGATCGTCGGAAATATTGGCGAGCGGGCCGTAATAGGGATTGGACGCCGCGTTGCAGATGAGAATGTCGATCTTGCCGAAATGCGCGGCGGCGGCGTCGGCGAGATGGCGCAGATCCTCTTTCGATGAAATATTGGCCGGAACCGCCAAAGCGCGGCCCGCGCCATATCGCGCGTCGATCTCAGCGACTACCGCGGCGCAGGCCTCGGCCTTGCGCGAGGAAATCACCACTTTTGCGCCATGCTCGGCGAGCCGATGCGCGATGGCTCGCCCGATGCCGCGCGATGAGCCGGTGACGATTGCGACTTTGCCAGTCAGATCGAACAGGGACATGTTTCCTCCGGAGGTTGCTTGGGAAAGCATACACCGCGGACAGGCGGTGCGGCAGACGCAATCCCTTCTCCCCGCCTATTGCGGGGAGAAGGTGGCGCGAAGCGCCGGATGCGGGGCAGCGCGACGTTCGCTTTCCATCTCCACGAGCGCATTGCCAACCCGCGCCAGGAATTCTACCAATCGGGCCTGAACCGGAATCCTAAACCCCATGAAAGCCGGCCCCAGGCGTCGCGCGCTGAAGCCCCATCCGAAGCTCGTCGAGGACGATGAAAGCGCCAAGAGCGGCGCCGTTCAGTCGGTCGATCGGGCGATGCTGCTGCTCGAGGCGCTCGGCGAGGACGAGGAAGGCTATCGCCTCACCGATCTGGCGATCCGCACGGGCCTGTCGCCCTCGACCGCGCACCGCCTTCTCACCACGCTCGAGAAGCGCCGTTTCGTCGCCTTCGATCAAAGCGACAATATGTGGCACATCGGGCGGCAGAGTTTCGCGATCGGCTCGGCCTTCATCCGCCGACGCAATTTCGTCGCCCCGGCGCTGCCCTTTCTGCGTCGCCTGCGCGATCTCACCCATGAGACCGCCAATCTCGGCATTGTCGACGACGGCGAAGTCATCGTGCTGACGCAGGTCGAAAGCCGCGAGATCATGCGCGCGATCACCAAAGTCGGCGGCCGCGTGCCGATGGTGACATCAGGCATCGGCAAGGCGATTCTGGCGACCTATGCGGACGAGGAGGTGGTCGCGATCATCCAGCGTCACGGCATGAAAAGGCTGACGCCCAAATCCGTCGTGCGCGCCGGCGAATTGCGCGATGCGCTGGAAACGGTGCGCCGCGACGGCTACGCCATCGACGATCAGGAATATCTGATGGGCCTGCGCTGCGTCGCCGCCGTCGTCTACAACGATCAGGCCGAAGCGCTCGCCGGCATATCGGTATCCGGCCTTGCGAGCCGCGTGCCGCAGGAGCGCGTGCCGGAACTCGGGCGGCTGGTGCGCGACACCGCGCGCGAGCTGACGCTCGCGCTCGGCGGGCGGCTCCCGTGACAGCTCATGCGCTTATCGCGCGGCGCTGAGAGAAAGTTCGGTCGCCACAGGATCGGCCGCAGCGCGCTCGCGCGCTTCGCTGATCGTTCCGACATAGCTCACTTCCGGTTCGCGCAAGCCGGCGGTCAGCAGCGCGCGGCGAACCCCCGGCCGCGCCTTCGCGATCGACACATGCGTGTTCGCCCGCCGCAGCTTGCGCACGAAAACGGCGAGCGCTTTGGCCGCCGTTGTGTCGATCAGCGACACATCGGCGAAATCGAAAACGAAAGTGCTGGGATATCGTCCGACGCGGTCGAGCGCGGCGCTCACCGCGGCGGCAGCGCCGAAGAAGAAGGCGCCGCTGATCTTATAGACGATCAGGTCGGGATTGGGTGGCGCTTCCGTGGCGAAGGCCGCGGCCTCGCTGGAATCGGCCTCGTCCTCATCCACGGAGGTTCGACCTTCCCGCACTTCGATCGTCTCAGCCATGCGATGCAAGAACAAGAAGGCGGCGAGCGTCACGCCGACCCCGATGCCGAGCGTCAGGCTCTCGAAAATGGTCAGCAGAAACGTCGCCAGCAGAACAAGCGCGTCGCCGCCGAAAGCGCGCACAAGCGCGACAAATTCCTCCCTCTCCGCCATGCTCCAGGCGACCACCGCCAACACGGCGCCGAGCGAGGCAAGCGGGATATAGGCGGCGAGCGGCGCGGCGATGAGCATGAACAAAAGGACGTAGAGCGCATGCAACATGCCCGCTATCGGCCCCTTGGCGCCGGAGCGCACATTGGTCGCGGTGCGCGCGACCGTGCCGGTGACCGGCATTCCGCCAAAGATCGGCGCGAGGATATTCGCGACGCCCTGCGCGACCAGTTCGCAATTTGAGCGGTGTCGCCGGCCGGTCATGCCGTCGGCCACGACCGCCGAGAGCAGCGATTCGATTGCGCCGAGCAGCGCGATCGCGAAAGCGTCCGGCAACAGCGTCCACATTCTGGCGAGATCGAAAGCCGGCAAGGCCGGCGATGGCAGCGTGCGCGGCACGCCGCCGAAGCGCGAGCCGATTGTCGCAACATCCAGGTGAAGTAGCCCGGTGAGCGCCGCGCAAAGAGCCACCGCGATCAATATGCCAGGCCAATTCGGGCGCAGCCGCCGCAGGATCAGGATGATAGCGGCCGCCAATATCGATATTGCGAGCGTCATCGGTCGCATTGTGCCGATCGCGCCCGCCAACGCCGTCAGTTTGGGGACGAGCGCCGCCGGCTCCCTGTCGAGGTCGAGTCCGACGAGCTCCTTGATCTGGCTTGCGAAGATGATGACGGCAATGCCCGTGGTGAAGCCGACCGTCACCGGATAGGGGATGTATTTGATATAGGTTCCCCAGCGCATGAAGCCGACCACGAGCATTATCGCGCCGGCCATCATCGTTGCGATCACGAGACCGTCATAGCCTTGACGCTCGACGATCGAGAAAATGAGGACGATGAAGGCGCCAGCGGGGCCGCCGATCTGAAAGCGGCTGCCGCCGAGCGCCGATACGAAAAAGCCGCCGACGATCGCAGTGTAGAGGCCGCGGTCGGGACTGAGGCCGCAGGCGATCGCGATCGCCATCGACAGAGGCAGGGCGACAACCGCTACGGTGAGGCCGGCGATCGCGTCCGCCTGCAAGTCGCGCAGGCGATAGCCTTCGCGCAGCAATGTCACGAGTTTTGGCGTATAGAGGTCGGCGAAGCCCGGCTTGCGTATCGTCCGATCGCTCACGGGGCGTCTCTTTCGCTCAGCGATCGTCCGCCCGCTGCCCCGGGCTGGCGCAGGCGGACGCCGCGTCCGCCGCCATCGCTGCGCATGTTTTCGCCGATCAACTCGACGCCTGCCGCCTCGAGCGCCGCGACGATCTTCATCAGGCTATCGACGACGCCGCGCACATTGCCTTCGCTCGCCTCCATTCTTTGGATCGTGGCGAGCGAAACATCTGAAAGCCGGGACAATTCGCGCTGGTCGATGCCGAGCAGCGCGCGCGCGGCGCGCAATTGGGGAGCGGTGAGCATGCGGTGGACTCAGGTTAGAAGAGTGGATAAGCATGTATCATAGCGCGATAGTGATGTCTAGAACATCAATATTGCTATTCTATGGGACGCTCTCATTGGGCAAGCCGCCCGCAATTGCCTTCCGGCCGGTTCGGTGAAATGTTCGGCGCCCGCCGCGACACGACGAGGTCCCTTATGAACGTAGAATTGTTCACCGCCTTCATCCTCATCACCATCGTCCTCATCATCATGCCGGGGCCGATCGTCACGCTCGTCGTCTCGACCGGCGCGACGCAAGGCATGCGCGCCGCCTTGACCACCGTCGTGGGGACGACGCTCGGCAATGCGCTGCTGCTGACCGCGATCGCTTTCGGCCTGAACTGGGTTCTCGCCAATGCCGTCATCCTGTTCGAAGTCCTGCGCTGGGGCGGCGCCGCCTATCTCGTATGGCTCGGCTTTCAGGCCTGGCGGCATGCCGGCAAGAGCGGGCCGGCGCTGGCGCCGCGCGGCCATGTGCATTTCACGCGTGGGCTCCTCGTCGCGCTGTCCAATCCCAAGACCACCGTCTTCTTCACGGCTTTCCTGCCGCAATTCATCGATCCCAATCTGCCGGCCGGGCCCCAGCTCGCCGCAATGTGCGTCTTCACGGTGATCCTCGCCGCGATGACGGATTCGAGCTGGGCGGTGGCGGCGGGGCTCGGCCGGGCCTGGTTCATGAAACCGGCGCGCGCCAAATTCCTCGGCCGCCTTTCCGGGACCGTCCTCATCGGCGGCGGCGTCTGGCTTTCGCTGGCCAGAAGGCCGAGCTGAGCGCCGGTCTTGGCCGACGCGTCCGCCCAAAACGAATATGCATCCGGCGCCGCCTATGTCGGCGGCGCCTTCGTGCCGATCGCGCAGGCTGGCATATCCGTGCTCGACTGGGGATTCACGCGATCCGACGCCGTCTATGACGTGGTGCATGTCTTTCGCGGCGGCTTCTTTCGGCTGGGCGATCACCTTGATCGCTTCGCCCGCTCCATGCAGGCGCGCCGGCTCAGCGTTCCCGAGGACCGCGCGACGATCGAGGCGATCCTGCATCGCTGCGTCGCTTTGACCGGCCTTGCCGATTCCTATGTCGCGATGGTCGCCAGTCGCGGCCGCCCGCGCATGTTCGGTTCGCGCCGCCCCGCCGATTGCCAGAACCATCTGATCGCCTACGCGATCCCCTGGATCGATGTGGTCCCTCCCGATGTTCAGGAACGCGGCGCCCATCTGTGGATCGCCAGCACGCCGCGCGTGCCGGACGCTTCGGTCGATCCGAGCGTGAAGAACTATCAATGGAGCGACCTGACGAGCGGATTGATCGAGGCGCATGACAATGGCTTCGACACCGTCGTCCTTTGCGACGCCGCCGGCATGGTGACGGAAGGCCCCGGCTTCAACATCTTCGTGGTCAAGGACGGCCGCGTGCTGACCCCCGATCGCGGCGCGTTGCACGGGATCACGCGGCGATCGATATTGGAACTCTGCGCGGCATTGGGTGTGCCGGCCGAAATCGCGCCGATCCCGCGCGCTCTGCTCGAGGATGCGGATGAAGTGTTCGCCGCGACGACGGCGGGCGGCGTGATGCCGGTGGCGCGCGTCGGCGCGCGCGTCCTCGGCAATGACCGGCCAGGTCCGCTTTCGCTGCGGCTCAAGGAACATTACTGGCGCAAGCATGCCGAAGGCTGGTTGCGGACCGAAGTGCGCGGGGAGTGGAGCGAGCCCGCTTGAGGCGGGTTGGAATACGCCCTGATCGCCTCTCGGCGAGAGATGGGACGGTGGCGCATATTGGGGGGAAACGTGACAACCATTTTCATCTCGGCCGGGGTCGGCATCGTGACATTCGCCCTCGGCGTTTTTGGCCTGTACCTGCAGCGCCTGCTGCCGGAAAGCCATATGTCGACGGGATCGAAGGAGATGATCGGCGCGATCATGGGCCTCCTGACGCTGCTTCTGGCCCTCGTTCTGGGAACGCTGGTCGGCTCGGCCTACGGATTTTTCGCAGTCCAGAAAGCCAATGTCGAAACGCTTGGCGCGCGCTCGATCCAGCTCGATATGGCGCTGGTGCAATACGGGCCGGAGGCGCAGCCGCTGCGCGACGGACTTAAAGGCGCGCTCAAGAAGGCCTATCACACGATCTGGGGCGGCGGCGACGCCGACCCGAAGGAGCTTGAAGTCGAATCTTACCTGCCCGGATTCGTGATGATGAACCAGGCGATCAGTTCGCTGAACCCGAAGACGCCGGCCCAGACGCAATTGGTCGGCACGATTGGCGTCAACGCCGGAATTATCGAGCAGACCCGATTGCTGATGTCCCTGCAATTGGCCTCTCCGGTTTCCTGGCCATTGCTCGTTATCGTCGTCTCCTGGGCGATGCTGTTGTTCTGCGGTTTTGGCGTGCTCTCGCGCTTTAACTCCACAAACGTCGTCGCGCTCGCTTTTGGCGCGTTCGCTGTCGGCAGCGCGGTGTTTCTCATTCTCGAACTCAACGAGCCATTCACTGGCCTGTTCCGCATTCCCGGCGCGTCCGTCGAGCAGACGATCAGAGCGGTCGGCGGGTAGCGGGGCGACTGAAAGGCCGGAAATTCTACTTGCCGCGTCGATTAAGCTCTTGAATCATAGCGCCTTTCCCCAAACGTCCCATCTGATGGAAAAGAAATGCGCCGTCGTTGAGAAAGGGTCTATCCTCGGGGATAACGGGGCCTTGAAGAATTGGGACAGGATGCCTTCGACCGACTCTCGTGTACGTCATTGCGAGGGAGCGAAGCGACGAAGCAATCCAGACTGAGCTATCGAAAGCCGTCGTCTGGATTGCTTCGGCGCCGCTCGCAATGACGGCCCGGTGTATCGCGACAAGTTCATCCTCCTCCGATTCTGGCTTTGTAATCGGGAGGCTTGACATGGCGAGGATGAAAGCGATCGAGGCCGCCGTTCGCGTGCTCGAAAAAGAAGGCGTGACCTGCGCCTTCGGCGTGCCCGGCGCCGCGATCAATCCGCTTTATGCCGCGCTGAGAGCGCGCGGCTCGATCCGCCATATCCTGGCGCGCCATGTCGAGGGCGCTTCGCATATGGCGGACGGCTACACGCGCGCCAAGGCGGGCAATATCGGCGTCTGCATCGGCACGTCGGGGCCGGCCGGCACCGACATGATCACCGGGCTCTATGCGGCGATCGCCGATTCCATCCCCATCCTCTGCATCACCGGCCAGGCGCCGCGCGCCAAGCTTTATAAAGAGGATTTCCAGGCGGTCGACATCGAGACGATTGCCAAGCCGGTCGCCAAATGGTCGGTCACCGTGCGCGAGCCCGCGCTGGTGCCGATGGTTTTCCAACAGGCGTTTCATGTCATGCGCTCGGGCCGGCCCGGGCCGGTGCTGATCGACCTGCCGATCGACGTGCAATTGGCGGAAATCGAATATGACGATTCCACCTACCAGCCGCTGGCGATCTACAAGCCCGCCGCCACGCGCGCACAGGCGGAGCGCGCCATCGCCATGCTGAACGAAGCGCAGAGGCCGCTGATCGTCGCCGGCGGCGGCGTCATCAACGCTGACGCCTGCGATCTCCTGGTGGAATTTGCCGAACTGACCGGCGTTCCCGTCATCCCGACCTTGATGGGCTGGGGCACGATTCCCGACGATCATCCGCTGATGGCCGGCATGGTCGGGCTGCAGACCAGCCATCGCTACGGCAACGCCACTTTCCTCGAATCCGATTTCGTATTCGGCATCGGCAATCGTTTCGCCAATCGCCATACCGGCTCGGTCGATGTCTACACCAAGGGCCGCAAGTTCATCCATGTCGATATCGAGCCGACCCAGATCGGCCGCGTGTTCGGTCCCGATTTCGGCATCGTCTCCGACGCGCGGGCGGCGCTGAAGCTGTTCATCGAAGTCGCGCGCGAAATGAAGGCTGACGGGCGGTTGAAGAACCGCGATTCCTGGGCGGCCAAATGCCTGCATCGCAAGAACAACATGCTGCGCAAGAGCCATTTCGACCAGGTTCCGCTGAAGCCGCAGCGCGTCTATGAGGAGATGAACGAGGCGTTCGGACGCGACACCTGCTATGTCACGACGATTGGCCTTTCGCAGATCGCCGGCGCGCAATTCCTCAAAGTCTATAATCCGCGCAACTGGATCAACTGCGGCCAGGCAGGGCCGCTCGGCTGGACCCTGCCCGCTGCGCTCGGCGTGCGCGCCGCCCATCCCGACAAGACGATCGTCGCGCTGTCGGGCGATTATGATTTCCAGTTCATGATCGAGGAGCTCGCGGTCGGCGCGCAGCACAAACTGCCCTATCTGCATGTCGTCGTGAACAATTCCTATCTCGGCCTGATCCGTCAGGCGCAGCGCGGCTTCCAGATGGATTTCGAAGTCTCGCTCGGCTTCGACAATATTAACGCGACGCCGGAAGGCGACGCCCCGGCCGGCTACGGCGTCGACCATGTCGCCGTCGCCGAAGGCCTCGGCTGCAAGGCGATCCGCGTCAAGAGCCCGAACGAGTTCAAGGACGCTTTCGCCAAGGCGCAGGCCTTGATGAGAGAACATCGCGTGCCGGTGGTGCTGGAATTCATCCTCGAACGCGTCACCAATATTGCGATGGGAACCGAGGTCAACAACGTCAATGAGTTCGAGGAAATCCTCTGCCTCGATCCCAACCTGTCGATCCGCGAGAGCCAGGACATGGGCGTCATCGAAAATGCGGGGACGTAGCAAACGTCAGCGCCGCCCCTCATCCGGCGCTTCGCGCCACCTTCTCCCCGCTGCGCGGGGCGAAGGGAACGCGCGCCCCTTCGCCCCGCGCAGCGGGGAGAAGGTGGCATGCATGACAGATGAGGGGCGGCGCAAACCTCTGACTGATTGATCAACTATCTCAGGAACCACCCCATGCCGAAATTCTCCGCCAATCTGACCTTCCTCTACGCCGATCTGCCTCTCCTCGACCGTTTCGCCGCCGCCGCAAAATCCGGCTTCAAGGGCGTCGAATATATGTCGCCCTATGAGGAGACGAAGAGCGATCTCGTCGCGCGGCTGCGCGACAACGGCCTGACGCAGGCGCTGCATAATCTGCCGGCCGGCAATTGGGCGGCGGGCGAGCGCGGCATTGCAATTTTCCCCGACCGGGTCGAGGAATTCCGCCGCGGCGTTCATCAGGCGATCGACTACGCCAGCGCGCTCGGCTGCGGCCTCGTCAATTGCATCGCCGGCGTCGCCCCCAAAGGCGCCGATGTCAAAACGCTGCACAAGACTCTCGTCGCTAATCTGAGTTATGCGGCGGCCGAAATGGCGAAAGCGAAAATCAAACTGCTGGTCGAGCCGATCAACACCCGCGACATTCCGGGTTTCTTCCTCACCCGCACCGATCAGGCCCGCGCACTGATCGACGAAATCGGCTCCGACAATCTCTTCGTCCAATATGACATCTATCACATGCAGATCATGGAGGGCGATCTCGCCCGCACGATGGAGGCGAACCTGCCCCGCATCGCCCATGTCCAGCTTGCCGACAATCCCGGCCGCAACGAGCCGGGCACCGGCGAAATCAATTATCCGTTCCTGTTCAAGCATCTCGACAAGATCGGCTATTCCGGTTGGATCGGCTGCGAATACAAGCCGCTCACCAACACTGTGGCGGGACTTGGCTGGATCAAGCCCTATCAATCCTAATTGCGCCCATCAGGAGTTCTCGACCATGAGTAAAATCGGTTTCATCGGCCTTGGCGTGATGGGCCAGCCCATGGCGGCCAATCTGATCGCCGCCGGCCATCAGCTCTTCCTGCGCACCCGGCGCGCGGTTCCCGAGGCGCTGCTCAAGGCGGGTGGAGCCGCCTGCGCCAGCGGCAAGGAAGTCGCTGAGAAATCGGAAGTGATCATCCTGATGGCGCCTGACACGCTCGATGTCGAAGACATTCTGTTCGGCAAGGCGGGCGTCAGCGAAGGCCTGAGCAAGGGCAAGATTGTCGTCGACATGAGTTCGATCTCGCCGATCGCCACCAAGGAGTTCGCGCAGAAGATCAAGGCGCTCGGCGCCGATTATCTCGATGCGCCGGTCTCGGGCGGCGAAGTCGGGGCCAAGGCCGCTTCGTTGACGATCATGGTCGGCGGTTCGGAAGAAGCCTTCGCCGTGGTGAAGCCGATTTTCGAAAAGCTCGGCAAGAACATCACATTGGTCGGCGGCAATGGCGACGGGCAGACCACCAAGGTCGCCAACCAGATCATCGTCGCCCTCAATATCGAGGCGGTCGCAGAGGCTTTGGTGTTCGCCTCCAAGGCAGGCGCCGATCCCGCGCGGGTACGCCAGGCTTTGATGGGGGGCTTTGCCGCCTCGCGCATCCTTGAAGTGCACGGCGAGCGCATGGTCAAGCGCACTTTCGATCCGGGCTTCCGCATCGAATTGCACCAGAAGGATCTCAATCTCGCGCTGCAGGGCGGCAGGGCGCTCGGCGTCGCGCTGCCCAACACCGCTTCCACGCAGCAATTGTTCAGCGCCTGCGTCGCCCATGGCGGCAAGGCATGGGATCATTCGGGCATGGTGCGCGCGTTGGAAATCATGGCCGATCACGAAATCGGCAAGAAGAGCGCCTAAAGGGGAAATATATGGCTGGCGATCAAGGGGCGTTGCTCAGAGCCATGTTCGACGCGGCGGTGAACGCCGCCGCGCCAGCGCTTTGCGTGCCGCCCTATCTGCCGACCCCGCCGAAGGGGCGCACGATCGTCGTCGGCGCCGGCAAGGCGGCCGCCGCGATGGCCGCCGCGGTGGAGGCGCATTGGCGCGGTCCCATCGACGGCCTCGTCGTGACCCGCTACGGCCATGGCGCCCCGACAAACCGCATCAAAGTGGTCGAAGCCAGCCATCCCGTGCCGGACGCCGCCGGCCCAGCGGCGGCCCGCGCCATCCTCGATCTCGTCAAGAGCCTCGGCCCGGACGACCTGTTGCTCTGCCTCATTTCGGGCGGCGGCTCGGCGCTGCTCGCCTTGCCCGACGGCGACATCACGCTCGCCGACAAACAGGCGATCAATCGCGCGCTGCTGCGCAGCGGCGCGCATATCGGCGAGATGAATTGCGTG
>DATBZF010000012.1:0-4704 GCA_036513315.1 Roseiarcus sp.
GCATCGGCGATCGCGGACAGCGCGCCAGATGATCGCCTCAGCCTGCACCAGATTGGCGCGCTGCTCGCGGGCGAGGCGAAGCATGATAGCGGCGAGAATGCCCGAGGTGATTGCGCAATGCTCGTGCACCGCGTGAGATTCTGCAACGTTCAAAGCCGTCGCGCTGCGCGCGACCACCCCTCATCCGACCGGCTTCGCCGGCCACCTTCCCCCGCGAGGGGGGAAGCGGAAGGTAGAGAAACCATTCATGACGATCGCCCGCCTGTTCGCCGCGCTTTTTCTGTTCTGTTGCATCGGCGCCGCCGCCTCGGCGGCGCGCGCCGATACGCTTGACGACACGCTGGCGCTTTTCCTCGACGACAAGTTTCCGCAGACCGAGAAGGCGATCGGCCAGTTGGCGCTGAGCGGCGCGCCGACGGGCGCGCAGATACTTGAAGCGCTTGCCGACAACCGGCTGTTCATCGACAAGGGCTCGAAGACGATCGTCTTCAAGAACGCCGCCGGCGAGATTTTCAGCGCCAAAACCGGCGAGAAGGCGGCCGGCGTCGACGAGGGCGCGCTGAAGAAAGTACGCGTCAACAATGGGCTGCGCAGCGCTATCGACGCGGCGATGGGTTCGATGACGCTGGCGTCCCCGGATCCCGCCAAACGGGTCGCTGGCGCCGACGCCGTCTTCAAATCGCACGATCCCAAGGATCTGCCCGCCGTCGAGGCGGCGCTCGCCAAGGAGAAGGATGCCCGCGCCGCCAAGGCTTTCCAGCAGGCCCGCGCGGCGATCCTGGTGACCAGCGCCGACGCGCCGGAGGCCGACCGGCTCGCCGCCGTCGGCGTGCTCAAGGAGCGGGGCGACCAGGACGCGCTCGGCCTGATCGGCGAAATGACCGAGAAGGCGAGCGATGGCCCACTGAAGACCGCCGGCGCCGCCGCGATCGCCGCGATCAAAGCCCGGCTGGCGCTTTGGGATATCGTGCAAAACTTGTGGTACGGCCTGTCGGCCTCGTCCGTCCTGCTGCTCGCTGCGATCGGCCTGGCGATCACCTTCGGCGTGATGGGCGTCATCAATATGGCGCATGGCGAGATGGTGATGCTCGGCGCCTATTCGACCTTCATCGTGCAGAGCCTCATTCCGCCGCAATTCGCGCAATGGTCGCTCGCTGTCGCGATCCCCATCGCCTTCGTCGTCGCCGGCTGCATGGGCATTCTCATCGAGCGGCTGGTGATCCGCTTTCTCTACGGCCGGCCGCTGGAGACGCTGCTCGCCACCTGGGGCGTGTCGCTGATTCTGCAGCAATTGGTGCGCACGATTTTCGGCGCCAACAACCGGCAGGTCAGCGCGCCAGCTTTCATGTCGGGCTCGATCGAGGTCGGCGGGATTTCGATCACCACCGGGCGCCTCTGGATCATCGTGCTGGCGATCGCCGTCTTCGTCGCGCTGCAATTGCTATTGCGCGCGACCTCTTTCGGCCTGCGCATGCGCGCGGTGACGCAGAACCGGCGGATGGCGGCGGCGATGGGCATTTCGACCGGGCGCATCGACATGTTCGCCTTCGGCCTCGGCTCGGGCATCGCCGGCATCGCCGGCGTCGCGCTGTCGCAGATCGACAATGTCTCGCCCAATCTCGGCCAGGGCTATATCATCGACAGTTTCATGGTGGTCGTGCTCGGCGGCGTCGGCAATCTCTGGGGCACTTTGCTCGGCGCGCTGACGCTCGGCGTCGCCAATAAACTGCTGGAGCCGTTCGTCGGCGCCGTGCTCGGCAAGATCATGCTGCTGGTCTTCATCATCCTGTTCATCCAGAAGCGCCCGCGCGGGCTGTTCGCGCTCAAGGGCAGGGCGGTGGAAGCATGATGACCAGTCGCTTCCTTGCGACCTTCGACCGGCTGGGCGTCGCTTTCATCATCCTGATGCTGGGGATCGCGATCCTCGTGCCGGTGCTCGCTCTGGCGATACCGCCCGGCTCGCCGCTCGCCATTCCGCCCTATGTCGTCGCGCTGATGGGCAAATATCTCTGCTACGCGCTGCTCGCCCTGGCGCTCGATCTGGTCTGGGGCTATTGCGGCATTCTCTCGCTCGGCCATGGCGCGTTTTTCGCGCTCGGCGGCTATGCGATGGGCATGTATCTGATGCGCCAGATCGGCACGCGCGGCGTCTACGCCAATCCGATCCTGCCCGATTTCATGGTGTTCCTGAACTGGAAGGAACTGCCCATTCCGTGGTGGGGCTTCAAGCTCTTTCCCTATGCAATGATCATGGTGATGCTGGTCCCCGGCCTGCTGGCTTTCGCCTTTGGCTGGTTCGCATTCCGCTCGCGCGTCACCGGCGTCTATCTCTCCATCATCACCCAGGCGCTGACCTATGCGCTGAAGCTCGCTTTCTTCCGCAACGACTTCGGCTTCGGCGGCAATAATGGCCTGACCGACTTCAAGGACATTGTCGGCTTCAACGTGCAGGCGGATGCGACGCGGGCGGCTCTGTTCTCGATTTCAGCGATCGCGCTGGTCATCGCCTTCATCCTCTGCAAGGCGATCGTCACTTCGAAATACGGCAAGGCTTTGATCGCGGTGCGCGACGCCGAGAGCCGGGTGCGCTTCCTCGGCTATCGCGTCGAGAATTACAAATTATTCGTCTGGGTGGTCTCCGCCGTCATCGCCGGCATTGCCGGCGCGCTTTACGTGCCGCAGGTCGGCATCATCAACCCCTCCGAATTCGATCCCGGCAATTCGATCGAGGCGGTGATCTGGGTGGCCGTCGGCGGGCGCGGCACTTTGGTCGGCGCGGTGCTCGGCGCCATCGTCGTCAATTTCGCCAAGACCTATTTCACTGGCGTCTTTCCGGAATATTGGCTGTTCGGCCTCGGCGCCCTCTTCGTGCTGGTCACCCTATTCCTGCCAAAGGGCATTCTCGGCTGGTTCGCGAGTCTTCGCCGCAAACCTACCCAGGCGCCGCCGACCGCGCTGGCCGGCGAGGCCGCGATCGCTGAGGAAGGGGGCGCCGCCCAATGAGCATTCCCGATACCGCTCTCCTCACCCGCACGCTGCTCTATCTTGACGGCGTCGCCGTCTCTTTCGACGGCTACAAGGCCCTGCGCGGCCTGTCGCTGACGCTGGAGCCCGGCGAGATGCGTGCGATCATCGGCCCCAACGGCGCCGGCAAGACGACGATGATGGATGTCATCACCGGCAAGACAAGGCCCGACGAGGGCGATGTCTATTTCGACGGCCGCCATAATCTTTTGCAGCTTGACGAGACCGAAATCGCGCAGCTCGGCGTCGGCCGCAAATTCCAGAAACCGACGGTGTTCGAAAATCATACCGTCGCCGACAATATCCTGCTGGCGACCAAAGCGCCGCGCGAGGTCTTCGCCACGCTGTTCGGCGGCGCCGGCGCGCGCGAGCGCGAGACGATCGAGCGCATCCTCGAGACGACGCGCCTCACCGACCATCGCGCCCGGCTCGGCGGCGCGCTTTCGCACGGCCAGAAGCAATGGCTCGAGATCGGCATGCTGCTCGCCCAGGACCCGAAGCTCCTGCTGGTCGACGAGCCGGTCGCCGGCATGACCGACGCGGAGACCGCCGTGACCGCCGAATTGCTGCGCGCTATCGCCAAGGACCATTCGGTGGTCGTCGTCGAGCATGACATGGCTTTCGTGCGCGAACTCGGCGTCAAGGTGACGGTGCTCCACGAAGGCGCGGTGCTCGCCGAAGGCACGCTCGACCAGGTCAGCGCTGACGAGCGCGTCATCGAAGTCTATCTGGGGCGGTAGAGACCATGCTGAGCGTCGACAACATCAATCTCTTCTACGGCGCCGCCCAGGCCCTGCGCTCGGTGTCGCTGAAAGCTGAGATTGGCCGCGTCACCTGCGTGCTCGGCCGCAACGGCGTCGGCAAGTCCTCGCTGTTGCGCGCGATCGTCGGCCAGCAGCCGATCGCCTCGGGCGCCATCAGCTGGCAGGGCGAGAACATCAACGGCCTCGTCCCCTATCAGCGGGCGCGCCGCGGCATCGGCTTCGTGCCGCAGGGGCGCGAGATCTTCCCGCTGCTCACCGTGCGCGAAAACCTGATGACCGGCTTCGCCACGCAAGGCCGCGCCACCCGCTTCATCGACGACGAGATTTTCAGCCTGTTTCCCGTCCTCTCGGAAATGATGGGCCGGCGCGGCGGCGATCTTTCCGGCGGCCAGCAGCAGCAACTGGCGATCGGCCGCGCCCTGGTGACGCGGCCCAAACTGCTGGTGCTCGACGAGCCGACCGAGGGCATCCAGCCCTCGATCATCAAGGACATCGGCCGCGCGATTCTGTATCTGCGCAACAAGGGCGAAATGGCGATCGTCATCGTCGAACAATATTTCGAATGGGCCCGCGACCTTGCCGACGACTATGCCGTGATGGACCGCGGCGCCGTGGTGCTGGCTGGCGCGCGCAAGGATATGGTCGAGGCGGATGTGAGGAAGAAGCTGTCGGTGTGAGGGGGAGTTGCCCTGCGGGCTAACGGTTGCGCCGCCCCTCATCCGCCCGGCTTCGCCGGCCGCCTTCTCCCCGCCAAGCGGTGCGAAGGGAACGCGCACCCCTTCGCCCCGCTTTGCGGCTATTCGATGCACACATCTTTTCCTTGAGTTTTTTGACGAACTCCGATTCGCTGCAGGGGCAGATTCTGGAGCCGATGATGGATTTGAGCGCGGTCGATGTGGAGCGATATGGGGTTGGG
>DATBZF010000013.1:0-48860 GCA_036513315.1 Roseiarcus sp.
TCGCCTGGCTTCCTCCCGCGCGTAGATGGGGTCTTTCCCTTGCCGAACGAGATCTTGGGCCAAGTCGCGAGCTTTTCGCGCTTCTGCAAGTGAAATGTCCGGGAAGCCCCCAAGCCCCATTTCTCGAACTCGTCCGCGCCAAGGGAACCGATATATCCATCGGCGACGATCGATCTCGTCCTTGGTTTCGCTGCCGTCAATGCGCAGATAAAGACTGCCGCCGTCCGAATACTTGCCCGGCGTCGTGAGTGTGGCGACGGCGCGCGCCGTCAGCTTGTTGCGAACCCTAACCATCCAAAGGCCAGTTCATACGGTCCCACTTGTGGTCCCACTTTTATGGCTGGATTATAGCGTACGCGGTCGGACACAGCAAGACGCTGGCGTTGCATAATGCTATGAAATAAAATGAGTATTCGGACAACCGAGAACATCTAGAGACGGTAGTGCGGCGGACACCCCTTCCGCCATCCGCGCGCGTTGCGACTGACGGGCTTGGCTGTGACATTAACGCATCCGCTTCAAGGCGTTGCCGCCGGACTTGTATGTTGCTTTTTGTCGGCAGATAATGATCTGCGACCGCCCGCGAAAGATTGGGCCGTTCCGAGGAGGGGTTGAAGATGCGCAAGATTATTTTGCTCGCCGCCGCCGTTGCGACGCTGACGTCCGCCGCGATCCTGCCGGCCAGCGCCCAGATTACGCCGCAGGGATGGAACGCGGGCTGCTACCGTTTCGGCGAGACGGGGTATCATTGGTATGATTTCTGCCTCGGTCCCAATTTCGCCTATCCGCACAAACGCGTGTGCGACAAAGGCAATTGCTACTATACGTGGTGACCCCGACCGCGGCCTGACGGAGGCGAGACGGCCGCCGGCGTGAACCGGCGGCCGCTGGTTGGCGCGATGCGCCATACGTTACAAGCGCCTCAGGCGGCTCTGGATTGCTCGGGCGCGGCGTTTTGCATCGCCCTGAGATAGAGGTCGAGGAGCGATTCCTGTTCGTCGCGCTCGTCCTGGTCCTGTTTGCGCAGGCGAAGGATTTCCTTGAGGACTTTGACGTCGAAGCCTTCGCCCTTGGCTTCGGCGAACACTTCTTTCTTGCCCTCGTTCAGCGCTTTGAGTTCTTCGTCGATATGCTCGATACGCTCGATGAAAGACAATATGCGATTACCCGGGATTCCAACACTGTCGGTCATGCCTAGCCTCTTGTTGACCAGGGAAAGCTAGGTCGCCAAAGGTTGCCGAGAGGTTAAGGTTTTTCCTCAATCCCCCGCTGTTTGTTGACGCGCGGGGCGCCGCTCCGGTGAGCGTCGGGAGAGGGTCGAGCTTCCTCCTCGCACGAATTATCGCGCATTAACCTTTGCATCGGCGTTGAAACAACGCGGCTTTCAGGTTTCTGGGGCAACCTCTGGCCATGCTGACGGAGAGCGAAATGGAGACCCCGGTCTTTGCACCCCTGGCGGTGGGCCTCGAATATTGCGTGCGCGTCAGATGGGCGAGCGGCGCCGAGGCGCGCATCAATCACTTCGCCGCCCCGCAGGACGCGCAGCGCTGGATCGATCGCGAAGCGAAAAACTGGCTTCGCAATCGCGCGCGGACGCTCGCGCATCGGCCATCCCATGCCGAGCGAATTCCGGTTGCCCGCCTCTCCGCGCGCGTTCAAATATTCCAGACCGCTTAAGCCCAAATGAAGCCGCGGTCGCCTTCATAAGGCCTGCAGCCTTCAGGGAAGTTCGACTTCAGGCGGCGTGCGCGATGCGAGGCGATGGTCCGGCGGCATCGTCATGGTCGGCTGCTGGACAAGCAAGGAGCGATGCGCGGCGATCTGGCCGTGACCGCGGGAAGCAGGCGTTAACGCGGCCAAAGCGACGCCGAGCGCAATGACGATCGCCACCGCGATCGAAGCGGCGAGCTGGCGCCTCGCCATTGCCTGGAGCTCGGCCGCGCTCAGGCCAAGCCCGGCGCCGTCGCGATCCTCGTAAAATTCCTCGTCGCCCATTTGCACCTCCCCGTCCCGAGGGCTTCAACGCAGCAGCGCAGGCTTTGTGGCCGGCTCATCGACGGAGGGAGGGGCAAGCGCGGCGCCAGAACAGATGTGCCATTACCGCACAGGTTCGGATGCTCGGCGGCGTGGGGCCTCGTTTTTGCGAACGACTTCATTCTCTTTTGGAATTGTCGCCGGCGCGGCCGCGGCGGACCTAAAAATCCGCCCGCGCGACGCGTCCGGTCTGTGGTTCGACGGGCGCTTTGGCCGGATCGCCGAGGCGCATGCGATAGACCGCCAAGTTCTCGGAGACGCGCTGCACATAGTCGCGCGTTTCGTCGAAGGGGATGCTCTCGACCCAATCGACGGGATCGACATTGGCCTGACGCGGATCGCCATAGGCGTCGATCCATTGCTGCACGCGGCCGCCGCCCGCATTATAGGCGGCAAGGGCGAGCACATAGGAGCCGCCCTCCGCGTCGAGCAATTGCCCGAGATAGGCCGCCCCCAATTGGGTGTTGTAAGCGATGTCGGCGGTGAGCCGCGCCGGATCGAAGGGCACGCCCATGCGCCGCGCCGTGTCGCGGGCGGTCGACGGCAGGATCTGCATCAGCCCCTTGGCCCCGGCGCCGGAGGCGGCCGCGCCGGCGAATTCGCTCTCCTGGCGCGCGACCGAATAGATCGCCGCCAGCTCCGCCGAACTGGCCAGCGGCGCGAAATCCGGCACGCCGAAGGTTGGAAAGCCGCTTTCGTCGAGCGCAAAGCCGCGCGCCGTCGCCAGCTTGCCGATTTCGACGCTGGCGACGCCATCGCGCCGCGCCGCGGCGACTTCCGCCAGCGCGGCGAGCTGCGCTTCGTCGGCATAGGCGCCGGCGGCGTCGAAGGCGAGCCCGCGGGCGTAACCGTCGAGTCTCGCGCCGTAGAGAAGGTCGACGATCTCGGTCGCCTCGTTGCGCGCCGCGCCGATCGGCAGGTTCGCCGGCGTCCGCAACGCCAGCGCTGGCCGGTGCAGTTTTTCACCAGCGAGCTGTCCGTAATAGGCGATCGGATAGGCGGCGGCGCGTTCGTAAAATTGCTGCGCCTCGTCGGCGCGCCGCGCCTGCTCGGCTGCGCGGCCCTGCCAATAAGCGGCGCGCGCGATCGCCAGCGGCGTCTCGGCGGCGGCCGCCGCGGCGGCGAAATGACTGGCGGCGCGCTCGGCATCGCCGAGGAAGCGCAAAGCAATCCAGCCGGCGTGAAATTCCGCATCGACGCGCGAGGGGATCGAGACGGTGGAATGGTCGGCGCACAGCGCATAGGCGTCTTTGTTCAGGCCGCCATCGAGCAGGCGGCGCGCCACCATCCGCCTCTCCTCCCACCAGCGATCGCCGTCGACGAAGGCGGCGGCGCGCGGCGCGTTTTTGATCAACAGGGCGGCTTCCAGCACGCGGTCGGCGCGGCGCAGCGTCTGGACGCGGACATAGACGAGGCCCAGGTCGCTTTTCATCGCGGCGGGCAGGGCGCTCCAGGCGGCGTCGGTCAGCGGCCTGCCAATGGCTCCCGCCCAGGCTTTGGCGTGCGCGAGCGCATCGGGACCGGCGAGCGCGGCGGCGCGCAGGGCCGGCGCGATCTTCTCCGCATAAAGCAGTCGCTCGGCGCGATAATGGTGGTCGGCGCTGCTCAGCAGCGACGAAAAATCAGTGAGGACGGCGCGTTCCGTCCAGCCGTCAAAATCATCGTCGCGCCAAATGGCGCGGACGAGCGCGCCGGCCTCATCGCGCCGGCCGGCCGCCAGCGCGATCCGCGCCAGCGCGAGCTTGCCGGCGGTGGAGCGCGGCGGATCGGCGGAGAATAAAGCTGCGGTGACTTCGGGATGGGCGCGGTCGTTGTAGAGGGCGGCTTCCTGGCGGTAGCGGATCCAGGTGTTGGCGGGCCAATCGGGATGCGCCGCCCCGAACTTAGCCAGCCTGGCGTAGTCGGCTTGCGGCGATGTCTTCAGGGCGATCCATTCGAGCGCGGTGCGCTGCAACGAATCGTCCAAAGCCCTGGCCGCCGCGTCGCCACCGGCAAGATCGCCTTTCTGGTAAAGCGCGGCCGCCGCTGACATTCGGGAAAGGCCGCTGTCCTGTTCGGCGGGCGGCGGCGCGGCTGGGGAAATCGGAAGCGTTTCAGCGCCCGAGGCCGGCTGCTGTTGCGGGTCGATCTTTGAGACCGGCGTCAGGTCGAGATTGGCCTCGGCGAGGCGCGGCCGGGTCAAAGCGGCGCGATGGGCGCGTTCATGCGAGGCGGCGGCCCAGCAGAGCGCGCCGGCGGCAATCAGGGACAGGTAAACGCGGCCGCCGACCATGGTTCGAACCCCACGGCGCAATCCTGCGCTTGCTTTGCTTATCAATTCTTTACCACAGACCTGTGCGTCAGGCCCACCCAGCCCCCTTTCGCGCAAGAGGCACAAGGTTTATGTCCTATTTGCGAAAGGCGAGCGCATTTACGGTCTGGAAGGGCGAAATGGAAAAGAGGGCGAAGTTTCACGGGTCGATGCCGGCGCTGCTCACGCCTTTCAAAGACGGCAAGATCGACGAGCAGGCGTTCCGCGCTCTGATTGACTGGCAGATCACGGCGGGCTCGCACGGGCTGGTGCCAGTCGGGACGACCGGCGAGGGGCCGACGCTTTCGCACGAGGAGCACCGGCGCGCCGTCGACATCTGCATCGACGAGGCGCGCGGCCGCGTGCCGGTCATCGCGGGAGCGGGATCGAACAATACGCATGAGGCGGTCGAACTCGCCCGACACGCCGACAAAGTCGGCGCCGACGCGGTGCTGGTGGTGACGCCTTATTACAACAAGCCAACGCAGGAAGGGCTTTATCGCCATTTCAAGGCGATCAACGAGGCCGTCGACATCCCGATCTTCATCTACAACATCCCCCCGCGGTCGGTGATCGACATGTCGGTCGAGACGATGAAGCGGGTGTTCGAGCTCAAGAACGTCGTCGGCGTGAAAGACGCCACCGGCAATGTCGCGCGCATTTCCCTGCAGCGCCAGGCGATGGGAGCCGGCTTCATCCAGCTTTCCGGCGAGGATATGACCGCGCTCGCCTGCATGGCGGCGGGCGCGCATGGCTGCATTTCAGTCGTCGCCAATGTCGCCCCGGCGCTGTGCGCCGAATTGATGGAGGCGGTGTTCAAGGGCGATTATCGCCATGCCCTGCGCATCCAGGACCGCCTGACGCCGCTGCATGCGGCGATCTTCGTCGAGCCCGGCGTGGCGGGCGCCAAATATGCGCTGAGCGTTCTTGGCCGCGCGCGAAATGAATTGCGGCTGCCGTTGGTGCCGGTGAGCGAGAACGTCGAGGGACTGATCCGGCGCGCTCTGGTCCATGCCGGCCTGTTGAACGCCTGAGATCAAAGGATCGATTGTGGCCGCCGCCAAGGAGAAGCCGAACTACAAGATCGTGTCCGATAACCGCCGGGCGCGCTTCGATTATGAGATCGGCGAAGTGTTCGAAGCCGGCCTGATGCTGACCGGCACGGAAGTCAAATCCCTGCGCAGCGGCAAGGCGACGGTCGCCGAAAGCTATGCGGCCGCCGACCGGAATGGCGAGATGATCCTCTACAACGCCAATATCCCAGAATATCTGCAGGCCAATCGCTTCAACCACGAGCCGCGCCGGCCGCGCAAATTGCTGCTGCACGCCAAGGAAATCGTCAAGCTCGCCAAAGGCGTCGAGCGCGAAGGCATGACGATCGTGCCGCTGCGCATTTATTTCAACGACAAGGGCCGCGCCAAAATCGCCATTGCGCTCGGCCGCGGCAAGAAGCTGCACGACAAGCGCGAGACCGACAAGCAGCGCGACTGGGGACGGGAGAAGTCGCGGGTGATGCGCGAGAAGGGCTGACGGGGAAGCGCGCGATGCAACCCATAAGGCGCTTGCCGGCCTTGTGCGCGGGTTCAAACGCTCGCGCGGCAGTTGACGGGGCGGTCTTTCGGACCTCTGTTGACGCCCGATGACCATCGTCCCCGTCAAAGCCGCTCCCCTGCCGGTCCGCGTGCCTGCCTTCATCGCAGGCTTCGTATTGCTGATCCTTGGAGTCATGGCGGCGGGCTGGCTGGTCAACCGCCAGGAGAATTACGCCGATCTGGCGCGCCATGCGTTGGAGGCGCAAAACAGCGTGGCGCGCGCTTTCTCCTTGCTGCAGGACGCCGAAACCGGCCAGCGCGGTTATCTCCTGACCGGCGAAGACACTTATCTCGAACCGTTCACCAGGGCCGCCGCCGAGATCGATAACGAACTTGAAAATCTCAGCCAGCTTGTCGCGGACGTTCCGGGAGAGCAGCAGGACGTCGTTGCGCTTCGCGCCGTCGCCGACGACAAACTCGCCGAATTACGTCAGACTATCGATATGCGGCGCTCCGGCGATTCGGCGGGGGCGCTCGCCGTCTTGCGGGGCGGGGCCGGCAAGGAGGCGATGGATCGCGCGCGCGCGCTGGTGGCGCGGATCGACGATGCGCAGGCGGTCGTTCTGTCGCGCAGGATCGCGCAGACCGGACGCGGCGGCGCCATTCTTCAGGCGACGATCATCCTCGCGGCTCTGCTCGCACTGCTGCTTGCGCTGCTGTCGGTCTACTATCTCAGGCGCCATCTCGCCGAAAGCCGTCTCGCCTATGAAGAAGTGGCGAGCGCTAACAACAAGCTCGCCGAGGAGGCGATCGCGCGCGGCAAGCTCGAAACGCAATTGCGGCAATCGCAAAAGCTGGAGCTCATCGGTCAACTAACCGGCGGCATCGCGCATGACTTCAACAACATGCTCGCCGTGGTGATCGGCAATCTCAATCTGCTGCAGCGACGGATGGCGAAAGGCGAGACCGATGTCGCGCGCTTCGTCAACGGCGCCATCGAAGGGGCCGAGCGCGCCGCAGCGCTGACGCACAGGCTGCTTGCCTTCTCCCGCCAGCAGCCGCTGGCGCCGGCGCCGACCGACGCCAACAAGCTCGTTTCGGGCATGGCCGAACTGCTGCGTCGCACGTTGAGTGAAGCCGTCATTCTCGAAACCGTGCTGGCCGGCGGCCTGTGGCGAACCCACACCGACGCCGTCCAGCTTGAAAGCGCGATCGTCAATCTCGCCGTCAATGGACGCGATGCGATGCCGGACGGCGGCAAGCTGACGATCGAAAGCGGCAATGCCCATCTCGACGAAGCCTATGCGGCGGCGCACGAGGAGGTGAAGCCAGGCCAATATGTGCTGATCGCCGTCACCGACACCGGGTTCGGGATGGATGCCGAGACGATCGCCAAGGCGTTCGACCCTTTCTTCACCACCAAGCCGAGCGGCAAGGGCACCGGACTTGGTCTGTCGCAGGTCTATGGGTTCGTGAAACAATCCGGCGGCCATTTGAAAATCTATTCGGAGCGTGGCCAGGGCACCACGGTCAAAATCTACCTGCCGCGCTTCGCCGGCGCGTTGGAAGAGGCGGCGCCGGCCGCGGCGCCGGTCGTCGCGCAGGGCGATCCCGGTAAGATCGTTCTGGTCGTCGAAGACGACGAGCGCGTGCGGCGCTTTACCGTCGACGCGTTGCGCGACCTCGACTATACGGTGCTACACGCCGACGGCGGCCCGAAGGCGCTGCGCCTGCTTGACGAACATCCCGGCATCAATCTGCTGCTCACCGACATCGTCATGCCCGAGATGAACGGGCGCCAGCTCGCCGAAGAAGCGCGCCGCCGTCGCGACGATCTCAAAGTGCTTTATTTCACCGGCTTCACGCGCAATGCGATCGTGCACAACGGCCTGCTCGACCGCGGCGTGAACATGATCACCAAGCCGTTCACCATCGAGCAGCTCGCCGCCAAAGTACGCGAGATGCTGGGGCAGGCGGCGTAGAGGCGGGCGGCCACGCGCGCCGGTCGCGTTCTGCGGCAATCCTCTTTTCTGAAATATTCTTTAATTGACCGGCTCGGCGATCCGATCGATCGTTGTTTCAACGCCCAGTCATAGGACTCGGGGAGGAAAGTCCCAAGCAGGGACGACGCAGCCTCGCCTTCGATCTCACGGCGATCAGCCTGAGGAGACCGGGAGGACGAGGTGAACTCTGGGATTGCCGTCATGACCAACAATCGCCGCTTTCTGTTGATCGCCGTATCGCTGGCGTTGCTGGGCGCCACGCAGGCGTCGCCAGCGATGGAGAAGGCGGCGTGGGACGGCGTGTGGACAGGATCGCTCGGCAATGTCTCAAAAATCACGGTGACGATCGCCAAAGACAAGGTCGTCAATTATGTGTTCAGAGGCGCGCCGATGAAAATCGTCTACGCCAAGGTCGCGCCGACCATGGTTTCGTTTGGAGATCCCGATCATTACAAGATGACGCTCGTCAAAACCGGCGATGCGACCGCGTCGGCCGGATATAATGGCCGCCGAGGCCATTCCCAGGCGGCGCTGACCAGGAATTAAAACGCCTTGGATTTTCGTTGAGGCAAGCGCGCCGCATTGCATCCGGCGCTTCGCGCTGCTTTCTGGCGACCCTCAGCCAGGATCCTCGGACCCCAGCCGTCTAACTTCGTATGCGGCGCGTCGAAACAACAGCGCTCGTTGCCTCAGCAACTCGCGCCAGCGGTCTTCGCAGCGACGCGCTCGCTTCCGATCTGCGAACTCAAGCCGCCGCAAATTCGCTCAGAAGCCAATCCAAATAGCCCTCGCCTTCAACCGATCGAGGAACGGAGGGCTTTGTTTTCACCTGCTCGGCGCGAGATCGGATCGCGCTCTTCGTTAGTTTCACTGCCCGGGCTTCGTCGGTTCTGAACTCGATGCCTGCCGCTTCCAAAGCGGCGCGAATATCCTCGAGCGTTTGTGTCCCCGGCAATTGCTTGCCGAATTCGAAATTCACAACCGTCGAGGTCTCAATGCCGCAGGCCATCGCGAGGTCGTCCTGCGACCACGCGAGCAACCCCCGGGCTTCTTTCACCTGACCGATGGTGATGCTCATGGGACCTGGCTCCTAGACACAACGCCTGCTGCGCTAATCTTCGGTTTGGCTGACAAACACATCGGCGCCCGACGGAAACACTCAGAAGGCTAAAATTCTAGCGAAATTGCAATCGCAACAAGGCGCCATGGTGAATGGCGGCCGATTTCGCGCTTTCACGCAAATCGGACCATCACGATCGCGAGACTGGCGAAGAAACTCACGACGAACAGGATGTTGAATGAATTGTGCCCCGACGCGTATTCCATGAAACTCTCCGTCCGCTTCTCGGGATCGCCCTGATCCATCCCATGGGATGAAGCTAGACCTTTTTCGTTCGGAAGTTTGTGACATCCGCCACGATCCGCGCCGCTTCTGGACCAATGCCCCCCACGGGCCGCGCCGGGCGCGAAAGCTCTCCGCTGGCGTCTTTACGGTCTAGCGATGTCGGCCGGATGGAGTTGGCGCGGAGCGCGCCTATTTCATCGGCGCGGACGTCCCGCGCCGCCGCTCTTGCAGTTGAAAACGCCTTCGGGCGCCGGCGCGGAGCCGGCGTCCGGCTTGTTAAGCCCCCGTCAATAGCAGCGGACGCGCCCCCATCCGTCACGCCAGCAATCGCCGTAGCCCGGGCCGTAGCCGGGGCCGTAGCCGTAGCCGTAAGGCCCATAGTAGCCGCCGTAATAGCCGGCGCCAAGCGCGCCAAGGGCGAGGCCGCCGATGATCGCGCCGGGAACCCAACCGCCGCGGCGCCAGCCGCCGCCACGCCAGCCGCCGTGGCGCCATTGGACCTTATCCGCCTGGCCGCCGGCGTTTGACGCCGCCAGCGATGGGGAATTGAGCGTGAAGGCCGAAGCCGATTGCAGCGGGGCGGCGCAAAGCGCGGCGCCGACCAGCGCGGCTGTGGCGATCGCCGTCAGTTTACTCCTGGTCATAATCGCTCCTTTCAGGGCTTTCGCCCGGTGTGCCGCTTCCGGCCAAAATTTCGCGCCGGAAGGTCTTGCAGCTATAACGTCCGCGCGCGCGACAGGTTGCGCCGCACGATCCGTTTGGCAAGAAAACTGAATGAAATTATAAAGTTATGAAGAATGACAAGAAGCGATTGACGCAGACGTTGAAGGCGCGTCCAGCTAGACGGATACGCATCGCAGCCCTTGATGTCGCGCGACCGTTGCTCAAAACGCGCAGCGAAAAATCTAATTGCCGCCCTCCAGCAGCCGCCGCGCGATCACCTGCGCCTGGATTTCCGCGGCGCCCTCGAAAATGTTGAGAATGCGCGCGTCGCACAGGACGCGGGAAATCGGATATTCCAGGGCGAAGCCGTTGCCGCCGTGGATCTGCAGAGCGTTGTCGGCGGCGGCCCAGGCGACGCGGGCGGCGAGCAGCTTGGCCATGCCGGCCTCCAGGTCGCAGCGGCGGCCTTCGTCCTTGGCGCGGCCGGCAAAGTAAGTGATCTGGCGCGCGATGTGGATTTCCACCGCCATCATCGCGATCTTGTCGGCGACGCGCGGAAAGGCGATCAATTTTTTGCCGAATTGCGCGCGTTCGCGCGCATAGCGTAAGCCCAGCTCCAGCGCCGATTGGGCGACGCCGACGGCGCGCGCCGCCGTCTGGATGCGCGCCGATTCGAAGGTGGCCATCAATTGCTTGAAGCCCTGGCCTTCCACCCCGCCGAGCAAAGCGTCGGCGGGAATCTCGAAGCCGTCGAAGGCGATTTCATATTCCTTCATGCCGCGATAGCCCAGCACTTCGATCTCGCCGCCCGACATGCCCTTGGCTGGAAAAGGTTCGCTGTCCGAGCCGCGCGGCTTGCGCGCCAGGAACATCGACAGGCCCTTGTAGCCGGACTCGTTCGCGTTGGTGCGCGCGAGCAAGGTCATCAGATCGGCGCGCACGGGATGGGTGATCCAGGTCTTGGCGCCGTTGATTCTATAGACATCGCCGTCGCGGATTGCGCGCGTGCGCAGGCTCGCCAGGTCGGAGCCGGTATTGGGTTCGGTGAAGACGGCGGTAGGGAGGATTTCGCCGGAGGCAATCTTCGGCAGCAATTCCTGTTTCTGCGCGTTCGTGCCGCCAACCAGAATGAGCTCGGCGGCGATTTCCGAACGCGTGCCAAGCGAGCCGACGCCGATATAGCCGCGCGACAGCTCTTCCGAGACGACGCACATTGCGACCTTGCCCAGGCCCATGCCGCCGTATTCCTCGGGAATTGTGAGGCCGAATACGCCCATGGCGGAAAGGCCTTCGATCACCTCCATCGGGATGTAGGAATTGGTACGGTGCCAGTCCTGCGCATGCGGGATCACTTCGGCGTCGGCGAAGCGCCGCATTTCCGCGCGGATCGCTTCGAACGTCTCGTCGAGGCCGGGATCGCCGATCGTCGCGGCATTGTCGGCGCGCTCGATCAGGGCGGCGAGGCTCGCCCGGTTCTCTGGATTGTTGCCGTTCTCGATCAATTGGACGACAGCGCTGCTGCGGTAGGGCGCGATCGCCGTCTCATTGAGGCCGAAATCGGCGAGGCGCAATATTTCCCCTTGGCTCATCGGAATGCCGCCAAAAATCTGCGCGAGATATTCGCCAAGGCCGATCAGGGTCAGCAGCCTTTCCGTCTCGCCAAACCGGCCCTCTCCCGCGAGCCGCGCGGCGTAGCTGGCCAGTTCTCTGATCGCCTCGACATAGGTGGCGAGCCAGGCGAGGCCATGCGCGGCGCGCTGTTCGCGCTCGATCAGCGCCGCGTTGAGCTTGCCGCTTTCGCTGACGCGCGCGCGCACGCTCGCCACGGCTTGCGAGAGCAGCGGTTCGACTGAGGCGAGGGCCTCGCCCGCAAGGTCGTCAAGCTTCACCCGTCTTCTCCGCTCTGCGCTGCGTTGCAGCGCAGCATGCGATGGCGCCGGTCTGGTTGCAATGCGTCTTTAGCCCTGCCGGCGGCTGGCGATCGCGACACCCGCGGCGGTGAGGATCATTCCGGCGAGCTGCAGGGGGGTCAACGTCTCGCCAAACAGCAGCCAAGCCTGGGCCGCCGCGGTTGGCGGCACAAGATAGATCAGCGCGGAAGCGCGCGAGACCTCGCCGTGACGGATCAGCAGCAACAGCAGCCAGATCGCGCCGATCGACAGTGCAAGCACAGACCAGGCGAGAACGAGCGCCATCGTCAAGTTCCACGCGATATGCATCGGCTCGAGCAGAAAGGCGGCGGGTAGCATGACCGCCAGGGCGCCGATATATTGCACGCCGGTCATTGCGCGAAGATCGCCGGCGGGAACAAACCGCTTCTGGTAAAAAAAGCCGGCCGTCGCGCCAAGCATTGCGAAAATATTGACGCCGATCGCCGTCAGCGCGCCCGGGCCGATGTTGGCGGCGGTAAGCTTTGGCCAAAGCACGAGCACCAGGCCGATAAGGCCGATGGCGACACCCAGCGAACGGCGCCACGAACCGCGCTCGCCCAGCAGCGCCGGCGCCAGCATCGCGGTGGCGATCGGCTGGACGGCGGCGATCAACGCCGAGACCGAGGCCGGCAAGCCGGCGCGGATTGCCCACCAGACGCCGCCGAGATAGATCCCATGCAGGAAAACGCCCGCTATCAATGCATGCGCCCAGTCACGGCGCGTCTTTGGGAATGGCGCACGGGCGACAAGGGCGAGCCCGAGCACCAGCAGGCCGGCCGCGCCGAAGCGAAAGCACAGGAAGGTCAGCGGATCGGCGTAATCGGCCGCATAGCGCGCCACGATCCAACCGGTCGACCAGATGAGCACGAAAAGAAGCGGAGCGAAGCGATCGAACAGCGGGGAGGGGGACATGCGGCTGAGTAGAGGAGGCGCGCGCTGCGGACAAGCGCGCATTTTTTTGAGCGCCGATGATCAGACAATGACGCATGGCTGATTTCATGGGCAAATCCGCCGGAGAAATTATCCGGTGCGACTTGAACCGCGGGTCGGGATTAAACTACAGTCCCGCGCCCGTTCCGTCCCTCAAGGAGAATCCTATGCGCGCCGTCATTCGCTCCGTCGCTGCCGCTTTGACCATTGCAACCCTGCCCATTTTGATGGCGGCGGCGCCGCTCGGGGCGGCTTATGCGCAGAACGCCCAGCCCGACGCCGCCCAGCAGCCGGTCAAACAGATCGCGCTGACGGACAAGCAGATCGACGGCGTCCTCGCCGCCAAGCCCGACATTGATGCGATCGTGTCGAAACTGCCCGAAGGCAATGACAAGCCCGATCCGAAAGTGCTCGCCCAGCTTGAGGGCATCGTGAAGAAGCACGGCTTTGCCAGCTATGAGGAATATGAGAACGTTGACGACAACATCAGCTTGGTGATGGGTGGCATTGATCCGCAGTCCAAGAAGTATGTCGGCGATGAAATCGTCATCAAGGCGCAGATCAAGGAAGTCCAGGCCGACAAGAAGATGGCGCCGAACGATAAGAAGGAAGCGCTCACGCAATTGAACGATGCGCTGAAATCCATCACGCCGCTCCAGTTTCCCGCCAATATCCCCCTCGTCGCGAAAAATTACGACAAGCTCAGCGCAGAATCCCCACAGAACCAATAAACGTGGGGACGGGAAGCATGAGCGCTCATGATCAGGATCCCGCCTGGAAACACGACGGGGTGCGCGTGGTGCCGGGCGACAATCTCGACGCCAATACAGCGCAGACGCCCGGCATGGATCGCAGGGCGGCGATCAATTTCGCGCGCGTCGGCGCTCAGAAACTATGGGCGGGCACGGTGAAAATCCACGCCAACGCCAAGACCGGCGCGCATCACCATGGTCCGCTGGAAAGCGTGATCTATGTGGTGCGCGGCAAAGCGCGCATGCGATGGGGTGAGCGGCTGGAATTCATGGCTGAGGCGGGCCCGGGCGATTTTATCTACATCCCGCCCTTTGTGCCGCATCAGGAAATCAACGCCAGCCCCGATGAAGCACTGGAATGCGTGTTGGTGCGCAGCGACGGCGAGGCGGTGGTGGTCAATCTCGACATCGAGCCCGTCGAAAAGCCGGAGAACGTGCCGTGGATTGATCCGATCCACCGAAGCTGACGTCGTCAGTCCAATGCAGGCGTTGTTCGCCCTTATCGGCGCCTGCGCATTATTTCGGCCAGCTCGCCCCCTGCGCATTCACGTAAATGGCGTATAGCGAGGTCGTCCCGCAAATATAGAGTCGATTGCGCTTGGGGCCGCCAAAGCAGACGTTGGCGACGACTTCGGGGATCTTGATCTTGCCGATCAGCGTTCCGTCGGGCGCGTAGACGTGCACGCCGTCGCCAGCCGAAGTCCAGATATTGCCTTTCGCATCGAGCCGAAAGCCGTCAAATACGCCAATCGTGGCGGTAGCGAATAGTTTCGCCGGGCCGAGTGCGCGCCCATCGGCGGAAACTTCGGCGACCCGAATATGCTGTGGGCCATTCTTGACATGGCTCATTCCGGTGTCGGCGATATAAAGCTGCTTCTCGTCCGGCGAGAAGGCGAGACCGTTCGGCTTGATGAAATCGGTCGCCACGGCTGTGACCTCGCCATTGGCGGGATCGAGACGATAGACATTGCTCGCGCCGATCTCGGAAGTCGCGGCGTCGCCCTCATATTCAGAATCGATGCCATAGGTCGGATCGGTAAACCAGATCGATCCGTCCGACTTCACCACGAGATCGTTAGGCGAATTGAGCTTTTTGCCCTCGAAACGATCGGCGAGCACCTTGCGAGAACCGTCATGTTCGATGCGTGAAATGCAGCGGCCGCGGTGTTCGCAGGACACCATCCGCCCCTCGCGGTCAACCGAATGACCGTTGTGATTCAACGCCGGAGCCAGGAAAACTGATACCGAACCATCGGTCTCGTCGAAGCGCATGACGCGATCGTTAGGAATATCGGACCAGACCAGATATTTTCCGGCGGCGAAATAAGCAGGCCCCTCGGCCCAGCGGCAGCCGGTGTATAGTTTTTCAAGATGGACGTTGCCGTGCGCGAGCTTCTTGAAACGCTCGTCGATGATCTCGATACATGCTGTATGCATAGGGACTTCTCTGGATTGGACGTCGAAGGTCCCGACGCCGTGTCAGGGAAACAATCGCTTTTCCAATTGAAACGCGCAAGTCGCCGACGGATAAATCGCGTCGCGCTATTCGGCCGGCGCAGGCTCGCCAATTGCGGCGACGGCGGCGGGCTTCATCGCTTTCTTGCGCCGCCCCGCCAGGATCGAATCGACCTTATCGAGATAGAAATAGATGACCGGCGTGATGTAGAGGGTCAGCACTTGCGAGACGCAAAGGCCGCCGACAATGGCGATGCCGAGCGGTTGGCGCAATTCCGAGCCGGCGCCTGCGCCAAGCGCGATCGGCAGCGAGCCGAGCAGCGCGGCCATGGTCGTCATGATGATGGGTCGAAAACGGATCAGCGCGGCCTCGCGTATCGCCGTCAACGCATCGAGGCCGCCGGCGCGCCTCCGTTCGATGGCAAAATCCACCATCATGATCGCGTTCTTCTTGACGATGCCGATCAACAAAAGGATGCCAATGATCGCGATGACCGAGAGGTCCATGTGGAAATATTCTAGGGCGAGCAGCGCGCCGATGCCTGCCGACGGCAGCCCCGAGAGAATGGTGATCGGATGGATGTAACTTTCATAGAGAACGCCCAGCAGAATGTAGATGGTCAACACAGCCGCCAGCAGCAGCGCGCCCTGTCCGGCTAGCGCCTGCTGGAAGAGCTGGGCGTTGCCGGCAAAGCCGGTGATGATGCTCTGGGGCAGGTTGGATCGGCGTTCTACCGCATGAATGGCGTCGATCGCCTGGCCGAGCGACATATCCGGCGCCAGATTGAACGAAATGGTGACCGCCGGTTGCTGCGCCTGACGATTGATCTGCAGCGGTCCGACCGTGCGGCTCATCGTCGCCACCTCGTCCAGCGGAACGAGACCGCCTCCGACCGAGGAAACATAGATGCGCCCCAGGGCGGCCGGATCGTCCTGGAAGCTCGTGTCGGCTTCCATGATGACCTGGTAGTCGTCGGCTTCGGTGAAGATCGTCGAGATTTGCCGCGTGCCATAGGCGTTGTAGAGCGCAGTGCGGACCTGATCGGCCGTGATGCCAAAGGCGGCTGCCTTCTCGCGATCGATATCAACGTGCATTTGCGGATTGGTGATCTGCAGGTCGCTGTTGACGTCGCGCAAGCCCGGTAGCTGTGAGATCGCCTTCTCCATCTCCGGCGCCTTCGCGTAGAGCGCGTCGATGTCGCCCGACTGCAGTGTGTATTGATATTTCGCGCGCGCGATGCGTCCGCCGGTGAATTCCAGGTTTTGCACCGGCTGCAGAATGGTCCGAATGCCGGGCAGGACGCTGGTCTCCCGGCGCAGATTCGCCATGACCTGGTAGATCGTGCCGCGCTGACCCTTTTCCTTCAGCTTGATGAACAGGAACCCTTTGCTGGTCACGCCGCCGAATCCCACCGCCGAGGTCACATTGGCGACCGCGGGATCATTCTCAACGATCTTGGACACCGCCATTTGCCGCTGCGACATCGCGTCGAAACTCGTGTCCGGTTGCGCCTCGGTTATGCCGCGCAGAAATCCGGTGTCTTCATCAGGAAAAAATCCCTTGGGAACGTTGATATAAAGCGACAATGCAAGATAACCCGTCGCGAAAGTCGCCAACAGAACGAGCAAGCGGAATTTCAGAACGAAATCGAGCGACACGCGATAGGCAGTCGCAAGGCCATCGACAAAAAAATCTGAAAGTCTGGAGAGCAGACCCGCCGCCGCGCCGTGCTTCGGGGCGCTGAGGATGCGCGCGCAGAGCATGGGCGTCAGGGTCAGCGACACAAAGCCGGAGACCAGGATCGCGACTGTGATGGTGACGGCAAATTCACGAAATACGCGCCCGACGACGCCGCTCATCAGCAGGACGGGAATGAATACGGCGACCAAGGAGAACGTGATGGACAGAATTGTGAAGGCGATTTCGTTCGCCCCTTTCAGCGCGGCTTCAAACGGCTTCATGCCCCCTTCGATGTGTCGTGAGATATTCTCGAGCATGACGATGGCGTCGTCGACCACGAAGCCGACCGACAGCGTGATCGCCAACAGCGATATGTTGTCGATCGAATAGCCGAATACATACATAAACGCGCAGGTGCCGATCAGCGAAACAGGCAGGGCCAGCGCGGGAATGAGCGTCGCGGAGGCTGACTTCAGGAAAACGAAAATGACCGCGATAACCAGAATGATCGACAAGAAAAGCGTGTGCTGCACGTCGTCGATCGATTGACGGATTGAAACTGAGCGGTCGTTGAGGATTCTGACGTCGACAGCCGGCGGAAGTTGAGATTTATAATACGGAATCTTGGCTCTAACATCGTCGACGACATCGACGGTATTGGCGTCGGACTGACGATAGATCGCCAGGACGATCGAGCGACTGTCGCCAACCCAACCGGCAAGCTGGTTGTTTTCGACCGAATCATAGACGCGCGCGATTTCGTTGAGGCGAACCGGAGCGCCGTTGCGCCATGCGATGACCAGATTGTCGTATTGCGCGGCGCGAGGCATCTGCCCGGTAGCGTCGACCGTGACATTCTGTCTGGCGCCGAGCATCGCGCCGACCGGCGTTGAGGAATTGGCTGCCGCGACAGCGTTCTGGACATTATCCAATGTCAGGCCGCGCGCCGCGGCTTTGTCGGAATCGACGGCGACGCGCACTGCGAATTTCTGCTGGCCAAACACCTGCACCTGCGCGACGCCGGTGATCTGCGATATCTGCTGCGCGAAGACCAATTCGGCATAGTCGTCGACCTGCGCCAGAGGCAGGGTCTTTGAAAGAAGCGCGATGAACAGAATTGGGCTGTCGGCGGGGTTGAGTTTCTGAAAACTGGGCGGAGCGGGCAATTGCGGCGGCAACTTCCGCAAAGTGGCTGATATATTCGATTGCACGTCCAGCGCGGCTCCGTCGATATTGCGATCGAGGTCGAACTGCATGACGATATTGGTGCGCCCGAGGTTCGACGACGAAGTCATCATCGTGATGCCGGGGATCGTCGCGAAGGAGCGCTCAAGCGGACCGGCGACCGACGACGCCATTGTATCTGCGCTGGCGCCGGGCAATTGGGCGGAGACGGAGACAGTGGGAAAATCAACGCGCGGCAACGCCGAGACTGGCAATTGGCGGTAGCCGAAAATGCCGAATACGACGAACGACAGCATGAGCAGCGTCGTCATCACCGGCCGTCGGATGCAAGTCTCCGAAAGGGACATGTCAGGTCGCCCCTTTTTGCGGATTGCGCATCTCGACCTTTGCGCCCTCGGTCAGAAGCAGGCCGCCATCGACGACGACAGTCTCGCCGCCGTTCAGGCCGTGCGTCACAACGACTTCGCCGTCCTGCGAGCGGCCGACGACAACCGGCTGCACATGCGCTGCGCCGTCGACAATCGTGAAAACGTAATTGCCGCTTTGGCCAATTTGAATGGCCTCGCGCGGCGCGACGATCGTGTCAGGCTCGTCACGAAGCGTCACTTGAAGATTGCATAATTGTCCCGGCCAAAGAATTTCATCGGCATTGTCGAAAACGGCGTGGGCCATGATCGTTCCGGTGCCGGGATCGACGGCGTTTTCAAACAAGGCGAGTTTGCCTTCCGAAGTCTTTTTTGATCCCTGGGGAGTCGCTGCCACTTTAGCGCCGTTCGCCATGGCTTCGCGGATCGCCGGCAACAAAGTCTGCGTGACCGAGAAGGAAACATAAATCGGCGAAATCTGGTTAATTGTAGCAAAGGCGCCAGCCGCGCTGTTGTCGCCTGTCCTGACAATATTGCCCGCCTTGATCGCCACGGTGCCGACGCGGCCCGAAATCGGGGCTGTAATCGTATACCAGCCAAGCTGAACGCTGAGATTTTCTATGGCGGCCAGATCGCCAAGGATCGCGGCTTGATTTGTCGCGACAGCCGTCTTGGCGTTGTCGAGATTGAGAATTGGCGTCGCCGACCGCGCGACGAGATCGGTATAGCGAGCGACGTCTCGTTTGGCCTGCTCAAGCTGCGCCTGATCCTTGGCCAATTGCGCCTGCGCCCCCTTCAATTGCGCGTCGGCCTGTCGTGCGTCGAGTTTGAACAAAATATCGCCGGCCTTGACCGCGGCTCCGTCGGCGACAAGCACCTGATCGATGGCCGCATCCACGCGCGTGCGCAGCGACACCGTGGCGATCGGCTGAACCGTGCCGATCGCGTCAACCCGCCAGGGAAAATCCCTGCGCGAAGCTGTCGCCACCACAACCGGGACAGCGGGGGTCGAGGGAAGCGGGGAGGCCATAGCAGACGCCGCCAGAGGGGCGCCTGCTTGCCGGTCGACCACAGCCGCGGGCAACAAATTATGCAGCCGCCACGCGTAAATTCCGGCAGCGGGCGACCATCTTTCGACAATTTGAGGCGCGTAGGCGCCATACGCGGCAGCGGCGACCGCCAGCACAAAGAGAAAGCCAGCGAATCGACGAAAACCCATCTATCGGCAACTCCCCATAAGCCGCGACGGAAACATTCAGCAATGGCTGATTCGTCGCCATTTACGGGCCGCGATTGTCTCGCCAAGCCGTTGGCGGTTTCGCAGCGTCAGTTTTCTTGCCTAACACCCCGGACCGCTGGTTTTGATTTTTTGGTCGTCCGATCGACCGGCCCCCACGGGGATACTAGAGCCAAAGCCTTGGAATCTCAAGGAGACGCTTCACATGCAATGAACTGTGCGGCGCGCCTCGTCATGATTGAGCGATCTTCTCGTTACGAAGCCGTTCGTAGTCAAAACGCACAGCCTCGGCGCCGTAGGCGCGCTCCAGCCGGCGCACCGTAAAATGGCCCCGGGCGATATTCTGGAAATGCTCGGTGAATGCGAGATTGACCGCCGCGCCGCCAAATGCCCCGATGACAGGAATCGCCTGGGCGGCAAGTTTTTGGCTCACGACCAGACCAAATCGCGCGGCGATCTGCACGACCAGCCGCACCATAACAGGCGCGGTTTCGTCGGCGAGCCCACGTTGAAGTATGAAACGTGCGCTTTCGCTGACCGTTTTGGCGAGAACGCTACGAATGGCGAAATAACCGCCCTCGAGCCCCGATTCGCCAGGCGCCCGTCCGCCTAACGCAAAAACCTCGATACAGGCGAGCGTCGCCTCCGGTAGGGTCAGATCCTCGCCCTCTTCGCGAGCGATCTGGGCGATCGAACGAAGCATAATTGTGGTGGAGATCGGCAGTTCGATCGCCACGGCGGCCAATCCGAACGCGCCGCCAGCCGCGCCTGACGCGGCGGCAAGCGCCTTATGCATGCCGTTGGCGGCCTTGGGTGGGGCCTTGACGTCAATCGTGCCGACTGCCACCCGTAGCGCCGCGCGCAGAGCAGTCTCGGTGGCGTGAGCAACGATCTTGCGCACCGGGGAGGGAAGGGCTCGTCCAGCGGACTCGACCTGTCGTCCAAGCAAGTTGGTCAGGCGCGACGCGAAACCAGCGCCCTCAAGGGCCCGGACGGCCGCGCGAAGCTGGTCGGTTTCCGCATCGGTCAAACGCTTCGGCATGACATCGAGCATTGTCGTTCACCGTTGCCCCGTTCGCCAAAAAGGCCTCAAGGAGATCGCCGGATATAGGCGCTTGCGCTTGATGGGCCAAGGGGCGGCCCTCGGCGTTTAGTTCAAGGCAATGAGGGCGATGCTTGCGAGGCCCGCCGCCCAGCAATAATAGGCGAAGGGATTGAGCGCTTCAAACTCATGCCGGCGGAAATAGCGCATGAGAAACACGATGCTGGCATAGGCGACAATTCCAGCGATGATTCCCGAGAGCACCGCCGCGCCGCCCAATGTCGCGCCTTCCCGGAATAGAGCAGGCGCTTCATGCACGGTCGCCCCCAGCATGATCGGGGGCGCCATCAGAAACGAGAACCGCGCCGATTCCTTATGTTGCAGTCCCGCGACGACGCCGGCGACGATCGTCGCGCCCGAGCGCGATATGCCGGGGATGAGCGCGCCGCACTGGGCGATTCCGATCGCCAGCGCGCCCTTCCAGTTGAGCTGATCGAGGGTGCCGATAGCTTCTCCGCCGATCTTATCGCCGGCGAACAAAATGAAACCGTTGATGATCAGGAAAATCGCGGCGAGCATCGGCGTGCCAAATGCGTCGCCGAGCAGTTTACGGAGGACGACGCCGACGATGACGGCCGGAATCGTCGCCAGCACGACGAACAGAAAGATCCGTCGATCGGTTTGGGCGCGCGGGCTCGACCGGCTGAGCAGGGAAACGGCGAAGGCGAGCCAGTCGCGCCAGAAATAGAGCAGCAGCGCGATCGCCGTGCCAAGATGCATGACGACGAGATAGGGCAGGAAGTCTGCCGCCTTCTGGTCGACGCCCCAATGCAGGAGACGCGGCAGGATCACTGCATGGCCGAGGCTGCTGACCGGAAACAATTCGGTGACGCCCTGCAGAACCGCCATGACAATCGCTTGCAATATGGTCATGGCGGGTCGAGCCTTGTTCGGTCACAAAAACGGGCCTGCTCCAATAATGGGCGGGCCCGCTTTATTAAAGGATTATTTTCCGCAGGTCAGCAGACCGCATGCCCGCATTTGTGCACGCTGTCGAGCTTCTGCTTGAGCTGGTCGTAGCCGACGGCGCCGACGACGACTTCCTGGCCAACGACGAAGGAAGGGGTGCCATTTATCTGCAGCGCATCGGCCATTTTCATGACTTCCTCAAGACCCGCCGTCACATCAGGGCTGTCCATATCCTTATTGAGGCGGTCCATATCGACGCCCATATCCTTGGCGACGGCGAGCGCCTCGGTCTTGCCGACCGGGCCGTGGCTGCTGAGAAGCTTGACATGGAACTGCCAGAACTTGTCGCCCTGCAATTGCTTGCGAACGGCGGTGGCGACCTTGGCGGCTTCGACGGATCCCGGCCCGAGCACTGGGAAGTCCTTGAGGACAAGCTTCATATTCGGGTCATTTTGCATGAGCTTGGCCATATCGGGCAGCGCTCCCTTGCAATAATGGCAATTGTAGTCGAAGAATTCGACAAGCGTGGCGTCGCCTTTGGGATTGCCCACATTGGCCTGGTGGGCGGAGGAAAACAGGGCCCCACCTTGATCGGCGACGGCGCTCTGACGCGCTTCCGCCTCAACCTGCTTGTCGTGTTTGTCCAACGCTTCGATCGCCGCCCGCAAGACGTCAGGATTGTTGATCAGATAATCCTTCATGATCGCGCCGATTTCGGCCTTCTGTTCGGGCGTGAACTCGGCGGCGAAGGCAGGAGCTACGCATCCGGCGAACGCCGCGAACATCGCCGCGGCGAAGGTCAAAACGAGCGATCGTTTCATTTCGTTCTCCCAGATCGGATTTGAGCGCCGGACGCCAAACGCCTCTTCCGCGATCAATCGGACGGCGCTGCCTTTCATACAGAAATCCCAATAGCGAGTCATTAGGGCGATAATCGCGCGCCGCCAAGAGAGAACGCGCCGCACTCACGCTTTCGTGCGCGCCTCTTCTCCCGCGCGCGGGAGAAGAGTTTTGGCATGCGTTGGCCTACTCGCCAACGAACGTTGCACGCGCGCGCCGCCACCAGCCCGAACGTTTAGGCCGGGATGGGTCGTCGACCTCCGCCGGCGCCGCGGCTTCGGAGTTAGCGGTTGCTTCTTCAGCCGTCGTGGGCGGCAATGTGTCCCCGCGCTCGGCGGGCTGAGGCCGCGCTGCTTCTGGTTGATGGAACATGGGGCCGTCAGCGACCGATTCTTGGACCGCTGATGACGAATTATAGGTTGGCGCGGTCTCGAAAAAACCCGCCGCCGCTTCACCGTCCGTCGCGCCCACGCGGTATTCTTCATTCTCAACGCCGGCGCCCTCAGACGTCCGGAAATCAATCGCCTCCGGCTGCGAAGGCGTTTCATCGTTCCCGTCCGGCGGCCGCGGGCCTCGTCCGCGATCGCCGCGGCGCGCGCCGCGGGAGCGGCGTTGGCGGCCGGAAGCGTCGCGTGGCCGGTCATCCGCAACGATGTCCGAATCTTCTCCGGATGGGTTGGAAATCGGCGAAAGATCGCCACCGATCTCTGCTATTGCGGCAAGACCTGAATCGGTCGGCTGCGGCGCATCGGGGTTGAAACCCTCGACCGGACTGCGCTCGCCGCGCCGCCGGCGCCGCCGGCGCCGCCGGCGACCTGCTTCGCTTTCCTCGCTGGCGTTCTTTTCGCCTCTGCCGCCATGGCGAGCGACATGCCCGGCTGGGACTTCGTCGGAGGAATCGCTGGCCGCAACGTCGTCGACTTCCGCTTCGATCTCGTCTTCCGGAATCTCTTCGTCGATTTCATCATCGGCGGGAATCGAATAGTCGTGTTTTGGCGCCTCGCCCGACGTTTCGTCCGCTCGAACGCCCGTTGCCGGTTCGCCGCGCTCGAAGACATGATAGTTCAGGCCCGTCAGCGCGTCGTCGGCGGCGAGCATGACCACCACGCCGAAGCGCCGCTCAAGATCGCGCAGATGCGCGCGTTTTTGGTTGAGAATGTAGAGCGCGACCTCGGTGCGCGTGCGCACGGTCATGTTGTGCGAAGCGCTCTTGATGAGCGCATCCTCCAGAACGCGCAGCACGTGGAGCGCGATCGACGCCGTTGAACGCACCACGCCAGCCCCCATGCAATGGGCGCATATGACAGTGGAGCCCTCAAGGACGCCGGTACGAATGCGCTGACGCGACATTTCGAGCAGTCCGAAATGGGAAATTCGGCCGACCTGAATGCGCGCGCGATCGTTTTTCAGCGCGTCTTTGACGCGCCGTTCGACAGCACGATTGTTGCGACCTTCCTCCATGTCGATGAAATCGACGACGATAAGCCCCGCCAGATCGCGCAGGCGCAATTGCCGGGCGATCTCGTCGGCGGCCTCCAGATTGGTGCGGAGCGCCGTATCTTCGATATTGTGTTCGCGTGTCGAGCGGCCCGAATTCACGTCGATCGCGACCAGGGCTTCGGTCTGGTTGATGACGATGTAGCCGCCCGATTTCAATGTGACCTGATTCGAGAACATCGCATCAAGCTGCGCCTCGACGCCGACGCGCGCGAAAACCGGCTGAACGTCGCGGTAGGGCAGGACATTCCTGGCGTGGCTCGGCATCAACAGGCGCATGAACTCCTTGGCCTCGCGAAAAGCCTCTTCGCCAGCGACAATCACCTCCTCCACATCCTTGTTATAGAGGTCACGGATTGCCCGCTTGATCAGGGAGCCTTCCTCGTAGACGAGGGTCGGCGCGCTCGATGACAGCGTCAGTTCCCGGACGGTCTCCCACATTCTGAGCAGATATTCGAAGTCGCGCTTCACCTCGGCCTTCGTGCGCGAAGCGCCGGCGGTCCGCAGGATGACACCCATGCCTTCGGGCACTTCGAGATCCTGGGCGATCGACTTCAAGCGGCTGCGGTCGAGCGTATTGGTGATCTTGCGCGAAATGCCGCCGCCGCGCGCGGTGTTGGGCATCAGAACGGAATAACGGCCGGCGAGCGACAGATAGGTCGTCAGAGCCGCGCCCTTATTGCCGCGCTCCTCCTTGACGACCTGCACCAGCAGAACCTGACGGCGCTTGATGACTTCCTGAATCTTGTATTGGCGGCGTAAGCGCGGCGCGCGGCGCGGCATTTCCTCCATCGCGTCGCCGCCGACATGTTCGATGGCTTCACCCTCGTCTTCGCCGCGCGAATGACGCGCCCGCGGCGCGCGTTCCTCGGCGCCGCCGTCGAGCGTCGTTACTTCGTGTTCGTCTTCGTCCTCCTCTTCGTCGAGCGGCTCGGGCGATGTCTGGACTTCAGAGGGGCTCTCCTCCTCACTGGCCGCGATGCCGTCACCTTCGCGTCCTTCGTCCTCCGCGTGAGAAGCGCCAACCGGCTCTGACGGGTGCGTCACTTCATCGAAGGGAAGGAAGGGCGCGTCGGGCGCGCTCATCGACGCTTCGGACGCCTCTTCCCGAGCTGGGGCGATCGGTTGATCCAAGGCGTCGCGGGGCGCGTCGGCTTCCGGAAGCGTCCCTTCCTCGTGGGTCGGCGGCAACGCATCCGCGGTAGCGTGCGGGGCGCCGTGGTCGGCCGGCGTGTGTTCCGATTCGGCTGGTTCGGAGATGCGCTCCTCGCCATGCGACCGCATTTCGGCTTCCTGCGGGCGTGGTCGCCGATGGCGGCGGCTGCGGCGTTCGCCGCGCGGCTCTTCTTCGTCTTCGCGGTGCGAGCGCGCTTCTTCTTCCAGCAACGCCTGACGGTCAGCAACCGGGATTTGGTAATAGTCTGGGTGGATTTCCGAAAAGGCCAGGAAACCGTGGCGATTGCCGCCATAATCTATGAAGGCGGCCTGGAGCGAGGGCTCCACCCTGGTCACTTTGGCGAGATAAATATTGCCGCGCAGCGGTTTCTTGTTGGCCGATTCGAAGTCGAACTCCTCGACCCGATTACCCCTTAATACGACCACCCGGGTCTCTTCCGGGTGGGAGGCGTCTATAATCATCTTGTTGGGCATGTTGAACTCTCTTGGGGCGCCCGCGCGCAGCCTCCGGCGCCCGAACTGGGCGTTGGAAAGCGCGGCGCGCGGCGCCCGCATATGATGAATTGTGATGGGGATTTTGAATATCAGACGCCGCAACAGCGGCCCTTGGCGTCCTGCCTGAATCACACAGAACAAGGCCGAACCGCGCATCTTGATGAGCGGGTTGTCGGCCTTGCATGTACAATTCGGGCATTGCGCACCAGATCAATCGGCGGAGCCTGTCCTCGTCGCCTATCGAGGGGCGCATAATGCGCCATTGTCCCGCTCCGGTTCACATCTTGAGAGCGATTGGCCCGACAAGACGCATTCCAATCTCCAAGCCGCAAAACCCCTGGTAAGGGAGGCGCTTGAAGCGACGGGCGCAGGCCCGCTGATTTGGATTTTCCGCCTCCGCTCTGACTGGCGCGCAGCCGTCACACCGGTAAAATCCTGACGCAACCGGTAAAACCGGCGTCAAGCGGAATCGACCCGAACGCAAAACAAGTCCTACATAAGGACCGCCATCAGACTTGGCAAGGTTTTTCACCGCCTGTGGCCCGGCGGCCACAGCACTGGCGGCGAAGCGCGCTTATGGTCATAGTTCGTTAACCGCAAAAGCCCTATGCGTTGGCTCGCGCGCGGGGGTGGCGAGCCCGCGAGACAAGGGTCGGGACAGATGCCTCAGACGGCCGGCAAAAAAAGTTCGCGGCCGAAAAGCCGCGGCGTAATGACGTTCCCGCTTCGGTTCCGGTCCATGACGCTTGCCGTTTTTGTCGTTGCTTGCGCCCCCTCGGCTCCGTCATTCGCCGGGTCCGCGGCGTCAAATGCCGGGGCGACGACGGCGCCTCTCCCCCATCCGCCGGTCGCTGTCGATGCGCGATTGGCCGATGAAGGCGGCGTGGCCAAACTGACTTTCGATCTTTCTGCGCCGGTCGAAGCGCGCGCCTTTGCGATGGTCGATCCCGATCGCATCATCGTTGATGTCCCGGAAGTCAATTTTCAGATCGACCCGGCCATTGGGCGGGCGTTGCAGGGTCGCTCTCTCGGGCAGATCGTCAGATCATTCCGCTTCGGCCTTCTTGGCGCGGGCAAATCGCGCATAGTGATAGACCTTGCAGCGCCGGCGCGGGTCACCCGCGTCGCGACTCAAGCCATCGTCAACGGCGCTGAACCGGCGCGGCTGCAAATCGACCTGTCGCGCTGCGAACCCGCCGCATTCCAGCAGGCGGCGATGGAAGGCGAACAGGCTGCGGCCCCTGCCAAGGACGCGCCAGCAGCGGCGAATTCGGCGCCGACGGCCTCGGGACCCATCGCGATCGTCCTGGATCCTGGCCATGGCGGGGTCGACAGCGGAGCGATCGGACCGGGCGGCGCCGTCGAAAAATCGATCGTTTACGACTTTACCGCCGAACTCGCGAAGAAGCTTGAGGCCAGCGGCCGCTATCGCGTTGTGCTGACCCGTCATGGCGACGAATTTGTTTCGCTGGCCGACCGCGTGAAAATCGCGCGCGATGAGAACGCGGCGCTGCTGATCTCGATCCATGCCGACACGCTGCAGGCGGCGGCCGATGTCTCCGGCGCCACGGTTTATACGATCGCGGATCGGGCGTCGGACGCTGAAGCAGCGCGCATCGCCGAGCGCGAGAACGCGGCCGATAAGGCCGCTGGCGTCGAACAAAAGCACGAGGCGGTCGGCGTCGCCGATATTCTCTTCGATCTCAAGCGGCGCGAGACGCGCGCCTATGCCCATATTTTTTCGCGCGGCATTGTCGAGGAATGGCGCGGCGCAGGCCGGCTCAATCATAATCCGGAGCGATCAGCCGGCTTCATGGTGCTGAAGGCGCCCGATTTTCCGTCCGTCCTGTTGGAACTGGGCTATCTCTCAAGCCCGCAGGACGTGAAATCCATGACTTCGCCCGAATGGCGCGCCAAAGCGACTTCGTCGCTGGTGAGCGCCATCGATCGCTTTTTTGTCCCGCGTTCCGATGCGGGGCGCGCGGCGCCCAAGGCCGAGGCGAGCGTGAATCAGCCGATCTCGGCGCCCGGGGGCGCGCATTAAGGCGCCCCAAAGGGCGTGGTAAAAAGGTCACTGGCGTCGTTCGAAGGGCCTTTTCGAGGATTGCGCCTGGCGGCGGCCAAAATTTGCCGTGGTTGCGACACAAATTGATCCTCTGGTGCTTCTGCTCTAAGGGTTCGTTCACGCCGGTTGAATCGAAAGCGGCTCTGGACAGGATTTGATCAGACCATGCGGCGGATAGCCCGTTTCGTAGGCTTCATTTTTGCGACATGCGCGATCGTCTTCGTCGTTCTCTCGGCGGTCGTCGGCGCTATCGTTTGGAAATATCAGCAGGATCTGCCGGACTACAGCCAGTTGCAGAACTATGAGCCGCCGGTGATGACTCGCGTTCATGCCGGCGATGGCAGCCTGCTCGCCGAGTATTTTCACGAACGGCGCCTGTATCTGCCTTCTTCGGCCATTCCGCCCCTCGTGAAAGAGGCGTTCATATCCGCCGAGGACAAGAATTTTTATGTCCATCGCGGCTTCGATCCGGAGGGAATTCTTCGCGCCGGCTTCGTCTTCCTGCAGGGCTCCAAACGTGTTCAGGGCGCCTCGACGATCACGCAGCAGGTCGCCAAGAATTTTCTCCTCAACAATGAGCGCACATTCGATCGCAAGATTCGCGAAATTCTGCTGAGCATGCGAATTGAATCAGCCTATTCAAAGGAAAAGATTCTCGAGCTCTACCTCAATGAAATTTACCTCGGCCTCAGCAATTATGGCGTCGCCGCGGCGGCGCTGAATTATTTCGACAAATCGGTGCATGAACTGAGCATCGCCGAAGTCGCTTATCTCGCGGCGCTGCCTAAGGAGCCGAGCGAACTCAATCCGTTCCGCAATCACGACCGCGCCGTCGATCGGCGCAATTACGTCATCGGCCGCATGGCTGAGGACGGCTATATCACGCAGGAGCAGGCGCAGAAGGCGCGCGCCGAACCATTGACCATCACTCCGCGCGTATTGACGCCCAATTCGATCGCCGCCGGCTTTTTCGCCGAGGAGGTGCGCCGCGAGATTCTCGTGCGCTACGGCGATCAGAAGCTGAACGAGGGCGGCCTTTCCGTTCGCACGACGCTCGATCCCAAAATACAGTTGATGGCGCGTAAGGCGCTGGTCGACGGCCTCGTGCATTATGACGAGGCGCATGGCTGGCACGGCACGGTCAAGTCGATCGACCTCGGTCAGGACTGGGGCGTCTCGCTGGCCGACATCCCGCAATTGGGCGATGTGAAGCCATGGCGCCTCGCGGTCGTGCTCGACGCCAACGACATATCCGCGCGCATCGGATTGCAGCCCGACCGCGACCCGTCCGGCGCGGTCGGCCAGAGCCGCGAAACCGGATCGGTCACCGCCGACGGCACGAAATGGACCGGCAAGCGACCGCGCGCGCTGATGAAGCCTGGGGACGTTGTCTATGTCGAGCCGATCGCGGGCAAAACGGCCGAATTCCGCCTGCGCCAGATTCCCGAAGTGTCGGGCGCCTGCGTCGCGATGGATCCATTCACGGGCCGCGTCCTTGCGATGGTCGGCGGCTTCTCGTTCGATCAGTCGGAATTCAATCGCGCCACCCAGGCCAAGCGTCAGCCCGGCTCGTCATTCAAGCCGCTCGTCTATGCGACGGCGCTCGACAATGGCTATACGCCGTCCTCGATCGAGCTTGATGAGCCGATCGAAGTCGACGTGGGCAATGGCGAAATATGGTCGCCGCAGAATTTCGAGGGCAAGTCGGGCGGCCCGCATACGCTGCGTTTCGGCGTCGAACATTCGATCAACCAGATGACGGTGCGGCTGGCGCGCGATATCGGCATGCCGCTCATCGTCGAATACGCCAAGCGTTTTGGCATTTACGACGATCTGCCGCCCTATCTGTCGATGTCGCTTGGCGCCGGCGAGACGACGGTGCTGCGCATGGTGACAGCCTATTCGATGTTCGCCAATGGCGGCCGGCGCATCAAGGCGACCCTGATCGATCGTATCCAGGACCGTTGGGGCCATACGATCTACAAGCATGACGAGCGCATCTGCCAGGGTTGCGATGCGGCGCATTGGGACGATCAGGACGAACCCAAGCTGATCGATACACGCGAGCAGGTGATCGATCCGCTCACCGCCTATCAGATCACCTCGATCATGGAAGGAGTCATCCAGCGCGGCACGGCCGCCGGCGCCGGGATCAGGGAATTGGGCAAACATCTGGCCGGCAAGACGGGCACCACCAACGAAGCCAAAGACCTGTGGTTCGTCGGTTATTCCCCTGATCTCGCCTTCGGCGTGTTCATGGGTTATGACCACCCGCGTTCCCTCGGCGATTCCGCGCAGGCCGCGCTCTACACCGCGCCGATTTTCCGCGACTTTATGAAATTGGCGCTCAAAGACACGCCCGATACGCCATTCCGCGTGCCGCCCGGCATCAAACTGATCTCGGTCGACGCCCATTCCGGCACGCGCTCGAGCGGCGCGGGCTCGATCCTCGAAGCGTTCAAGCCGGGCACCGGGCCGCCCGATTCCTATGCGTCTGGCGAAGGCGGCGGCGGCGATTCGCCTCATGTCCTCAACGTCTCGCCCGACATCGAGCGGCAGATCGGCAGCGGAACCGGCGGACTGTATTAAGGCGATCCCTGGGATCGCGACCCTGCCGGTCGCTTCTTTGAACGGTGGCCATCATGGCCAGCGCGGCAAGAGCGGGCGAGGACGCGCGACCCAAACGCGGATGTCGGCGGGCCGCTCCCAAGCGGACTGCATGGCTTTTCCCGCCGCGACCAAATTTCTAATTTGGAAATCCAAACTTTTGTTTGCGCGTTTTGTACCGCAAATCCTGACATATCAATGATTTGCGATGCGGTTTCCTTCTCCAGTGGTTTGGGCCCTGAATTTCGCCGCCATCCAAGGACCGCCCATTGCCGAAAATGCCGCGACTTTCGCGTCGGCGATAATCGCGATTTCATCGTGCGACAACAAACACCATCATATCACTTATCGACGTCGCCGCCGATGAAATGTTTCTTCGAGGCAGAAATTCACGGTCGCGCAAACACTTGCCGCCCAGCATCGCGCCTTCACGACGGAGGGTGGAACCCCTTGACGGCGGCTAAGCCGACTGCGGCTCTTTTTTGGATGCAAGGTCCGAGACGCCTTTCCCGCTCGCCGCGCTCTCTCCATCCCCCCGCTCGATCTCCTGCTTCACCGCCCGCCCGGTGGTCGCCACATGCTGGGCGAGGATGCGCGAGGCGGTTTGGCCATCATGCGCCTCGATCGCCTGCAAGAGGTCGCGATGCTCGCTGACCGAATCGTCCCAGCGCGCGCGTGAGGATAAAGCGAAGAAGCGCGCGCGTTCGGCGCGGGCGAACAGGCTGTCGTGAGTTGCGGCGAGAATCGGGTTTTTGGCGCAGGCGACGATGAAGCGATGAACTTCCTGATTGATCAGGAAATATTCATCGCGCTCGCCGCGATCGTGATGCAGCTCCATGCGCTCCTGCATCTGGCGAAGACGCCGGATGTCGGCGGCGCTCGCCCGTTCGGCGGCAAGGCCGGCCGCCATGCCCTCCAGCGTCGCCGCCACTTCAAAGACCTGGTCGATTTCCAGCGCCCGCAGCGGCGCGATCTGCGAACTTCTATTGGAGCGCAATTCGACGAGGCCCTCGACGGCGAGCAGTTTCAGCGCCTCGCGCAGCGGCGTCCGCGAAATTCCAAGTGACTCGCTCAATTCAGTTTCGACGATCGAGGCGCCCGGCGGGAGCTGCCCGCGCACGATCAACGTGCGCAGGCGGTTGCGCGCCTGTTCATGCAGGGCGACGCTCGCGGGGAGCTTTTTGCCGACGCGGATGGCGAGCTTTCTCTCGGATTTGGCGCGCATTTGGATTAGCGAGACCCTGTCGATTCCCTGCCTATTTAGCAGGCTTCTGGCCGGTTGGGGAATAATATTATTGCATCTTGCATGCAATATGTACTTGCGTCGCCCCATGCTTTGATGGATGATCCCGATCGCCCCCGGGGGAGGACCGCGGGTGGGCTTTAAGTTCAATCAGGGAGATGAGAATGACGAGCGCGCGATGGTTGCGCCTGGCCTTGGCGCCGGCGTTGGTCCTAGGGGCGAGCGCCGGCTGGTCGGCGGCGCGCGCCGACGGGGCGAAGATCGAATTCCCGGTCAGTTCCGATCCGAGCGAATTGCCTCAGGTCTGGCCGGAGCAGGCGGGCGTCGACTCCAGCGAACTCGTCAAATTGTCGCAATGGATCCGCGATTCCAAGCTCGACATCCGCAGTCTGGTTATCGTCAAGGACGGCAAAATTGTCTTCGAGCGATATTCGTCGGGCCTCGTCCGCGACAACAATTACGAGCTCTATTCGATCACCAAGCCGGCCACCGCGCTGCTCGCCGGCGACCTCATCGCCGAGGGCAAGATCAGCCTCGACAGTTCGGTCAAGGACGTCCTCGAAAAGTCGCGGCCCGATCTGAAGGACGCGCTCGCCGACAAGGGCAAGATCAAGCTCCGCAACGTGCTCAATATGACGACCGGGCTGCATTACAATTTCACGCCGCCGAACGACCCGATCTATTACGAAGCGCCAGATCGGCTGAAGCTCGCGGCCGGCACGACGCCCGTACTCGAGCCCGGCAAAGTGTTCCAATATATGGATGTCAATCCGATCCTGGCGACCGCGATGCTCAGCGCCGCCGCTGGCAAGAAGCTTGAAGATTACGCCGACGAGAAATTGTTCAAGCCGCTCGGCATGAAACACGCCGTCTGGGTGCGCGCCGACGAAAAGGGCCTCGTCTCGGGAGGCTGGGGCCTGCGCCTGCGCGCGGTCGATATGGCGCGTTTCGGCATGCTCGCGCTGCAGGACGGGCGCTGGGAAGGCAAGCAGATCGCGCCCGCCGCCTGGGTCAAGGAAATGACGACTGGCCAGAGCACGCCGTTCTTCGGCTATTACTGGTGGGTGCATAATATCGTCGAAGGCGGCGATGAAGGCGGCGCGCAGCCGGAGTTCGATACGATGGGCTTCAAGGGCCAGAACATCATCGTCCTGCCCAAATATAACGCCGTCGTCACCATGACGAGCATGCTGTCGCCCAATGGCGGCCTGCGCGACGCCGCCTGCCTGCAGATCATGCGCTACATGATGAGCCAATACATTCTGCCGGCGCTCGACAAAAAGCCCTCTGTCCCGACCGAGGCGCAAAAGAGCGCGCTGCTCGGCGAATTGCAGCTCGCTGAGGAAAGCAAAGGCGTGCCCGACGTCGGCGCAGATCCCACCGACACGCCGCAATAAAGAATTGTCGCAGCGCCCGGTGAAAGTGGGCGCGGCTTGGATAGAATGGGCGGGGGCGCGATCGGGCTCCCGCCTGCATCGCACAAGAAAATAAGCGACAGGCGGGAGGTCGGCGACATCATGCGCATTCTTGTTCTCAATCCGAATTACAGCGAAGGGATCACCGCTCGTCTCGTCGCCGCGGCCAGCCAGGTCGCAGCGCCGGGGACGATCATCGCTTCGGCCACCGCTGAGCGTGGCGTTCCCTATATTTCGGCGCGGGCGGAAGCGCAGATCGGCGGCGCCATCGCGCTCGAAATGCTCGCCGAGCGCCATCGCGATCATGACGCGGCGATCATCGCCGCTTTCGGCGATCCCGGCCTGTTCGGCGCCCGCGAATTGTTCGATCTGCCGGTGGTTGGCATGGCCGAGGCTTCGATGCTCACCGCCTGCATGCTGGGGCGACGCTTCGCCATCGTGACCTTCGCGCGCGCCCTGGGACCCTGGTACCAGGAATGCGTCGAGATGCACGGCATGAAGGAGCGCTGCGCCGGCATCCGCATGCTCGACGATCCCTTCGAGTCGGTCTGCGACGTGCAGGAAGAGAAAGAGGAGCTGCTGGTCGTCGAAGCCAATCGCGCAATCGACGAACTCGGCGCCGATGTCATCATTCTCGCCGGCGCGCCATTGGCGGGCCTTGCAGGCAAAGTGCGCGACCGCATCGCCGTGCCGGTCATTGATCAGATGGCGGCGGCGGTCAAACAGGCCGAGGCCTTGGTCGCGCTCAATCCGCGCAAGGCCAAAGCCGGCGCCTTTCGCCGTCCCGACGCTAAGCAGACACGCGGCCTGCCCGCCGCGCTCGCCGCGCGCATCGAACGTACCGACGGGGGAGAGTGAACCATGGCCGCCGTTTTCGTCCCCGCCGACGCCGGCGCGATGCGACCGAGCTCTGTGCGCTGGCGTATCTTTTTGCTGATGCTGGCGCTGATCGCGCTCAACTATGTCGATCGCGCTTCGCTCTCGGTGGCGATGCCGTTGATCGCGCAGGAATTCAATCTCGACGCCGCCGCGCAAGGCTGGTTATTGAGCGTCTTCTTCATCGCTTACGCCTTGATGCAAATTCCGGGCGGCCTGCTCGCCGACCGCTTCAAACCGCGCCTCATCATCGCCGCGGCGACGCTTGGCTGGGGCCTGTTTCAGGGGCTCGCCGCGCTTTCCACCAATTGGCTCGGTCTCGTCATAACCCGATTCGGGCTCGGCGCGGCCGAAGCGCCGATCTATCCGGCCGGCGGCAAGCTCAACGCGATATGGATGACGCCCAATGAGCGCGCGCGCGGCGCAACCCTACTCGATGGCGGCGCGCCGCTCGGCGCCGCGCTCGGCGCGCTGATCATCGCCGGGCTGATCGCTGAATTCAATTCGTGGCGCGTCTCCTTCGCGCTGGCCGGGCTCGGCACCATGCTCTGCGGCATCGTCGCCTGGTGGTATATCCGCAACAATCCGAGCGAGCATCCTTCCGTCAACCAGGCCGAGGCGCGCTTCATCGCCGCCGCGCATGCGCAGGAGGATTCTGCCGCGCCGGCGCTGTCAGGCGAGGGCGTCTGGGCGTTTTTCCGCTATCGTTCGGTCTGGTGCATGGGCTTTGGCTGGATGACGTTCAATATCGTCTTCTATGGTCTGCTGACCTGGATGCCGACCTATCTCTACAAAGTGCACGGCCTCGATATCAAGCAGCTCGGCGGCTCGCTCTTCGCCATGTTTTTCGCCGGCTTTGTCGGCGAGCTGGTCGGCGGCCAGATCGCGGATTTCTGGCGCGCACGCGGCGGCGCGCCGAACGTCATCTTTCGCACATTATTCTCGATCGCCGCGATCGTCGCGACCTTCTCGATTTTCCTGGTCGCCTTTGTGAGCGATGTCGTCGCAATCGTCGCGCTGCTTTCGACGACATTGTTCTTCCTGCGCTGGTGCGGCATGTATTGGGCGATCCCCTCGATCCTCGGCTCGCGCGCCCGCTCGGGCTTCCTCGGCGGCTTCATGAATCTGGGCGGCAACATCGCCGGCGCCGGCGCGCCGATCGTGGTCGGCGAGATTGTGCAGACGACGGGTTCGTACTTTCTTGCGCTGATGTTTTTCGCCGCCGCTGGAATCGCTCTTCTCGGCTGCTCGCTCGGCGTCGATTACAGCCGGCGCCTGCCGATATGAGCCGGTCGCGCCCTTCGTCATTGCGAGGGAGCGCAGCGACGAAGCAATCCAGACTAAGCTCTTTACAGCCTTCGTCTGGATTGCTTCGCTGCCGCTCGCAATGACGGTGAGTTGCTTCTGGCAGAGCGCAGCATCTAACCCACCGGCAGCCGCTGCCTCACGATCGCAGCAAAGAAGCGCACGCCAAAGGACAGGGCGGCATCGTTGAAATCGTAGCCGGGATTATGCAGCGGCGCGGAATTTTCGCCATTGCCGACGAAGGCGAAACATCCCGGCGCGTGATCGAGGAAACGGGCGAAATCCTCGGAGACGGTGAGCGGCTCGCGATTCCCGCGAATATGCGCAGGATCGAAAACACGCGCCGCCGCCGCCAGCGCGGCTTCCGTCGCTTGCGCATCGTTGATGAGCGAAGCGAATTCCCTCGTGTAGCTAACTTCCGCCGAGCAATCGTAGAGCGTCGCGGTCCCGGCGGCGATGCGACGGATCTGCGCCTCGATCTCGGCGCTGACCTCTGGGCGGAAGCTTCTGGCGTCGCCGAGCACGCGCGCAAGGCCGGGCAGCACGTTGCGTGCGCCGTCGGCGATCAGCTCGGTCGCCGAGACGACGGCGATGTCGCTCGGGCTCAGCCGGCGCGCAACAATCGTCTGCAACGCGACCACCAGCGCGCAGGCCGCGACCAGAACCTCGCGCCCCTCGTGCGGGCGCGCCGCATGCCCGCCGATGCCGCGCAGCGCGATCTCGAAATTGTCTTCGGCGGCGAGCAACGGGCCGACGCGCGTTTCGAAACTGCCGATCGGCAGGCCAGGCCAATTGTGCAAGCCGTAGATTTCATCGAAGGGAAATCGCCTCATCAGGCCGTCGGCGAGCATGGCGCTGGCGCCCTTGCCCCATTCCTCGGCCGGCTGGAAAATGAACCGGACCGCGCCATTGAAGCCGCCCTCAGTGGCGAGCAGCTTGGCCGCGCCGAGCAGCATGGCGGTGTGGCCGTCGTGGCCGCAGGCATGCATCAATCCCGCATGCTGCGAGCAATGGGCTGAATTGCTCTGCTCCTTAATGCGCAGTGCGTCCATCTCGGCGCGGAGCGCAATGGCGCGATTGGCGTTTCCCAGGCGCAGGGTGCCGACAACGCCCGTGCCGCCGATTCGCTCGGCGACGTCTTCGAAGCCGAACGCGCGCAGGCGCGCCGCGACGAAGGCGGCCGTGCGCGTCTCCTCGAAGCCAAATTCGGGGTGGGCGTGCAGATCATGGCGCCATTCGGTCATCTCTTGCGTGAGGCGGTCGAGATCGAGCTTCGCCATGAAAACTTCCTTCATTCAGCCGCCAGGCGCCGCGTCACATCGAGCAACACATTGGCGCCGGCGGCAAGGTCGGCGGGCGCGGTATATTCTCTCGGATTGTGGCTGATCCCATCGACGCTCGGCACGAAAATCATCGCGGCCGGGCAGAGGCGGGCGATCATTTGCGCGTCATGGCCAGCGCCTGAAATCATGCGCTTCGCACGCAGGCCGCGCGCGGCTGCGGCCTCTTCGATCAGCGTGACGATTGTCTTGTCGAACGTCACCGGCTCGAAACGGGCGAGGCGTTGAACCGAAATCGAAACGGATTCCTTCTCCGCCAATTCGGCAAGATATTGTTCAAGCGCCGCTTCCGCCTCGCGCAATCGCGCGTCGTCGGGATCGCGTAAGTCGACCGTGAATGTGGCGCGCGCCGGGATCACGTTGATGGCGTTTGGCTCGAAGCTCATGCAACCGACCGTCGCCATTGTCGAGGCGTTCGCTGCTGTCAGCCGGTCGCGCAGGAAGGTGACGACCTTGGCGGCGCAATAGCCGGCATCGCGCCGCATCGCCATCGGCGTCGTGCCGGCATGATTGGCGCAGCCCTCGATCGTCACCCGCCGCCAGGAAATGCCCTGCAGGGTCTCGACCGCGCCGATCGGAATTCGCTCGCAATCGAGAATCGGCCCCTGTTCGATATGAAGTTCGACATAAGCGCGCGGCCGCAGGAAATCCGGCTCCCGCGTTCCGGCATAGCCGATGCGCGCCAGTTCCTCCCCCAGAACCGTGCCGTCGACGCCGATTGAGGCGAGCGCTTCGTCGACGTCAAGTCCGCCGGCATAGACGAGCGAGCCCATCATATCGGGCGTATAGCGCACGCCTTCTTCATTGGTGAAGGCCGCGACGACGATCGGGCGCGAGGGCGCGAATCTCGCGCTCGCCAGCGTCTCAACCACTTCAAGGCCGGCGAGCACGCCGTAGCAGCCGTCGTAGATTCCGGCGTCGACGACGGTGTCGATATGTGAGCCGATCATCACCGGCGCGCGGTCGCCGCCATGCGCGCCGCGCCAGATGGCGAACATGTTGCCGAGACGATCGATCGACAGATCAAGGCCGGCGGCCTTGACCCAATTGGCCAGCACGTCGCGCGCCTGGCCGTCGGCGTCGGAGGCGGCAAGGCGCGTCAGGCTTCCGCCTTCGTCGCGGCCGATCTCGCCAAGCCGGTGGAGGCGCTCGATGAGGCGTTCGGCGTTGATCGACAGATGGGTCATGACGCGTCGTCTTCGAGTTCCGCTTCACTGATGATGAGCAGAATGCGGCTCCGTGCATCGATTGCAAAGTCAGCGCGCCTTTCGGCGATCGCCCGCAGCAATCCGGCGAAACCCGCCGCGCCCGAGGGCGTGGTCGCGGGACCGCCGCCCTGGCGCAGCGCGCGCGGCGCTTCGGCGAGCGCTTCCTCGGAAACTGCGATGGTGCGCGCGCCGGCCCGGCGCAGCGTCTCTACCGCCGCCGCGCTCGCCTGACCGCAGGAGAGCATTTCGGCGATTGTTTCGAGATCGCCGGGCACGCGAACGAGGCGGTTCTCGTTGAGAGCGGCGGCGACGCAGCCCGCCTTGTCAGGCTCGACGACGACCAGAATGGCGGGCGCGGCCATCCATGACTTGAGGCCTCCCGCCATCGCGCAGGCGAGGCCGCCGACGCCGGCCTGCACGAAGAGATGAGTCGGGCGAGAATCGCCGGCGGCTTCGGCCTGATCACGGATTTCGGCCGATATCACGCCATAGCCGGCCATGACATCGGCGACGATCACGTCGTCCGCGTCGCTGGATGTGTCGGCGACCAGAACGCCATCGCCCGCCAGCGCCGCTTTCGCGGCGGCGTCGACCGCGTCGTCATAAGCGCCGTCCACCCATCGGATTTCGGCGCCCTGCGCTTCGATCCGCCGCGCGCGGATGGCGGGAACATTTTTATGCAGGTAGACCCGCGCCGACGCGCCGGCGAAGCGCGCCGCGCAGGCGACGGCGAGGCCGTGATTGCCGTCGCTCGCGCAAATCAGCGCGGGTAGGGGAGCGCCGCTACGGGCGGGTTCGCAGATCGCCGTGACATCAGTCCGCGCCGCGCGGGCGAGCGCGCGCAGACCGGCATAGACGCCGCCAAGCGATTTGAAACTGCCGAGCAGGCGGCGCCCCTCGTCCTTGGCGAGGATCTGCGCGACGCCGAGTTCTCCGGCGAGCGCGCTGAGATCAAGCAGCGGCGTCGGCGCATAGGCGGGCGAAAGCGTGCGCAATTGGCGCGCTATTTCTTCGACGGTCTGACGGGGGAGAGAGCGAGTTTCCATGACGACATTCTGGCGCGCCTCGATGACTTTTGACGCTGAAAATGTGCTAGCTTACGCCTGCATTCGTCGATTGTGGATAGAACATGCCGGAATCCGTCGCGCTGGATGATTTCGACCACGCCCTGCTGGCGCAGGTCCAGGTCGACAATCAACTGCCCGCGCGCCGGCTCGCCGAACGGATCGGCCTTTCCGAAAGCGCTGTTTTGCGGCGCTTGCGTCGGCTGCGGCGGGAGGGGATCATTGTCGCCGACGTCAGTGTGGTCAGTTCCGCCGTTTTGGGCCTGCCGCTAACTATCCACGTGCTTGTCTCGCTGGAGCGCGAGGGCGCCGCGTTGCTCGACGCCTTCACGCGGAAACTGCGCGGTCGCCCGGAAGTTCGGCAAGCCTGGTACGTCACCGGCGACGCTGATTTCATATTGCTTCTGCAACTCGCCAGCATGGAATCTTATGAGGCTTTCACGCGAGAAGTCTTCCACGACGATCCCAATGTCCGCGCTTTCCGCACCATTATCGCCATGCGCGAGATCGTCGGGCCGGCCAATCCGAAACCGCTAACAAAAGCCTCGGCGTAAGACCTGATCGGAGAAACGATGTTCGACACCAAAATCGCGATCGTCGTGCGCGAAGACCTCGCGACATGGCAGAAGCTGAACGTGACGGCTTTCCTCACCAGCGGCGTGGTCGGCGCCAACACGGCGCTGATCGGCGAGGCATACGAGGACGCCGAGGGCAATACGTACAATCCGCTGGTGATCCAGCCGGTGATCGTGCTGAGCGCCGACGGCGATATTCTGCGCACGATCTATCGGCGCGCGATGGAGCGCCGCGCCCGGCTGTCGCTCTATATCGAGGACATGTTCGCCACCGGCCATGACGCGGCCAACCGCGCGACCGTCAAGCAATATCGCCCCGAAGAGATGAAACTGGTCGGCCTCGCGCTGCGCGAGGAGAAGAAGCTCGTCGACAAGATCGTCAAGGGCGCCAGGATGCACGCCTGACGGAGAGGCGTCAGTGCGCCGCCGGCAGCCGATCGAGCAGCGCCTGCGCCTGTTGAGAAACCTTGGCGAAGTCGGGAGTCGCCTTGAATCGCTCGGCGAAACAGGCGCGAAACGCAGCCGCGCCCTGCTCGCGCAGCGCTCCGCCGTCCGGCATCTTCGCCTGATCCTTCGGGGCGGCGGCGGCCTCGGCCGCAAACGCCGCCGTCGCTTTTGCTTCGGCCGCCTTCCAGTTTGCGTCGCAGGCGGCGATCGGGGCGACTTTCGCGCCGACTGGCGCATAGGCGATGAGGACGCGGCCGCCGCTCATCACCGCTACAAAAATCTCGTCAGGGGCGCCCACGCCCTCGTCCTGGCTGCGCATCGCGAGCATCGCCGTGGCGAAGCTGGCGGCTGCCGGCTTGGCGACCGGGAGGTCGGCGAATTTCGAGACGGCCGCGTCGGTGCTGATCGCCTGGGTATAGAAGGCGTCGAAACGAAGCGCGTCGGCGGCGGCTGGCGGCACGTTGGCCATGCCTTTCCACCAAACCTTGTGACCCTTGAGCCAGGCGTCGAACAGACCGTCGGTCGTGACGATGACGTCGACCGATTTATCCTCAGCCGCGAAGGCGAGCCCGTCGAGCATGCCGAAGCCCTCGTCGCCCTGCGACAGCGTGTCGAGATTGATTTTTCCCAGCCCCTTGACCCCGGCCATATCGAACGGCCCGATGATCCGTTCGAGCTGCGCCTCGAGATTGTGCTTGGCGGCATCCTCGGCCTTGACGTAACCCCCGCCGCTGGAATTCATCTTCTTCAACTTGGCGATAAAGCCGTCGCGCGCGGTGAGATAGTTCTGTTCCGGCGTGGCGGCTGTCGCGATCGCGGGCAGCATGAGGAGCAAGAGGGCAATCGACAGGGGTTTCATCGGGGGCTCATGGCGCTGGTGGGTGAGGGGTCTATGCTCGGCGAGGCCCTTGCGCGACAGGCGCAAGATTTACCTCCCGCTTGCGGGAGGGTGAGCGCATTTACGGTCCGTCGGGGCGAAATGGAAAGGCGGGCCGATTTACCTGGGCCGTACGTCGCTCCTCCCTGCGCCGAGCGTGGCCTTGCCCCGATCGCCAATAAAGCGTAGCGAACGGGCCCGTCGATCGCCATATCCGGCATCGACGATTCTTTCCTTTTGATTTCAGAGTCCGTCATGCGCGCCGAAGCCGAGTCCCTTGTCGAAAACATCAAGCAATCCATGGGATTGCTGAGGAGGCATCTTTGACGTCGAGACCGCCACGCGCCGTCTCGCCGAACTGAACGCCAAAGCGGAGGACCCCGGCCTCTGGAACGATTCCGAGGCCGCGCAAAAGCTGATGCGCGAGCGCACCTTGCTGGAGGACCGCCTCGGCTCGCTCGCCAAAATCCAGCGTGAGCTCGACGATGCGGTGACGCTGGTCGAACTCGGCGAAATAGAGGGCGATGCCGACGCCGAACAGGAGGGCGTCAATCTCCTCAAAGGCCTGCAGGCCGAGGGCGAGCGCCGCCAGCTCGAGGCGCTGCTGTCGGGCGAGGCTGACGGCAACGACACTTATGTCGAAGTCCATTCGGGCGCCGGCGGCACCGAGAGCTGCGATTGGGCGCGCATGCTGTTGCGCATGTATATGCGCTGGGCCGAGCGGCGCGGCTTCGATGTCGATCTCGCCGAGGAAACGGCGGGCGACGAGGCGGGCATCAAATCGGCGACGCTGATTATCAAGGGCCATAACGCGCATGGCTGGATGAAGACGGAATCAGGCGTGCATCGCCTCGTGCGCATTTCGCCGTTCGATTCCAATGCGCGCCGCCACACCAGCTTTGCCTCGGTCTGGGTCTATCCAGTGGTCGACGACCGCATCGTCGTCGACGTCAACGAAGGCGATTGCCGGATCGACGTCTATCGCGCCTCAGGGGCGGGCGGCCAGCACGTCAACAAGACGGAATCGGCGGTGCGCATCACCCATATCCCGACCGGCATCGTCGTCGCCTGCCAGTCCGAGCGCTCGCAGCATAAGAACCGGGCGACCGCCTGGGGCATGTTGCGCGCGCGCATCTACGAGCGCGAGCTTGAAAAGCGGGAAGCCGCCGTCACCGCGGACGCCGCCTCCAAGACGGAGATCGGCTGGGGCCACCAGATCCGCTCCTACGTGCTGCAGCCCTATCAGATGGTCAAGGACCTGCGCACCGGCCATGTTTCCGGCACGCCGTCCGACGTGCTCGACGGCGACCTCGATCCGTTCATGGAAGCCTCCCTCGCGCACAAACTGTCGGGCCGCACCGTCGTGGTGGAGGATGTGGAGTAGGGCGGCTTTGCCCTTACGCCGCGCCGCTGCGCGCCACTTTCGGCTCGGCTCTTGCGCGGGACTTCGCCTGCTCCCGCGTGTTGCGCGCGCCGGCTCGCAAGATTGTCGGCGCCAGGAAGGCCTGGGCCGCCAGTTCGCATAGGGCGGCGATCCAGCCGATGCAGCCGACCGACCATTGGCCGATCGCCCATCCGCCCAAGGCGGAGCCCGCCGCGGCGCCCAGATAGAGCGCCGACGTGTTGAGCGAGAGCGTCACCGGCGCGAGCGCCGGGTCGAGCGATACCAAGCGTGCCTGTTGCGTGACGGGAAACGCCCAGCCGAACAGGCCCCAGATGGTCATGGCGGCGACGATCGTCGCCACGCCCGCCGCGCCGCCGAGGGCGGCGCCGACAGACAGGAGCGCAAAGCCGACGATCAGAATCGCCAGGATCGCCGCAATGGCGCGCTCGCGATTCCAATGGTCGGCGACATAGCCGCCAAGCAGATTGCCGGTAAAGCCGACGATTCCGAAAACCATCAGCGTGGCGGCAAGCCAATTGCCGGCGACGCCAAGCGTCGTCCCCAGGAAAACGCCGAGATAGGTGTTGGCGGCAAATGCGCCGCTGAGCGTCAGCGTGGTCAAGGCGAGCAGTTTGAGCACATCGGGCCTGCGCGCGACCGCCAGACGGTCGCGAAGGCCGATGGCGCCGAGCCCCGCGAGGCGCGGCAATATCGCCACGACGCCCAGAGTGGCGATCGCGGCGAGCGCGGCGACGCCAAAGAAGGTGGCGCGCCAATTGGCGGCGGCGGCGATGAGGGTTCCAATCGGAACGCCGACGACCATGGCGAGCGTCATGCCGGCATAGACGAAGGCGACCGCGCGGCCGCGCCGCGCCGGCTCATGCATCGCGGTGGCAAAGGCGACAGCAGCCGGCATGAACGCTCCAGCCGCGACAGAAAGCAAAACGCGGGCGGCGAGCAGCCAGCCGAAGTTCGGGGCGAAGGCGGCGGCGACATTGGCGATCGCGAAGGCCCCCATCGCAAGGGTCAGCAGCCGCTTGCGCTCCATGCCGGCCGAGGCGATCGCCACCAGCGGCGATCCGAAAGCGTAAGTCAGCGCGAAAATCGTCACCAGCCCGCCGGCGGCCGCCGGCGAAACGCGAAGATCGGTGGCGATATTGGGCAAGACTCCGGTGATCATGAAAGTTTCGGTGCCGATGGCGAAAGCGCCGAGGACGAGAGGCAGGAGGCGTATCGACATAATCGCTCCATCAGTTCAATAAATCTTGAACTACCGCATTGACGTCGGTCCGTCAATGAGTTCAACAAATCTTGAAATGACGTGCGATCCGCGCTATGAGTCGCGCATGGCCAGAGAACCTCACCATCCCGAGCGGGACCAGATCGCCCTGTCAGCAGTCCTTGAGGCGTTGAGCGAGCCGATCCGGCGCGAAATCGTGCTGCAGCTCGCCAGGGAAGGCGAGGCGGCCTGCATGGCCTTCGACGATTGCGCGCCCAAGACCAATCTCAGCTATCATTTCGCCCGGTTGCGCGAGGCGGGAATCACCCGCGTGCGCATCGATGGGCCATATCGCAAGATATCGCTGCGGATAGAAGATCTCGAGGCGCGATTCCCCGGCCTTCTCGAGACGATCCTCGCCGCGGCGCGCCGCGAAGCGGTCGATGCGCGCGATCTTGCAACGGTTTCCTGAGATAGTTTCGCGCGCGACTTCCGGCCTCTGAAGCAGAAAAGATCAGCGGCCACGCCGCCGCTATGGTTGTTTCGCAGCCGCCTGTCTCCTCGCTCGTCTCGCCTCGTAAGCCTTCAGATGAGCGTAGGCGACTTTGAGCAGCGAGACGCCGGACGTCGCCTCGCCTCGGCTGATCAGATCGCCGATGATGTGATCGGCTTCGACGGGCGCATCATTCTCGATGTCGCGCAACATCGAAGCGGTCATGGCGGAGCCCGGCGCGGTGATCGTCGCGCGGATGAGCTGTGCCGTCGATGGACTCGGGAGATGGCCTTGCCGCTCGGCGATTGCAGCGCATTCCTGGAACAACGAAATGGCGAGGTCGCTCGCCCCGGCCGCGACAATGTCGCCGATCGCGCCGCGCATCAGGCAGGTCAGGCCCGCGGCGGTGGCGATGAACACCCATTTCTCCCACATTTCTTGCAAGATCGCTTCACTGAGCTGCGAATCGAAACGGGCGCTCGCGAACGCTGTCGCGACCGCCTCGACGCGTGGGGAACGCGATCCTAAGCGCTCGCCGAAGGTCAGGCCGTGCAATTCGTTGAGGTGCAGAATGCGCCCCTCGGGGTCAAGCGAGGCTGATATCAGGCAGAGGCCGCCGAGCGTACGGCCCTCGCCGAAGCGCCGATCGAGGCTGTCGAGCTGGCGCATGCCATTGAGCAAAGGCAGGATCATGGTCGACGGCCCGACCGCTGGCGCGAAGGACTCGATCGCGCCGTCGAGATCATAAGCCTTGCAGCTCAAAAGGATCAGATCATAGGGCTGGCGCAACGTCTCCGACTGGATCGTCGGCGGCGCCGGCAGATCGAGGTCGCCGCGCGGGGAGCGGATGATGAGGCCCGTGTGGGCAAGCTGCGCGGCGCGTCTCGCGCGCACCAGAAACGTGACATCGGCGCCCGCCTCGAGCAAGCGGCCGCCGAAATAGCCGCCGATCGCGCCGGCGCCGACGACAAGAATGCGCATGGGCCTGCTCCTTGAATGGGCCATTCCCGAGCGCTTCGTGGTCCGCCGCGAAGCGCTAAAAGGCCTGTCGACCCCACGTTTCCGCCTAGGCCTTCACTTTTACATAATCCCCCGGCGCTTCCCCGAGCGCCGTGAGCTTGCCTTCGCCCGGGGTGCGCGCCGGAACCACTTGCGGCGCTTGCTCGGCGAGCCAAGCCGCCCAGTCGGGCCACCAACTACCGGGATGCTCGACCGCATCCTTGATCCAGGTGGCGAACTCGCCCCTCGCCGGGCCGCCAGTCCAATATTGGTATTTGGGCTTGTCGGCGGGGTTTACAACGCCTGCGATATGGCCGGAGCCCGCCATGACATAGCGCACCGGCCCGCCAAAATATTGCGCGCCGACGAACACCGATTTGGCCGGCGCGATATGGTCCTCGCGCGCGGCGAGTTCATAGACCGGAATCGTCACCTTGCCGAGATCGAGCGTTTTGCCGCCGACGACCATGCGCCCCCGCGTCAGATTGTTTTCGAGGTAGCAATTGCGCAGATAGAACGAATGATTGGCGGCCGGCATGCGCGTCGCGTCGGAATTCCATACCAACAGGTCGAAGGGCATCGGCTCCTTGCCCTTCAGATAATTGTTGACGAAATAGGACCAGATCAGTTCGTTCGGCCGCAGCATATTGAAGGCGCCCGCCATCTGAGCGCCGTCAAGATAGCCCTTGGCGGACATTTTCTGTTCGACCGATCTGAGTTGCTCGTTGTCGACGAAAATCTTCAGGTCGCCGGCGTCGGAGAAATCGACCTGCGTGGCGAATAATGTCGCGCTGGCGATGCGCTTGTCGCCTGTCTGCGCCATATAGGCGAGCGCGACTGACAATAGCGTGCCGCCGACGCAATAGCCGATTGCTGCGCTCTCGCGTTCGCCGGTCGCCAGTTCGATCGCCTCAAGCGCCGCGAAAATTCCCTCGTGCATGTAAGAATCGAAGCTTTTTTCCGCGTGCCGCTCGTCAGGATTGACCCATGAGATGACGAAGACGGTATGACCCTGGGCGACAGCCCAACGGACAAAGGATTTGTCCGGATTGAGGTCGAGCACATAGAATTTGTTGATCCAGGGCGGGACGATCAGCAGAGGGCGTTTGAACACCTCGGCGGTCGTCGGCGCATATTGAATGAGTTCCATCAGCTCGTTGCGAAAGACGACTTTGCCCGGCGTCGCCGCCATGTTGACGCCGAGCTCGAATTTACTTCCGTCGGTCTGGCGGATGCGCAGGCTGCCATGGCCCGCTTCGACGTCCTGCGCCATCATTTGCATGCCGCGCACCAGGTTATCGCCGCTTTCCGCGAGGGTCGCGCGCATCAATTCCGGACTGGTGGCGATGAAATTCGACGGCGACAGGGCGCCGGCGAGCTGGCGGAGGTAAAACTGCGCCTTGTCGCGTGTATGTGGGTCGAGGTCGTCGGCGCGTTTGACGAGATCGCCGGCCCATCGCGTCGTCATCACATAGGCCTGGGCGAGAAAGTCGAAATAAGGATTGGCGCGCCATTCGGGATCGGCGAAGCGCTTGTCGCTCGGCTCCGGCGCGGCGACGGGGCGGGCCTCCTCGCCATTCAGGCGATGAAGGGTCGCCGCCCACAGCGCCATGAATTGGGTGGAGAGCGAGGCCTGGGCCTGAAAGGCGCGCTGCGGATCGGAATAATAATGTTCCGCGACTTTGCCGAGCGTCGTCACCGCATCCGATATGTCGTCGCTGAAGGTCGATTTGACCTCGCCCTTCTCCCGCGGCGCCAGAAAAGCGGCGGCGACCTTGCCGCCTTCCTCGAACAGACGCGCAATATTGCGCGACAAAGTCTCGATATTGGGCATCGGCAAAGGCGCCGCACTGAGATCGCCGGGCGGCCGGGGAGGCGCCGCCTGGGGCGCTGCGGGGGAGGTCGCGGCGGCCGGTTGCGCTGCGATGTCGATTTTTCCGCTCGGCGATTCCGCCACAGCGATCTTCGCGGCGGCCTTGGACGCCGCCCGCGGTTTTTTGGCCGAAGCAGCCCCCTTGAAGGGCGCGACAGGGGAAACAGCGGCTGGCCTGGGTCTCGATGTCGCTTTGGCCGTCGGGGCCTGCCGCGCCCGGCGTCGCCTGGTTGGGCGGTCTGGCGGATCGATAGCCATCAATTGTCCTCGGGCTTTGTTTGTGCGGCGCTGCGACGAGGGCCGTCCTGTTTCAGACATAATAGGACGATATCGCCAAAACAGGCTATTTATTAGCGTGGCGTTTGCGAAACGCCGTCATAATTTTCCGGATGCGCTTTCTTGGAGGCAGGTTCCTGTTCATGTTCATGTGTCGCAAGCGTGACCGTGCGAAGATAAGGCTGAAAGCCGGCATTGCGATTTTGGCGCTCGCCATCGCGGGAGAAGCCGCCCGCGCTGACGACAGCGCGCCGCCCGCCGCGCCGTCTAACGAAGGCGCCGTCCAGTCCTTCGCCAAGAAGGTCGAGACGTTCCACGCATCTCAAGTCCCCATCGCCAAGACGATCGCCAAGAAGATCGGCATCGCCACCGATCCCGGCGAACCGGCCGATTTCGTCGTCAACTCACGGCCCGCGGTAGAAGGGGACTTCATCCCGATCGGCCGCAAGGAGACGGAGCATACGATCAAGATCAAGACGCCGGCCGAGATCAAGGCAATGGAGGCCGACTTCGATACGGTGAAAGTGCGCCATGACGCGCTCCGGTCCACCTTCGCTCCGGCGGTAAAGGCCGTCGCCGACGCCGCGGCGGCCAAAGCAGCCAAAGCGGCCAAAAAACACCCGCCGACGACCCCGTCGACCCCGAGGACCGGCGTTCAGTAGCCGATTTCGATTTGACCCCCTCTTTTCTGGCTCCGAGATTCCTGGCTCCGAGGGGCGTTCACTTCACAGAAAATGTTATATCAAGGCCGATCGCCGGGTATTGGTCGGCGCAAGATCAGAGGGAATGTTTGAGATGACCGACTTCCACCGCGTGCGGCGCTTGCCGCCCTATGTCTTCGAGCAGGTCAACAAGCTCAAGGCCAAGGCGCGCGCGGCTGGGGCCGACATCGTCGATCTCGGCATGGGCAATCCCGATCTGCCGGCGCCCAAACACGTGCTCGACAAGCTGATCGAGACGGTGGGAAAGCCTCGCACCGACCGCTATTCCGCCTCCAAAGGCATTCTGGGCCTGCGCCGCGCGCAAGCCTCCTATTATGCGCGGCGCTTCGGCGTGAAGCTCAATCCGGAAACGCAGGTGGTCGCGACGCTGGGTTCGAAAGAAGGCTTCGCCAATATGGCCCAGGCGATCACCGCGCCCGGAGACGTCGTGCTGGTTCCCAACCCCTCCTATCCGATCCACGCCTTCGGCTTTCTGATGGCGGGCGGCGTCATCCGCTCGATCCCGGCCGATCCGACGCCTGATTTTTTCGTCGCGATGGAGCGCGCCCTCGTTCATTCGATCCCCAAGCCGATCGCCGTGGTGGTCTGCTATCCCTCCAATCCGACCGCGATGGTCGCCTCTTTGGATTTTTATAAGGACCTCGTGCTGTTCGCCAAGAAGCATGAGATTTTCGTTCTGTCGGACCTCGCCTATTCCGAAGTCTATTTCGATGATGATCCGCCGCCCTCGCTGTTGCAGGCGCCAGGCGCCTTTGATGTCGCCGTAGAATTCACCTCGATGTCGAAGACGTTTTCGATGGCGGGCTGGCGCATGGGATTTGCGGTCGGCAATGAGCGGCTGCTGTCGGCGCTGGCGCGCGTAAAATCCTATCTCGATTACGGCGCCTATACGCCGATCCAGGTCGCCGCGGCGGCCGCGCTGAATGGGCCTGACGATTGCATCAAGGAAATGCGCGCGATCTACAAACGTCGTCGCGACGCGATGGTCGAGAGTTTCGCGCAAGCCGGCTGGGTCATCGATTCCCCCCGCGCGTCAATGTTCGCATGGACGCCGGTGCCGGAGAAATTCCGCCATCTCGGCAGCTTGGAATTTTCCAAGCTTCTGATCGAAAAGGCCGAAGTCGCGGTCGCGCCAGGCATCGGCTTTGGCGAACATGGCGATGATTATGTGCGCCTCGCTCTGGTCGAAAACGAACAGCGCATCCGCCAGGCCGCGCGCGGCGTGCGGCGCTTCTTCGAGACGGCCGATCAGACGCTGCATAATGTCGTGCAGCTCAAGAAGCCGGCGTAAACTCTCAAGGTCGCGCACCCCCTTCGCCCCGCTTTGCGGCTATTCGATGCACACATCTTTTCCTTGAGTTTTTTGACGAACTCCGATTCGCTGCAGGGGCAGATTCTGGAGCCGATGATGGATTTGAGCGCGGTCGATGTGGAGCGATATGGGGTTGGG
>DATBZF010000014.1:0-3542 GCA_036513315.1 Roseiarcus sp.
GGCGATCTGCGCCGCAATATCCGGCGGGAGAATCATCCCCTAAGGAATCACAAACTTCCAAGCCTCGCTCCCCAATCGCCGCCCCCAACCCCATTTTCCCGCCCACTGTGACCTTTCCGACTCACCCGCCTGGGCAGTTACGCAACTTTTTTCGTCGTTCGACCCTCGCTGCGAGGGCCTCGGTCGGAGACGCCACATTGCGTTTCGGGCACCGACGAATGCGCAACGTCCGAAAATGCGGGAGGTCCATTTCGTCCAGCGAAACGAAACGTTTCGCAAGCCTGTTCCTATGCTATTGAAATCATTAAGAGCGCTGAATCAGCGATTTCGCGGGATGGATTGATTTCAAGGACTTGATGGCCTTTTCGTTTCGCGTTTTTCGATACATGTGACCTTCACACATCGTCATCTATCAGCATCGGCGTTTTGGGTCTTGCTGAGTAGAAAACGATAACATATATTTCTGTATATCGCACTAAAATGCAACAAACGATTGCTTCGTTCCTGAGTCCAGTCGAGCTCCGAAGATCTTGCCAACCCGTGTCAGGTTCGGAATCGTCGGCGCTCGCGATCCCGGTTCGATGCTATCCTCAGCACTGCCGCTTGCCAGCGGGGCAGGAAACGGAGAATTGTCCTGCCCGATTTCACGCCGGGCAGGAGGACATGAGCGAAGCCTATATCGGAGTGGACGTCGGCACGCTCAGCGCCAGGGCCGGCGTTTTCGATTCCGTCGGGCGGCTCCTTGCCAGCGCCCGACGGCCGATCGCCGTCTGGCGCGAGCCGGGCGACATCGTCGAGCAATCGTCTGACGACATCTGGAGCGCGGTCACGTCAGCCGTGCGAGAGGCGATCCAGGCGTCGGGTCTGCCTCCTGAGGGGGTTCGCGGCATGGGCTTCGACGCGACCTGCTCCCTGGTCGCGCTCGACCGCAATGCGCGTCCCTTGTCGGTAAGCCCGACCGATGCGCCCGAACGGGACGTGATCGTGTGGATGGATCATCGCGCCGGGGACGACGCCGAGCGGATCAACACGGGCCGGCATGAAGCCCTCCGTTATGTGGGCGGCAAGATCTCGCCCGAGATGCATGCGCCGAAGCTCGCGTGGCTCGCCCGATGCAAGCCCGAAACGATAAGCGCCGCCGGGCATTTCTTCGATCTCACTGACTACCTGTCGTTTCGCGCCACCGGGTCGCTAACCCGCTCGGCCTGTCCCGCGACTTGCAAGTTCGGCTATCTCGCGCACGAGACGGGCTGGCCGGACGAATTTTTCGACAGCATAGGCCTCGGCTTCCTCAAGGATGACCAATACGCCCGCATCGGCGCCAGGACGGCGCCGCCGGGCGCGCCGCTCGGGCGAGGGTTGACGCTCGAGGCCGCCGCGGCGATGGGCTTGAGGCCCGGGACGGCGGTCGGCGCGGGGCTGATCGACGCGCACGCGGGCGCCGCGGGCACTCTGGGGGCGCGAGCGGGCAGCGTGCAAGCCGATCCGCGCCGGCGTCTGGCTTTGATTCTGGGCACGTCGTCGAGCTGCATGGCGCTTGCCGACGGGCCCCGATTCGTAGACGGGATCTGGGGGCCGCATTTCGGCGCGCTCACCCCGAATCAATGGCTCATCGACGGCGGACAATCGGCGTTCGGGGGGGCGATCGATCACCTGCTGCGGCTTCATCCGGCCTTTGCTGAATTGTCGGCGCGCGCCGGGCCACAGGCGCTCCACGCGCTCGAGAAGGAGATCGTCGCCCGGGCTGGCAGCCTGTCGCAAGCGGCGCTGATCGCCGAGGGCCTGCACGTCCTACCTGACTTCATCGGCAGCCGATCGCTGTCGGCGGATGCCGGCGTGCGTGGCGGCGTGATAGGGATGGATCTGCGCGAAGACACTGCCAGCTTGCAGGAATTCTACGTGGCTGGCCTCTGCGGCCTCGCCTATGGCTTGGCCGACATTGTGCGCAAGCTCGAAGCGTCTGGCTATGAATTCGATTCGATTGTCGTCAGCGGCGGCGCGGCGCGCAGCGCATTGATCCGTCAGATCATCGCCGACGTGTGTGGCAAGGCGGTGGTGTTGCCGGAGACCCAGGAGCCGGTGCTTCTAGGCTCGGCGATGGTGGGCGCGGTTGCCGCGGGGGCGCAGACCATGGCGTCCGCGATGTCATCGATGTCGGCGATCGCGCCAGGCGCAGCGGAGCCGTCCGGCGGGGTGATCGCGGCGTTCCACGCACGAAAGCGCCGGGCCTGCGGGATGCTGCGCCGAACTGAGCGGGAGATTCGCGAACTCGATCGTAGGTCGCGCTGGCCTGAATTGGTCATTTTCGATTGCGACGGCGTGCTGGTCGATAGCGAAGTGATTGCGCTCGGCGTCATGCGCCGCCGGCTAAGCGAAGCCGGCGTTCGCCTGACCGATCAGGAAACACGCGAACGTTTCCTGGGGCGAAGACTCGATTCGTCCCTGCACGGAATCGAAACAGAGCTTGGGGGACCATTGCCAGAGAGTTTTCGCGACGAGTTTTCGCGCGAGATTCTATTGGCGTTTGGGCGCGAACTGAAAGGGGTCGAAGGCGTGGGGCAAGCTGTCGAGGGCTTGCGCGCGCGCGTATGCGTCGCCTCCTCGAGCGGGCATGAGAGATTGCGCCTCTCGCTTCGCCTGGCGGGCTACGAGACGATGTTCGCCCCCAACATTTTTTCCGCCGCCGACGTCGCGGAGGGAAAACCGAGTCCGGATCTTTTCCTGCACGCGGCGCGCGTAATGGGCGCGGCGGCGAAAGACTGTCTGGTGATCGAAGATAGCGTAGCGGGCGTCGCCGCGGCACGGGCGGCCGGAATGATTGTATTTGGGTTTGTCGGCGCGAGCCATTTCTCCCCTCTCGACAAAGGAGCGCATTTGACCGCGGCCGGCGCCGAACTTCTCTTCGCCGACATGGCTCGGTTGCCTGACCTCGTCGCCGCGCGGGTTGCCCGAGCGGACGCTCGGGGCGCGGACTAAGCCATGGCGCGCAAGTCGGATCAGGATGGATTGCGGCTCGACGAGGCGGCTCGCGCCGGATGGCTCTATTATGTCGCCGGCAACACCCAGGACGAGATCGCGCGCAAGCTCGGCATTTCGCGTCAGGCGGCGCAGCGCCTGGTTTCGCTCGCGATCAGCGAGCGGCTCATCAAGGTCAGGCTCGATCATCCAATCGCGCGTTGCATGGAACTCGCCGCGGCGCTCAGGCTGCGTTACGACCTCAGGTTCTGCGAGGTCGCCCCGACCGATCCGGCCTCAACGTCGTCGACGCTCGGCATCGCTCAAGTCGCCGCGGCGGAATTCGAACGTTGGCTGCGCCGCTCGGAGCCAGCGATCATCGGCATCGGCACTGGCCGCACGATGCGCGCCGTCGCCGACCAATTGCCGGCAATGGAATGCCCGCAGCACAAGCTGGTCGCGCTGGTTGGCACCACCAAGACCGATGGTTCGGCTTCGTTCTACGACGTCATCATTCGCGTGTCCGACAGCGTGCGCGCCCCGCACTACCCGATGCCGCTGCCGGTCATCGCTCGCTCGGTCGAGGA
>DATBZF010000015.1:0-26573 GCA_036513315.1 Roseiarcus sp.
CTCAGGTGGTGACGATCCGACGACCGACCCTCCTGCCCCGGGTGGCCGCCCGGGGCAGGACATTCCTCACGGAATAGGCTCGTCATAGCAGAGGTCGCTGTTACAAGGTGGCGCGAAGCGCCGGATGAGGGGCGGCGCGACATTGGCGAACGAATTCGCCAAAGCCCGGCAGGTGCAGCCGCCGCGCAACGCGCTCAAATCGCGACGGTTTGCGCCCAATGCGGCCCCCTCCTAACCCTCCCTTAACCTTAACAACCCCTAATGGGCCCAGCGGCGCCGGGAATGTCACTGGCGGCCGGACAAATGTTGACGCCCATACAGTCCCATGCTATCCCATGTCATCCCGTCAGATTGTATCGCGTTCGGGCGATTGAAGCCGCAACGGCGCGCGGCGAGGATCGCTGCTGCGCGGGACCACAACGGGCCTGGGGAGCCAGTTGGACCGCTTCGTTTCGCATTACACCAACCGTTTCGATGCGAAGGGTCGCATTTCCATCCCCGCGTCTTTTCGCAGCGTGCTGGCGAAGGACGGGTTCGAGGGACTTTACGTTCATCCCTCGCTGGACGCGCCGGCGCTCGATTGCGGCGGCAATGCGCTCCTGCGGGAGATCGACGCCTTGCTGGAGACGATGCCGGCTTATTCGGAGCCGCGCGACATCTTCGCGACCGCCCTGTTGGGCACGAGCGAGATTTTGCGGCCCGATTCGGAGGGGCGCGTGATCCTCAGCGAGGCGAGCCGGGCGTCTATCGGCCTGACCAGCGAAGCGGTTTTCGTCGGTCATGGCCACAAGTTTCAGATCTGGGAGCCGGGTCGTTTCGCCAGCCATCTCGAGGAGGCCAAATCTCGAGCGCGGCAATTGCGGGCGGAACTCGGCTCCAGAGCGCGCGCAGCGCCGCAAGGAGCACGCGAATGATGGTGGGCCGCGGCGAGGGGCAACCCGCTGCTGGCGGACCGGCCCACCACATTCCCGTCCTGCTTGACGAGGTCGTCTCCGCCCTCTGCGTAAAGGAGGGCGGAGTCTATCTGGACGGCACGTTCGGCGCCGGCGGCTACGCAAAGGCCATTCTCGCACGCGGCGCGCAGGTGATCGCGCTTGATCGCGATCCGCAAGCCATCGCCGGCGGTCAGGCCCTCGCCGCGTCTTCAGGCCGCCGCCTGCGCCTCGTCGAAGCGCGCTTTGGCGAGCTCGCCGCCGTGGCGTCCCAACTCGGCGCCGGCCAACTCGACGGATTGGTCCTCGACATCGGCGTTTCCTCCATGCAGATCGACGAAGCCGCGCGCGGCTTTTCGCTGCGCCACGATGCGCCGCTCGATATGCGGATGGAGAAAAAAGGCCGCACTGCCGCCGACATCCTCAAAGAGGACGACGAGGAGACGATCGCCAATATTCTCTTCCATTACGGCGAGGAGCGCGCTTCGCGGCGCATCGCCCGCGCCATTGTCGCCGACCGGCCGACGGCGCCCTATGTCTCGACCCTACAACTGGCTGCGATGATCGAGCGCGTCGCGCCGGCCAAGCCGGGCGAATTGACCCATCCGGCGACGCGCAGTTTTCAGGCGCTCCGCATCGCGGTCAATGACGAGCTCGGCGAACTTGCCCGAGGCTTGTTCGCCGCCGAAGCCGCGCTGGCGCCGCAGGGCCGGCTCGTCGTGGTGACGTTCCATTCGCTTGAGGATCGCATCGTCAAGCAGTTTTTCGCGCGGCGCTCAGGGCGCGGCCAGGCGGCCTCGCGGCTGCTGCCCGGCGAGCCCGTGCCCCACGCGCCGACCTTCGTCGTCACCGCCGGCCAGCCGATCGGCCCAAGCGAAAAAGAGCGGCTGGAAAACCCCCGCTCGCGTTCGGCCAAACTGCGCTTTGGCGAGCGTACGGCTGCGCCAGCGCTTGGGGCTGATTCCGAGATTGTCAAACTGACCCGCCTGCCGTCCGCGCGGCGAAGGAGAGGCTGATGTGGCGTCTTCTCCATGTGATCGCGATCGGCGCGCTCGTCGCCTCGGCGGTCTATGTCTATTCCCTGAAATATCAGACGATCTACGATTCCGAGCAGATCGTCAAAACGCGCCATCTGATCGCCAGGGAGCATGACGCGATCAATATGCTGCGCGCTGAATATGCGTTTTTGACCCGTCCTGACCGGCTGCAGGCGCTCGCCGACAAACAGCTTGATATGCAGCCTTTGTCGCTCCATCAGATCGTCAAAGCGTCGGATCTGCCCGAGCCGGTCGCCAAAATCGATTCTATCGGGCGCAAGCTGGAATCTCTTGGCTTAGGCGGCCCGACCGCGACGCCGAATGCCGGGGTCACCGGCGCCACGCCCTCGACGAGGTAGGTCACGATGCACGCCTCGATGGTTTCCCTCATCACGAAGATCGTCGCGTGCGCGAGAATCCTCGGCTCCCCGTCGAGGCGGGTTCTCGCGCGTAGGTCTTCTGACGCGCCGAAGCGCAGCTTTTCCTGGAAGATCAGCTTTTCGTGGAGCGGTTTGAAGACATTCGCCCATGATCTGGTGCGCACGAGGCTCGACAAGAGCGGCGGCCGCATTCGCCTGCTGATGGTCGGCCTTTGCCTCGCCTATTGCGGCATCGCTGTGCGCCTCGTCCAGCTTGGCGTGTCGCATGATCCGCCGCTGACGCTGAAAGTCGCCGCCGATCAGGCCGCCTCCGGCGCGCGCCCCGATCTGCTCGACCGTAATGGCGAGATCCTCGCCACCGATGTGAAAACCATGTCGGTATTCGCCGAGCCGCGCCGCATCATCGACAAGGACGAGGCGGTCGAATTGATCACCGCCGTCCTGCCCGACGTCGACGCGAAGGAGCTGCGCGAACGGCTCGGCTCGAAAAAGGGCTTCGTCTGGGTCAAGCGTCAGGTCACCGCCAAGGAGCAGCAGGAGATTTTCCATCTCGGCCTGCCGGGCGTCGGCTTCTTTCCGGAAAACAAGCGCGTCTATCCCAATGGCCCGGTCGGCGCCCATGTGATCGGCTTTGTCGACAAGGACAATATCGGCATCGCCGGCATGGAGCGCTATCTCGACAACCAGAGCCTGACCGATCCGCATGTCGCCGGCTTCAGTGTCGACCCGGCCAGCCTGAAGCCGGTGCGGCTGTCGCTTGATCTCAGGGCGACCCATGCCTTGCGCGACGAACTCGCCGCCGGGCTCACCCGCTTTCGCGCCAAGGCGTCGGCGGGCGCGATCATGGACGTAACGACGGGCGAGGTGATCGCAGCAGAGTCTCTGCCCGACTTCGATCCCAATGATCCCGGCGACATGAAGGACCCGGCGTTGATCAACCGTCTGACTGTCGGCGTCTACGAAATGGGTTCGACTTTCAAGGCCCTCACGCTCGCCATGGTGCTCGACTCAGGCAAAGCTAACCTTGGCAGCCGCGTGGATGCTCGCGAAAACCTTCGCTATGGACGCTTCACGATCCATGATCTTCATGCGACCCATCGTATCCTGTCGTTGCCTGAAGTGTTTACGCATTCCTCAAACATCGGCTCGGCGCGCCTGGCGCTGATGGTTGGCGTCGCTGGGCATCAGGCCTTTCTGAAAAAGGCGGGCCAGCTCGACCGGATGCGCACCGAATTGCCGGAGAGCGCTGCGCCACTGATTCCCAAGCCTTGGGGCGAGTTGAATACGATGACGATCGCCTTCGGGCAGGGACTCAATGTCGCGCCTCTTCAGGCGATGATGGCTGTCGCGGGTTTGCTCAACGGCGGCAATCTCATGACGCCGACCTTCTTAATCCGCAGTCCCGCTGAGGCGCTGGCCAATAGCCACCGCTTCGTTAGCGAACAGACTTCAGAATCGATGCGCTATCTCTTGCGCGCCAATGCGACCCATGGGTCTGCAGATAAAGCCAACGTTCCAGGTTATTACGCCGGCGGCAAAACCGGAACAGCGCAAAAAAACTTTCACGGCCACTATTCGAATGACCGAGTATTCACGACTTTCATGGCCATCGTGCCGGCCGATAAGCCCAAATATCTCTATATGACCATTTATGACGACCCGCAGGGCTTGCCTGAGGACGGCGGTTATCATTATGCCGCGTATAATGCTGGACGCGTCGCCGGCCAGTTGATCGAGCGCGTCGAACCTTTGCTCGGCGTCGCGCCGGCGCAGGAATTCCCGACCCAGCCTTTCCCGTTGCTGGCGCGGCTCGGCTATGGATTTGACGCGGACAAAGTGGCGAAGGAGTGATGGAGCTTCGCGATCTTATCGACGTCCCCGAACCGGCAGGCGCGCTCGCCAGGCGCCGGGTCGCGGGCCTATGCGCCGATAGTCGCAAAGTGAAAAGCGGCGATGTTTTTTTCGCGCTCGCCGGCGCCAGGCAGGATGGGCTCGCCTTTGTTCCGCAGGCGGTCGAAAACGGCGCCGCGGCGATCGTCGCCGAGCGCATGCCCTCGTCCCTGCCGGCCGATGTCGGCGCGATCGTGGTCGACGACGCGCGCGCCGCGCTCGCCCATGCCGCTGCGCGGCTTTATCCGCGCCAGCCAGCGACGATCGTCGCCGTCACCGGCACCAGCGGCAAGACGTCGGTCGCCGCCTTCGCGCGGCAAATCTGGGCGAGGCTCGGCCTCGAGGCGGCCTCGCTCGGCACCATCGGCATCGTCTCGCGCGCCATGAACGTCTATGGTTCGCTGACGACGCCGGACCCGATCGCGCTGCATCGCTCGCTCGACGAACTCGCCGGCGCCGGCGTCACCCATCTGGCGCTGGAGGCCTCTTCGCATGGCCTCGACCAGAAGCGGCTCGACGGCGTCCGCCTCGCCGCCGGCGCCTTCACCAATCTGTCGCGCGATCATCTCGATTATCACGCGACGCCCGAGGCCTATCTCGCCGCCAAGCTGCGGCTGTTCGGAGAGCTTCTGGCGCCCGGCGCGCCGGCCGTGATCGATGGCGACAGCGATGTCGCCGCCAAGGTCGTCGCGGCGGCGGAGCGGCGCGGGCTGAAGATCTTCACCATCGGCGCCAGGGGCGAGGCGATACGCCTGTTGTCGGCGACGCGCGAAGGCTTTGCGACGCGGCTCACCCTCGAACATGCGGGCCGGCAATGGCGCGTGCTATTGCCGCTGCCCGGCGATTTTCAGGTTTCCAATGCATTGGTCGCGGCGGGCCTGTGCATCGCGACCGGCAGCGATGCCGGCGCTGTCTTTGCGGCGCTGGAGACCCTGGAGGGCGCCCCCGGCCGGTTGGAGCGGATCGGCGAGCGCGATGGCGCGCCGGTCTTCGTCGATTACGCCCATAAGCCCGATGCGCTCGACAAGGCGCTGGCGACCTTGCGCCCCTTCGTGCGCGGCCGGCTGATCGTCGCATTCGGCTGCGGCGGCGATCGCGATGCGGGCAAGCGCCCGATCATGGGCGAGATCGCGACGCGCGGCGCCGACGTCGTCATCGTCACCGACGACAATCCGCGTTCGGAAAACCCCGCCGCCATTCGCGCCGCGATCCTCGCAGCGGCGCCAGGCGCGATCGAGATTGGCGATCGCGGCGAGGCGATCCGCGCCGCCGTCGGCATGCTGGGCGGCGGCGATGCGCTGTTGATTGCTGGAAAAGGCCATGAAACGGGCCAGATTGTCGGCAATTTGACGCTGCCATTTTCGGACCACGAAGCCGCCCGCGCGGCGCTGAAGGACGCGGCATGACCGAACCCTTATGGAGCCAGCGCGAGCTGGCTGAGGCCTTCGGCGCGCCGCCCAGCGCGCCCCTTGGCGCGCCTGTCGCGGGCGTGTCGATCGACACGCGCACGCTCGCTCCCGGCGATCTGTTCTTCGCGATCAAAGGCGAGACCAGCGACGGCCATGATTATGTCGCGCGCGCCTTCACGGCGGGGGCGAGCGCCTGCGTCGTCGCGCGGGACAAGCGCGGCGAGTTTGCCGCGCAAGGGCCGGTCTTCGCGGTCGACGATACACTGCGCGCGATGGAGCGTCTCGGCGTCGCCGCGCGCGCCCGCACGCACGCGCGCATCGTCGCCGTGACGGGCTCTGTCGGCAAGACCAGCGCCAAGGAAATGCTGCGCGTCGCGCTCGCCAGCGTGGGGTCGACCCATGCGTCGGCGGCCTCCTACAACAACCACTGGGGCGTGCCGCTGACGCTGGCGCGAATGCCCGCTTCCGCCGCCTACGGCGTGTTCGAGATCGGCATGAATCACGCTGGCGAGATTACGCCGCTCGTCGCGATGGTGCGCCCGCATGTCGCGCTGGTGACGACGATCGCGCCGGTGCATATCGAATATCTCGGCTCGATCGAGGCGATCGCCGAAGCCAAGGCTGAGATATTCACCGGCGTCGAACCGCGCGGAACGATCGTCATCAATCGCGACGCGCCGCAATTCGCGCTACTCGAAAGACGTGCGACTCTCGCACAGCGCCAAACCCTGACCTTCGGCGCTGACGCAAGCGCCGACGGCCGCCTCTTGCATTTTGAACCCAAAGGCGACGGCGCCGCGGTGCGCGCCTTGATTGATGGCCGCGAAATCTCTTTCTCAGTCGGCGCGCCCGGCCTGCACATGGCGCAGAACGCCGTCGGCGTGCTGCTTGCCGCAGCGGCGCTCGGCGCCGATCTCGATCGCGCCGCCGCCGCGCTCGCTGATTTCTCCGCCCAGAAGGGGCGCGGCGCACGCCTGACCTTGCACGGCGCCGGCGGCGCCTTCACGCTGATCGACGAAAGCTATAACGCCAATCCCGCTTCGATGCGCGCCGCGCTCTCTCTGCTTGGCGCGACCGGCCCCGGCGTCGGCGGCCGCCGCATCGCAATCCTGGGCGATATGCTCGAACTGGGCCCCGGCGGCGCGCAGGCGCATGCGGAACTCGCGAGCGTCCTCACCAGCAATCATGTCGATCTTCTCTTCTGCGCGGGGCCGCTGATGCGCGCCCTGTTCGACGCCGCGCCGGCGGCGATGCGCGGCGCCTGGGCCGAGCGGTCGGCCGACATCAATCAATCGGTTTTCGACGCGGCCCGCGGCGGCGACGTGTTGATGATCAAGGGCTCCAACGGCAGCGCGATGGGACCGGTCGTGGCGGCGCTTAGGTCCCATTTCTCGTTGGCCCCCGCGGGCGGGTGAAGGATTCGCAATGCTGACCTGGCTCGCCAATTTCTCGCATCTGTTCAGCCCGCTGAACCTGTTCCGCTATCTTACCTTCCGCACCATCGGCGCGGCGGGCACCGGGCTGTTCCTGGTGTTCTTCTTCGGCCCGACCATCATTTCCGCTTTGCGTCTCAAGCAGGGCAAGGGCCAGCCGATCCGCACAGACGGCCCGCAATCGCATCTGCTCACCAAAAAGGGCACGCCGACCATGGGCGGCCTGATGATCCTTTGCGGGCTGCTGGTGTCGGCGCTGCTGTGGTGCAATCTCGACAGCCCCTATGTCTGGATCGTCCTGTTCATCACCGTCGGCTTTGGCGCGATTGGCTTTTATGACGATTATCTGAAAGTGACCAAGCAATCGCATGACGGCTTCTCCGGCCGCATGCGCCTCATTCTGGAATTCGCCGTCGCGCTCGTCGGCTGTATTGCGATCGTTCAGGTCGGCGCGCCCGGCGCGACATCCCTGGCGGTGCCGTTCGTCAACGGCTATGTCGTCGATCTCGGTTGGGGCTTCTTGCTGTTCGGGCCGTTCGTCATCGTCGCCTTCGGCAATTCGGTGAATTTGACTGACGGTCTCGATGGCCTCGCGATCGTGCCGGTGATGGTCGCCGCCGCGACGCTCGGGCTCATCGCCTATCTCGTCGGCAATCTTTTCTTCGCGCGCTATCTCGGCATCAACCATGTGCCGCAGGCCGGCGATCTTGTCGTCGTCTGCGGCGCGTTGATCGGCGCCGGCGTCGGCTTTCTCTGGTTCAATGCGCCGCCCGCGCAGATTTTCATGGGCGACACCGGCTCGCTGGCGCTTGGCGGCCTGCTTGGCGCGATCGCGGTGACCATCAAACATGAGATCGTGCTCGCGATCATCGGCGGCCTGTTCGTGATGGAGGCGCTGTCGGTCGTCGTCCAGGTCACGTCGTTCAAGCTGACGGGCAAGCGGGTCTTTCGCATGGCGCCGATCCATCATCATTTCGAACAGCTCGGCTGGTCGGAGGCGCAGATCGTGATGCGCTTCTGGATCGTCGCTTTCGTGCTGGCGATGGTCGGCCTGTCGACGCTGAAGCTGAGGTGACATGATCGCCGTCCGCTGCTTCAAAGGCCGCAAGGTCGCGCTGTTTGGCCTCGGAGGCTCGGGCCTCTCGACCGCGCGCGCGCTCGCCGCCGGCGGCGCCGATGTCGCAGCCTGGGACGACAAGGAAGACGCGCGCGAACGGGCGCGCGCGGCCGGCATTGCCGTCGTCGATCTCGCCGCCGCCGATTGGCGCGATTACGCCTCGTTCATTCTCGCCCCCGGCGTGCCGCTGACCCATCCGAAACCCCATTGGGCCGTGCCGCTCGCCAAAGCGGCCGGCGTCGAGATTATCGGCGACATCGAATTGTTCTGCCGCGAGCGCGCCGCTCTGGCGCCGCGCGCGCGTTTCATTGCGATCACCGGCGCCAATGGCAAATCGACGACCACCGCGTTGCTCTCCCATATCCTGCGTGAAGCGGGCTGCGCGGTTGAGATGGGCGGCAATATCGGCGTGCCGGTGCTCGAACTGGCGCCGCCGTCCGAAGACACAATCCATGTCATCGAATGCTCCTCGTTCCAGATCGATCTTGCGCCTTCGCTCAATCCGAGCATCGGCGCGCTTCTCAACATCACGCCCGATCATCTCGATCGGCACGGCACGCTTGAGAATTACGCTGCGATCAAGGAGAGGCTGGTCGCGCAGGCCGATGTCGCGCTGGTCGGCCTCGACGATGCGCCCTGTCGGGCGATTGCGGATCGACTCCGCGCGCGCGGGCGCCCGCGCGTCGTCGCCATCTCCGCGCTCGCCACGCCCGCCGCCGACATCGCCGTTGACGGTCATCGCATCGTCGAACGCGAGGCTGGGGGAATCGCAACCGCGCTCGACCTGCGCGGCGCGACGACTTTGCGCGGCGTTCATAATGGACAGAACGCGGCCTTCGCCTTCGCCGCCGCGCGCATTCTTGGCCTGAGTTTTGAAGACATCGCGCGCGGCCTCGCCTCCTTCGCCGGCCTCGCGCATCGCATGGAGCAGGTCGGCCGCTTCGGCCGCGTGCTGTTCGTCAATGATTCGAAGGCGACCAACGCCGACGCCGCCGAAAAGGCCCTGCTGTCCTTCTCCGACATATTCTGGATCGCCGGCGGCAAGGCGAAGGAGGGCGGCATCGAACCTTTGCGTCCGCTCTTTCCGAAGATCGCCAAGGCCTATCTGATCGGCGCGGCGAGCGACGAATTTGCGCGCACGCTTCAGGGCAGCGTCGCCTTCCAGCGCTGCGAAACCCTCGATGTCGCGACCGAAGCCGCCGCCCGCGACGCCGAGGCGAGCGCCGCCGCCGAGCCGGTGGCGTTGCTGTCCCCGGCCTGCGCTTCATACGATCAATTCGCCAATTTTGAAGAGCGCGGCGACAGGTTCCGTGCGCTCGTCGCGCAATGGATCGCCGCGCGGGCGCCTGCCTCGGCCCATGCCTCGATATCAAGGAGCGGTTCATGATTTCGCGCGCTGAACGCGGCCCCGTCGCCGATTGGTTTCGCTCGATCGACCGATGGTTGCTCGGCTCGTTCTGCGCGCTGATGGTGATCGGCCTTGTGATGGCGCTGGCCGCCAGCCCCGCCGTCGCCGAGCGTTTGAATCTTCCGACTTTTCATTTCGTCGATCGGCAAGCTCTCTTGCTCGCCCCCACGGCGCTGCTGATGATCGTCACTTCGTTTCTGTCGCCGCGCCATGTCAGGCGCGCGGCGCTGATCGTCTTTATCGTCAGCATGGCGCTGATCGTCCTGGCGCTTCTGTTCGGCGCCGAAGTGAAGGGCTCGCGGCGGTGGATCATGGGCGTTCAGCCCTCCGAATTCATCAAGCCGGCCTTCGTCATTCTCGCCGCCTGGGCGTTTTCGGAAGGTGCGCGCGCCGGGGTCGGCCCCAGCCGGCTGCTCGCCTTCCTGCTTTTGCCGCTGACCATCGTGCCGCTCATCATGCAGCCCGATTTCGGTCAGACCATGTTGATCTCGGTCGTCTGGGCGACGCTGTTTTTCATGGCGGGCCTGCATTGGTTCTGGGTGCTCGGCCTCGGCGGCGTCGGCGCGGTCGGCGGCTTTCTCGCGTTCAAACTGTCGCCGCATGTGCACGAACGCGTATTGCGCTTTCTCGATCCCGATTCGACCGGCGGCATGGTCGACACCTTCCAGGTCGATACCGCCTTGCAGAGCATCCTGTCGGGCGGCTGGCTGGGACGCGGGCCGGGCGAGGGCGTCTATAAGCGCATCCTGCCCGACGCGCATACCGACTTCGTCTTCGCCGTCACCGGCGAGGAATTCGGCATGCTCGCCTGCCTCGCTTTGATCGCCTTCTTCGGCCTCATCGTAATGCGCGGCCTCTGGCTCGCCACGCGCAACCAGGACCCGTTCTGCCGTTTCGCGGCGGCCGGTCTCGTCGTGATGTTCGGCGTGCAGAGCTGGATCAATATGGCGGTCAATATCCGCGCCATTCCCGCCAAGGGCATGACCTTGCCGTTCATCTCCTACGGCGGTTCGTCGCTGTTGGCGCTCGGGCTCGGCATGGGCTTTCTCATCGCGCTCACCCGCAAGCGCCCGCATGTGGCGCTGGACCCACAGAGCCGGCCGGCGCTTTGAGCGAGCCGCGCTGCATTCTCATCGCCGCCGGCGGCACCGGCGGCCATTTGTTCCCCGCGCAGGCGCTGGCGATCGCGCTGGACAGGCGCGGCCTGCCGGTAGAACTGGCGACCGACGAGCGCGCGCTGAAATACGGCGGCGATTTTCCCGCCCGCGCCATCCATGCCATTCCGTCGGCGACGCCGACCGGCGCGGGATTGTTGTCCAAAGCAAGCGCGGCGCTGGTGCTCGGCCGCGGCGTTGCGCTCGCCTTGCTGCGCATCCGCAAGATTGCGCCGCTCGCTGTCATCGGCTTTGGCGGCTATCCCACCGTGCCGCCTTTGCTCGCCGCCTCGCTGCTGGGCCTGCCGACCCTGCTGCATGAGCAAAACGCGGTGATGGGTCGCGCCAATCGCTTTCTCGCCGCGCGCGTCAAAATCGTCGCCACCGGTTTTCCCGGCCTGAAGGGCGCGCCCGCTTCCCTGCGCGCCAAGACGCGCTACACCGGCAATCCTGTTCGCCCGGCGGTGATCGAAGCGGCCGCCGTGCCCTATCCTGATTTTGCCGACGGCCGCCTGCGGGTGTTGATCACTGGCGGTTCGCAAGGCGCGCGCGTGATGTCCGATATTGCGCCGGCGGCGATCGCTCTATTGTCCGAAGCCGATCGCGCGCGCCTGTTGGTCGCGCAGCAGGCGCGCGGCGAAGACCGGCAGCGCGTCGCCGAGGCGGCCGCGCGCATGAATTTTCCGATCGAGACAGCGGAATTCTTTCCCGATCTGCCCGCCCGCATCGCCGCCGCCCATCTCGTTATCGGCCGCGCCGGCGCCTCCACCGTCTCGGAACTCGCTGTGATCGGGCGTCCATCGATCCTGGTGCCTTTCCCGCACGCGCTCGATCAGGACCAGGCCGCCAATGCGGCCGCGCTCGCCGCCGGCGGCGGCGCCGAGGTCGTGCCGCAGTCCGAATTCACGCCCGAATGGCTGGCGAGCCGGTTGCGCAAGGCTTTGGCCGATCCGGCCTCGTTGACAGCGGCCGCGCAGGCGGCCAAGGCGGCGGGGGTCGCCGATGCGGCCGAGCGGCTGGCCGACCTTGTTCGGGAGGCGGTCAAGGGGTAGGGCGACGGTCTTCAGAGGCGCTCACTGGCTCCCCTGATATTGGCGCGCCATCGCCACATAGTTCGATGGATGCACGTCGCCCCTGCGGGGCGCATAGAACAAAGTGGAATCGCCGAACTGGGCGGCGAGGCGCAGCACATGCGAACGCGCGCCATTGACCGGCACGACCCAGGTGACGTGATCGGCGTGGATCTGCCGGCGCACGCTCTCGATACAGCGGCCCGGCGGATCATTGGTGCCGGCCGAGAGCACGACCCGATCGTAATGGCCGCGCGGCGCCATGCCGGCGATCGAGCAGCTCGAAATGCCAATTCTCGCTATCGTCGCAATGCCAAGGGCGCGCCCGAGGCCCAGCGCCAGGCTATCGCCGAGGGCGAGATCGCCGGCTACGGCAGGGGTGGCCAGGGGGATGGTAAAGGCCAGCAACATCAATAGCTTCTTGATCATACGCACTCCTGGAATGAACGGGCGATGAAAATGACGGCATGCCCGCCGCCGGCCCAAAAGGAAGGCTGGCTCCCTAAGGGGCGGTTGTGGCGACTTAGCGGCGCGAATGAGAGGAAATGGGGCGGGGCATCAGGCGCTTCGTATCCATTGTGCCCGCCAAAAACGCCAAATAGCAGCTTTCAGACAAGCCCTAGAAGCAGATCGGTTTGCTGTGGCTTCAAATATTCTTGAGTTACTCTCGATCTTCTTCTTCGCGCGCCAACGCAGCAATCAGCTCTTCACGGCAGACATCATACAAAACAGTCAGATCGTCTTGCGCGAGCTTCCACAGCACGTCTGGAGCGACGCGGTCGTATTCATGCCGCAGGACGTTGCCGATGCCTGATACTTTCGACCATGGGATGTGCGCGCGCCTCGTCTTCAGGTCGGTCGGAAGATGACGGCTCGCCTCGGAAAGAATCTCAATTCCGCGTTCGACCAGCCAGCGCTTTCCCAGTCCAGCTCGAAAGCTTCGAGCGACACGCCGGTCAGGATTAGTCGGACGCGTTCGATGGCCTCGACAATATCCGCCAGCCGCGGCGAAAGGATCCGTTCGACCATCAGAACACGAACACTGCCGATTCCTCGATGCGTTTTTTCAAACGAGGATGGAGGCTGCTGCGCGTCATAATATCGGCCCTCAGGCCCAGGATGCCAGCGGTGCGTTCTTTGACGTCCATCAGTTCGAAAACGCCGATCTTACCCTTTTCGTGATCGAAAAAGAGGTCGATGTCGGAATCTTCTCTCGCCTCGCCGCGCGCCGTCGAGCCGAACATATAGAGATGTTCGACGCCCAGCCGCCTCAAATCCGCCTCGTGTCGCCGCAGCCGGCGTATCGCTTCGTCGCGTCCCATGCCAGGAATAATAGCATGGGGTGGACTTCGGCCGCCACAGCCGCGCAGGACCTTTGGGCCGAGCGGCCGCTGCCCCGCGCTTCTCCCTTGAGCCCGCTCGCCGCGCCCTCTAAACTCCCGCCATTCCCGAATCGCCGGCCCGACCGAAAGCCCCGATGACCCTTTCCAGCATGACCGGCTTTGCGCGCGCCTCGGGGGCGAGCGGCGCCTATCGCTGGTCGGTCGAGCTGAAAAGCGTCAACGCCAAGGGGCTCGACCTGCGTCTGCGCGTGCCGCCGGGCTTCGATCGCATCGAAGGCGAGGCGCGCGCGAGACTCGGCCGGGCGCTGGCGCGCGGGACCTGCTTCGCCACGCTCAGCGCGCAGCGCGAGGGCGCGACGCTGCAGGCGCGGGTCAACAAGGAAGCGCTGGCGGCGATCGTCAGCGCGGTCAAGGAAGCGGCGGAGGGAACCGGGCTCGGGCCGCCGACGCTCGACGGCATCCTCGCCATCCGCGGCATTGTCGATGTCGTCGAGGCCGGCGATGACGAGCCCGCGCTCGCCGCCGCCTGCGCCGGCGCGCTCGCCAGCCTCGATGAGGCGATCGGCGCGCTGGTTGCGATGCGGCAGGGCGAAGGCGCCGCGCTCGCCGCGATCCTCAGCGAAAAGCTCGCCGCCATCGCCGCGCTGACGCGGGCCGCCGACGAGAGCCCGGCCCGCCGCCCCGAGGCGATCGCGCTGCGCCTCACCCAATCGATCGCCGCCCTGCTTGAGGCCGGTCGCGGCTTCGATGAGAACCGGCTTTATCAGGAAGCGGTGCTGCTCGCCGCCAAGGCGGACATCAGGGAGGAGCTGGACCGTCTCAAAACCCATGTCGCGGCGGCGCGCGAGCTGATCGGCAATGGCGGCCCGGTCGGGCGCCGGCTCGATTTTCTCGCCCAGGAGCTGGCGCGCGAGGCCAATACGCTTTGCGCCAAGGCCAATGACGTGTCGCTGACCGCGATCGGTCTTGATCTGCGCGGCCAGATCGAGCAATTGCGCGAACAGATTCAGAATATCGAATGAGCGAGCCCATGGCGATGCGCCGGCGCGGCCTGATGTTGATCCTGTCCTCCCCCTCGGGCGCCGGCAAGACCACGCTGACGCGCATGCTGCTGCAGGACAAATCGCTCGACCTGACGCTGTCGGTGTCGGTGACGACGCGCGCCCGGCGCTCGAGCGAAGCGGACGGCATCCACTATCATTTCATCTCGCAGCGCGAATTCGAGGCGATGCGCGCCGCCGGCGACCTGCTGGAATCGGCCGAAGTCCATTCCCATCGCTACGGCACGCCGCGCGCCCCCGTCGAGGCGGTGCTCGCGCAGGGGCGCGACATGCTGTTCGACATCGACTGGCAGGGCGCGCAGCAGGTGCGCGAAAGCCTTGGCGCCGATGTCGTGTCGATCTTCATCCTGCCGCCCTCGATGGCGGAATTGCGCGCGCGGCTTGACCGGCGCGCCGAAGATTCGGCGGCCACTATCGCGGCCCGGCTCGATAATGCGCGCAAGGAGATCGAGCGCTGGCGCCAATATGATTATGTCCTGGTCAATGACGACCTGCAGCGCGCCTATGCCCAGGTGGTCGCGATCATCGCCGCCGAGCGCCTGCGCGAGAAACGTGTCGCGGTCGGCGTCGAGGCGTTCGTCAGGCGCTTGCTGGAAAGCTGACGCGCCGGGGCCGCGACCGGCTCAGCCACAGGATGAGGCAGGCGAGCAGGACCGGGACGACCGCGCTCCAAAAGCCCATCACCGCCATCGCCGCGCCGATCGCCCAGACGATCGCAAGAAGATGTTCGAGCATGCCGACGATCTTCGATTGCGAATGGCGGCGCAGCATCATGCCGCGCGGCGAAGGCGACTGACGCCACAGGTTGAGAAGCGCCGTCGAAACGCCGGCGCCGAGCGCGAATAGCGCCGCCCATAGCGCGGCCCATGGCGCTGCGAAAGCCAGCACGCCGATCGGCGCCGCCAGCAGCGCCGCGATCGGCGTCAGCACCGCCTGAATTTTGTAGCGCTCGATCCGGCTCGTGGCGATCGGCGCGGCGCGCAAGAGATCGGGCGCATCCTCCCCCGACAGCGCGAGCCAGGTCAGCGAGCCTGCAAGCTGGGCGCCGACCACGACGATCAGCGGCGTGAAGGCGATGCCCGGCGAGCCGGTGACGCCGCCGTTGCGCCACAGGATGAAGCTGATCGGCAGCATATAAACGATTTGCAGCATGATTTGCGAAATCAGCCAGGGGTCGCGCAAAACGAGGCGGCGCTCCTTGGCGCGCATCGTCGCGCCGAGGCTGCCGGAAAACGCGCGTGTCTTGCGCATGCGCGCAGACGGCGACGGCGCGCCCGCAGAGGCGACTGCCGCGCTGGCGAAACGATCGCCCAGAGCGAAAGGCGTGATCACGAAGAAGGCAAGCGCGATCGTCATCCAGAGCGCCAGCGCAGGGATGTCGCCCGCCGCCGCCCGCACGGGCAATGACCAGAGTAAGCGCCAGTCGAGCGCTCCTGCTGCGCCCTCCGGCTGCATCGCCTTCATCAGCGCCGCCCGCGCGCCCCCCGGCGCCGACGCATAGCCTTGCACGAAAAGCATGAAGGAGGCGCCGATGATCGCCGCAGCGATTTGCGAGACGAGGCGCGCGCGTCTTGGCCCCAGGGCGGCAAAGAAAGCGAGAGACAGTGCGACGCCAATTGCCGCGCCGAACAAGCCGCAGGCGAGCAGCGCGGGATAGATCGCCAGCCAGTGCAGATGACCGGCGAGCGCGTTCACATTGGCCAGCGGCAGGAGCAGAATCGCGAACCAGGCGATCGCATTGGCGGCGATGGCGAGCGCGCGGGCGCCAAGCACCGCGCGTGCGGAGACGGGCGAGGAAAACAGAAGTTCGAGATCGCCACGCGCATATAGCGCACGCGTCGTTGCATTCATCGCCTGCACGACGATGCCGGGCAAAACGAACAGCGCGCCGATGCCGAGATAGCGCGAGAGCGCGGCGTCGGGGGAGAGTGCGCCATCGGGTCCGCCGAAGCGCAACGCCCACCAGAACGCACCATGGACGCAGACCAGCGCGCCAATCAGCGCCAGCGCCTTCACGCGCGTGATCCCGCCGATCGCCGCGTCGAAGCCGCGCCAGTTCTGCCGCAGTCATGCGCGGCGAGCCAGGCGAAAGAGCCCGCCCGCAGATTCATGCGGCGCGCTCGCCTTGTGCGATGAGGGCAAGGAATATCGCCTCAAGGCTCGCCGCTTCGTCGCTGCCTGCGCCGCGCAACTCGCCAAGCGTGCCCTCGGCGATCAGGCGGCCGCGCTGGATGACGCCGATGCGATCGGCCAGGCGTTCGGCGACCTCCAATATATGCGTCGTCAGGATGATCGTCGCGCCTTGTCTGACGCGGGAGACGAGCAAATCCTTGACCTGCCGCGCCGCCGCGGCGTCAAGGCCGGTCAGCGGTTCGTCGAGCATCAGCAGTCGCGGCTCGTGTACGAGCGCGCCGGCGAGCGCAAGCTTTTGCTTCATGCCGCGCGAAAAACCCTCGCAGCGTTCGCGCCGGTGCTCCCAGAGGCCGAGCGTCTCCAGAAGCTCGTCGGCGAGTTCGCGCGCGCGCCGGGGTTCGGCGCCCCAGAGGCCCGCGACGAATTCGAGATATTCGAGCGGGTCGAGCTTGTCGTAAAGCAGCGGCTCGTCGGGCAGCCAGGCGATCAGGCGTTTGGCTTCGATCGGGCGCCGGCGCGCATCGACGCCGAATACTTCGATCGCGCCGCTGTCGGCGGGCAGCAGGCCGGCGACCATGCGCAATGTCGTCGTCTTGCCCGCGCCGTTGGGGCCGAGCAGCGCGTAAAGCTCGCCGGCGCGCACGACGAGATTGAGACCGTCGACCGCGGTTTTCGCAAAGGCCTTGCGCAAATCGCGCAAAACGAGAGCTGGCGGACCGGCGTTTGCGTCGCTTTCAACCATCAGAGCCTCGCCTGGCGGGCATTGATATTTAAGGCCGGGCGCTTGCCGCGGGGTTAACGCCCGCCGCGCAAATCCTGCGCCGCCCGCGCCAGCGCGACAAATCCGCCGATTTCGATTTCCTCCGCGCGGCGGGTCGGCGCGACGCCTGCCGCGGCGAGCAGGTCTCCTGCTTCGACGCCGAGCGTCGCCGCGAATGATTTCAGCGACTGGCGCAGCATTTTGCGGCGCTGTCCGAACGCGGCCTGAGTTATTGCCGCCAGCAATGGCCGATCGCAGGGTTCGGGTTCGGCGCGAGGCAGCAATTCCACGATGCTCGACGTCACTTTCGGCGGCGGCGTGAAGGCGGCGGCCGGCACGTCGAAAAGAATGCGCGAACGGCATCGCCAGCCCGCGAGCACGCCAAGGCGGCCGTAATCGGCGCGCTCGCGCGGGGTCGCGACGATGCGCAAAGCGACCTCGCGCTGGAACATCAATGTGAGGCGATCGAAGAACGGCGGCCAGGGCTCGGCTTCCAGCCAGCGCGCCAGCAGCGGCGTCGCGACATTATAGGGCAGGTTGGCGCAGATGCGCAGCGGCGCGCCCTCAGCTCTCGCCGCCAGAGCTGCAAAATCAACCGCCAGGGCGTCATCGGCGACGACATCGAGACGATCGGGCCAATGCGCCCCGATTTCCGCCAGGGCGGCAAGGCATCTTTCGTCGCGCTCGATGGCGATGACTTTCGCCGCCCCTTCATGCAGCAGCGCGCGGGTCAGGCCGCCGGGGCCGGGACCGACCTCGATGACGACGGCGCCGGCCAGGGGCCCGGCGGCGCGAGCGATGCGGCCTGTCAGGTTGAGATCGAACAGAAAATTCTGGCCAAGCGACTTTTTGGGTTCGAGGCCGTATTTCGCGACGATCTCGCGCAGCGGCGGCAGACCGTCATGGGCGAGACTCATGCGGCGGCGAGTCGCGCCGCCAGACGCGCCGCTTCGATTAGGCTGGTCGGATTGGCGAGGCCCTTGCCGGCGATGTCGAACGCGGTGCCGTGATCGGGCGAGGTGCGGATGAAAGGCAGGCCGAGCGTGACATTGACGCCGGTATCGAAGGCCAGCGTCTTGATCGGGATCAGGCCCTGGTCATGATACATCGTCAGCGCGACATCGTAGCGGGCGCGCGCCGCTGCATGAAACATCGTGTCGGCGGGATGGGGACCGCTAACGTCAAGCCCTTCGGCGCGTAATTCAGCGATCGCCGGGCCGATCGTCTCGATCTCCTCGCGTCCCATCGCGCCGCCCTCGCCGGCATGGGGATTGAGGCCGGCAATAGCGAGGCGCGGACGTGCGACGCCAAATCGATCGCGCAGATCGGCGGCGACGATGCGAGCGGTGGAGGCGATGAGTTCGCGCGTCAGCGCGCCTGGCGCATCGGCGAGCGGGATATGGATCGTCACCGGCACGACGCTGAGCTCGCGCGACCATAGCATCATGACGGGCTGCGCGCGCTCTCCCCATTGCGCAGCGAGCGCGCCGAGAAATTCAGTGTGGCCGGGAAATCGAAATCCGGCCTCATAGAGCACGTGTTTGGCGATCGGGTTGGTGACGATCGCGCCGGCCTCGCCGGATCTGACATAGCCGACCGCGCGTTCGATCGATTCGATCGTCGCGCCTGCGAATGCGGAATTGGGACGTCCCGCCGTCGCGGCGGCGGCGGCGTTGAGGGGGACTACGGGCAGCGCCCTGTCGAATATTTCGACCGCGCCGCGAGGCTCGGCGATCGCGATCGGCACATCGAGCGCCAGCCGCCGCGCCAGTTCGCGCAAAGCGGCGGGTTCGGCGATGAGGAAAAACGGCGCGCCGATATCCGCGCGACCAAGCCAGGCGCGCAAGGCAAGTTCTGGACCGACGCCGGCCGGCTCACCCATCGTCATCGCCAGCGGCAATAAGCGCTTTTGCTCAGTCATGGTCAGGATCGCCGCGCGGCTTCAAACAACATCGGATAATGAGCCCCGGCCGCGTATCTTGCGCCCGCAGCGGCGCACGCTCTTTCTATTCGCCGAGCGCTGAGCTCGCTTTGACCTCGCCCAATGTGCGCAGCGTCAACTGAACCAGAATGGTCTGGTCGCGTGTCGTCGGCGTCAGCGCGATCGGCTGGCTGTAGGCGCTGGTGTAATCGATCTTGAGGGTCGTGCACTCGTCCGCATAGCCAAAGCCCACGCCATAAGTCGTCGGATCGAACAGCGCCACATGCTCGCCGGGCAGATCGTAGAGATGGCGCGACATGTCAACGATCAGCGAACCATGCACGTCCCAATGATCCATGAACTTATAGCCGGCGCTGGCGATAAAACCTTCGCGTTTGTAGAGCCAGCCGAGATCCGGTTGGGCGTTGTAACGCGCATAGTCCAGGCCCGTCGTCACGCCCCTGAAATTCACGCTCGCGATGGCGTCAAAACGCGTCAGCGCAAAATCCGTGCTGTCGAATTGTTGCTTCGAGGTAAAGCTGAACGGGCTGTCCTTGTAGGGCGTGAACGACTCGCCCGCCACGTAATTTGAATATTTTTTGTCAAGGCCTGATTCCACGCCGGTATTGGCGGCATCGGCGATTTCGTAAGAATTATTGCCGAACGTCTGAATCGATTCGCCGGCGACCACATTGGCGTGGCCGCCATTGGCGAAATCGGCGGTGTAGTGCAGGCCGTAATTCACGCGGCCGCCGCCCTCGATCCGGTCATATCCCGAATATTTGTTCCACTCGAACAAGTTGGTGTCGTCGAAAACAAGGCTCTGCGCATCTTCGTTGGGCTGCAGCTTGGGCAGATATTCGTTCGGGCGAACGATGACCTGGACGACCGGCTCGATCACCTGGCGGCCGAGGGCGGAGGTGGAAACGAAGGGATAACGATATTCGAACCCGGTTCCCGCCATCCCGCGCATCGTCGTTTCGTCGCCGCGTCCGGCGAAAAAGGCCGGTTGCGTCGAATTGCTGATGGAATCGCTGATCGCGCCATTGACGAAAGTATAGGTCTGGCCCTCGTCGAGCTGGGTCGTCTCGCCATCGATCCTGGCGAACACGAAAGGCGTCCATTGCTCGCCGAGCGGGTCGGTGAACTTGCGCTGCCATGAAACCTGCGTCGTCGCGCGCGTGTAGTCGCCGCCAATGCCGCGCAGCAGGCACTTGCCCGGCGTATAGGTCGGCGTGCCGGCAGGCGTTTCGCACACGTTATAAAGGCTAAATGCCCGGTCGAGGGTCTGGGCGCCCACGGACTGATAAAGCGCGCCGGCGCGGGTAAGGGCTGTGACATTGCTGTCTATCGTCAACTGGCCGCCGAAGCCGTAAGTCTGCTCAGGCTTCAGGTTGATCATCTTATTGTAATCGAGGACCCCGACAAGCGGCTGCTGCTGTTGAAAATCGTATTCCGTTAGCCCTTCAAAGTGGTACCCGCTCAGATCGAAAAATCCTTGGTCGCCCTGACCGCGCAAATACACGCTCGAGACGACGTCTTCAAAGTAGTAATTGCTTAGATCGGTGGCCTTTATTTTGTAATCATTGTAGTAAAATTTGTCGGATAGCGCGGTGATATCCCATCCGTATTTCCATTTTTCATTGATATAAAACTGGCCCTTGCTTTCCACCGAGCCGCGGAATTCACGCGACCCCGCCCCATAGGGTCCGGCGAGAAAAGCGCCGGGGTCCTGTTGGAAAATACCGGTCACGCGAATGTTATAGGCGCCGGTAGCCAGACGCTGGCGCCATTCGGCGTCGCCGAAGAAGCCCTGCTTGGTCAGATAAGTCGGATCGACCGTCAGGTCATAATTGGGCGCGAGATTGAAGAAATAGGGTATGCCGATTCCATTGCCCAGATAGGTGCTGTTGATGTAGTGCGGCGTCAGGAACCCGCTCAAACGGTTCACGGTCGGGTCCGGCGCTGAAAAATAGGGCAGATAGGCGATCGGCATGCCCGCCATTTCAAGCCAGGCGTCTTCGTAATAGACGACATGGGTTTCCTGGTTGTGAATGATCCGGGCGGCCCGGACCTGCCAGAGCGGCGGTCTTTCCGGATGATCCTTGCACGGCTCGCAAGCCGTATAGATGCCCTTTTCGAACACGGTCTGGTCGCCCTCGGACCGCTCGGAGCGCGGCGAGGTGAACCGCGACTTGTCGATGTTGATCGCCTGGACGCTTTCGATAAAGCCTTCCCGGAAATCTTCGGTCAGATCGAATTTCGAACCATAGGTTACGTCGCCTCGCTCGTCGGTGAGTTTCGCATGGCCCTCGGCGAAGACGCGCTTCGTGTTGCGGTCGTAAGTGACGCGATCGGCTTCAAGGACGCGCCCCTGATAATAGAGCTGCGCGTTGCCGACCGCCGATACGGTGTTTTTGTCCTTGTCGAACACGAGCTCGTTGGCCTCGACAACCATCTTGTCGGGCTTTTTGGCCTCGCCGGGCGCAGGTTTGGCGCTGGACGCGGAAGGGGGGGCGACGGGCGCCTGCGCCAGGGCCGGAGAGGCGCCGAAAATCAGCAAAGCGATAAGCAAAAACGCGCCGCTTGCCGCCGCCACCAAGCGCCGACACTCGCCCCGCGGGTCAGGAGGGCAGGCGAACCGGCCCATCAACCATCCTCCTGATGCAAAAGCACTAAAACTCCGAACAAGCAACCAACAACCGCTGGCGACCAGCCAGCCACAGGCGTGCTGACGAAGCCGGCGCTGCCGAGGTCGCTGACCAATTTCGTGGCCACATAAAGCACGAAGCCCGCCGCCACGCCACCAGAAACCATAATTCCGACGCCGCCCATTCGGAAGAATCTTAACGAAAAAGAAGCGGCCACCAAAACCATCGCCATCAACATCAGCGGCCTGGCGATAAGAACCTGATAACGCAGGCGATATCCCGTCGCATCGAGTCCTGCTCGTTCGATCTGCGCGGCCAGCGGCGAGAGGCCCCAAAATGGCACAGTTTCAGGCGCGATATAGGCCTGCGAGACCTCGCCGACCGTCAGGGTCGTCGCCAGGAGGTAAGTGGCGACCGATTCCGTCTCGAAACCCGGCGTCACGACGTTCGCCTGTTCGAGGCGCCAGAAGCCGTCATGCAGCTCCGCGCCGGCGGCGTCGACGCGTTCGACAAAGCGCCCCTCCATGTCGAAGGCGAAAACCGTCACTCTGGAAAGCGTCGCGCCGTGGCCGGCGACGCCCTCGGCATGGACGATCGCCTGGCCGTCGACGCTTTTTTGCCGCAACCAAAGCCCCGCGGCGCCCCGCGTTTGACCGCCGGCGCCGAATAATTTCGCCTCGATCGCGTCCGCCTGTTGCTTCATCGCCGCGGAAAGCGGATTGTAAAGGGCGACGGAGACGATGCCGATCACCAGCACGACAGCCAGCGGCGGCGTCAGAAACTGCCAGACCGAAACGCCGGCGGCGCGCGCGACGACCAATTCCAGTTTGCGGGACAGGCCTAGAAACGCGATCATCGCCCCGAACAGAACGGCGAAAGGCAGCGCCTGTTCGGCGACGGTCGGCGTGTGGAGAAAGGAAAGCCAGGCCATGAGCAGGCCGGTCGCCCCTGCCGTGTCGCCCGAGCGGCGCAGCGTTTCGACCAGGTCCACCGTGAAAATGAGCACGAACACGCCGGCGAAGGTCGCCAGAATGGTCTTGGCGAACCTTATCGAGAGATAGCGCGCGAGCGTGCCGCCGATGATCACCGCCGGGCTCCGCGCCAGTCATTGCGGATGCGGTTGAACAGGAGAAACGCCGGGCCATGGAAAATCGCGTCGAAGCATAGCGCGCAGGTGAGCAGCGGAATCGCCCAGACAAAATATTCGGCCGTCGGTTTGCTGACGACCTGGGTCGAGGCCGCGATCCCGAGCAAACGGATCAACCCGAAAGTCAAAACCGCGATGCCGATCGCCAGTCCGCGCCCCTGGCGCGTCGTGCGCGCCTCGCCGAGCGCGGCAAAGCCGATGAGTCCCGCCGCGAAAGCGTAGAAGGGACTGGCCAGCCGGTCCAACAATTCGGCCCGACCCCGTCGGCCCTGGCGGTTCGCCGATTCGTCATTGGGGTCAGGATAGAGCAATTCGGTCGTCGAGCGTTCGCGCGGCCGCTTGGATCCCTCCTCTTTGGGCGTGAATTGGGACAGGTCGATCGTGTAATTTTCAAATGTCACCATCGCCGAATCGCCGCTTTCCTGTGGGCGCTGATAGCTGCCCTTGGCGAGCACGAGATAGTTCAGCCCGTCCTTTTCCACGGTCTGGCCGAGTTCGGCGACATAGCTGGTGATATGGGTGGGATCGCGGCGATCCTGCATGAAGACGCCGTGCAGCGATCCGTCGGGGCCGCGCTCGCGATAGTGGAAGATGAATCCGGCCTCCAATTCGGTGAAAGCGCCGGCGCGCGCAAAATTCGTAATGAAGTCAGCGTGGATTCTCGCCGTCAGCTCCTCGATGATGTCGAAACTCCAGGGCATGATTTTGAGGGTCATGGCGGCGACAAGACCGAAGACGACGCAAAACAAAATGACAAAAGGCCGCAGCAATGTGCCCGGACTGACGCCCGATGCGCTCATCACCACCAGTTCGCTGTCGCCATTGAGTTTGTTGAGGCAATAAAGAACCCCGGTGAACAAGGCGACCGGCGCGATGATGGCGACGAGCGAGGGGATGGTGAGCCCGGTCATCGTGAAGAAGACGATGATGGTCTGCCCCTTGCTGGTCAAAAGGTCGAACTGGCGTAGCGCCTGGGTGACCCAAATCACCGCTGTGAGCGCGAAAAGGCCGGACAGAAAGGCTGTCATCGCGGTGCGGAAAATATAGCGTTCGATACGCGTCATGGAGCCGGTGTTTCCAATCGCATCCTATGCTTTCCCGATTCCATGGGCAAAGTCCTCCAAGGGCTAGCCTTCCCGCGCCGCCGCGACAAGCCGGCTCCGGGATGTCGGAGCCGAATGATCGAACGCGTGTTCTATACGCCACGCGTCGATCCGAACTTGCTGGCGCCGTTAGGCTATTTCGCGGCGTCTTTTTGACGCGCCGCTTAAGGCCCTTGATTTGTCGATCGGTAATGGCGAGAGATGAGCGCGAATGTCATGCAGGCCCGAACGGCCTTTTGAGGACGATGAATGAGCGAATTTGTAAAAACCGCCTTCGCGCCGCTTGCCGCACCAAAGGGGGGAACTTGGGTGGTTTTCGTCGGCCCTTCGCTCAAATGCGGGCCGACCGCCCATGCTTTTCTCGGAGGAGCGGCGGATCTGATCGCCAGCGCCGCCAGGACGGCGAATTTTGAAGGCAAGCCGCTCAGCGCGCTCGATATTCTCGCGCCGCATGGTTTTGCCGCCGAGCGCCTTCTGGCGATCGGAATTGGCGGCGCCAAGGAAGCGGCGGAGACGGATTTCGCCACGCTAGGCGGCTTCGTTTTTGGCAGGCTTGGCGCGGCCAAAGAGGTGAGCGTCGCCTTTGAGGCGTCGGAGGGGACATGGGACGCCGCCGCCGCGGCCGATTTCATGATGGGCCTGCAATTGCGCGCCTATCGTTTCGACAAATACAAAAAGAAGAAAGACGACGACAAACGCGCCGCCGCGACGGTCTCGATCGGCGTCAGCGATGTCGACGGCGCGCGCGCGGCGGCCAGATCGCGTGAAGCGCTGGTCGCGGGCGTCGAAATCGCCCGCGACCTCGTCAACGAGCCGCCCAACGTCCTCTTCCCGGTCGAATTCGCCAATCGCGCCGCCGGCCTCGCCAAGCTTGGCGTCGAAATCGATGTGCTCGACGAAAAGGCGATGGCCAAGCTCGGCATGGGCTCGCTGCTTGGCGTCGGCCAGGGCTCGGTTCGCGACAGCCGGCTCGTCGTGATGCGCTGGAACGGCGCCAAGGGAAGGGCCAAGAAATCGGCGCCGGTGGCCTTCGTCGGCAAGGGCGTCTGTTTCGACACCGGCGGCATTTCGATCAAGCCGGCTGCCGGCATGGAGGATATGAAAGGCGACATGGCGGGAGCCGCCTGCGTCGTCGGCCTCATGCATGCTTTGGCCAGCCGCAAGGCGAAAGTGAATGCGATCGGCGCGATCGGCCTTGTCGAAAACATGCCGGATGGCGGCGCGATTCGCCCCGGCGACATCCTCACCTCGATGTCGGGCCAGACGATCGAGATCATCAATACCGACGCCGAGGGCCGGCTGGTTCTGGCCGACGTGCTCTGGTACGTCCAGGATAAATACAAGCCCGCTTTCATGGTCGATCTGGCGACGCTGACCGGCGCCATTCTGGTCGCGCTTGGCCAGGAGCACGCCGGCCTCTTTTCCAACAATGACGAACTGGCGACGCGCCTCATTGAGGCGGGCGTCGCCACCGGCGAGAAGGTCTGGCGGATGCCGCTCGGCGCCGTCTACGACAAGATGATCGATTCCAAATTCGCCGACGTCAAAAACGCCGCCGGCCGCCATGGCGGCTCGATAACGGCGGCGCAATTCCTGCAGCGTTTCGTCAATGGCGCGCCCTGGGCGCATCTCGACATCGCCGGCGTCGGCATGGGATCGCCGTCGAGCGAAATCAACCAGTCCTGGGGCTCGGGCTGGGGCGTGCGCTTGCTCGACCGGCTGGTCGCCAATCACTACGAATAGTGGACGAATTGAGGAGAGAGCGATGCTGTGGCGCCCCGGGGTCGCCTTCATTTTGTTGGCGATCGCGGGCGCGCCAGCGCCGGCGGCGGCCAAGCCGGCGCTAACCGGCTGCGACGCTTTCATTGCCAGGCTGCGCCTGACGGCAAGCGACATGCAGGTCGAATTCTCCCATTCGCTGGTTGTCTCGCGCGCCAAGACCGATGTCGACGTCTTCGACATCACCACCAACGCCGACGTCGATGCGACATTGCGCTGTCACGGCGACGAATTCATCCGCCTTGAAGTGCGCATCACCGAGCCCGCCTCTGCGCGCGCCTCGACGAGTTTCGATCGTTTCGCGGAGGCGAGCCTGCGCGCCGCCATGAACTGGGACGCCGGCCGCAGCCAGACCATGCTGCGCGACATGGCGGGCGACGTTCGCGAATATCTGGCCGCTTCCAGGCAGCGCGGCGACGCTTACATCTCAGGCAAGACGGAAGAACATGCGCCGGGCGGCGTCAGCCTCGGCTTGATCTACACCGATACGGACCGCGCGTTCATCGTCGTTGGTCCCAACGGGTGAGGCGGCGTCTGGTAAGTGTCGCCAACAGCCGAGACAAAAGATCGTGAGTTCGCTCTGTTTTGTCGCTAGGTTAGCCAAGGGCGGGCGCCACACCGTCGAGCCGCCGTCAAGCGGCTGCGCCGCTCCTTCGCTCCGCTACGGCCCTGCGGGTGACTGCGTCTCGTCGGCGCGGCAAATTGCGTCCATATGCTTTTGGTGCGCGATGCGGCCAATTGGCCGCGATCGCTCACCAAAAGGATATGGTGAGCCAACAGCCATCGGCGGGCGAGGCCGTCAAGGCCGGCGAAGCCGCCCGCGAAGCGGGTCGCCTTGAGGGCTT
>DATBZF010000016.1:0-44083 GCA_036513315.1 Roseiarcus sp.
CCGCCGCCGATCTTGTCGCCATTCCGGCCGGCTCGATCGCCGAAGCGGTCGCCGCCCATCCGCCACGCACGCTGGTGATAAAGCGTGGCCGCGTCGTCGCGCGCGAGGGCGCGTTGATCGCGACGCGAGCTTCCTAGATGATTCCGCAAGCTTCCGACGCCGTTTCCCATCAGCGGCGAGAAACTAATCCATCCGCACGCCGCCGGTGACGTTGATCCCCTGCCCCGTCATGAAGCGCGAAGCATCGGAGGCGAGGAATAGAACGACGTCGGCGACATCCTCCGGCTCCTCGATGCGCGCCATCGGCGTCAGCGAGACATATTCGGCGCGCACCGCATCGGCGCTCATACCGCGCAATTGCCCTTCCCAGACGATTTCGCGCTCCTGCATCGAGGTGCGCACGAAGCCGGGACAGACCGCGTTGACGCGGATGTCATGCGGCGCCATTTCGCGGGCGAGCGCCTGCGTCCAGCCGAGCACCGCAAATTTGCTCGCCGAATAATGAGCGAGCAGCGGCGCGCCGACCTTGCCGGCGAGCGAGGCGGTGTTGACGATGACGCCCTTGCGCTTTTCTCTTAGAAAATAACGGCAGGCGATCTGATTGCTGAGGAAAACGCCGCGCGCATTGACCGCGAGATTGAACTCCCATTCCTCGTCGGTGAGATCGATGGCGCGCCGCATCGTCGACACGCCGGCGTTGGCGGCGAGGATGTCGAGCGCACCGAGATGGTCGATGGCGGCTTGGAAAGCCTGCTCGGTTGATGTGCGATCACGAACATCGATGGCGAAAGCCGCGGCGGCGCCACCGATTTGATCGGCAAGACCCCGAGCCGCAGCGAAATCGAGATCGGCGATCGCCACCTGAACGCCGGCGCGGGCCAGCGCGCGCACGATCGCCGCGCCGATGCCGCGCGCGCCGCCGGTGACGAGCGCGCGGCGCCCGTTGAGATCAAATATGTCGGCCATGAATCCGCTCCCGCCTTCCGCCTGTCCAGATTTCCACAAATCCCGGCATTTCTCAACCTATTCGCACACTCGACTTATCGTTTTTGTTTGCCTATGATCGAAATCGATCACAGGACAGGACCGATGAACCGCAGCGCCGCCCCGGCCATGAAGGATTCCGATAGCGACTCGCCCAGGCTTCCCGCCGGCGCACGGCATGCCCGCATTCTCGAACTCGTCGGCCGCAACGGCTTCGTTTCGGTCGCCGAAATCGCCGAGAGCTTCGCCGTATCGGACATGACCATCCGCCGCGACCTTTGGGCGCTGCGGGACAAGGGCATGATTCTTCGCACCCATGGCGGCGCCGTCGGCATCGGGCGGCGTGAGGTTTTCGACGCGGCCGAGCCGGCCTTCTCAAGCCGTCGGCGCCAGAATGCCGCCGCCAAGGCGGCGATCGCGCGGACGGCGGCCGGGCTGATCGGCGTTCGCGAATCGATCGGCCTCGATGTCGGCACATCGACGCTCGCGCTCGCGGAGGAAATGGCCGGCCGGCAGGACGTCGCCGTCTTCACCGCCAGTCTTTACGCCGCAGCCGTGCTCGGGCGCAGAGGCTGCCCCGTCCATGTGTTCGGCGGGCTCGTGCGCGGCGCCGAACTTTCCGTGGTCGGCTCGAACCCGATCAAACAGATCCAGCAATTTTGCGTGTCGAAATTATTTCTCGGCGTCTCCGGCGTGACCGAAGACGGCTTTTTCGATTATTCGCCCGAAGACACCGAGATCAAGCGCGCTTTCATCGAACAGGCCGATCAGGTCATCGTTCTCTGCGATTCCTCGAAGTTCGACCATCGATCGGTGTCGAAAGTCTGCGATCTCGGCCGCGCCGCCAGGATCGTCAGCGATGCGCCGCCGCCCGACCATCTCGCTGACGCCCTGGCGCGCGCCGGCGTCGAAATCATCATCGCCGCGCCGCTCAATATGGCGACGCCGGCATGAGCGCGCCCTCATTGTAGAAGGATCTCCGATGCCTTTCGACTTCTTCGGCGGACGGCGCCATGTCGTGATCGCGATGGCCCATATCGGCGCGCTGCCGGGAACGCCGCTCTATGATTCGGCTGGCGGAATCGATCGGCTGATCGAGGGCGTCGGGCGCGACATCGAGAAGCTGCAAGCGGGCGGCGTCGACGCCATCATGTTCGGCAATGAAAACGACCGCCCCTATCGGTTCGCTGCGACGCTGGAAGGAACCGCCGCGATGAGCGCGGTGGTGATGGCGCTGAAGCCGATGCTGAAGGTTCCATTCGGCGTCAATTATCTCTGGGACCCCGCGGCGAGCGTCGCGATCGCCTGCGCGACGGGGGCGTCATTCGCCCGCGAAATATTCACCGGCCTGTTCGCCTCCGACATGGGACTGTGGCGGCCGAACGCCGCCGATGCGCTCAATCTGCGCCGCAATCTCGGCCGGCCGGACCTGAAGCTGCTCTTCAACATCAACGCGGAATTCGCCTCTTCGCTCGACCAGCGCCCGATCGAACTGCGCGCCAAAAGCGCGGTATTCTCCTCGCTTGCCGACGCCATTCTGGTCTCCGGTCCGCTGACCGGCCATGCCGTCGACAATTCCGATCTCAAACGCGTCCGCGACGCCATCCCCGGCACGCCGCTGTTCGCAAACACCGGCGTGCGCATCGACAATGTCCGCGACATTTTCGCGATCGCCGACGGCTGCGTCATCGGCACCCATTTCAAAATCGACGGCGACACCTGGAACGCTGTCGATGGCGACCGGGTCAAGCGCTTCATGGATGTCGTGGCGAAGATTCGTTGAAGCTTGAGGAGCATTGCGTTTGGCGATCGATTGCGTCATCGGTCTTGATATCGGGACGACATCGACGATCGGCGTCCTGATCGGCCTGCCGGCGACGATCCTCGCCGTCGCCTCCCGCCCGACGGCGCTTTCCTCGCCCCATCCAGGCTGGGCCGAAGAGGACCCCGCTGAATGGTGGCGCAATTCCTGCGCGATCTTGCGCGAACTCGTCGCCGGCGCGCCAAACGGCGTCGGCGCCATCCGGGGAATCTGCGTCACCGGCATGGTTCCCGCGCTCGTCCTTCTCGGCGAGTCCGGGGCCGTTCTGCGACCGAGCATCCAGCAGAGCGATGGACGCGCGGCGGCGGAGGTCGCGGAGCTGGCCTTGGAGATCGACGAGGCGGCGTTTCTCGCCCGCACTGGCAATGGCGTCAACCAACAGCTCATCGCCACCAAACTGCGCTGGCTCGAACGCCACGAGCCCGCAGTCTTCGCGCGCATCGGCGCCGTCTTCGGCTCTTACGATTACATCAACTGGCGCCTCACCGGGATTCGCGGCGTCGAACAGAACTGGGCGCTCGAGGCAGGGCTCGTCGATCTCGAGACGCATGCGATCGGCGACGATCTCGTCGCGCTCACGCATCTCAGCCGCGACGCCTTTCCCGCCAAACATGTCTCGCATTGTGCGTTCGGCAAAGTGACGGCGGCCGCAGCGAGCGAGACGGGCCTGCCCGAGGGATTGCCGGTATTCGGCGGCGCTGCCGATCACATCGCCTCGGCGCTGGCGGCAGGCCTCGTCAATCCCGGCGACGTGCTGCTGAAATTCGGCGGCGCCGGCGACATAGTCGTCGCCTCCGAAGTCGCGCGCCCCGACTGGCGGCTGTTCCTCGATTATCATCTCGTCCCCGGCCTTTATGCGCCCAATGGCTGCATGGCGGCGTCGGGTTCGGCGCTGAACTGGCTCGCCGCCAATCTCCGGCTCGACAAGCGCGGCGCGAACCGGCACCCCGCCTTTGACCAGCTCGCAGCTTCGGCGCCGCCGGGCAGCGACGGTGTGCTCTGCCTGCCCTATTTCCTCGGCGAAAAAACGCCAATTCAGGATCCGCTCGCGCGCGGCACGTTCACCGGACTGAGCCTTGGCCATACGCCCGCTCATCTCTGGCGCGCGCTGCTCGAAGCCGTCGCCTTCGGCTTTCGCCATCACGTCGAGACTCTCGCCGAAATCGGCTATGGGACGCGACGCTTCCTCGCCTCCGACGGCGGCTCGAACAGCCGCATCTGGATGCAGATCGTCGCCGACGTGCTTCAGGCGCCGGTGCGGCTGATCGACAATCCGCATGGGTCGGCGATCGGCGCCGCTTTTGTCGCCGCGGTCGCGTCAGGCGGCAATGTCGCCTGGACCGACGCCGACCGCCTCTCGCGCCTCGGCGACACGATCATCCCCGATCCTGCCCATGCCGATATTTACGACCGGACTTACCACGACTACCGGGCGCTCTATGTGGCGCTTCAGCCTTTCTTTCACGCACGGGCCGGATAAGCGGCGGCGCCGCCCGCTCATCGACAATCGAAGGTCACGTCTCCGGTCCCGCCCGCCGCGCCTACCTGCAGGCGATAAGTCGCGCTGGCGGGCGCCGCCGCCGATCCGCGCGCGAGCGACAGAGCCCCCGAACCCTTATGCGCGCCTTTGGCGTCGGTCACCAAGGCGTCGACTGTGCAGGCCAATTGCCTGGCGCAGGTGTTGCTGAGGACGACTTCGAACCAAAACTCGGGATCGGCCGGTTTGAAATGGGTGTCCGACTTGACGCATCGCGCGACGGTGCTCGGCGTCGCGAATGTCGTTGCGGGCGACATGAACAAAGCGCTGGCCAGCGACGCGCCCAATGGAAACAACCGTCTCAACGAACCCATCATCGTCCCCCTCCACATCGGCGCCGCGTATGCGGCGGCGTCAGACCTGACGTCCGGCGGCCCCTTCAGCGCTTTTCGTCGCTTGAGACCTGATCCAGCCGGTCGATGATTTGCGCCGGCGATTCGGCCACTTCAAACCATTGTTCGTCGGCGGTCGCCAGCGTGATGCGTGCGCCGGTATTATGCGCCTTGATCATCGAGGCATGCGCGAGATTGACGTAAACTGTCTCACTGTCGCTATGCGACGTGCAGCGAACCCATTGATGCGTCATCGGCCGCTCCATCATGATGGCTGTGCGCCAACCTAGCACGGGCGCTGCGCACGATGCGAGCGCGCAACGGCGTCGCTTCAGCCGCCCCTTAGACTGGCGCCGGGATCAGCGGCGCCGAGCTTGCCGTAGGCGCGCGCATGAACCGCATCGAGCCCCGCTTCGACGCTCTGGCGCGCGCGCTCCATCGCCTGATCGTCGGCGTCCGGAGCGACGTGAATGAGCGCGCCGACGACAATCGCGCCGCGCCCGAACGGTTTGCCGAGACTGGCGCGGTCCCACGACTTGAAATCAAATCGACGGCTGGTGACGACTGCCGTCGGCGCGATCGGACGGCCCGAAAGCTTGGCCAGCAGCACGATGCCGGCGCCGGCGACGCGCGCGCGCTTGGGAATATCGGCGGTGATCGCCACCGATGCGCCGCCCTGCAGCGCGCGCAGCATTTCGCGCATCGCGGGCGCACCGCCCTTATCGCGTTTGCCGGCCGAACGGGCGCCCGAACCGCGAATCGGCGTGACGCCGAGGCGGCGCAGAGCGGCCGCGTTGACGCCGCCATCGCCGTGACGCGAGATCAGCGCCGCCATTCGCGCGATCGAGCGCGGCCAGGCGTAGGAAATCATCAAATGCTGGCCGTGCCACATCGCAACGATCAGCGGCGTCCGCCCGGCGATCGCGGCGTCGAGGTCCGGCGGCTCGATCGTGAAGCGGTTGGTGCGACGCACGAGCTTGATATAGGCCGCCAGCAGAAAGCCCAGCGCCTCCTGGACAAATTTCATCCGGCCGAGACGTTTCAACATTTTCCGATGAACCAGGCCTTTCCGAATCGCGGTTTTTCGTCGCGGCGTCTGTGCGGCCCGGCGTCCCGATTGTCGAGCCGGAGGCCGCGCCGCGACAATCCGGCTCATCCCGTAAGCAAGATTGACGGCGGCGTCCATGGCGGCGGCGCTCTCAGGACCGCAGCGGCGACCGCCGCGCGTGAAAACGAAGGCGCCCCCTGGCGAACCCGCCAGGCGCCGGTCGTGCGGCGAGCTTGTCTTGCGCTGCTTTCCGTCGGTCACGCGTGATTTACAAAGCCATCTTCAATTCGCCACCATCGCGCCACAGGCGCTTGACATAGGCAGTCGCAGATGTGCGATGGCGGGCCGCCGGCGCATTCCGATCGTGGAGTATGATCAAGCAATGTCGTTTGTGTCTTCCACTCCGGGCGCTCCTGCTGACCCAACGCCTGAGGATGAGCCGCCCGTCGAGGGTTCGGCGGGGCCCATCGAGCCGCCGGCGCCGGTCGATGAAGCCGCAGCGCGGCAGCTTCAGCGGCAAGCGGACCTACGTCTGTTCGTGGGCGCGAACGCCGGGACTTTCGTGAGAATTGCCGATGCCGTGGAGACGAGAAGTCCGGCCAGGAACGCCATCTGCTGGCCGGGCTTTCTGTTTCCGGCGGCCTGGTTCCTCTATCGCAAAATGTATGCCTACGCCGCGATCACTGTCGTGTTGCCGGTTTTCACCAGTCTCATTCATGTCCCCTACGTCGTCATACAATGTATCGCCTTCGGCTTTTCAATTCTGGGCGGTTACGGCAAACGGCTTTATCTCGCCAGGGCGCGCAAGATGATCGCCGAAATCCGCGCCGCCGCTCTCGATGAGGAAAGCGCGCGCGAGACGATCGCACGCGCCGGCGGGGTGTCGCGCGCGGGCGCGGTTTTCGGGGCTCTTCTTATCGCCGCTTTCGTCAGCTTCGCTTTCCTGAGAAGCTGATAAGCCCTTGGCGCGTCAAAGATTATTGGAGATGGGATGAATCTGGTTTTGAGCTCGCCAATTCTGGCGCTGCCGGCGGCATTGATCGGAGGCGTCCTCGTCGCCCTTGTCATACTGCGGCTCGGATGCAGGACCTTCTCGCCGCGGCTTTTCGGCGTCGCGATCGCCTGCGGCGCGATGGTGGCGTTCCTGCCGGCCGCGCTCGGCGTCATCGACGGGCGGCTCCATCTCGCGCTGCCGCCGATCTGGGACGCCGCTTATAAAGCCTTCATCCTTGCCGGACTCGCCGAGGAAGGCGCCAAGCTCGCCGCCGGCTATTTCCTGGTGAGGCCCTATTACGAACGCCGCACGCCGCGCGATCTGATTCTGGGCGTTGCAGCCGTCGCGCTCGGCTTTGCGCTGCTGGAGAATGTTTTCTACGTTTTCGCCGCCGCAGATCGATGGCCGGCGACCGCGCTGACGCGCATGGCGACGGCAGTGCCGATTCATGGGCTGATCGGTCTGGTTCTTGGCAGCGGCCTTGCGCGCGCCGACGCGGCGCCGCGGGGCGCAATGCGCCTTGCGCTGATCTTGCGCGCCTGGTTCGTCGCCGCGCTCCTGCATGGCTGTTACGATTTTCCCCTGCTGCTGGGCTCGCATGCGCCGCTTTACGCCACGCCAATCAACCAATTGGCGTTGGTTTTTTCGGCGACGACGCCGACGTTGCTTTCGGCGCTCTATCTTGCCGCCATCTTCGCGGTGTGCATCGGCGCGGCGCGCGTCATTATCGGACTGAGCGGAAGAGCCGGCGCCGAACGGTTCCCTGCCGCCGCGACGCGGCCTCTATGGCCGAACTGGCTCGATCGCCTCGTCTTTGCGCGTGCGACCGGCCTCGCCCTGGGCGCCCTGCTGCTCATCCCGGCGACGATCTGGGTCGCGCTCCTGGTCAATGCGACGCTCGCCGGCGTGATGCCGGTGCTGACGCTGGAGGCGCTGAGCGTTTGCGCGGCGTCGGCGGTGCTCGGCGTGCTCTTCCTGCTGCGCGCCAAGCCGAAGCCGGCAACCGCGCCGGGGGTTTCGGGCAAACACCGCATTTTCGCCTTCGGCGCGGTCGCTGTGATCGTGGCGGCGGCGATCGTCGTCTTCAGCGGCGCGATCGAAACGGCGCGGCGGAACGTCCTGGCCTATGCGCTGCTGATCAGCGGCGGTTCCTACGGCGGTCTGGGCGATCTCGATGGCGCCATCGCCAATTATGATTCCGCGCTTGCCTACAAGCCCGGTTTCCTTCCCGCTTTGGTCCAGCGGGCGCTCGTTAACAAATCCTATCAGCGCTACGAGCGCACGCTGGACGATCTCAACAGCGCGGCGCAGATCGCCCCGGACGACCCTGCTATTCTGGGCGAGCGCGCCAACGCTTTCGAGAACCTCCACCAGCCCGAAAAAGCCATCGCCGATCTCGACCATGCGTTGACCATCAAGCCAGACGAGCCTGTGTTCCTGTCCGTGCGCGCCGAAATCCATATGAACGAAGGCGATTTCGACAAAGCCGCCGCCGACCTCGATCGTGCGCTACAGCTCAAGCCCGATCAGCCGATTGCGCGTTCCGCGCGCGGCGAGCTGTATCTGCTGAAATACGACTATGACGGCGCGCTGCGCGAGCTCGACGAGGCGATCCGCCTCGACCCCAATTCCTCGAGCCCCTATTTCACTCGCGGGCGGGTGCATTTTTTCCGCGGCGAATTCCCCGCCGCAATCGGGGACCTGCAACAATCCCTTGCACGCCAGCGCGATCCTTATCCCGCGCTATGGCTTTACCTTGCGCGGGGACGGACGGGTCAGAACGGCCGCGACGAGCTCATTTTCTGGGCGACCGCCCTTCCCCGCAACGCCTGGCCGTTCCCGCTCATCGAATTCTATCTTGGCGTGCGGCCGGCGCCGCTGGTCTATTCGGTGGCGGCTAACGCCGACCAGGCCTGCGAGGCGGACTTCTACGTCGGCGAATGGCTCATCCAGCAAAGACTGGATGGACCGGCGATCGAAAGACTGCGCCGTGCGGTTGCGACATGCCCCAAAAGCTTCATCGAACATGGCGGAGCCGTCGCCGACCTGAACAGGCTGGAGCCGGCCGCCGCGCCGCTAGCCGCCACGCCCGCTCCGGCGCCAGGCCCCGTCGCTCCGACCGAAGCGACGCCCGCCGCGCCCGCCGGCGCGGGGGCAGCTAAACCTGCGGCCCAGGCCTCAATTCCCGCGATTGACGCGCCGGCGCCGGCCAATCCGCCCGTCAGTTCCGAACCGACCAAGACGGACGCCGGCGCTATCGGCGCCGCGGACAAGGCGAGCGATCAAGCGCCGTCCCCAACGGCGGCCGGCCAGGGTCGCGACGCCAATTGAAATGAGTGGGCGTTGCCGGAATCTTGCGCGCCCGTCGCGCGATCGGCGTCTACGGTCCGTTCATTCCAGGCCCCCATGAGCCAAGGCTTTGTCGTCGGTCAGGAGCGAGGTCTTTCGGGAACCGCTCGCTTCGACGCGAGCGCCCCTGACGTCCGACGGCCGCACGCCGAATTGGGCGCGAAAGAGATTGCTGAAATGGGACGAACTGCTGAATCCCATCGAATAAGCAATCTCCGTAATCGATTGCGCCGCGCGCCCCGGCGACGTCAGCAGATCGTAGCATTGCTGCAATCGTCGCAGCCGCACCCATTCGGACGCCGACATATCGGTCAGGCGAAACAATTGATGGAGGTAGCGCAAAGAAATGCCGTTCTTCCTGGCGATCTCCGCCAGCGACAAAGCCGGGTCGCTGAGACGCGCGTCGATATAGGCCTTCACCGATCGCAAGCGCGCCCGCTGCATGCTGCTATCGTCGGCCGGCTGTCGGTCAGGTTCGCCGCTGAGCGCCAGAGCGAGGATGTCCATGAACTGCTCGCCGAGCTTCGCTCTCAGCCCCGCCTCGAGGCCGCCGCCCTCCGCCGCCAGCGCCGCGCAAAATTCCATCGCGATGTGGCCCAGCCCGTGGCTGAGATCGAAATGCGCGAGCAGCGGCGCGCGGCCGGAATCGAAGCGGCTGTCGAAGGCCGGGCGTGGAAGTTCGATCCAATACTGACGCGATTTGACGTCGCAGCGAAGCTCGTAAGGCTGGTTCGCATAGTAAATCGCGGCGACGCCAGGGCGCAGGACGAAGGACGAACCGCCCTGCAGGATATTCACGCGGCCGATATGTTCGATGCCGACATAATAGAAATCCTTGTCGAAATGGGAAATATGCAGGTTCTGCCGATGCACCGATTGGGGCGAAATCAGCGTGTCGGTCAGCGTCACCCCGCCGAAGCGAGCCTCGCGCACAAAACCTTCGTAATCCGGATTCTGCTCGGACGCGCAATCGACCTGTAAATAGATTTCGCAGATGGCGTCCCGCCAGGCTTGGCGGCGCTTGGCGGCGGGCAGCGTCTTGCTGTCGAACATGACCTGCATGGTTTCCTCCCAAATTGCCGCTCCGAGCAGGCAGACAGCCCATCGGCGCCTGGCGGCCGGCGTCTCGCCGCGTCTTCGCGCGGCGGCGCCGTTGAACCCCGAAACATCGGCCAACCTGGCGGCAGCGTAACTTTGCGCGCCCGCCCATGGCAAGAGCGCGCGGGCGCCGCAAAATCGTCCGGCGGCGGAGCGATCCCGACAGGCTGAACGTCTTCTTGCGCGCTCTCAGGAGCGCTTTTGCGCTGCGGAGCAACAAATATGCGCGCTCGCGCAAGCGGAGCCGCGATTGGTCTGAGATAGTGTGACAGGAAAACGACAACCAACGCGGACCAACGCCGGCGCCCAGGCGCTTGGCATAGGGACAATCCGGGGAAACGATGCTCGGACGGACGAGAGGAATAGCCGTCAGTCAAGAGAAGATCGTGCTCTTGATCGCGATCGTTTTGTTCTGCCTTTTCGCCCTCTTCCTCAACGGGTTTCTGAGCTCGGGCAATCTTCTCGCGCTGGTGCGCAGCGTCGCCACCTTGGGGATTCTCGGCGTCGGCATGGCGCTGGTGGTGATCGGACGCGGGATCGATCTGACCATCGTCGCGATTTACGCGATGTCGGCCGCCTGGACTCTCCACCTCGCCAATTCCGGCGTTTCGATCCCGCTCGCCCTGCTCATGGGCTATCTGCTGGCGCTGGCTTCTGGCGTGATCAACGGCGTGCTCATCGCCTATGTCGAGATTCCCGCGCTCTTTGCGACGCTGGGCATGGCCTCGCTGGTCTATGGCTTCGCGCGCTACGCCCTCGTCCCGCTCTACGTGGTCTACATGCCCGCCAGCGCCTCCGGCATCGCCTGGATCGGCGGCGGCTTCGCCTTCGGCGTGCCGACGCCGATCTTGTTTTTCGCTGTCGTCGCCTTGCTCGGTTTCCTGTTCCTCCGCTTCACCAAGCCGGGTCGGTTCGTCTACGCGATCGGCGACAATTTCGCGGCCGCCCGAATTTCGGGCGCGCCCGCGCGTCCGATCATTGTCCTGCAATACGCGCTCTCAGCGACAGTCGCTTATGTCGCCGGCATGATTACGGCGACTGCGGTCGCCAGCATGAACACCGCCATTGCGACCTCTTCGATGATCTATGATGTCATCCTGGTCGTGGTGCTCGGCGGCATCGGCCTTTCGGGCGGCCGCGGCGGCATCGGCAATGTCATCGTCGGCACGCTGCTGATCGGAATCCTTCTGAATGGAATGACCATCATGGACATTCAATACACGATGCAGAACGTGATCCGCAGCCTTATTCTGCTCATCGCGATCGTACTCGACAGCGTCATCAACCCGCGCGACGAGCAGACCGCGCAACAAGGCGACATCTAGACCGCCGTCAGCTTCATAAGGGAGAATGAAACATGCGAAGGAAACATATCGGGGCGGCCCTAGGGTTCGTCTTCACGCTGACCGGCATGGCGGCCTACGCCAGGGCCGACGGCATCGACGATCCCAGGCGAAGCGACTATTTCAAGACCTTCGAGGGCAAGACGATCGCTTTCGTGCCGGTGACGATGGGCATCGATCTCACCGAGGGCTGGGCGGCGGTGATGAAGAAGCAGGCCGATCGCCTGGGCATGAAGTTCGAGATCCGCGACCCGCATTTCAGCGCCGACGCCGGCACGCAGGCGATCACCTCGCTGATCGCGGAGAAGCCGGACGTTCTCGTCGTTCACAATCCTGACGTGCAATCCTACGCCCGCCTGCTCAAGCGCGCGGAAGAGGCGGGCATTCATGTCGTGCAAATCAACATGAGGTCGAACTATAATTCCGACGTCTATGTCGGCGCCGACTGGATTGGCATCGGCGAGGCGGAGGCGCAGGGCATCGTCGACAAATGCGGCGCCGGCACCAGCGGCAAGGTCGCCGTCCTGCAGGGACAGCCAACCTCGGGATCCGATAGCGGCATGATGAAGGGCGTTGAGAACGTCTTCACCAAACATCCGGAAATCAAGACGGTCGCCAACCAGGCGGGCGAATGGGACGCCACCAAGGCGCGCTCGATCATTTCGACGGTCATCCAGCAAAATCCCGATCTCTGCGGCGTGGTCGGTTTCTGGGACGTGATGGACCTCGGCGCGGCGGCCGCGATCAAGGAATCGGGCAAGCCGATCGCGCTGGTCACGTCGGGGGGCGGCGAGCAGATGGCCTGCGACAATGTGGAGAAGGGCGCCTTCGAGAAGGAAATCGCCTATCAGGTCATGGACCAGGGGCGCGATTTGAACGACATGATCGTCACGGTGCTGGAATCCGGCCAGCAGGCCGGCAAGCTGAAGGCGGTCGTCTATAGCCCGCAGCTCATCATTTCCAAGGATACCCTGCGGCCCGGCCTGTGCTGGAGCGCCAAGGATCTCAAGAAGTAAGAGTTCTCAAGGATTGTAACAAGCGCTGGGCCGCCAGACGGCTCAGCGCGTTTTTGTGTCTTGATGGATCAATGTAAATGACGCTCGGCGAATGGGCCGCCAGGTTGCGCTATCGTTATGTCCCCGACCATATTGTCGGCGAAGTGCTTGGCAGGAGGTGGATGGACAATGTGATTCCGGTCACGTTGCTCCTGGCGCTGAGCATCTATCTCATCGCGACCATTCCGAATTTCGTTGCGTACGGCAATCTCTCCGACATTTCCAGGCAGATCGGCGAATTCGGCCTGATCGTGATCGGCATGACGATCGTCATGCTGGCCGGCGGCATCGATCTCAGCGTCGGCTCGAATTTCGCGCTCGCCAATCTGACGGCGCTGGCGCTGATCAATGTCGCCAAATGGCCGGTCGAGGCGGCGATCGTGGCGACGGTCGGCGTCGGCGCGCTGGTCGGCCTGATCAACGGCTTTCTCATCGGCTTCCTCAGGCTGCGGGCGTTCCTGACCACGCTCGTAATGCTGACGCTGCTGCGCGCGATCGTGGAATTGCTGCTGCAGCGCTATTCCGTGCAGATCGCCTCGAGCGATGTCGAATCCGACGCCTGGGACTTCATCGGCGCAGGATCGATCCTCGGCGTCCCGCTCAGCACAATGGTTCTCATCGTCACTGCGATCATCGCGCAAATCGTGCTGACGCGGCTGCGCATCGGCTGGCGCATCACGGCGGTCGGCGGATCGCGTCGCGCGGCCTATAATGCTGGCATCCCGGTGCGAAGCACGATATGTCTGTCCTATGTCGTGTCCGGCCTGCTCACCGGCCTTGCTGGAACGCTTTATGCCGCGCGGCTTTCCGGGGCCGGGCCGGACACCGGCCTCGGCCTCGAACTGACCGTCGTGACCGCGGCGCTGCTCGGCGGCAACAGCGTAGGCGGCGGGCGCGGTTCGATCGGCAAGGCGCTGGTTGGGGCGATCATCGTCTCACTGCTGACCAATGGCCTCGTCCGCCTCGGGCTGCAGAACGGCTCCTCGTCGATGGCGGTCGGACTGGTGTTGCTGCTGGCGATCGCCATCGACGTGCGCTGGGTTCGATGGCGGCACAATCTGCACGCCAAAGTCTATGTGTCGCCGGCCTATCTCGCTTTGCCAAAAGCGCCGTCCTTCGCCGCCGACGCGGCCTCGCCCTATGCGATGAACGACCGCCTCGGCAACGTCAAGATCATTGGCCTCGGCGAGATCGACGGTCCCGAGGATGTCATTCTCGACGCCGACGACAACCTCTATTGCAGCGTACGTCAGGGCGAGATCGTGCGGTTCCTCGCGCCCGATCACGTGCGCCGGGAAGTCTATGCCCATGTCGGCGGCCGGCCGCTCGGCATGGCCTTCGACAAGGACGGTGGTCTCGTCGTGTGCATCGCCGGCATGGGTCTCTATCGCGTCGACAAACAGCGCAACGTCCAGAAAATGACCGCCGAGACCAATCGCTCGGCCTTTTCGATCATCGACGATTCCCGCATGCGGCTCGCCGACGATCTCGATATCGGGCCAGACGGCAAGGTCTATTTCAGCGAGGCGACGATCCGTTATGGTTTCGAGGAATGGGTGGTCGACGCACTGGAAGGGCGCGGCAACGGACGCATCATCCGCTACGATCCCGCCTCGGGCGGCACGCGGACGATCCTTCGCAATCTGCTATTCGCCAATGGAATCTGCGTCGCCCACGACAACAAGTCGGTGCTGTTCGCGGAAACCTGGGGCTGCCGCGTCAGCCGCTACTGGCTCGAAGGCCCGAAAGCGGGAACGACCGAAATCGTCATCGCTGATCTGCCCGGCTATCCCGACAATATCAATCGGGGATCGCGCGGGACCTATTGGGTGGCCCTCGCCGGCGCGCGCACGCCCTCCTACGATCTGGCGATGACGATGCCGGCCTTCAGGCGCCGGATGGCGCGCCGGGTGGCGGGCGACGAATGGCTGTTCCCCAACGTCAATATCGGCTGCGTCGTGCATTTCGACGCGAATGGCGCCGTGCTTGAATCGCTCTGGGACCTCAAGGGCGAAAATCATCCGGCGATCACTTCGATGCGCGAGCATCGCGGCTACCTCTATCTTGGCGGCGTCACCAACAATCGGATCGGCCGCCTCAAGCTCGCCGACGCCGATCCGCAATGGACGGGCGAGTCCTCCTATTGGGGAGGCAGCCGATGATCCCGTTCAGGAAGGCGATGGACCGATGGCTCGGGCGCGGCGAGGCGTCGATCACGACGCCGCCGATGGACGGCGCCTTTCGTCCCAACGATCGCCTCGACGCGGCCGGGGCGATCCTCGAGACGCCGGCGCCCGATGGTTTGGCGATTACATCGCAGGGCCTTATCGTCTCCTCCGGTCGGTCGCTGTTGCGCGTCGACAAAGGGACAAGCACGCCGGTCGCCTCCTTCGACGCCGAAATCACAGCCCTTACCGGATTGCCGGACGGCGGCGCGGCGGTCGGCCTCAATGACGGGCGGATCATTTTCGTCGGCGGCCAATATGACGGCAGGACGATCGCGGCCAATGCGCGCGCCAGTTGCATAACCGCGCTGGCGCCGGCGATGGATGGCGCGCTCATCCTCGCCAATGGTTCGGCGACCAACGGGCCGGCCGAATGGCGGCGCGACCTGATGGAGAAGAACGCCTCCGGTTCGGTGTGGCGGCTCGAACCGTCGAGCGGCCTCGCCACGCAACTCGCGGGCAAGCTCGCTTACCCTAATGGCCTCATCGACGAAGGCGCCGCCATCGTCGTCTCGCAGAGCTGGCGCGCCGCGCTGACGCGGATCGCGCCCGGCGATGGCGGCCGCGGCGTAGCGGTGCTGGAAAACCTGCCCGCCTATCCCGGCCGCCTGTCGCGCGGCGCGGATAATGTGACCTGGCTCGCTTTGTTCGCGCCGCGCAGCCAGCTCGTCGAATTCGTGTTGAGCGAAGACCGGTATCGCCGCCGCATGATCAGCGAAATCGAAGCCGATCATTGGGTCGCGCCGTGCCTGCGCGCGGGCCGGTCGCCGCTCGAGCCGACGCAGCAGGGCGGCGTCAGGCAGCTTGGCGTTTTGAAGCCGTGGTCGCCCAACCGGTCCTACGGGCTCGTCGCCCGTCTCGACGGCGCCTATCGTCCAACGATGAGCCTGCACAGCCGCGCCAACGGGCGCCGCCATGGCGTGACCTCCTGCCTGTCGTTCGGCGGGCGTCTTTATTTCTGCGCCAAGGGCGACGGTATCGTCGCCTCCTGCGCCGACGAGGGATCGACGCCATGAATGCGCAGGAACTCTCGAAACCCGCGCTGCTGGAAATGCGCAAGGTCGGCAAGGACTATCGCGGCGTCGCCGCGCTGAAGGACATCGACTTCGATCTGCGGCTTGGCGAAGTTCACGCCATCCTCGGCGAGAACGGCGCCGGCAAGTCGACGCTGGTCAAGATTCTCTCCGGCGCGGTCGCCCCGACCCGCGGCGAAATTCGTGTCGAGGGCCAGCCGGTCCAGATCGCCAGCCCGGCCCTCGCGCGGCGATACGGAATCGCGATGGTCTATCAGGAGACCAGCCTCGTTCCTACGATGAGCGTGGCGCAAAATCTCTATCTCGGCGACGAGAAATTCTTCAACCGCCTGCGCGGCGCCTATATCGAGGCGCAGCAATTCCTGCAATCGCTGAATTTCCCTGTCGATCCGACAGCGATTGTGCAATCGCTGGGCACCGCCAAGCGGCAGATGGTCGAAATCGCGCGGGCGGTTCGCCTCAAGGCGAAAGTCATTATCTTCGACGAGCCGACCGCCACTTTGACGCCGGAGGAGAAGCATCATCTGTTCGCGCTGATCGATCGGCTGCGCAAGAGCGAGGTTTCGATCATCTTCATCAGCCATGCGCTGGAGGAAGCGCTCGACATTTCCGACCGGATCACCGTTCTGCGCGACGGCGCCCATATCATCACCGGCGACGCCAGGACATTTTCGCGCGAGACGATCATCCGCCATATGGTCGGCCGGTCGCTGAGCGACGAACTCTACGGTCGCGCGACCGACGGCCGCAAGCTGAGGCGGGCCGGCGAGACCGTTCTCAGCGTGCAAAATCTGTCGATGCAGAATGTCGTGCGCAACACGTCCTTCACGATTTTCGCCGGGCAGGTGACGGGCGTGTTCGGACTGGTCGGCTCGGGCCGGACCGAAACCGCCAGGATTATCGCCGGCGTGGTCAAGCGCGATTTCTTTCACGGCGGCGACGTGCGCTTCCAGGGAAAGTCGGTGCGCTACCGGACGCCGCGCGAGGCGGTCGGCGACGGCATCGTCTATGTCACCGACGACCGCAAGGGCGACGGTTTCTTCGAGACGATGTCGATCGCCGAGAACATCTATCTCGGCCAGATTTCCGGCCGCAATTCGCGCGGATTCGTCGCCAGCATGAGCGAGACGCGCGCGCTCGCCGCCAACTGGACTAACAAGCTCGCCATCAAGGCGCTGGATGGCGATTCAAGGGTGATCGAGCTTTCCGGCGGCAATCAGCAAAAGGTGGTGATCGCCAAGGCTCTGGTGCAGAAGCCAAAGCTGATCATCTTCGACGAGCCGACGCGCGGCGTCGATGTCGGCGCCATCGCCGAAATCCACCATCTGATCGCCACGCTCGCCGACGAAGGCCTCGCCGTGATCGTCATCTCTTCTTACCTGCCCGAAATCCTCAGCGTTTCCGACCGCATCCTCGTCTCCAGACAGGGGCGCATCGTCGAGGAGCTCTCGCCCGATGAGGCGACATCCGAAGCAGTGATGTTCGCGGCGGTTTATTGAACGGCGGCGAGGCCTTCGTGCAAATCCCGCGACCTGACGGGATCGATCGATGCCGTCGATTGTCTGCCACGGCAGAACGGCAATTGCCTCTACCCGGTGACGGCGCTGGCGTCGTCCACGGTCGCTGAAGGGAAGTTCGATGAGATAGGCAAAAACGGCGTACGGGCTCAATAGGTGCTATCAAACTGCCGTCTTTCTAACCCGCTTCGCTACGAAGAGATTCGAAACTTCCAGGACCCTCCCATGCGCCCGCTCGAAGGCCTGTTCGTTCTCGATTTCACCACGCTTCTGCCGGGCCCGATGGCGACGCTGCTGCTCGCCGAGGCTGGCGCGGAAGTCGTCAAGGTGGAGCGACCGGAGGGAGAGGATATGCGCGCCTATCCCGCGCCCTGGGGTCGCGACAGCGTCTATTTTGCTCTGCTCAATCGCGGCAAGAAAAGCGTGACGCTCGACCTGAAGAACCCGGTCGACCGCGCCGCGCTGGCGCCGCTTGTCGCGCGCGCGGATATTATCGTCGAGCAGTTCCGGCCGGGCGTGATGGCGCGGCTCGGCCTTGGCCCCGCCGATATCGCCGCGATCAACCCCAAAGCGATTTATTGCTCGATCACCGGTTATGGCCAGACTGGCCCGGCCAGCCAGAAAGCCGGACACGATCTCAACTATATCAGCGACGCCGGTCTGCTCGCTTTGTCGGTCGGGCCGCCCGACGCGCCGGTGGTGCCGCCGGCCCTGATCGCCGACATCGCGGCGGGGGCCTATCCCGCCGTCATCAATATCCTGCTGGCGCTGCGCGAGCGCGACCGCACGGGGCGCGGTCGCGCGCTCGACATTGCGATGACCGACAACCTGTTCCCGTTCCTGTTCTGGGCGCTTGGCGACGGGCTGGCCGGCGGCGCCTGGCGCGGCAGCGGCGAGCATATCCTGACGGGGGCGAGCGCGCGTTATCGTCTCTACCCTTGCGCCGATGCGCGAATTCTCGCCGTCGCCGCGCTCGAGGACAAGTTCTGGGCGAATTTCTGCGAAACTGTCGGACTGGAGGCGGTGTTTTGCAACAACCACTTTGCGCCCGCAACCATCGCCCGCGTCAGCGCGATCATCAAAAGCGAGCCCTCGCCCGTCTGGCGCGCGCGCTTTTCCGGTCGCGACTGTTGCTGTTCGATCGTCGCCACTTTGCGCGAGGCGCTCGACAATCCGCAATTTTCCGCGCGCGGCCTGATGGCGCATCGGCTGGTCAATGAAGCGGGGGCGAGCCTGGCGGCTTTGCCCGCGCCGATCGATCCGGCGTTTCGCGGCGTTGCGGAGAAGGCCGTGCCGGCGCCTGTTCTTGGCGGCCATAATCGGGAATTCGGAATAGAGCGTTCGCCGGCGCCGCCGGGGCCGAAAGGAAATTCCTAACCATTTCAAAGGTTCTGTCGCACCGGCCGGGCGCAAAAAGCCTTCGGCGCGCGGGAATTAACCTTTGCCGGCCCCGCCATGGTTTCGATTGCGTGAAGCCCCGGTAAAGCAAAGGTTACGACGTCCCCCAGGCGATCTCTCGATCCCGCCAATTCTCGGCAATTTAGATGTTGTTGACCCATCCGGTTAACCGACGGTTATTCTTTATTTTACGGTGACTAACCTGAATCGAGATCGTTATAACTTGACGCTTTTACTTCTGCCGTTGGAAAAACGCCGCCCCTATCGTCCTCCCCGGGGAATGATGGGGGACGAGGATGATTGGACGATTGATCCGCGCCGGCTCGGCTGCGAGCCTGATTATCGGCGCGTGGATCGCCTGGGGACAGCCGACCATCGCCGGCGCTGTCGACGCCAGCTATGCGGCGGTCGGCGAGGAGACCAGCGTGCCCTATGGCTGGGTCGACTTCTGCAAGCGCTACGAGAGCGAATGCGGCGACCCGCGCGCCGCCGCCGTCGACATCAACCTTTCCGCCAAGGCATTGCACGACGTCAACCACGTCAATCACTGGGTCAATACGCACATCCAGCCTATCAGCGACATGGATCATTGGGGCGTCATCGATCGCTGGGACTATCCGCTCGACGGCAGGGGCGATTGCGAGGATTATGCTCTCCTGAAACGCAAGATGCTGATCGACTTGGGTTTTCCGAGGCAAGGCCTGCTGATAACCGTCGTCAAGGACGAGAACCAGGAAGGCCATGCGGTCCTCACCCTCAAAACCAGCAAGGGCGAATTCGTGCTCGACAATCTGAACGACGAAATGAAGCCGTGGACGACGACCGGCTACCGCTTCGTCAAGCGCCAGAGTCAGGAGGACCCCAATATTTGGGTGATGCTCGGGCCGCCGGTGGAGGCGCCGCTCTACACCGCGCGGTAGACCGTAATCTGAGTTGCGAAGCGGGATCCGCCCCCAAGTCCCGCTTCGTTCTGAGGCCGGCCTCCCCCCAAAGGCCGGCCTCTCTTTTTCAGCCTGTCGCGACCATGCCTTTGGCGAAGCGGCGCCAGTTCTCGACATAATGGGCGGCCGACCATCTGAGTCGGGCGATCGCATCCGCATCGAGCGTGCGGATCGCCTTGGCGGGCGAACCGACGATCAGCGCATGGTCGGGGAAAGCCTTGCCTTCGGTCACCAGGGCTCCGGCGCCGACGAGACAGCCCGAACCGATGCGTGCGCCATTGAGAACGATCGCGCCCATGCCGATCAACGATCCGGCGCCGATCACGCAGCCGTGCAGGATCGCATTGTGGCCGATCGTGCAATCCTCGCCGATATCGATGGGAAAGCCGATATCGGTGTGCAGGGTCGAACCTTCCTGGATATTGCTGCGCGCGCCGAGGCTGATGCGTTCGTTGTCGCCGCGAATGGTCGCGCCGAACCAGATGCCGCAATCCTCCCCCAGCGTCACCTTGCCGATGACGCTTGCATTGGGCGCGATCCAATAGCGGTCCGCCGCCGGAAGAACCGGAGCCACTCCATCGAGCGCGTAGATCGGCATGTCTTCCATCTCCCTTGGCCACGCGACATTTATCGCAGCGAATGGGCGCGGCAGGCAACAAGAGCGAGCTGCAACTTGCAGCAATGGGCGACGGAACGGGCTCTTCAGGTGAAAAGCTCAATCCCATCGTCGCTGGAGAGTTCAAGCCGACGCGTCTCGCCCTTAGGCAGGACCACGCGCATGCTGGAATAAGTCAAGGGATAGTCGCCTCCGACCGTCAGCGCCACGCGAACAAGCGAAGGCGTCCAATCCAACGTCGTCGTCACACACGTCAGCGCGCCGTCGATGGAAATGCCGTCATCCTCGTAGAGCGTCGCGCTCGACTGACCGGCGCCGGCGCCCGGGAACACGCGAAGCGCGCGCGAAGGCTCGTCATGGCGGCTGGAATAATCGCCGCCGCTGTCGGTCATGGCGATGATGGCGCCCGTCGGCGCGATGAGGGGCAGGCGCTCGAGCGGCGCGGCGATCGTCGCAAATTGGCCCGACGCAAAAATCTGTCCCGTCCAGAAATCGCGCCAGCTTTCGGGGCCGCGCGGAAGATAGACCTCAACTTCGCGGGCGCCTTCGCGCGTCACCGGCGCCGCCAGAAGCCAAGCGCCGAACATCAGCGCGTCGGTGTCGGCAAAGCTTGCCGGATCGTCTTCGAAAGCGACAAAAGTCGGCGACAATATTGGCATATGCGACTCATGCGCCGCGCGCACCGCGCTGTAGAGATAGGGCATCAACCGAAGTCGCAACCGCAACGCCTCACGGATCGCCGGCAGCGCCGACGCGTGCAGCCATGGAGAGGTGGTGATGAAATCGTCTTTCCAAGAGTTCATCAGGAAACGGGGATGGACGATTCCGGCCTGCGTCCAGCGGATCAGTAGTTCCGGCCCCGGCGGTGGGCCCGCGAAGCCGCCAATGTCATGGCCGATGTTGAACATGCCGGAAAGGCTCATCGCCAAGCCGGTGCGCAGGTTCCATTTGAGCGATTCCCAGCTCGTCGTGTTGTCGCCGCTCCAGGTCTGGGCATAGCGTTGAAGGCCCGGGCCGCCCGCGCGCGTGACGGTGAAAGGGCGCTCGTTGGGCTTTGCGGCGAGCTGCGCCTCGCGCGTCGCGCGCGTCATCAGCAGCGCCTGGATAGGGCGCAGGAGCGCCAGCGGCGTCGGCTCGCCAAAGCTGGCGCACATCGCCTCGTCGTCCCAGAGACCGTATTCGTTGTTGTCGTTCCATCCCGCGTCGACGCCAAAAGCGATGACCTGCCTGGTGAGACCGCTCTTCCACCAGGCGACGCCCGCCGGGTTGGTGAAATCAAGATGCGCGCCCTCGCCGTCCCAGAACTGGGATTTGAGCGGCGCGCCGGTTTCCGCGCTGGCGATGAACGCGCCGGCCGCGGCGACCTCGCCATATTGGGGGTGGTCGTCGAGCAGGCAGGGCTTCACGTTGGCGACCACGCGCATGGCCGCCGCCGCGAAGGCGCTTGTCAGCGCACGCGGCTCCGGAAACTTCGCCTCGTTCCAGGTGAACACGTAGCGCTTGGCGCCGATCGACGTGTAGCCGGAGCCGAAATGAAAGGCGCTGATCGGCGCCTCGAAAAGCCTGGCGGCGTCGATCACGCCTTGGATGCGCGCTTGCGCATCGGCTGCGTCGGCGAGGGCCATGGCGGTTTGAGCGAAACCGAGCGACCAGCGCGGCGCCAGCGCCGTGCGGCCGGTGAGAGCGACGAATTTCCGCGTCACGTCGCGCAGGCGCGGGCCGAGGATGAGGTAAAGATCGAGATCGCCGTCTTCGGCTTCATAAGTTCGATAGCGTCCAAAATAATTGTCGTGCTCGCAGCCGAGGTCGAAACAGCCTTCGGCATTGTTGTCGTAAAAGACCCCATACGAGACGCCGCTCGCCGCGTCCCGCACAATGAGAAACGGCCAGTTCTTGTAGAGCGGATCGCCGCGCTCGGGGTCGTAACCGAGCGCGTCGCGCATCGCGCATCTGAGCCGCCGACCGGTCAAGTCGAGCGGACCCGTCTTATCGCCCGCGCCGAAATGGCGGTCGGCGGGATCGCGCGCCATCGCATGGCGGAAGGCGTGCGTTTTTTGGCCGAAGAAATAGGGCTGCGTTTCGCGGTCCCGCGCGAAGATCACGCCTTCGGGCAGCGACCAGTCCATCCGCAGTCCGTGCAACGTCACATTGAGGCGCAGCGCGCGCGTGGCGAGAGAAACGGCGGCCTCCGACGCCTCGATCTCGACGGGCGCCGGCGGCCAGGACGCATCGTCGAGCCGGAGGCGGCCCGCCCATTCAGTATCGTCAGTCCCATAGGCAGGCACCGACCAGCTACGCTTCTGCCTGACATCGCCGCCACGCAGAACCGTGACGCGCACGAGATCCTCGGCGAGCGCCACGATCCGCATCGTGTGGTCGTCGCCGCAATCGAGCGTGACGCCGCGCCCGTCGCGGCTCGACAGGCGTGCGTTCAGTATCGGTTTCATCCGCCCCTCTCCTGCTTCTCAGGCCGCGAACAGAGCGAAGCCGAGCCGCAGTCCAACGTAGTCGACGACCAGGCCGCAGACCGGCTGCATGAAAGTATAGCCGAGCTGGAATGCGGCGACGATGTAGGAATATTGCTGGGTGCTGATGCCCATCTCATCTTTCAGCGTGACACGCCGAGCGCGTTTCGCGAGAGAAAGTTGATGATCGTGCCGAGACAGATCAGCGCGACGACCCACCAGCGCAGCCCGCGAATCATCGTCATATCAGGATGTCCTCCCGGCGCCCGCGACTTCGCGCGGCTGCCCGATCTGTCGAGTATCCCGGATAAAATCGGCGAGCGCAAAAGACGGCTACGCGCAGGCCAGGATAATCGCCCCTCGTTGAAAGCGCCAAATCGTCGCTCGTCTGCTTCCGGGCAGCGGCGCTTTGGCTGATGCCCAACCGATGTGGGCGCGAAACGGACAGTGGCCGCGGGACAGGAATCCGGAACTCAATTGGCCTTCGCGCCGGCGCTGTGGCTGACCCTCATCGGTTGTAGTTCAGAGAGGGCTTCGGGAAATGAGTATCGATAATCATGATAGAAGCCGCCGCGCAGCTCTCAATCTTGGCTTCGAGCGAGGCTAGGTCGACGGACTTCGCGGCCAAATCATCGTCGCTCGCAGGCGGCTGAACCCCGATCGACGGGATGAGATACTTGCGCTCTCTGATTGTGACGCCGTGCCCGGAAAAGAATAAAATCAGGAGATTGTTGCCAGAGCGTAGAAACTGGGCTGGAGCGAGGCCGGCTTCTTTTTGGGAGAAACTTTTACAAACAGTGTCCACTGCGTCCTCAATGGCCTGCCTGTCGCTGTTGTGGCTACGAATGATGTCTTCCGAAGGAAATCCGGTTTCGCGCAGCAGTGAGTACACTCCATCGCCATCGTGGATGGGCCCGTTGATTACGCAGCAAAAACCCGGATTGCTCACCGACACCACAATCGCCTTCTTTGCGCGCGTCGCCGGTTGCTTCCAAAGAAAAATGCCTCCGTTCATGCTTGTCGACAGAAACGGCCGTTGGCTGCCTTTGCTCAAGTCGATGACGTCTTGATGGACCTCTTGGATAGCATCCAGCACGCTCTTGTCCCTTTGACCTAGCCGCTCGAGGAGGGGTGTGGTGTAAGGCGACGTCTGCCTGCCCGGCGCCGTGTCTTGTTCGAGACCGCCGTCTACGACCGCGTAGGCAATAATTTGGCCGCGCAAGTCCGTTCGCGCGGCTTCGGTGGCAATGTTCCACTCCTTGGACAGTTCCGCGTAGGCCCAGGGCGCGCCGATCGCCAATGTCAAAGCAAGGAAAGCGATGCTTGCCAGAGCGAGCGCACGCTGCAACCGCGCGCGTCGGCTCCTGGCGGTTTGTCGCTCCTCTTTTGCGCGGCATTCGCTAAGATACTGTCGATCCGTCGCGTCGAGCCTCGCGGCGATGTCACGGCGGACGTCGAGCGCACCGGCGTCGACAAGCCGCTGGCCGTGGTGCGACAGCCATCCATCTGCCTGCGCGTTGGCCTCCCAATCGCGCGCCGCGCGCTTGATGCCCTCCAGCGTGGCAAGAAGGCCGAAATCCTCTTCGAGCCACCCCTGCAACAGGCCCCACTGCCGCAACAGCGCCTCGTGCGCCGGTTCGATGGTGACGACGCGGCCCTGCCCGCCTGTCGTCGAATCCTTCGTCGCCACGGTGTCGGTCGACAGCAATCGTTCCTCGACCAGGAGATCGATCAACGGCCCGGCTTCCACTGGGATATCGACACGCCGCGCGATGTGGCGACGCGGGCTTTTGGACTCTGGATCGATGCCGGCGAGCCAGGGGATGAGCCCTCGCCGAAGCAGCGCCTCCCGCGCCTTGCGCTCTCTGGGGATGCGCGAGTCAGCGTCGGCGCGTTGAAACGCCCGTTCGACAGCCGCGTCGATGGCGCCTCTTAAGCCGCCAAAATCCTCGTAGTTGGTCAGCCGCAACGCGCCGGTTCGACGATAGTCGAGAAACAATTGCTCGAGCGTGAAGGCAAGGAGAGGCAGCGCGTCGCTGCCGCCGCCCTTATCGATGTCCGACAGCAGGCGTTCGCTCAACTGCGGTTCGATCGTCAGCGCATTTCCCGCGTCCGCGTAACGTCGCGCCGGTCCTTCAATGACGTCCTTGTAGGCGGCGCGCGGCATCGGCAGCAGCGGCAGCGTGCCTTGGCCCAAGCCTTCGAGCGCTTTGGCGTGCTCCAGCGCGTCGTAGGAATCCGATCGGATAGCGAAGATTACGATGACGGCTGGAGAATCCTCAGTGGTCAAATCGCGCAGCAGGGCCAGCAGCGCGTCGCCCTCGCCGGCGCCTTCGGGACGAAGCAGTTCCTCAGCCTGATCGATCGAAACTACGATCGCCGGCGGTTTGGCGGCTCGATCCTCGGCGAGCAATCCCTTCAGGCTGCTCTCTACGAGTTCGGACAGAAGCGGCCTCAGCGCGGCCGCACCGGCGTGGATCGCGGCGCGAATGGCGGGTCGCGTGTGGCTTGGGAGCGCCTTCTCCAGCGCACCGAGCAGACCGTTGTCGCCGGTGAGCGGCGACCGTTCCGGTCGGATCACAGGCAAAGGCAAGAAGTTTTTGTCGTCGCGCGCGAGGCGGGGCAACAGCCCGGCGCGCAAGAATGAAGATTTGCCAGCGCCCGACGCGCCTAAGATCACCAGCAGTCGGGGCGGCGCTGCGGCAATTAAACCCCGCATCCGATCGATCGTCTCAGTAATCGGCGCCTCACGGCCGAAGAAAATCCCGGCGTCGACGCTCTCGAGCGGCTTCAGGCCTCGATAAGGCGCGCGGTCACGTTCCGACACGGGCGGCCAAACGAAAAACTTCGGGTCGAGCCCCCCTTTCTCAATGCCGCTCTTGAGACGGCGCAGACCCGATTGCGAGAAGGCGATGTGCTTTTCTTCATGCGAGTCCGGCAGTTTGGTGCGGAATAGCCTCAGATCCTGCCCAGCGCAAAGATCGATCGCCTGCCAGGTTCCGGTATATTCGGGCGGCAGGTCGGCAGGCGCCAACCCCTGTTCGACGATGACGGCAAACAGTTTCTTGTTGAGACCGCGCGCCAAGGCAAATTCCTTGACGCACCAGCCAGAGGCGAGCCAGTTTTTCGAGACGAGGAAGATGACGGCTTCGCAACGCTGCGAAGCCTCATGCAGCTTGCGCTCCCAGCGCTCGCCCGCCGTTATGCCGCGCTGGGGATCGAGGTCAAGAAACACTTCATTCCAGCCGACTTCAGCCAGCCAATCGGCGAGCGCCTGGGCTTCGAAATTGTCGTGACTGGAATGGCTGATGAATATCTTCGACAAGACGCGACCCCCACCACGCGAAGATTGTGACATAGGGCTGCGATGGGGCGCTAGAGCGACCGCCGAGGACCCCTGTCCATCACCCTCAGCATTGAACCCATACTGCTCATGCTGTCAGAGCCGAATTGAGAAGCCGCTTTCTGTCGCCCGTTAGATACGTCGCTCTTGGGTTGGGTGAGATCGTAGCAATCCTTTCCTTCGTTGGGTCGAAGAACTCTTAACAGCGCGGCGCAGCTGGCAGGGATTGCCTAGCCGCGGCGCGCCGGCCGTGTGGCTGGCGCCGGTTGGCACCGGAAATTCAAACGGACCCACGTCCGTCGCATGCGGGAAATGGCGACTGGCGCGGGCGCTGGGGCTGCGCCAATGTCGGCGCCGAATGCCGCTGCGATTCGGCAGGCTGTGCGGAGAGCCCACTCTGATGGCGTCGAGGTTTGTCGTGCTTGCGATCGGCGCCGCGGCGCTGGCGCTTTCACTGGCTGGCGCCGGTTTGTTCTGGCGTTTTGAACAAAGACGCCCGACGCCGACGACGCGCGAGGCGACTGTCGGCGCGACGCGCTTCACCGTGCTCAGCGGCTATCTCCGGCCCTCATCGCGCGGCGGCGGGCGTCTCGATCATCTCGATCTTGCCGCCTTCTTTCCCGATTTCGCCCCCGCGGGCGAGGTTGACGACATCGATGGCCAGACCGATCTCGCCGAGCGCTTTCAGAAGCTGGTGTTCGTCACCATCCGGCCCGCCGATTCCAATCTCGATCCCGTCGAACGACCAAGCAAGCTCTACGCCCGCTTCCTCGAAACCGACCAATGGAGCCATCCGGGCGGCCTGGTCGCTAGCGCCTTTCAGGCGGGCAGCCCGTTCGAAGGACAGGAATTGTATTTCGTCGCGCCGGAAGGGCGCGTCTTCGCAGCGCGCTGCGGGCGCCCCGACCAGACGCGGAAGACGCCTAATTCCTGCATTTACGATTTTCGCGTCGACAATCTCGATGTCGAACTGCGCTTTTCGGCGGCGCTGTTATCGGAATGGGAAAAGCTCAGCGCCGGCGCGCGCGGCCTGATCGAGGCGGCGCGGCGCTAGGCGTCACAAATCCTCGAGGTCGAAATCGAGGATCGCCATCTGCAGCGTATAGGTCTTGCCTTTGGGATCGTCGGCGGAGATCACGCCGAGGAAATCGGGGCCGTGGTTGAGCTCGACCGAATCGGTCTTCTTCAGGCGCGAGGCAATCGTCAATTGGTCGTTTTCGAACAGCCGGCGCAGATAATCCTGAAGCACGTGCCGCTCGACCGGGATTTTCATCTCAAAGGAAAAAGAACGATCGCCGTCTTCATCGTCGACGACGATCGAGCCGATTCGCCGTTCGCCGAACTGGACATCGGCCGCCTCGGAGGATTTGGAGCTCGGCGTCACTTTCAGCGTCGGAGCGCCGAAGCTGCGGCGCAGATGCGCCTGCAATTTCTGAATTTCGCTCTTATCCATATCGTTAAAGGCCTCGTCGTAGCGGTTTGGCAGGGGGCGAGCCTTTGCCACGAAAGGCCGGCGCCCGCAAGCGCCGGCGACGCCCTCAACGCTCGATCAGTTTTTCCGCGATGATCTGGTTCATGCTGCGCGCCGGTTCGGCGCAACCGGCCTCCCCGACGATGCGCGCCGGCACGCCGGCGACCGTCTTGTTGTTGGGAACCGCCGACAGAACGACGGAGCCAGCCGCCACCCGAGAGCAATGGCCGACCTCGATATTGCCAAGCACTTTGGCGCCGGCCCCGATCAGCACGCCGCGCCGGATCTTTGGATGGCGGTCGCCGATCTCCTTGCCGGTGCCGCCGAGCGTCACCCCCTGCAGGATCGAGACGTCGTCTTCGATCACCGTCGTCTCGCCAACGACCAGGCCCGAAGCATGGTCGAGGAACACGCCCTTGCCGATCCGCGCCGCCGGATTGAGGTCGACATCGAAGATCGATGAGGCGCGGCTTTGGAGATAAAGCGCAAAATCCCGCCGCCCGGCGCGCAACAGCGCGTGGGCGAGGCGGTAGGTCTGCAGCGCGTGGAAACCCTTGAAATAGAGCACCGGCTCGATCAGCCGCATGCAGGCCGGATCGCGATCGGCGACCGCGATGATGTCGGCGCGGAACGCCTCGCCGATCGCCGGATCGCGGGCGATGAATTCGCCATAGACCTGACGGATCATCTCGCCCGGCACGTCGACATGGTCGAGCCGCGAGGCGACGCGATGAACGACGGCGCTTTCGAGCGTGTCGTGGTTGAGCACCGCGGTCAGCAGGAACGCCGCCAGCTCCGGCTCGCGTTTGGCCGCTTCCTCGGCTTCGGCGCGGATGCGCGCGAACAGCGGATCGTTGCGGCCGACGCCGACCAAATGGGCGACCTGGCTCTGCGGCATGGCATGCTCCTGAACAAACTTTGCAGGCCCGTTATAGCACGGGACGACCGCGCGGAGGAATGGGGGGCGAAACGCGACCGCGGCGGCGAAGTTCCGCCCTATGGCGCATGGAGGAACAGGCCGATCGTCAGGAGAATGCCGACCGCCACCACGCCAAAGCGCAAGGCTTTCTCGTTCACCCGCTGAAGCGCCAGCGCGCCGCTCCATCCGCCCAGCGACGCCCCGGCCGCGGTGATCAGGACCTGGAGCCAATGCACGTCAGGAGAGAAGACGAAGATCGCCACCGCCGAGGCGTTGATGATGCCCGCCAGCACGTTTTTGGTGGCCGCGGCGTTGCGCACGCCCTGCCCCGCCATGCTGAGGGCCGCCATCATCAGAAAGCCGATGCCGCCGCCGAAATAGCCGCCATAGACGGCGATCAGGAACTGGCCGAAAGCCGCGCCCCAGCGCGGCAGCGCGATTTCGATCTCGCCGGCCGCCGGTTGCTTGCGGATGAAGCTTCCCCAGGCGAATGTCGCCGTGGCGAACAGCACCAGCCACGGCACCAGCACGGCGAAGAAACTGGGCGGCGTGGCCAGCAGGATAATGCCGCCGACCGCGCCGCCGACGAGGCTGATCGCAGCGAGAGCCTTGAACGATAATTCGGGCACGCCGGCCGCCGAGTCGCGCCCGGTATAGCCGGTGATGAGCTGGGCAGGGAAAAGCGCGACAGTGGAGGTGATGTTGGCGGCGCGGGCGTCCATGCCGGTCAGGATCAGGGCCGGCAAGGTGATGAACGACCCCCCGCCGGCCAGCGCGTTTTGAGCGCCTGCCCAGATCGAAGCGACAAATAAGGCTGCCAGGATCAGCGCGAGGCCCTCAATTTCAACCCGCGCCGCCCGCGCGCCGCCCTCATATCCCGGCAGCGCCGGCGAAGCAACGGATGAGGACAATCGAGCATTACATCATCAATCATAGACAATGAATTGAGATAGTTCCATGAAATTGACTTTACATACTTCAAGCAACACATGAGCCGCGTCACCCGCGCCGGTCGAGAAAGCCAAGAACCCCTGCTTTATAAACTTTATCGCCGACCGCCAGATTATGGTCACGGCCCGGGATCTCCAGCGCTTCGCCATGTCGAAACATCGCCGCCAGAGCATGCGGATCGCCCGCGATCTCGTCCCTGGTTCCGATCGCGACCAGCGCCGGACAGCCGATCCGGGCGACTTCCGCCGCGCTCATCGTCTGGCGCGATCCCCTGATGCAGGCGGCGAGCGCCCTCCGGTCGCTGCCGTTGCGATCGGCGAAAGCGCGGAACATGTGCTGGACGGGGTCGGTGATCTCGTCGAGCGAGGCGGCCTCCATCGCCCCAGCGATCCCAAGGGGCAGGCCGACGCCATTGACGAGATGATCGCCAAGGCCGCCGAGGACCAGTGCGCGCACCCGGCCGGGGTTGTCGAGCGCGAGATAGGCGCCGATCCGGGCGCCCATTGAATAGCCCATTACGTCAGCGCGGGCGATTTTGAGATGGTCGAGCAGATTGACCGCATCCTCAGCCATCAGAGTCGAATCATAGGCCGCGGGCGCATAGAGCTTGTCGCTCCGGCCATGGCCGCGATTGTCGAAAGCGATCACGCGCCGCCCGGCCGCTGTCAACGCGTCGACCCAGCGCGGGTTGACCCAGTTGATCTGAGAGCTCGAGGCGAAGCCGTGGATGAGCAGGATCGGCTCGCCGCGATCGCCCGCCTGGGGGGGCGCGTCGATGAAGGCGATGCCGACGCCATTGGAGGAAAATTGCTGCATCGTCGACGCCCGATCGTTTCGGCGCGGCGCCTCTCAGCCCATGCGCCGCACGCCCTCCATATCGCCAGAAGCCGTCCGCGGGAAATAGCGACCGGGATTGATCCTCACACGCGGCCGAGGGAAGCTTCCCGATAGGGAGGGAGTTCATGCTTGCGGCGTTTCAGCGCGATCGGCGCCAGCCGGCTGGCGCCGCCTGAGGCCGCAGAGCGGGCGCCGGTTCCCGAATCCCCACGCAAACGCCGGATCCGGTTCCACCAGTCCCGTCGCCATCGCCGAGGCAAGCGACGCCGGCAAAACGCCCTACCCAAGCGCGCGCGGCTCCTTTATGGTCCGCGCCAACCCGCACCTTCGGAGTCCGCCATGGCCGATCACGCCATCCCCCATTTCCACAACGATCCCGGCGTCGCGACGATCAAGGTCGGGGTGAAGGAATTCATGTGCGTCGGCGCACGGCCGCCGTTCGATCATCCGCATATTTTCATCGATATGGGCGGCGACGTCGAAGCGATCTGCGGCTATTGCTCGACGCGCTTCGCCTATGATCCGGCTTTGGGCGCCCATTCGCTGCCGGCCGAATGCGAACTGACCGAAGCCGCCTGACCGGGGCGTGGCCGGCCGGGCGCTGATCGCAGGAGCGGGAATCGGCGGCCTGACGGCGGCCCTCGCCCTCGCCAGAGCCGGCTTCGAAGCCGCGATCTTCGAGCGAACCGCCGTGCTGGAGGAATTCGGCGCCGGCCTGCAGCTTACCCCCAATGCGACTCGCATCCTCGCCAGGCTCGGCGCCCTCGAGGCGATCCAAGGTCGCGCCCTCGCCCCCCGCGCGATCCGCATATTGCGCGGGCGCGATGGCGCCTGCCTGTCGGCGCTGCCGCTCGAATCGGCGCAAAAGCGCTGGCGCGCGCCCTATCTCGTCATCCACCGCGCCGATCTGCAGCGCGCGTTGGTTGAGCGCCTCGCACGCGAAACCAGGGCGACGCTGACCCTCGGCGCTGAAATCGGCGGCCTGACCAGCGACGAGGCGGGCGTGACGATCGGCGTCAAACGCGGCGCGATCGGGCTGAAGGAGCGCGGCGATTTTCTGATCGCCGCCGACGGATTGCGCTCGGTCGTTCGCGAAAGGCTGGGGCTCGGCGGGCGCGAGGAGGCGTTATTTTCCGGCCGCGTCGCTTTTCGCGCGCAAGTCGACGGTTCTTCGCTTCCAGAGCGTTGGCGCGCGCCCGAGGTGACGCTGCGTCTCGGCGCCAAAGCGCATCTCGTTCATTATCCGCTGCGCGAGGGCGCCGTCGTCAACCTCGTGGCGGTGATCGAAAGCGGCTGGCGCGCCCAGAAGGGCGACGAACCCTGGGACGGCGTCGCCGACCGCGATGCGCTGGCGCGCGCTTTCGCCCGATGGTCTCCCGAGGCGCGCGCGGCAATCGAGGCGGCCGTGGAATGGCGCGCGTGGCCGCTCTATGATCGCCCCGGCATTGCCAGCTTTTCGGCCGGGCGCGTGGCGCTGATAGGCGATGCCGCCCATCCGATGCTGCCCTTCCTCGCGCAGGGCGCGGCGCAGGCGATCGAGGACGCCGGCGCCCTGGCTGATTGTCTCGAACAGGCGCGCGATCCCGGCGCGGCGCTGGCCGCCTATTCGCAGCGCCGGGCGCCGCGCGCCGCCCGCGCGCAGGCAGAGGCGAGAGCGCAGGCGCGGCTCTATCACCTCTCCGGTCCTCTCGCTTTAGGTCGCGATCTTGGCATGCGCATGCTGGGGTCCGAGCGGCTGCTGCGGCGCTATGACTGGCTCTATGGCGCGTGACGGGGAGCCTCACGCGCCGAGCGAGACAGAGATTGACGTCGGCCCAGATTTCAGGATCGCCGTGGATCACGTCGCAGCAGTCGTTGCCGCCCGGCGCTGAAACCGAGGCGAGGAAATCGATCGACCGACATGCGCATATCCCCGCTTTCAAAACAGGCGGCCTGATCCAGAACCGCGCCGGCGCCGCGCGCGCAACGATCAAGCCGGCAAGACGCAGCATGGATTCCGTCATTCTTTCAATTGGACGCAACCCGAATTAGACAGGCTTCGGCTCCAGACCTTTAAGGGATGGGCGACGATGAAATCCATCGCAGAACAGGAACCCGAAATGACCATCAGCACCGCCCATCTCCAGCCGATCGTCTCCTTGATCGCCGGCGTCTTCATTCTGATCATGCCAAGGCTGCTCAATTACATCGTGGCGGGGTTTTTGATCATCTCCGGCGTGCTCGGCCTCGGCCTGCTGCGCTGAAGCACGGCGCCGGCGATGCTCTCAGGCATCGCCGCCGTTCAAATCCTAGCGAGCGGCACGATTGCCGCTGGGAAAGACGGCCGCCCGCGTCCAATGTCCCCCGACGAGGCGGGGGCTTGGTACGAGGCAAAAGGAGAGCCGCCGATGCGTGTCCATATCGCCCTGGCCGGAATGATTGCGCTGACCTGCGCCCTGAGCGACGCGCCGCGCGCGGCATGGGCCGAAAGCGGCGCGGCGCTGGCCGGCCCCGCTGCTTATGGCGATTGGCGCTCGGACGCGCCCGGCGTGCGCCGCAAGCTGACCGCGGCCGACCTGCCCGCTCCGCTGGCGAGCCGGCCCGCCGCCAATCCCTCGCGTGTCGTCCCTCGGCCCGAAGGGGCCTTTCCCAAGGCGCCGGCGGGCTTCGCGGTCAGCCTGTTCGCCAAAGACCTGAAAGATCCGCGCGTCCTGCGCGTCGCGCCCAATGGCGATATTTTCGTCGCCGAAAGCGATTCGGGACGGGTGCGCGTCCTGCGCGCCGACGATTCGTTTGCCGCCCCCGCCCAATCGGAAATATTCGCCGGCGGACTCAATCGCCCGTTTGGCATCGCCTTTTATCCGGCCGGACCAAACCCGGCTTACGTCTATATCGCGACCAACACGCAGGTGGTGCGCTACCCCTATAAGAACGGCGATCTCAAAGCGTCCGGACCGCCTGAGATCGTCGCGCCCTCGCTGCCCGGGGGCCGCGGCCATTGGACGCGCGACATTGTCTTTTCTGCCGATGGCGGGACGATGTTCGTCTCGGTCGGTTCGGGCTCCAATGTCGCCGAGGGAATGGCGCCTCTGCCGGACGCCGAACTGGCCTCCTTCGAGGCGAACCACGTTCCGGGCGCGGCATGGGGCGCGGAAGAGAGTCGCGCCGACGTGCTCGCCTTCGATCCCGACGGGCGCAACATGCGCGTGTTCGCCGCCGGCATTCGCAACTGCTCCGGCCTGACGATCGAGCCGGAGAACGCCGCGCTCTGGTGCGTCGTCAACGAGCGCGACATTCTCGGCGACGATCTGCCGCCGGACTATGCGACCCGCGTCACGCAAGGCGGCTTCTACGGCTGGCCCTGGTATTATATCGGCGCCCATGAAGACCCTCGCCACAAAGGCGAGCGGCCCGATCTTGCGGGCAAGATCATCGTGCCTGACGTGCTGATCCAGCCGCATTCGGCGCCTCTCGGCATCGCTTTCTACGAGGCCGCGCAGTTCCCCGCGCAATACAAGGGCGACGCTTTCGTCGCGCTGCATGGTTCATGGAACCGGGCCAAGCGAACGGGCTACAAGGTGGTGCGCCTGATCTTCAAGGACGGCGAACCGACCGGGGAATACGAGGATTTCCTGGTCGGCTTCGTCGCCGACGACGCCAATGTCTGGGGACGCCCGGTCGACGTCGCGGTCGCCCGCGACGGTTCGCTGCTTGTCACCGACGATGGCGGCGGCGCGATCTGGCGCATCGCTTATAAGGGGCCGTAGCGCGGTCGACCGGCAGAATTGACTTCTGAATGTTGATTTCCAGGGCCGGACGACGGGTTCGTCTCGCTATTCCAGATACGGCGTCAGCACGTCTTCGATCCATTTCATGAATGCGCGGACTCGGCGCGACAGATTGCTCCGATGCGCTACGACGAGGGACACGGCGAGCGCCCGGCGACGAAAATCGGGTAAGATCTCCACCAGCGTTCCGCTCTCCAAGTATCGGCCAACCCCCAAGAGCGGAGCCTGAATCAAGCCAAGCCCGGCGAGGGCGGCGGCTTCGTAGGTCTGCGCACTGTTGACGTACAGCGAGCCTGGCAACTGAATCGTCGCGTAGCTGTCGCCGTCCGGATATTCCCATCCATAGGGTCTGGCGCCCAGTACCGTCGAAAAATGAATTGTCCGATGCTTCTGACGCTGGAGATCTTCCAGCGATCGAGGGACGCCATAGCGCGTGAGATAATCGGGACTGGCGGCGTTGACCGTGCGCAACAGGCCCAGTGGGCGGGCAATCAGGGTCTCGTCCCTGATGGCTCCAAGCCGCAATACACAGTCGAACCCCTCTTGAACCAGATCGACTTGCCGATCCGTACTCGATACCTCCAGCTCCAACTCGGGGTGAGTCGCCATGAAATCCGGCAAGGCCGGCACGATCGTCATGCGTGCAATTTCGGTCGGAAGATCGACCCGTAAACGCCCGCGTAGCGCGACGCGATCGCCTGCGAACATTGCGTGCAGGTCATCCACTTCGGCAAGCAGATCGCGGGCGCGGGCATGAAATGCGCGTCCGTCGTCCGTCAACTGCACGCTGCGCGTCGTCCGGTGCAAAAGCCTGACGCCGATATCTTCTTCCAGCTTCCGGACCGCCGTTGAGGCCCTCCCCTTTTGGATGCCCAGTCTGTCGGCTGCGTGGGTGAAGCTGCCCATATCGGCCACCGTTATGAAAATGAGGATGGGTTCGAGGTTTTGCATTTTCGCGCCTCGGTATTGTTCATCGTAAGGAGAACAGTGAGTTCATTCGATCGGCATTTATCATGATTGGGAGACACAGTAAGCTCTGAATATGGGTTTCCCTCAATCGGAGAATGACAAATGACCGCAACCATGAACCTGCATCAGACGCCTGAAGCTATAAGCTTGGATCGCGCCCTGTGGGCCGGCCGGGCGATGAGCGCGCTTGTCGTTATCGCTTTGGCGGCGGACGGCGCCATTCAGCTTTCCGCGCCGGCGCAGATCGCGAACATGTTGCAGGAAACCGGGTTCGCGATAGACCTGACCCGTGTTGTGGGTCCAATCATACTCGCCTGCGCCGTGCTTTACGCTATCCCGGCGACAGCCGTCCTCGGCGCGATCCTGGTGACGGGCTTTTTGGGAGGCGCCATCTGCGCCCATGTCCGCATCGGCGAGTTGGGGTCGCCGCCGGAAATCATTTCCCTGCTTCTGGGCGCGATGACATGGGGCGGCCTCTATCTGCGCGATCCCCGTATCCGAGCCATTCTGCCTATCCTTCATTGAACCAACTGGGCAGTGCTCTGTCCCTCAAGATCAGGAGAAAGCGTACGTTTTTAGTAATGGGAATCACGGGAAAAGTTGGCGGCGCGACGGCAAAACATCTGTTGGCGCGCGGTAAGAAGGTACGGGCGCTCGTCCGCAATCGCGAGAAGGCGGCTAATTGGGCGAACCAGGGCGTGGAACTGACAGACGGCGATTGGAATGATTCGGCGGCCATCGAGCGGGCGCTCAAAGGCGTTGAAGGCGCGTTTGTCATGTTGCCGGCTGTCTGGGCGCCCTCGCCCGATTACAAAGAAGCAAAGGGCGTGATTGCGAACTATGTCGGGGCGCTCACCAAGGCGGCGCCGCCGCGAGTGTTAGCGCTCTCGTCGATGGGCGCCAACAGAACCGGCGGCCTCGGAATGATCACGGCGCTGTCGCTTCTGGAGCAAGGTTTTCGCGACCTGACGTCGCCAATCGCATTTGTGCGCGCAGGCGGATTCTTCGAAAACTTCCTCTATGGCTTGCAGGTCGCCCAGGGCGGAACGCTGCCGGTCTACTACAATCCGACAAACCGGAAATCGACCATGGTCGCGACGAACGACATCGGCGCGGCGATCGCAACCTTCTTGACCGGGCCAGCGTGGTCAGGGCGGCGCGTCGTCGAGCTTGGTTCGATGGTCGCCCCGGATGAAGTCGCAGAGCAACTGGGCGAAGTCCTGAATCGCGGCGTGAAAGCCTTTGCGGTCCCGCGTGCAGGATGGGCGGAAGCGTTCGAGCAATTCGGCATCCCCAAGGGCCACACTGGACCGGCCGAAGAAATGTTTGAGGCTGTGAATGCGGGATGGATGGACCTCGGCGTCGAGGGTACGGAGCATGTAGCGGGCACAACGTCCGCACGCGATGTATTCGAGGCTGCACGGAACGCCGCCAAGGCGTAAGTCCGGGCCGGATCAGGCGTGAGGCGGAGGCAGCCCGCCGCTTCCGCCTCGGCCGCGTCACGGCATGCGCTCAGCAGCTCAATGCAATGCGAAGCGCTTCCGCTCCCGCCTGACCTTCTGAATCTCGCGGACCAGCCGCTCTCAACCGGCTCTGGCCAAGAACCGAACCTGCCCAACATTGGCGCTCTGACGCGCCATGCCCTAACATCGCATCGGGATGAAACCGGCCAAGCGAGGACATCGAATGAAACCGCGCCAGAAATCAAAGTCAGTGGTAATCGCGCTGTCGCTCGTCGCTTTTTGCTCAATCTCACCGAGCCTGCTCATCTCGACGGCCGCCTTCGCGGAGGCATCGACGCGGCCCGCGGTTCTCACCGCCTCGGCGGTCGCGGTCGCCGATAGGTTCAGCGCCGACGCCGCCGAGGAAATATTCAAGGAAGGCGGCAACGCCGTCGACGCCGCCGCCGCGATCGCCTTCACGCTGGCGGTGACCTATCCGGAGGCCGGCAATCTTGGCGGCGGCGGCTTCATGACGATTTACATGAACGGCAAGCCCTATTTCCTCGACTATCGCGAACGGGCGCCGCTGGCGGCGACGCGCGACATGTATCTTGACGACAAGGGCGAGGTGATCCCCGGCATGAGCCTGTTCGGCGCGCGCGCCGTCGGCGTGCCCGGCACCGTCGCCGGCATGTGGGAAGCGCAGCGGCGCTTCGGCAATCTGCCATGGGCCGCTGTCATAGCGCCGGCGATCAAATATGCGCGCGACGGCTTCGAGGTCGATGCGCTTCTGGCTCAGCGTCGCGACGACGCCGCCAAGAAATTCGCCGGCAAGGCCAATTTCGACGCCTATTTCGGCGGGATGAAAGAGGGCGCCGATTTCAAGCAGCCCGATCTCGCCGCCGTGCTGACGCGCATCGCCGAGGACGGCGCCGCGGATTTCTACGACGGTCAGACCGCCGACCTGATCGCCGCCTCGATGCGCGGCCATGGGCTGATCGCCAAGCGCGACCTGCAGGAATATACCGCCGTCTGGCGACAGCCGATCGAGGGCGACTGGAACGGCCTGCACGTCATCACCGCGCCGCCGCCAAGTTCGGGCGGCGTCGGCCTGTTGCAATTGCTGAAGATGCGGGCGGATCTGCAGGCCGACTTCAAGGACGCGCCGCTGAACTCGCCGCAATATATGCATCTCTACGCGGAGATGGAAAAACGCGTGTTCGCCGATCGCGCGCAATATCTTGGCGATCCCGATTTCTATAAAGTGCCGGTCGCTGAATTGACCGACGATTCTTACATCGCCAAGCGTGCTGCAGAGGTCAATCCGAACGCGCCATCCGACACCAAGAGCGTGCAGCCGGGCCTCGGTACGGCGATGCCGGAAAAGACGGAGACGACGCATTTCTCGGTCGTCGACAAATGGGGCAACGCCGTCTCGAACACCTATACGCTCAACGGCTGGTTCGGCTCAGGCGTAGTGGCGGAGGGAACCGGCGTTTTGCTCAATGACGAAATGGACGATTTCTCGGCCAAACCCGGCGTCGCCAACATGTTCGGCGTGGTCGGCAGCGACGCCAATGCGATCGCGCCGAAGAAACATCCGCTCTCGTCGATGAGCCCGACCATCATGACCAAGGACGGCAAAGTGTCGCTGGTGATCGGCACGCCGGGCGGCTCGCGCATCTTCACCTCGATCTTCCAGGTCATCAGCAATATCTATGATTTCAACATGCCTTTGAAGGACGCCGTCGGCGCCATGCGCTTCCACCATCAATTGCTGCCGCCCAACACCATCTTCTTCGAGCCCTACGCGCCGATCGAGGGGGAACTCGCCAAACAGATCGAAGCCAAGGGCTATGTGCTGAAGAGACAGGATTTCAGCGGCGACATCCAGGTCATCAAGATCAACGGCGACGCCCCGGAGGCGGCCGCCGACCCGCGCGGGCGCGGGGTGACGCGGGTGATTCCGTGACGTTTGAAGGCCGCGGCGCGGCCGCGGATGTCGGTCGGAACCTATTCGGGGCGCCGCGCGTTAAGGCGCAGCCGCGATCGTTCTGCCCCCCAGCCCCATCGCGGCGAGGGCCGCCTTGGTGAGCTACGCTCCCGGCGGCCCGCCTCTCTTTCCCCAAGGAGGCGCCAGGGATGAACGCCAATGCAAGGATGAATACAGCAGGCAAACGGCCGAGCGAAATCTATTCGGAGGGACTTCAGGCCCATGCCTGCGGAATGCCCGCCGATTGCAACCCATACCGCACCGGAACGCACGAATATGCCGCCTGGGATCAGGGCTGGCGCAGCGATGCCGAATCGCCAGAGGATTTCGGGCCGCAGACAATGCTTTCCGTCGCGGCGCCGACCGGCTAAAGGGCGAGGCGCGGCCGCCTCAGCTCAATCAAGCAGCGAAAGGCCTTGTTCGCCATTGCCGTAGCGCCTTGAGATCTGCGACGGCGAATAGGTCCGGTTCGAGCGGCAATGGGGGCATGTCACCTGCAGCTCGAAAGATTTCACCGGGGACTGCTCGTCGGGCGTCGGCGCCTGTCCGAGCGCAATATGCTTGCCGCAGCCGGCGCATTCGACGACGAAATATCTTGGGCCTGGATCGATAAAGGCAGTCATCGGCATCGAAACCTCCCTTGGATAAATCCGCGGCGCGGGCGCGGCCGGCAGGCAGCGCCAAACGCCATTGCGCTAGCTCGCTCGACATACCGGCGCGCGCCCTCCGTCCGCCATCTAATCTGGCTGCTTCCGCGCGATCCGCCAAGAGCGAATATGGGCCCGCGACCAAAGATTTGACGTTTTCGTGTCGGAACCATCGCGAAAAGATTACGTTGCCGTTTCTGGCGCCCGGCGATTGGCGTCGACCAATCCGTGAGCATTGCGATGGCGCCGTTGCTTCTTGTGTTTGCGCTGGCAAGCTCGGTTCCGACAATGGATGTCGCCGGCATCTGCCGCGGCGAACGTGCGGGCGTGCCGGCCGATCAGCAGGAGAGCGCCTATCAGAGCTGCCTACGCGACGAGCAGGCGGCGCGCGACAAACTGACGATGCAATGGACGCAATATCCTGTCGCGGCGCGCACAACCTGCGCGGCGCTGGGACGCCAGATCTTCAGTTATGTCGAGGTGCTCACCTGTATCGAGATAAAAACGGGAAACGCAACCGTTCATTGAGGGCAGGCGTGGCATGACCATTCGCGACGTGGTGATGCTGCCGAGTAATTTCGATTTGTAGCGCGGAAATTCCCTCCCCCCTTGTGGGGGAGGGTTAGGGAGGGGGGTCGCGCATACCTAACCGATTAAAGCCAATCGCGCGCAGGCTCAGGGTGAATGCGACCAGCGCCGAACGCCGCCTATGGAATGGCGTCAGGCGCGAACAGATCGGCGGCTTTCGGTTTCGCCGTCAAGTCATTCTCGGCGGATTCGTCGCAGACTTTGCCTGCTATGAGGCGCACCTCGTTGTCGAAGTCGATGGCGCCACGCACTCGACCGATGCGGAAGTCACACGGGATGCTGCGCGCGACACCACGTTGAAGGCGCAAGGCTACAGCGTTCTGCGGTTCACCAATGACGAGATTTTCCACAACATCGAGGGCGTATTGGAAACGATCCGATTGAAGCTGAATGAACTGAGGCCGCGCTTGCAGGATGACGCTTTCGAGGGCGGCGCGACCCCCCTCCCTAACCCTCCCCCACAAGGGGGGAGGGAATAGGCGCAACAAGCGCTCGTTCGCGCTTTGCGCGCGGGGCTTTCGGTCCGGCGTGGAGCGAAGCGCGAGCGGGAACCTCTGAGTGTGATCCGTGAATCATCCGTTTGTCTCTTCACGTCGATGTTGGCGGCGGGTCCTGCAGGTCTGCTTTCACTCCCGCGCAGACCACTATTCTCGGGGCTCAGGAGGCCCCACCTCCTTCTTGACCTCCACCACAGGCTGCGTCTTCGCGCTGGGCAATTTCGTCATCTGGAAGGTTTTGCCAGACTCGATATCGAGGACTTCGAAGCTCTTCCCCATGGCCAATTCATGTAGCAGGATAGTACGCGCCGCGGAGCCGCAGGGGGCCGCATAGGCCGGGCCGGCTGCGGGAAGCGCGATGGCGGCGATCAGGATCAGGCCCGGCGGCAGCGGGAGCAGCGGCTTTGGGCGCCGGGTGTTCGATCTGGCGCGGAGCGAGGCGCGAGCGGCGATGTTTGAATGATGCGATCCAGCAATCATCTGATTCTCCTATGCTTGAATCGTCGGAATCAATTCTCTCGGCCGCCCCCGCCGCGCGGGCGTTTCGCGGCGGCCGCCTTCGCCATGGCCCCAGCGGCGCCGAGGAGCCCGCTGCCCTCCTCGACGCGATGAGCGATCGTCTCTACCAAAGGACGATGCAGCCTCCATTGAACGAATGCACACAATTCTTGTCGCTGTGAAGGTCTTCCTTGACGGATGCGACGGAGTGCGTCTTGGACGGCGATGGCTGCGCGACGGGGTTCGCGGCATGAAGGCCAGCCAGATCGCTACAGCCATAAAGGCGAAACAAATATTGACCGTTCGTATCGTTTCCAAAGGTGTCGCAGATGTCGGTCGCCTCCGCGCGCGCCATGGCGGCGACCAGGATAAGGCTCGACAGCAGCAGGGTCAGAGATTTTGTGCGTCGGGCTTTCGATCTCGCGCGGAGCGAGGCGCCAGCGGCGATGACGGGATGACGTGAATCTCGAGTCATGTGTTTGTCCTTTGTCTGAATCGGGCGAGAGAATTGTCTCCGGCGCTCTCGCGTCGGGGATCATCGCAGCAGTCGCCCTGGTCGCGGGTTCAGCGCATATATTGGTCAGGGGTCTGCATCTGATGCCTGGGCGCAACGATGTACTTTCCGTCCATGTCGCTCGGAGCTTTGGACCCGCGAGCCTTGGCGTATTTCATCAACGTCTTCATCTCATCACAGTTCACGATCAGCTCATGCAATTGCTCTAAGAGGTTCATCGAGGATTTTGTCTTTCCGGCGTCGACCGGGGTGGCTCTCGCGGGCGCTACCGCGGCGATCAAGACGAGACCGGTGAGCATAGCCGCCAACGGCTTTCCACGCCGGCTCTTCGATGCGGCGCGGAGCGACATGCGCACGGCGGGATGGTACGGGTTCTGCATCATGTGACTTTCCCTCGATCTAAAATGTGCGAACGAATTCTGGCGCGGCGTTTTGAATTCAGCGACGAGGCAAGCGTGCGAGATTCCCTCCGATAGGCGCCCGCCCAACGGCCTGCCACAAACGCCGTTGACGCGACGCGCCCGCTCGCGGCGCTTTGTCGAAAGATTGCGCGGCCCCTCGTCTCAAGGCGAATGCGACACATTCGTCGGGCGGCGGCCAGACGAAGCATGACGCGGACGAATGCCGCCTGCGTAAGGCGGCGCGGAACGCTCAAGTCACGCCTATCAGCCTTCCCTCCCCCGCAAGGGGGAGGGCGTTCTCAACATCGCAGAGTCACTGCGTCGGCTCCGCGAAATCTTCGGTGTGATCGGTCGTGTCTTCGCCGGCGCCGGCCTCGTAGGTGCCGCTCTTCGATATCGAAGTGACGATCATGTTGGGGCCGCCTCCCGGCGAGCTGTCGTCGACAGCGGTCGTGCTGCCCGACTCGGCATGCCACCCATGGATCGTGCCGACCGCCGTCTCGTAGTTGCCGATGATTTTGTTATTATTGCCGATGCCGGTAGCGATGCACGGCCCGCTTCCTCCGCCGGGCGCGGTGATCGCAACCGCATTGGTGTTGCCGCCGGCCGGATTCCAGAAATATGCTTCCTTGAAGCCCGCCGATGCGCCACTGGCGATATAAGCGCCGACGACGATTCCGTTGTCGTTCATATCGGCGCTGGAGGTGTGCGGAACCGCCGTGCCGCCGACCATCGTCAGGACCGTCGGAACCGTCGTGCCGCCCGCCTGCCATTGGACGGCGCGGTGGCTGTCGTCTCCATAGGTGCAGTCGCCGAGAATCTGGCCGTAAAGATTGATCTCGCTGGCCATGCAATAATTGGCGCCGGATGGAAGCGGCAGCACCGTATAAGCGCTGTTCCGGTTCACCCAAAGCACAGCCTTGTTGCCGCCGCCCATGCCTGCGTCGGCGCAATTGCCGACGATCGACGGCGTCGTGGCGTCGTTGACGTCGGCAGGCACGCAATTGGCGTTCGACTGCAGCAACGCTGGGTTAAGCGCGGTGGCGACGCCGGCGGGCGACCAAAAGACCGGCGTTTCGGTTCCCGTACTGTTGATGCTGTCGCCGACGATCACGCCCTGTGTGTCAAAGGCCGTCGCCATCGTCTCGACATCGGGCAGCAGGCCCAGGGTCGACATGGGCTGCAGAAGCGTCGGCGGCGCGGTTGGATTTGAGGATGGCCAGAACACGCCCTGCGACACCGCATTGGCGTCGGCGCACCAGCCGGTGATGATTTCGCTGCCGGCGGCGGCGTTGTTAATGCCGGTAGCGGCGCAGGGCGCGCCGCCCGACGTCGAGGCCAGGGACGTCAGGAACGTACCCGCCCGCGCCGTGAACAACTTGACGAAAGCCTGCCTGACATTGTTGACCTCGCAGGTGCCGATGCTCGTTCCGGCGTCATCGACGGCGGGATCCGCGCACTGACTGGCCCCGGCGCCCTCCTGCTCGCCCCAGGCATAGGCCGGCGACGCGCTCAAGGCGGCGATCATCAATGTCCCGGCGCTGACGCCGAGCAACGCGGCTGTGGTTTTCCAATATTTTATATTCATCTTGCCCTCCACTGGTTATCCGCCGATCAGGCGGCTTGAAAGGGCCATGCGTCGCGCGCGCCCAGGCGCATGCCTGGCGGGTCGAAACCATCCGAACGACGGCATGGCCAAGTCTAAGCTTCCGGAATATTCATGTGCTGAGACCTGTGCTTTCCCTCCTTCGTTAGGCGCCGCGGCGCGGTTGATGAAAGGCCATGGCTCGGCCCCTGCGACCTCCCGGTATTGAGCCGGGCGGCAGCCAATCTCGTCAGCTCCAATCGCCGGCCGACGCGCGCCAAGAAATGAAACGCGTGAGAGATCAATCACTGGCGCCTAGCGGACGCGGAACGTCCGCCAGGGATGCGTGAATGCTGGGATTGGAGCCGTACGCTTATATGCAGATGAGTATATAACTATTCTGTAACGTACTTGATGATAGTGTGCAATAAAATAATTGGTGTTTTCCGGTTCTTGTCGATCACGAATTGTAACGCCCGCGCGGTGCGTCAGTGTGGAGGGGGCAGAAGATGCAAGTCGGCGGTGCTTTGAAGGCTCAGAAGGTTCTGCCTGACGCTGGCGCTCAGCTCTATGCATCTTTGGGCATAGGCCGTGCTGGCCGCGGACGCGACGGCGGCAATCAGGACCAGGGCCGATAGCAGCGGGGCCGGTGGCTTTCGGCGGCGGCGTTTCGATTGCGCAGGGAGCGAGGCTGCGGTTGCGAGGACGGGATGATGTGAGTCGTGGATCATGGGTTTCTCCTCAGTGTAAACTGCCAACGTCGCGCCGCCCCTCATCCGGCGCTTCGCGCCACCTTCTCCCCGCTACGCGGCTATTCGATTCACACATTTCCGCGGGCCAGTTTCGCGCCATATTTGATGGCGTGAAATTCCTGCAGCCCGCGATTGAGGACGCGTGGTCCTG
>DATBZF010000017.1:0-11049 GCA_036513315.1 Roseiarcus sp.
CAGGACCACGCGTCCTCAATCGCGGGCTGCAGGAATTTCACGCCATCAAATATGGCGCGAAACTGGCCCGCGGAAATGTGTGAATCGAATAGCCGCGTAGCGGGGAGAAGGTGGCGCGAAGCGCCGGATGAGGGGCGGCGCAAACCTCTCGGGACAGTCCCTCACACGCCGACGCTCTCCAGATAGACGGCGAGCTTCTCGTAGGTCTGTATGCCAAGCTCCACGGCGCCGAATTTCATCACCGCGTTGCGCGCCTCGATCGAGGAGAAGGTGGAGTGCGCTTTCAGCAGCGTGTGGCCGTCGCCGACGGGGGCGAAAGTGACGACGACTTCGAACAGGTGCGGATCGTCGTCGATGTCGGAGCCATGGCCATAGGCGAGGCGCGCCGCCGGGACGATCTCGCGATATTGCATGCGGCTGGGATAATCGGTTCCGTCAGGCCCATGCATGGTGAAGCGGAACAGGCCGCCGACGCGGAAATCCATCGCGATCATGGTGATGGTGAAACCATCGGGGCCATACCAGCGCTTGAACGCCTCCGGGTCCGAATAGGCGCGAAAGACCGCCGCCGGCGGCGCGGCGAATTCGCGCTCCATGCTGATTGTCGGCTGATCGGCCGGGGAGCTCGCCTGAACCTTAAGCAACGCCATCGTCTTTCTCCTTCGGTTGGATGTCCTGCAAATATTGGTCGAGCTTGTTGAAGCTGCCCTCCCAGAACCGGCGGTATTGATCGAGCCAGTCGGAGGCGCCCTTCAGCGACGAAGCCTCGAGCCGGCACGGTCGCCACTGCGCCGCGCGGCCGCGCGTGATGAGGCCGGCGCCCTGCAGAACTTTCAGGTGCTGCGAGACCGCCGGCAGGCTCATCGCGAACGGCTCGGCGATCTCCAGCACCGAAGCCTCGCCGGTCGCCAGCCGCGCCAGGATCGCCCGGCGGGTCGGATCGGCGAGCGCCTTGAAGGTCGTGCTGAGGGCGTCGGGGGTCATTGCGATCTCGTATTTAAGTGATCGCTTAAATACGAGAAGCGGAGCCGTCTGTCAAGACTTCAATCCTCAACTCAATCGCCGCCGCACGCCGCCGCTTGATCCTTTTCGCGCGGCGCCGCAGAACAGCGCCAACAGTTCGAGGAAACGCTTCATGCTGCATGTCAATCCCGCCTTCTCGCGCATCGGTGAGGAAAACGCCTTCGCGGTGCTGGCCAAAGCCGCCGAATTGCAGCGCCAGGGGCGCGACATCATCAATCTGGGCATCGGCCAGCCCGATTTTTCGACGCCGCCCCATATCGTCGAGGCGGCGGTCAAGGCGCTGCATGACGGTCAGCACGGCTATACCGCGGCGACCGGCATCCTGCCCCTGCGCGAAGCGGTGGCGGCCGATCTCAAGCGGCGCCATGACGTCGAAGTCTCGCCCGATCTCGTGCTGATCGTGCCGGGCGGCAAGGTGACGATGTATATGGCGATCCTGATGTTCGGCGAGCCCGGCGCCGAAATCCTCTATCCCGATCCCGGTTTCCCGATCTATCGCTCGATGATCGAATATACCGGCGCCAAGCCCGTGCCCGTGCCGGTGCGCGAGGAGAACGGCTTCGCCTTTTCAGCCGAAGAGACGCTGGCGCTGATCAATGCGCGAACGCGGCTCCTCATCATCAATTCGCCCGCCAATCCCACCGGCGGCGTGACGCCTAGGGAAGAGATCGACAAGCTCGTCGTGGGCCTCGCCAAATGGCCCGATGTCGCGATCCTGTCGGACGAGATCTACGGCCAGATGACCTATGACGGCCTGAAGCACCAGACGCTGCTCGCCTATCCGGAAATCCGCGACCGGCTGATCATGCTCGACGGCTGGTCGAAGACCTATGCGATGACCGGCTGGCGGCTCGGCTATTCGATCTGGCCGGCCGCGCTTTACGAGAACGCGCGCAAGCTGGCGGTCAATTCCTATTCCTGCGTCAATGCGCCGGCGCAATTTGCCGGCCTCGCCGCCTTGACCGGCCCGCAGGACGCCGCGCATGCGATGGTCGCCGAATTCGACGCGCGGCGCGCAGTCGTCGTCGAGGGGCTGAACCAATTGCCGGGCGTGCGCGCGGCAGTCCCCAAAGGCGCCTTCTACGCCTTTCCCAATATTGCGGCGACGGGGTGGAAGGCCAAGGCGCTCGCCTCCGCTTTGCTCGAGGACGCCGGCGTCGCCACTATCGGCGGCCCGGATTTCGGCGTCTATGGCGAAGGTTTCATCCGTTTGTCTTACGCCAATTCTAGCCTCAATATCCGGCGCGCCCTGGAGCGCATCGGCGATTTCCTCAGCCGCCGAAACGCCCCCCGATGAGCGCGCCCGCCACGCCTCGTCCCGTAAAGGCCGCCGTCCTGATTGACACGGTCGGCGCGAATCCCGTTAGTTGGAATTCAAACCGCCGCTTTGGATTTCCGCTCATGCGCAGGTTGTTGTTATCTCTGGCGATTTGCCTCGTCGCCGCGCCGCTGGCGCTCGCCGATGATTCGCATCCGTCGCAAGTCTTGTGCGACAGCAAGAAGATCGGCGCGCGGGAATTGGCCGATTGCCTGCGCGCGGCCGCCGACCGTTCGGAGAAGGACCTCGCGGCCGTCATCGAAGCCGCCGTCAAATCGATCGACGCGCGCGTCGGCCTGCTTTCCGCGCAAAAGGGGCGATGGAAGCGCTCGCTCAACGAATCGGAGGCGCAATGGCTGGGCTGGCGCGACACCGATTGCCAGGATGTCGCGCCTTTCGAAGCGGGCATGAGCGCCAAGGGCGGCGACCCGCGCCTCGCCTGCATCATCGACCATAATGCGCAGCGCATCGCGGAAATGAAGGCGCGCTATCCGTGAAATGGCAATTCGGCAGGCGCTCGAGGAGGAGGGACGGCGCAATCCTCTGATGAAGTTCCGCGAGCGGGCGGCGCTTCGACGATATTTTTGAGGGGCGCTATGTTAGCGCCTATGGGCGCCATAATGAGAATTGCTGATCCCTGAATACTATCCCGAAGGGGCGGCCTCACGCTTCTTCTTTCTCCTTCATCCGCGTCTTGGGATATTCCAGATAGGCGGCGAGGCGGCGCTCCAAGGCGCTCGGGCGGTCGGCGAACAGGCGCTCGAATTGCTTGCGGGCGCGACGGGTCAATTGCTTTTGCCGGCGCTCCACCTTCAGCGCCAGATCCGTCAATTGGGTGAGCGAGAGATCGCGGCTGCCGACAGCAAATTCGGCCAGAACGGTCAGATCGTTGTGCTCGCCAAGCGACTGGCGCATGCGCTGGAATTCCGCGCCGACCGCCGACAACAAAGCCGGCCAGGCCGCCTCCAGCGCCGCGAAATGATGGCCGAGATCGACGATCTGCGCGCGCAACTGGTGAAGTTCATGCGCGTCGCCGCGCGCCAGGGCGCGCCGCCCGTGCTTGCGCGCCGTGCGATAGGCGTTGCGCAAGGCTTTCAGCAGCAGCGCCGAGGTCGCCTCGGCAATGTCCCAGGCTTCGATCGACCGGGCGAGCTCGCGCAATCGCGCAATTTCGGCGGCGACGTCGATATTGCGATGCGCGTGTCGCGCCACTTCGCGCTCGAAGGCGATGGCGCGGGCGAGACGCGTCGCGGTCTGGGCGTCGATCGCGGTCCCAAGGCTGGCGAGCGCGGCGGGCATCACGTCAAGGTCGCGCGCGCGGCCCATGTGGCGGCGGGCCGTTTCCAGCGCGCTCACCGCTTCATAGGCGGGCGGCCCGATCGCCGGGGCGAACAGGCGGGCGACGGCGCGCGCCTCCTTCAACGCTTTGCGCGAATCGTGAATGCGCGTGCCGCTGTCTTCGCCCGAATGGGGAAACAGATCGGCCGCCTCGAGAACAGCCGCGATCAGCCGGCGGCGGCAATGTTCCGGCCATGGATCGCCGCTGCTGGTCATCCCTCAAGCCTGGTCAATCGTGCGCGCCCGCTCGCGAAGCAGAAATTTCTGCACTTTGCCCGTGGATGTTTTGGGGATTTCCATGAACACAATGTGACGGGGACGTTTATAGCCAGCAAGACGCCCCCGGCACCATTCGATCAACTCTTCGGCGCTGGCGCTCATTTCAGGCTTGAGCTCGACGAAAGCGCAGGGGGTCTCGCCCCATTTTTCGTCGGGCCGCGCCACGACCGCCGCCAGCTGCACGGCGGGGTGCAGGAACAAAGCGTCTTCGACTTCAATCGAAGAAATGTTTTCGCCGCCTGAAATAATGATGTCCTTCGAACGGTCCTTCAACTGGACATAGCCGTCGGGATGTTTGACGCCGAGATCGCCCGAATGAAACCAGCCGCCTTCGAACGCCTTGTCGGTCGAAGGCTTGTTCTTGAGATAGCCTTTCATCACGACATTGCCGCGAAACATCACTTCGCCGAGCGTCTCGCCGTCGGCCGGCACGCTTTGCATCGTATCGGGATCCATCACGTCGAGCGCATCGAGTGCGTGATAGCGCACGCCCTGGCGTGATTTGAGCGCCGCCTGTTCGGGGCCGCCGAGATCGTTCCAATGGTCCTGCCAGTCGTTGACGACGGCCGGGCCATAAGTCTCGGTGAGGCCGTAGAGATGCGTCACTTCGAAACCCGCCTCGCGCATGGCGGCGAGCACGGCGGCCGGCGGCGGCGCCGCCGCGGTGAAGAAGCGCACGAGATGGGGCAAAGCGCGCTTTTCATGGTCGGGCGCGTTGAGCAAGGTCGACATGACGATCGGCGCGCCGCACAAATGGGTGACGCCATGTTCGACGATCAAATCGTACATCTGCCTGGCGCGCACCTGGCGCAGGCAGATATGCACGCCCGCTTTGACGCTGATCGACCAGGGAAAGCACCAGCCGTTGGCGTGGAACATCGGCAGCGTCCAGAGATAGACGGGATGGCGGCCCATATCGGCGGTGACGACATTGCCCAGCGCCAGCAGGTTGGCGCCGCGGTGATGATAGACGACGCCCTTGGGATCGCCTGTCGTGCCCGATGTGTAATTGAGCGAAATGGCGTCCCATTCGTCTTGCGGCGCGCTATAGGCGTAGTGCGGGTCGCCCTCGGTGAGCAGGGCCTCATAATCGATGCCGCCGAGCTTTTCGCCCGGCCCGGTAAATTCGGGATCGTCATAGTCAATCAGCAGCGGGCGAACCTTGCACAGGCTGAGGGCCTGGCGCATCGTCGCTGCATGTTCGCGGTCGACGAACAGCGCCTTGGCTTCGCCATGGTCGAGCATGAAGGCGAGGGAGGCCGCATCCATGCGGGTGTTGAGCGCGTTGAGAACCGCGCCACACATCGGCACGCCGTAATGGCATTCGAGCATCGCCGGCGTATTGGCGAGCATCACCGCAACCGTGTCGCCGCGTTTGAAGCCGCGCCGCTCCAGCGCCGAGCCAAGCTGGCGCGCGCGCGCATAAAAGTCGCGATAATTGCGCCGCAGCGCGCCATGGACGATCGCCAGGCGATCGGGAAATACGAAAGCGGCGCGTTCGAGAAACGCCAGCGGCGTCAGCGGCTGGAAATTGGCGGCGTTGCGGTCAAGGTCCTGATCATAGGGGGAGATCGTCATATCAGGGGCTCTGGCTCGGTATGGCCTTCGACCTTAACCCCGGAAAGCGTAAGTGCGAAAGCCCACAAACGTCAGCAGCGTCGCCACCAACGTGCCGCAGGCGACGAACAGGGTCAGCGTCGGCGGGAAGATCGGGACGCCGAGACGCGGCGCCAGCATCAGGCAGCTGGCGTAAACGGCATAGTTCAGCACGAGGCCGGCGATGCAGACCAGCACATAGCGCCCGAGGGCGGCGAGCCACGGCGTTCCGACCGATCGAAACGTAAAGACGCGATTGAGGCTGAAATTGATCAGCGTCACGATCACGAAGCTCGGCGGGCGCGCCAGAAAAGGCGTGACGCCCAATTGCACGAGAGAAATCGTCAACGCCGCGTCGATGCAAAAGCCGAATGAGCCGATGATCAGGAAGGTCGGAATCTCGCGCGCCAGCGCGCCGCGCAGACCAGGGCGTCGCGAAGGGCTTTGGCCGACGGAATCGTCTTTGTGCTGGCTGGTTTGCAAGGGGGCCAAATTGCGCTGCGGCTGATTAAACATGGGTTAACCAAGCAATTCTGCGAGGCCGGCCCAGACGAGGCGCACGCCAATCAGGAAGGTCAGGGCATAGACGAGGTTGTAAAAGCGGTCGGCCGGCACGCGCCGCACCAGCCAGACGCCGGCCAGCGTCGCGCCGATGGCGAGCGGAAACAAAGTCGCGGCGGCGAGCAGATTTTCGCGGCTGAACTGGCCGAGCGCCAGATACGGCGGCACTTTGAGCACATTGATCGCGGCGAAAACCATCACCGCGGTGCCGGCGAACAGCCGCGGCGGCAGGCCCTGCGGCATCACATAGACCTGGAAGGGCGGCGAGCCGGCATGGCTGACGAAGCTGGTGAAGCCGGCCAGCGCGCCCCAGAACACGCCCGGCGCCAAAGTCGCCTTGGCGGGCGCCGGCTCGCCGCCGCGCGAACGCCAGACCATATAGGCGACGAAGCCGATCGAGATCACGCCGACCGCGAGGCGGACCAGCGCCTCGCTGACATGGGCGGCGAGCAGCCAGCCGGCGCCGATGCCGATGATGGAGGCGGGAATCAGGATTTTCAGGTTGCGCGGGTCGAATTCGTGGCGGAACGCCCAGACGCTGACCCAGTCCTGAACGATCAGGATCGGCAACATGATCGCCGCCGCCCTGACCGGCGACACGACCAGCGACAGGAGCGGCATCGCCAGCATGCTCAGGCCGGAAAAACCGCCTTTGGAGAGCCCGACGAGAATGACGGCCGGCACAGCGGCGAGATAGAAGGTCCAATCGATAAGCATGCTACCGCTTTGTTTCGTTTTCCAGCGTCGCATCCGGGCGTCTCACGCGATGCGCATTTGCGTTCGAGGGCGACGCGCGCCAAAACTTGCGCCGCGCCATTCTTGCGCCGAAAGCCTTGCGCCAAGAATCCAAAAGCAAAACAATGGCCGCCGGGGAGGAGCGCGACATGACCAGCCGCTACGCCGAAGTCTATGCCGAGTGGCGCGCCGATCCGCAAGCTTTTTGGGCCAAAGCGGCGCTGGAAATCGACTGGATCAAGAAGCCGGAGCGCATATTCGACCCTGAGGCGGGCGTTTATGGCCGCTGGTTCCCGGATGCGACCTGCAACACCTGTTTCAATGCGCTGGACCGCCATGTGGCGGCGGGACGCGCAGAACAGGCGGCGATCCTTTACGACAGCCCGGTCACGGGCGTCAAAAAGCGCATCAGCTACGGCCAATTGCTCGACGAAGTCGCAACGCTCGCCGCCGTGCTCGGCGGATTCGGAGTCGGCAGGGGCGACCGGGTGATCATTTATATGCCGATGATCCCCGAGGCGCTCGCGGCGATGCTCGCCTGCGCGCGCATCGGCGCGGTTCATTCGGTGGTGTTCGGGGGCTTTGCCGCCAAGGAACTGGCGACCCGCATCGACGATGCGCGCCCCAAGCTGATCCTCACCGCGTCCTGCGGGTTCGAGCCCGGCCGCATCGTGCCCTACAAGCCGCTGCTCGACGGGGCGATCGAACTTGCCCGGCATAAGCCTGAGGCCTGCCTCGTGCTGCAACGCCCGCAATGCGCGGCGGCGCTGAAAGCGGGGCGCGATCACGATTGGGACGACGCGATCAGCGCCGCGAGAGCGCAAGGCAGCCGAGCCGCTTGCGTTGAACTCGCCGCCACCGATCCGCTCTATGTCCTCTACACGTCGGGGACGACCGGCGTGCCAAAGGGGGTGGTGCGCGACAATGGCGGCCACATGGTCGCGCTTATGTGGTCGATGGGCAATCTCTACGGCGTCGAGCCGGGCGAGACGTTCTGGACGGCCTCAGACATCGGCTGGGTGGTCGGCCATTCCTATATCGTCTATGCGCCGCTGCTGCATGGCTGCACGAGCGTGCTCTATGAGGGCAAGCCGGTTGGCACGCCCGACGCGGGCGCCTTCTGGCGGGTCATCGCAGAATATGACGTCGCGGCCTTCTTCACCGCCCCGACCGCCTTTCGCGCCGTGCGGCGCGAAGATCCCGAAGGCGCCTTTTTCAAGAAATATTCGCATCGCTCCCTGCGCGCCCTGTTCCTGGCCGGCGAGCGCGCCGATCCCGACACCGTCGCCTGGGCGGAGCGCATGCTCGGCGTGCCCGTCGTCGATCATTGGTGGCAGACGGAGACGGGCTGGGCGATCGTCGGCAATCCGGTCGGGCTCGGCCTGCTGCCGATCAAGCGGGGCTCGCCGACCGTGCCGATGCCCGGCTATGAGATCGATGTCGTCGACGAGGCGGCGCGGCCGCTTCCTGCCGGGACGATGGGCTCGATCGTCATCAAACTGCCACTGCCGCCCGGCGCGCTGCCGACGCTCTATTGCGACGATGCGCGGATGATCTCATCCTATCTGACTGAATTTCCCGGCTATTACAAAACCTCCGACGCCGGCTTCAAGGATGCCGACGGCTACCTGACCATTCTGGGGCGCACCGACGACATCATCAATGTCGCCGGCCATCGCCTGTCGACCGGCGGCATGGAGGAAGTGCTGTCGTCGCACCCCGACGTCGCCGAATGTGCGGTCCTCGGCGTCAGGGATGCGATCAAGGGCGAGCAGCCCTGCGGCTTCATCGTTCTCAAAGCGGGCGCGGCGCGCGAGCCGCAAATCATCGAACAGGAGATCGTTGCGCTGGTGCGCGAGCGGATCGGCCCGGTCGCTTCGTTCAGGATCGCCATCGCGGTGGCGCGCCTGCCCAAGACCCGTTCGGGCAAGATCCTGCGCGGCACGATCAAGAAAATCGCCGACGGCGAGGCCTGGACGATGCCGGCGACCATCGACGATCCGATTGCGCTCGACGAGATCGCGGCAGCGTTAAGGGCGCGGGGGTTGTGACGACTTAAGAGGGTACGTCATTGCGAGGTCAGGCGAATGTATCATTCGCCTTGGCGCAGCGACGAAGCAATCCAGGCTAAGCCCAAATGATGTAACCAATTGATACACACAAGAAGCGTGAACTATCGGCCCGCCGAATCACGGAAGGCTCAGCGTGGGGCGGCGGACGAGTCGCGCCCGCGGCCCAGTCTGGATTGCTTCGTCGCTGCGCCAAGGCGAATGATGCATTCGCCTGACCTCGCAATGATGGACGCGGCTGGCGGCTCTATGCCTCACCCCGCGCTCTTCAGCTCTTTCAGCTTGCCGAACACCGAATCGACGTCGATCTTCTCTTCCTGCGCCTTGGGCTTGGGCGCGGCGCCGAAGACGTCCGCCTGGCTGGTCGGCGAGGAATGCGGCTTGGCGGTCGTCACTTCGGCGGGCACCAAAGTCTGGCCGCGATCTTCCTCGACCTTCGGGCGTTCCTTGGCGGCGCGGTTGACTTCGAAATCGAGGTCGATCTGCGAGCAAAGGCCGAGCGTCACCGGGTCCATCGGCTGCAGATTGGCCGAGTTCCAATGGTGGCGTTCGCGAATGGCGTCGAGCGTCGACTTGGTCGTGCCGACGAGACGCATGATCTGCGCGTCCTTCAGTTCGCCGTGATTGCGCAAGAGCCAGAGAATGGCGTTGGGCCGGTCCTGCCGGCGCGACAGCGGGGTATAGCGGGCGCCGCGCTGCTTCTTGAATTCCGGCAGCCGCACCTTGGCGACGGCGAGCGCCAGGCGACGCTCGGGATTCTTCTCGCCGGCGGCGATTTCCTCGCGCGTGAGCTGGCTCGAGGCGATCGGGTCATGGCCCTTGATGCCGGCGGCCACTTCGCCATCGGCGATGCCCTTGACTTCAAGCGGGTGCAATTTGCAGAAATCGGCGATCTGGTCGAAAGTCAGCGACGTATTGTCGAGCAGCCAGACGGCTGTCGCTTTCGGCATCAGCGGCGCTTCGGACATATTTTGAACTCCTGTCGCTTGAGACGCGCTTTCCCGGCCGGCGCCCGGTCGAGGCCCAGCCTCAAATCTCTAAAATTGCGGGATTGACCAAACATATAAGAGAGCGGGCGGCAGAAAGCAATTCGGTTGTGGCGGGGCCGCGTTTCCTGACATCGAAACGAAACTTGGGCTTGATATCCTCGCCGCCGATCTTACCCTATGGCGCTGGGAGCGGCCATTCGATCCCGTGCGTTCCGTCTTCAAAAAGGGGCCAAGTGATGAATATCAAAGCTGCGCTTTTCGCCGTCGCGGCCATCGGGGGGCTGTCGGCCACGCCGGCCCATGCGATCGGCTGCCTGACCGGGGGAGCGGCCGGGGCCGTCGCCGGCCATTATGCCGGCCACCATGCCGTTCTCGGCGCCATCGGCGGCTGCATCGCCGGCCATCACCTGCATAAGGTGCAGGAGCAGAAGAGGCGCGAGCAGGCGATGCATCCGGCGGCGCCGGCGCCCGGCGCGCCGCCGGCAGGGACGGACACCGACAGCACGACGCCGCCCAAGACCCAGTGATTGGAGCGGCGACGCTGCGGCCCAGCAGTCACGAGCCGGCGCCGCTCTCGATCAGCGCGAGCAGCGCCGCGATCGTCGCATCGGGCGCTTCTTGCGGGACGTGGTGACCGATCCCGGGCGGGATTCGGCGCTTGCGGAGTGCGCGCGGCTATGTGTGGGTTTTCGGAGAGAACCGCGAAGGCCACGCCACCGAGACGCCGTCAACTCTAGGCGAATGCGGAGCATTCGTCCGCAGGCTGCGCCGGTCCTCCACTTCGTTTCGGCGCCTTCGGCGTGACTGCGTCTCGTTCGGCGTGGCAAGTGGCTACCATGATCCTTTGGTGAATGGCGCGGCCGTTTCGGCCGCGCCATTCACCAAAGGATCATGGCAAGCAACGGCCGTCGGCGGGCGAAGCTGTCAAGGCCGGCGAAGCCGCCCGCGCTGCGGGTCGCCTTTACAGCTTCGCGCGGCGATGGCGGCGCGACTTCGCGGTCCGCCCCGCCGCCTCACTTCTCGCTGTCGAGATGCGCCATCGCCTCGGCGGGATAGCGCGAACCGGCCGCCGCCTCGTTCGGCATGGCGGCGGCGATCGCGGCAAGTTCGGCGGGGCTGAGCTTGGCGTTCAGCGCGCCGA
>DATBZF010000018.1:0-90255 GCA_036513315.1 Roseiarcus sp.
GGGAAAGCGCACTTCGCTCATGCCGAGGTTGGCGATGGTCGTGCCGACCGTCGTGTCGTTGACCGACATGCCGATCATCAAGCCGAGGGTGAAAAGCGAATTCATCAGCGGCCTACCCCATTCGGTTTCGGTCGCGCAGAAATGGGCGTCGATATGCAGAGGCTGCGGATTGAGGGTCATGTTCGAGAACAGCATATTGTCCATCTGCGTGACGGTTCGCCTCAACCGGTGGGTGAAAACCCGGCCGACCGCGAAGTCCTCAAAGTATAGGCCGCCGCGGGGATGGGAAGGCGCTGAATCGTTCAATTTCTCGCTCCAATCTTGTCGGAACCGCCTGGCCTTAAGCTCTCATTTACCATAAGGCCGCAAGCTGCGGGATGAGAGTTTCCGTTGCGACGCGTGGGAACGCGCTATGAATCTGGTGGTCTCCGACATCGTGCAATCGCCCTCGCTGGCCCCCGATCGGCCGACTATTGTGCGCCGTTTTCTGAGCTGGGCGCAACGGGCCGACGCCAGCGGGCGGGCGGAGGCGGCCAGCGCCCTGGCGCGCGCCTATCTCTACTCGGATCTGGGGGCGGCGTTGCGCCGCGAGGCCGCGATCGGGCTCACTTCTCTGCTCGACGACCATTCCGCGCTGGTGCGTCGCGCGCTGGCCGAGGCGTTGGCCGACGCCTCCGATGCGCCTCACCACATCGTTCTGGCGCTCGCCTGCGACCAGTCCGAAATCTCATCGGTGGTGCTGTCGCGCTCGCCGGTGCTGACCGACGCCGAGCTTGTCGACTGCGCCGCGATCGGCGACGTCTACGCCCAGATTGCGCTGGCGCGCCGGTCGCGGCTGGGCGTGAGCGTCGCCGCCGCGCTCGCCGAGATCGGGCAGCGGGAGGCGGTGGTTGCGCTCGCTGGCAATCTCGACGCCGATCTCAGCCCGAGCGTTCTGTCTCGCATCGGCGAGCGGTTCGGCGAAGACGCCGAGACGCGCGAGGCTTTGCTGATGCGCCCCTCGCTTCCCTCGACGCTGCGTTGCGACCTCGTCGTCGCCGCCGCGAAGGCGCTATCCCACTTCGTCTCCGCTCGCGACTGGTTGAGCGCCGAGAAGGCCGAACGCATCACAAGGGAGGCGGCGGATCAAGGCGCCGTCTGCGTCGCGAGTTCGAGCCCGAACGAGGAAACGCGCGATCTCGTTCGCCACCTTCGTCAGAAGAACGGTTTGACGATCGCGTTGCTCATGCGCTCGCTGCTGTCGGGCAGTCGCCTGCTGTTCGAGATTGCCATGGGCGAGCTTTCGGGATTGGCGCCTGCCCGCGTCGCCGGCTTTGTACGCGAACCGCGAAGCGCCGGGTTCGCCGCGCTCTATGGCAAGACTGGGCTCCCGGCGCATTTTCTGCCTGTTTTCCGCGCCGCCCTCACCGCCCTCAACGAAGCCAAGATCGCGCCCGGCGACCAAATCGTACGGGCTTTGATTGTGCGCGTCATCGCCGCCTGCGAAAGGATCGACTCGCCGGAGCTCGACAGATTGATGTCGCTGTTGCGCCGCTTCGAGGTGGAGGCGGCTCGCGGCGAGGCGCGCGCTTTCGCTGCGGAATCGGCGGCCTATCGGCGGGCGACCGCATTGCTCGCCCGCATGGACGAGGGGCGCGCGTTCAGCGAACCGACGAACGCGCCCTTGCTCATCGCCCCGGAAGAACCCTCAATGGTTGAGGTTGCCTCGCCGCCGGTCGAACTGCCTCCCGATCTGATCGACACTCTGGCGGAAGCGGCCTGAAGGAATCGGCGCCGCCGAAACGGACATTCGTCCCAATCCTGCGCCTCACAGCGCCCAGAGAAACACGCCGCAGCCGACGAGGCCGATCGCCGTTTGTCCATATTCCAGAAGCCCCCAGGTGCGCACGAGCTCCCGCGCCGCGCCCGATTCCGCCGCGGTGATCGTCAAAATGCGATTGTTCATCGGCACCATCGCAAAAAACGTGTAGGGCCAGCTTGCAATGACGATGATCGCGCCGATCAGCCAACGCACATCCTGGGTTTGAAAATAGGCGGTGAGGGCCAACGCCGCCGCGATCAGCGCAAGCGATGCGAGCATCGCAAAGCCGCGCCGATCGCTCGGCCGCCATTCCGAGAGCAGCGCGCTGTCGTCAAGCGCGAGGCGGGCAGGCTGTTCGACGAGATTGATATAAAGCGCGGCGCCGGTGAAGGCGGCGGCGAAAGCGAGGGCGAGGGCTCCAGTCAGCATGGGATTTCCTTAATCGACGACGGCCGGGGCCGGATGAACGAACGGCGCGAGGCAAGACGACGTCCGGCGTGAGTTCCGCTATCTCCTCGCCACGGCTTCAATCGGCCTTGCGGCTCATTAGCCCGCATGCTCGGGCATAGTAAAGCAGCGCGATCGTCTTGGCGTCGCAGATTTCTCCTCGCTCGATCATCGCGAGCGCGTTGTCAAAAGGCGCTTCGACGATCTCGATATGCTCATCTTCATCGACGCCGCCGCCGGCGCCCACGCGGTCGCTCTGCCTGTAGGGGGCGACGAAGCAAGCGATCTTCTCGGTGGTCGCGCCGGGACTGACGAAAGCGTCGAAGACGTGACGCGGATTGGCGATCGCCACTCCGGTCTCCTCCATCGCTTCGCGGATAATGCCGGCTTCCGGCGTATCGCCGTCGAGCATGCCGGCGCAAACCTCGATCATCGGCTGAGGGGCGCCTTCCAGATATGCGCCTAGTCGAAATTGTCGCGCCAACAGGACGATTGCGCGCTCGGGGTCGTAGAGCAGCACCGCGGCCGCGCCTTTGTGATGGTAGATCTCATGGCTCATCACGCGAGCGGAACCATCCGTCTCGATGACTTCCACGCGGGTCAGCGTCAGCCGGAAGCGGCCATTGGCGAGGATTCTCTCGCCGAGCACTTTGACCTTTGGGGTCATCAATTCTCCTCAATAGACGAACTGCTCGCGCAATATGCGTTCGTCGAGCGAGTGGCCGGGGTCGTGCAGCAGCATCAGCGAAGTCTTGTGGTCCATGGCGATGTCGACTTGCGTGACGCGCCTGATTTCATTGTGGTCGGCGACCGCCGCGACGGGGCGCTTTTCGGCTTCCAGCACTTCGATGGAAACGCTGGCGCGATCCGGCAACAGCGCGCCGCGCCATCGGCGCGGACGAAAGGCGGACAGCGGCGTCAACGCCATTAGCGGCGCGTCCAACGGCAGGATGGGTCCGTTCGCCGAGAGATTATAGGCGGTGGAGCCGGCGGGGGTCGCAAGGAGCACGCCATCGGCGATGAGCTCGCCGAGCCTCTCCTCGCCGTCGATGCTGATGCGCAATTTCGCGGCCTGATAGGTCTGCCGCAGCAACGAAACTTCGTTTATCGCCCGGGCTGTCCGTGTCGCGCCCTTGGCGTCGATCGTGCGCATGACCAGCGGATGAATGATCGACAGGCGCGCGTTTTCCAATCTTTTGCGCAGACCGCGATCGTGGAATTCGTTCATCAGGAACCCGACGGATCCGCGATTCATGCCATAGATCGGCTTGGGAGCGTTCATCATTCGATGCAATGTCTGCAGCATCAGTCCGTCGCCGCCAAGGGCGACGATCACGTCGGCTTGCGCGGGCTCGCTATTGCCATAGCGCTCGACAAGCCGCTGCAGCGCCTCATCGGCTTCCTTGGCTCCCGATGACAGGAAACAGATCGCCTTCGCGCTTCTTGGAGCGCTGTTGCGCGCGACCATTGGCAATCCTTTTCCCCTGCCCGCGGAGCGTAATGGATGGCCGCGCATGCGTAAAGTTTCCGGGTCCGGGACAATGGGTCGATCGGTCATGCGCGGGCGGCCCGGATATGGCGGCGGCCCTCGATCAAAAGCATGAACAGTCCGCTGCTCAGAATGATCGCCGCGCCGGTCAGGACATGGCGCGCCGGCAAATCGTGGAAGATCGTCCAGCCCCAAAAAATCGCCCAGGCGAGAGACGTATATTCAAAGGGCGCCAGCGCCGACGCCGGCGCGCGGCGCAAACCTTGGAACAGAAAGAATTGGCCGACGCTGCCGACGAGACCGAGGACGACGATCAATCCGAGGCTGAAAGAATCGGGCCAGACGAAGACAAAGGGGGCGGCGAATGCGCAGGCGACGGCGAATAAGAGGCTGCTCCCCATCATCAAGGCCGCCGTGCTCACCGCTTGGCTGAGATTGCGCGCCAATATCGTCGTGATCGCCCAGAAGAAAGCGGCCGCTATCGCCATCGTCGCCGGCCAGATGTCTGGCGTCGTCGACAGGCCCGCGGCGATAAGGACGCCGCCAAAGCCGACTATGGTCGCGAGCCAACGCCACGGGCCGACAATCTCGCCCAGCACAGGACTCGACATCGCCACCACAAACAAAGGCGCGGCGAAGTAGAGCGTCACCAGTTCGGCCAGCTGCAGGGAACGCGCAGCGCTATAATAGGCGAGCCACGCCGCCAGGATGAGCAGCCCGCGCAACGCGACCGCGGCGAGATTCCGCCTTTGCATCATGTTGCGGAGCGCAGGGCCACGCACGACAAGGCTCGCCAGCGCGACGATCATGACGCTGCGTCCGAACAGGACTTCGGCGACAGGCAGTTTCACGACCAGATATTTAACGATCGCGTCCTGGGCGCTGAACGCCGCCCATCCGCAGGTGGCCAAAGCGATGCCCGTCAGCGTACGGGACGCTTCGGTCTTTGCGGGAGACATGGGAGCCTCGAACCAAGCGGAGGAAACGACGGGCGCCGAGTTCCAGCCCACTTTTGTGACAGAGGCGTGTAATAAAGCAGATTCCCGACTGGAAGTCAGTTCGAAATTGTGATCGCCGCCTCGAAATGGCCGAATCGCGGTCCGAAGGGCCGCGTTGTAAGGCCTTGGAACCGCTCTGCCCCATCATTGCAATCGCACCAGCACGGAGTCCGTCGCGCCCTTGGCGTCGATCACGGACACGCGCGCAAAGCCTGCGCCATCGGGGCGCCAGACCGATTCCCGGCGCGCATCGGGTTCGCCGATCGGCGCGCCATTGACGAACCAGGTCAGCGGCGTGGCGCCGCCGAGCGCCTTCAGCGCCAGCAGGGCGTCTCCAGCGCCCTGGGCGAGGCCGAGGTCAACGCGTGCGCCATCGGGCGGATAGGCGATTTTCAGGGCGGGGATCGCAGTGGCGGCCATGATCTTGGGCGCATCCTTGCGCAAATGGCGCAGCGGCGGCGGCAGATCGGCGCTTGTCGCAGCTCTCAGCACACCCTTCGGCGCCGAAATCACTTCGATGTCTCGTCCCAGTCTTGCGAAGGCGTCAAACAAGACCGGCGCGGCGACCTGACGGCCGACGAGGCCCGGCACGGGCGCATTGTCGGGGCGGCCGACCCAGACGGCGATCGTCGAGCCCTTGTCGTAACCAACGGCGAGCGCGTCGCGATAGCCATAGGAGGTGCCGGTCTTGAAGGCGATGCGTCCACTCAGGGAATTGGCGGGCGGCGGCGCGCCGCGCAGGATGTCCTCGACGTAAAATGCGGCGACGGGATCGGTGACGCGACGCGGCCCCATCGCGCCGGGGTCCGCGCCCAGCCGCTCGATCAGAGGCGGCGCCTCGCCGCCACGCGCCAGCCCGACGTAAAGCCGCGCGAGGTCGGTCAGCGAAATGCCAAGCCCGCCAAGTCCGATAGCCAGACCTGGCGGCGAATCCTTCGGCAGCGCTATCGCGGCGCCGGCGCCATGCAAACGCGCCAGGAAATTGGCGGGACCGACATCGGCCAACAATTCGATGGCCGGCAGGTTGAGCGACATTTGCAATGCGTGTCGCGCGGTGACAGTGCCCTGAAAGCCGAGATCGAAATTCTCGGGCGTATAGGCGCCGTAGCGCGTCGGCCGATCGAAGAGAACCGTCTCGGGATGGGCGATGCCGCTCTCGAAGGCGAGCGCGTAGATGAAGGGCTTCAGCGCCGAACCCGGCGAGCGCGGCGCGCGCGTCATGTCGATGGAGCCCTCGCTCTCGTTTGAGAGATAATCGGCGGCGCCGATTCTGGCGCGAATTTCGCCACTGGCATTGTCGACCACGACGATCGCCGCCGAAAGCTTCGGGCCGAGACGCCCAGCGGCTTGACGCGCCAAGTCCTCGAGCTTGGCCTGCAGCCGCGCGTCGATGGACAATTTCAAGATATGGGCCTTCGGATCGGCGGCGACCGCCTCTTCCGCGGCATGGGCGGCGAGCATCGGGAAGGGGCGCCGTTCGGTCGGAACGATTTCGCGCTTCGCCGCCGCCGCCTCTTCGGCCTTGATGATGCCGCGCTCGACAGCGCGATCGAGCACGCGGTCGCGCGCTTTTTGCGCCGCTTCGGCGAAACGGTCGGGGCGCCGCGCCTCAGGTGATTGCGGCAGCGCGACCAGCAGCGCGGCCTCGCCAATCGTCAGACGGCGGGGTTCTTTGCCGAAATAGGTCAGCGACGCCGCCCTGACGCCTTCGACATTTCCGCCAAACGGCGCCAAGGCGAGATAGCGGCCCAGCACCCCCTGTTTGCTGACCTGCCGCTCGATCTGCCAGGCTCGGGCGACCTGCCGCAATTTTGCCGAAACGCTGCGCTCCTCGCGCGGTTCGATCAGCCGCGCGACTTGCATGGTCAGCGTCGAGCCGCCGGAAACGATGCGCCCTCGCGTGAGGAGTTGCAGGCTGGCGCGGCTCAGAGCGCGCCAGTCAACGCCGTCATGCGCGTAGAATCGCGCATCCTCATAGGCAAGGAGCATCGCGATATAGCGCGGATCGACTTCGCCTGGCTCAAGCGGCAGCCGCCAGCGCCCGTCCGGTAGGGTAAAGGCGCGCAGCAGTCGTCCTTCCCGATCGACGACGATGGTCGATCCCTGGCGCGCCGAGAGGAGATCGATCGGCCCAAGATTCTGAAGGTATTGCGACCATGCCGCCGGTATCGCGAGCGCCAGCGCGAAAATCAATGCTCCGGCGACGCCGAACCAGCGGCGCTCCCTGTTCATTTTGCGATCACCTCGATCGTGCTGAAGGCGTTGCGGCCGAAACGCTCGGGACGATACATGTCTTCCACGGTGGTTGGCGGATAGACATATTTTCCTGGCGCGACGGCGCGCACGACATAAGCGACGTTGAAGAAGGCCGACTGGTTTTCTGCGCGTTCGAACGCCGCCACGAAGCGATCGTCGCGATATTCCGTGTGATCGGGATCGACGTCCTTTTTCAACCAGGAGAAAGCGTCGATTGCGCCCCCGTCGACCAGGTTGGGATTGTCGATCTCTAGTCCCGCCGGCAGGCGGTCGACGAGCAGCAGACGCGCGTATTTCGCTTCCGCCTCCGTCACTTTCAGCACGATGACGAAGCGGTCGTTCTGGGTGACGCTTCTAGCGTCGAACTTTGTCCCGTCGAGCTTGTAAAAACTGCGCTCGATTTCGTAACCTTGCGCCGCCGGCGGTTCCGGGACGATCGGATTGCCAGATGTCGTAGTGGTGACCATTGCCGGCGCGGCGCTGGTGTTGGCGATGGTCGCCAGCTTGCCGTCGAGGCCGAAACCGCTCCATTTGCGATAGACCGCGCCCTTCTGCGCCTGTCCGTCGACGGTGAACAAATTCGGCGAGGAATGTTCCGCGATCGCTTCGGCGGCGAGCACCATCCAGTTGTTTTCCTGGGTGCTGGTGTAGGTCCGCTCGTTGCGCGCCAATTCAACGATCCGCGAGACTTCACCGATCGCGTCGCCGGCGACTTCGCCCTCTGCGAGATTGGCTTCCGCCAGCAGCGCGAGCACGCCGGCGCCGTCGCGAAGGCGCGAGCCATAATCGGGCCTGGAATAGCCGCTGTCGTGCTCGCCGCGCAACGTCTCGATAGCGAGGCCGAACACTTTGCCCGCCCGCGCCCGGTCGCCGAGCATGGCGAGCGCGGCGGCGATCTGCGCCTCCGCCAATGGCGTCTTGAACACGCTAAGCTTGGTGTCGGCGAGATAGCGCAGGTCGCCGACAACCGGTCGTCCATTGCGCGCCAGGACGTAGAGCGCATAGGCGAGCGGCTCGCCGGCGCCGTCGCCCGGATCGGCGGCGTTGACGACTTCGTTGCGCAACCGGTCGAGGGCCTGGTTGAAGCCCTGTTGCGGGACCGCGAAAGAGCGTTCGCGGGCTCTGGTCAGGAAGTCGGAAACGAAAGCGTCGAGCCATAAATCATCGTCGTCGCCGCCGGCTTTCCAAAGGCCGAACGCGCCATTGCTATCCTGGCGATCCATAACGCGGTCGATCGATTGTTTGATCCGCCCATCGAGGTCGGGATCGATCGCCAGATGTTCGATCGACGCCAATCGATTGGCGTAAAGCAGAGGCATCGCGCGGCTGACAGTCTGTTCCGAACACCCATAGGGATAGCGCTCCAAGGCCTGCAACAGGGCAGGCGCATCCAGGCCGCCGAACGGCGAGGCGGCAACCGATATGGACCCGGTGCCGGGAATGAAGTCCGCCAACAGATCGCTCGATATCGTCTCGCTGGCGCCGGCGGCGAGAGGATGGGCGCTGCGACGGTAAAGATCGGGGGCGCCGGCGGTGACGCCAAGCGCGAAGTGTTCGGACACATCGAGTTTGGGCCCTGTCAGTCGCAAATCGAGGCTTGCGGTCCCGATGCCCGCCGCAGTGACCGGGATCGTCACCGAAGTGCGTTGATGCGCCTCGAGTTTGACGGCCTTGGTCATCGTATCGGCTTGCGCGACGAGCGGGCCATGAATGTCGAGATCGAGCTTGTACTCGCCGGCGTCGCCTTCGACATTGTCGATATCAATGTGCATTTGCGAGCGATCGCCGAGGCTCAGGAAACGGGGCAGGGTCCCGGCCACCACGACCGGATCGCGCACAATCACTTCGGCCTCCGCGCTGCCGACCTTCGCCTTCGACCAGGCGGCGGCCATAATGCGCACCGAACCGTTGAAGGCGGGCAGGTCGAACGATACTTTGGCCTCGCCATTGGCGTCGACGCGCACCACGCCGGAATAAAGGGCGAGTGGCTCCTGCGTCGGCAGATTGCCTTCGACGCCCGCGCTGCCGTCGCCGCCGGTGTGGATGGCGCCGAGAGAGCCTTCCATGCCGTCGATCAGCAGGCCATAGAGATCGCGTATCTCGATGGAGAGTTTGCGCTGGCCGAAGAAATAGTCCTTCGGGTCGGGGGTCTTGAATCCGGTGATGTTGAGAATGCCGATATCGACGGCCGCCACTGTGACCTCGGCTTCTTCGCCCGGCGCCAGGCCCGCGACCTTGATCGGCAGCGTCATCGTCTGACGCGGACGCGTCATTTCGGGGGCGCCCAGCGATATATCGAGCTTGCGCGTGGCTGCGTCGATGCCGAACCACGCCAGACCAAGGGCGCGACCCGGCATCCGCTTGGCTTTCGCGTCAAGCGGGCGATGGGTGATGGCGATCGCATAGGCGCCGGCGCCCCAATCCGCGCCGACCTTGAACGGCGCGACATTGTCACCTTCGACAAGGTCGATATCGATGAATTGTTCTATTTTGTCGCCGACCACCGCGATCGTCGCCCTGCCGGCAAAGTGCGAGGCGATGCGCAGTTTGGCCTCGTCGCCGGCCTGGTAGTTCGCCTTGTCGAGCGTCACGACGACATTGTCGGGCGTATCGGCGCTGGCCGAGCCGGACCAGCCGACATCAAAAGAAATGCTGGTCTGGTCGCCGTCGGCCGATTTGATATCGAGCCGATGCTTGCCCCATCCGACATTGGCGGAGATTTTCGCCGGCGCATCGGCGGCGATGTCGACGGAGCCCTCAGCGATGCGTTTTGAGGATTTGACCGGCTCATAGCCCCAATGACCGTCCGAATTGTACCACTGATAAGTACTGTCGATCTTGTAAAGCGACCATTCGACGCCCTTGCGCGAAACGCGTGAGCCGTCCGGCGCAACCGCGATCGCCTCGAACGTCGCCGCTTCGCCTTCCCCGAGACCCTCGTCGAAATCCTTCTTGACGCCGATCATCGTCGATTTGGCGCGGATCGGCAGCGTCACGACGCGCTCGACCGTGCGCCCACCCGGCTCGGCGACATCGACGATGAATTTCGCCTGAAGCGGCTTGGCGGCCGCGCCCTCCGGCAGCGCCTCCGAAATGTCCGCGTGGCCCTTGGCGTCGGTTTGCGCTTTGCCCTCGAATTGATTGCTTACCGCCGTGAATTCATCGTCGGTGAGCCCGCCCGCAAATCCCGGGTAACCTGGGATTTCCGACCCGTCCACGGCCTGGAGCGACACTTGGCCGGTCACGTCGAGGCCCGCGGCGGGAGCGCCATAGAGAAACTTCGCGTCCAGCGCGATTGCGGCGGGCTCGCCCGGAGTGAGGATATCCGCGGCGGGCTTCAGTTTCACATCGAGACGTTCGGGTATGTAATCCTCGAGCATGAAGCCAGTTTCGCCGACGCTCGGGCCTTTGGGGTCGACATAGGCGACGACGCGCCAAGAGCCCGATTGCGCGCCGGCGAGCAGCGGCAGCGCCAGGGACCGCCCGCCCAGGCCTTGATCGGCGATGGTCGTCCGTTTGTATTCGACGCCGTCGGGGCGGATCGCCACCAGCGTCAACGGCAGGCCCGCCTTGGCGTGGCCTTTGGCGTCACGCAATAGCGCGGTGACATAGACTGTCTCGCCCGAGCGATAGACGCCGCGTTCGGTGAACAGGAAAGCATCGAGCGCGCCAGGAGCGTCGCGCCCGTTGACGCCGCGATCGGTGAGATCGAACGCACTCTGAACAAGGTTGAGGAAACCGTAATCGCCGGCTCCCGTCGTGGCGACAAGCAGGCCCGGCGACGCGCCGCCGGTCCCGCGCGACAGGCCGGGATCAAAGTCGATGCGGCCGTCCGCGCCGGTCGATTTGGTCGCCAATATTTCATTGTTGCGCGCGATCAGCTTGACTTCGACGCCGGCGAGCGGGGCCGCCGACGCCAGCGAATGCACGATCGCGTGTACGCCGTCTTCGCCTGACAGCGCGGTCAGGCCGAGGTCCGAGACAACAAGCCATTGCGTCGCCAGCGCGTCGCTGTTCTGATCGTCGCCTTCTGTCTTGGGAGTCGCGCTGTCGCCTTTCCAGGGCTGGGCGGTGATGATGTAAACGCCGGGTTCGAGCTTGCCGACCGCGTCCAGAACCGGAAAGTCGGTAACGACGTCCTTGTTCAGTTCGGAAGCGACGTCCATCGAGCCGCTCCATATTTTGACGCCGTCCGAATTGGCGATCTCGTTGGCGCGGGAACTGTCGATGCCCTTCAGGAAGTCATCGCGTTGAACAGCCGCGAGCAGGTTGCGATCGCCGACGCGATAGACATCGATTGCGATCTTGGCGGCGTTGACCGTCACCAGCGGCGCGCCTTGCTGGCCTTGTCGCGGCAGAACGTAACTCTTGCCGGTGAAATGGACCTGCGGCGAGCGATCACGAACATAGATTTCATAATCAGCGTCTTTGAGCAGGGATTCGCCGACGGTGGACGGAAGACCCTTTCGAACGACGATGGCGTATCGCTCGCCATGCTTCAGCCCCTCTACGCAGATCTGCTGATCTTCCGAACTGATCGCGCCATTGGTTGCGCCCGAAACGGCGACATAAGGCGCAAAGTCCGTTTTCCGCGCCAAAGGTTCGGAGAACTGGAAGCAGACGCGCGGCGCGGCGGAATCATTGTCGACCTTGTAGTCGGTGATGCGAAATCCGTATTTTTCGCGCAGATCCTCGTAGGTCTTCTGGATGTCGAGATCATCGTGGCGGTCAAGGCTGGCGCGATAGGCGTCGAGAGCGGGACGCCACATTTCCCGGCGCGCAAAAAGGTTGGCCAGTAGGGCCAATGCCTCAGCTTGCGGAGCCGGCGCCGTTAGTCGCAGATACGCGGCGTAGGCGGCGGTCGTGCCGCGCTCGCGCAAATCGTAGCGCTCCGGGGCCTGCGCATCATCGGCCTTGACGGCGATGCGGGAGAGTTGGAGCCAGTTGGCGGCGTCCTTGGGATTGCCTGTCACCGCCGCGGCGGCAAGTTTTCCGGCGAGTTTGTAGTCGGCATTATCCGTCGCCGCGGCCGCTTCTTTGCGCAATTGCTCGGGGTTCTTGCCCTTGGTGAGCGCGGCCTCGCCCGCGGTCTCCTTGCGTAGCGTCTCGGCCAGGCGCACGGCGTCGCTGGCGAGAAAGTCCCGCGCATATGGCTTGGATTCTGCGGCGTAGGCGTCTGCTCCGGCGAATATCGAGACGAGAGCCAATAATATCCGAAGCGTGGCCTGCATGGTTCGACCTATGTTTGGGGCGCAAAAAAGCGCCGATGGGCCATTGAGACACGGCTGACAAGTCAAGTATGTGACTTTACGGGATGTTCCAGGTTATCATAAAGCTCGAATTCGTCTCTTCAACTGGGGCGAGACCGAAGAAATCCAGATTGGCGGCTCGAGGGGATGCGCTGGGGTGGGAGGGCGTTTGCCCGATTGGCGCATTCGATCGAGGCGAGCGGCCAAAAAGAATGCAAGGGGGGCAAATGGACGCCGCATCCGGGACGAGCGACCGATCTGGCGATATTGGCGCGCGCCTCGATCAATTGACGGCTTCTCGCGCCATCTGGACCCGCGTCGTGCTTCTGTCGCTGGGCGGCTGCTTCGAATATTATGATCTGTTTCTGACGGGTTATATAGCGCCCGGACTCGTGCGCGGCGGCATATTGACGTCGACAACGCCGGGCTTGTTCGGCACGAGCGGCGTTGCGAGTTTCGTAGCGGCGCTGTTCGCCGGATTGTTCGTGGGTACGGCTCTGTTCGGCTTCGTCGCCGACCGATTTGGACGCAAGACGATCTTCACCTATTCGTTGATTTGGTACACGATCGCCAGCATTTGCATGGCTTTCCAGTCCGATGCGTTCGGGCTGAACCTCTGGCGATTCATCGCCGGCATCGGCATTGGCGTCGAACTGGTGACCATCGACGCCTATATCGCCGAACTTGTTCCCGCCGCGCTGCGCGGCCGCGCTTTTGCTTATAATTCGGCAGTTCAATTCGCGGCGGTGCCCATCGTCGCGCTGGTCGCGTGGCTCTTGGTTCCGATCGCGCCGTTGGGGATGGACGGATGGCGCTGGGTTGTGCTGATCGGCTCCTTGGGGGCGGTGTTCGTCTGGGCGATCCGTCTGGGGCTTCCCGAGAGCCCGCGCTGGCTCGCTGAGCACGGGCGACTGGAAGAGGCCGATCGGGCGCTTTTGGCGCTCGAGCCGGGCGGCGGCGCCCGCGCCGCGCCGCGAGCGGCGACCGAGACGAAGCCGCGGCCCGGCGGATTTGCCGAAATCTGGGAAGCTCCCTATCTCACGCGGACTGTAATGCTGGTCATCTTCAATATTTTCCAGACCGTCGGTTTTTACGGCTTCTCGAATTGGGTGCCGACCTTGCTGATCAAACAGGGGATATCGATCACGCAGAGCCTGCAATACACGTTCATTATCGCGATCGCCGCGCCATTTGGTCCATTGCTCGCCTCCTCGCTCGGCGACAAGGTTGAGCGCAAATGGCTGATCGTCGCGGCGGCGTTCGCCATCGCAATGTTTGGACTTCTGTTCGGCCAGACGACCGCCGCCGTTCCGCTAATCGGGCTTGGCGTGCTGCTAACCCTTTCGAACAATGTTCTGTCCTTCTCCTTCCATAGCTACCAGGCCGAGCTTTATCCGACGCGAATCCGGGCCATGGCGGTCGGATTCGTTTATTCCTGGAGCCGTTTGTCGGCCGTTTTCAGCGCCTTTGCGATTGCCTATTTTCTGCAATGGTTTGGCGTCGCCGGGGTCTTCACGCTGATCGCCGGCAGTATGGCGATCGTCATGCTTTCGATAGGCTTGTTGGGGCCAAGGACCAGCAATCTTTCCCTTGACGCCATCTCGAAATAGAACGTGGCTTCAGAATCGCCGCCCGGATACAATCGACGGGCCTTTATCAGGAGAGATGGATGGCGAGTATGGCGCGGCGGACGATTTGCGGTTTGGCTCTCGTTCTCGCCTTGGCCGCGCCGGTGGCATTGCGTGCGCAGAATGCCGCCCCGCTGTCTCCAAGCGTAGATCCCGTTTACGACTCGCAGAAGGCGGCGTTCGAAGCCTTGTCGGAAGCCGATCGCAAGGCGATCCAGGATTCGCTGGTCTGGAATGGCCATTATCTTGGCGTCGTCGACGGCGTCTTCGGCAAGCGCACGCGCGACGCCATCGTCGCCTATCAGACCAGCGTCAAGGCGCCAGCAACCGGGACGGTGGACGCCGCGCAATTGGCCTCTATGACGAGCGCGGCGCAGAAGGCCCGCGCTGCCGTTCGTTTCCAGACATTCACCGATGACAAGACCGGCGTGAAAATCGGGGCGCCGTTGAAAATTCTGGACAAGCGCGTCGCCGGCGATTCAGGGGGCGTAAGGCTTATGAAGGCGGACGGCTCAATTACGCTTGATCTTACAAGCACTTCCGGCAGCGACGCCAAGACTGGCATGCTCTACGCCGCGCTTATCGCCGACGCGCCGGGGCGAAAAATCACATTGAAGGTCAACCGTCCTGATTTCTTCGTCGTCTCCGGCGAGGAGGCGGGGCGCAAATTCTACGAGCGCATGGCCAAGGCGCCGACAGGCTCTCCGGACCCTTCGGCGATCCGCGGGTTTCGGCTTGTTTATCCAGATTCGCAATCGGCTGATTTCGATCGGATCGGCGTGGCCATCGCCGATTCGTTTGACCCGTTCCCGGCGGCGGCCCCATCTTCCGCGATGGCGTCCGTCGTCCCGTCCGCGCCGCTGCCGGCGCCGGCGCCGTCCCGCCCCTTTTTCGCGGCGACCGGATTTCTGATTGGTCCGGGCCAAGCGCTTAGCGCCATCGGCGCGGCCGACTGTCCCAACCCGACGATCGATGGAAAGCCAGCGAAATTCGTGCGCGACGATCGCGACGCCGGCTTGAGCCTGCTGTCGGCGGACCTAAGCGCCAGTCCGTCAGTCGGCGCGCCGAACTTCGGCGCGCTTGGCCCCGATCTCGTGGCGCTCAGCTTTGCCGCCGAAGAGCCCGGCGGTCGCGTCACGCTTAACGTGACGTCCGCTTCGCCGCTCGGTCCCGGTCAAAAGGAGACGGCCCCGAAACTCCTGGCGTCCTTATCGAATAACGCCAGAGGCGCCCCGGTTTTTGACCGCAAGGGCGGTCTCGTCGCCATGATCGCGCAATCGTCCGGTGAGCCCAAGTTGGTGGCGGGCACAGCGCCTACCGCCGTCCATGGGATGATCGGGGCGGACCAGATTCAACGGTTTTTATCCTTGGCGCCCGACGCCTCCGCCAAGACCGCGGGCGATGCCTCGCTCGGCGCCGGGCAAATCGCGGCGGCGGAACGCGGTTTTGTCGTAGCGATTTCCTGTCGCAAATGAACGAGGTTCGCGTGCGCGGCCCGCGCGTTCTTGTTTTTGATTCTGGCCTCGGCGGGCTCACCGTTCTTGCGCAAGTTAGAAAGGCGCGGCCTGACGCGATGCTGATCTACGCCGCCGATGACGCGGCGTTTCCCTATGCCGCGCTCGGCGAGCCCGAACTTGTTTCCCGCGTCGCCTCGATGATGGAGCGCCTTGTCGCTGATCACGCGCCCGACCTCGTGGTCATCGCCTGCAGCACTGCCTCGACCCTCGTTCTGGGTCCGCTGCGCGCGCGCTTTCCCGCGCTTCCGTTCGTCGGGACGGTGCCGGCGATCAAGCCGGCGGCGGCGGCTTCGAAATCGCGCTTGATCAGCGTGTTGGCCACGACCGGCACGGTGGCGCGCGATTATACGCAGGCGCTTGTGCGCGAATATGCTGGCGATTGCGAGGTGACGCTTGTCGGTTCACGACATCTTGCGCGCCTGGCGGAGGATTGGATGAGAGGGCTGCCGGTCGATGAGGCGGAGATAGCGCGCGAGATCGCTCCTTGCTTTGTCGAAATCCCAGGGCGCCGCACCGATTTCATCGCCCTTGCCTGCACGCACTATCCCTTGCTGCTGGACCAATTGACGCGCCTTGCGCCGTGGCGCGTGGATTATATTGATCCGGCTCCGGCTATCGCGCGTCGCGTCGATGCGCTGCTCGGGCCCTCCGATCGAACCAGTCCGTCCGGCTTCGCTTCTTCTCCGGCCATTTTCACTAGCGGCAGAGCGCCTGGGGATGCTTTGCAGAAAGCCTTACGGAAATTCGGCTTGTCCGCCATGCCTGTCGATGCGGAGGCGTTCGCATTCAGGAGGACTTGACGAGAGAGGTCCTGGCCGCGTTCTCTGAAGAAAAAAATAGGGACCATCTCATGCGCACCAGCACCGGCCAGCCGATCCGTCTTGCGGATTATCGGGCGCCCGATTACCTGATCGATTCCGTCGAGCTCGATGTGTCGCTCGATCGCCATGCGACGCGCGTCGTATCGACGCTGGCGATCCGCCCCAATCCGGCGGGCCGCGCGGGAGCCGCGTTGGCGCTTGACGGCGACGAACTCAAGCTGGTGAGCATCGAACTCGATGGAAACACGCTGGAAGCCGACGCATTCGTCGCGACGTCCGAAAATTTGATTCTCGCCAGCCCACCGCAACAAGCGTTCAAGCTGCGCATCGAGACGGAGCTCGATCCGACCGCCAACACCAAGCTCATGGGACTTTACCGCTCCGGTTCGGCCTATTGCACGCAATGCGAGGCGGAGGGCTTTCGACGCATTACCTATTTTGCGGATCGGCCCGATGTCCTCTCGACCTATCTCACGCGGCTCGAGGCGGACAAGAGTGAGGCGCCCATTCTCCTCGCCAATGGCAATCTCGAGACGCGCGGCGATTTGCCGGGGACCAATCGCCATTTTGCGGTCTGGCGTGATCCTCACAGAAAGCCGAGCTATCTGTTCGCGCTGGTGGCCGGCGATCTTGCTCATCTCGCCGACCGTTTCGTTACCGCATCGGGCCACGCGGTCGAACTTGGCATTTATGTCGAGCATGGCCGGCAGGACCGCGCGGCCTACGCGATGGATTCCCTCAAGCGTGCAATGCACTGGGATGAAGTCGCGTATGGGCGCGAGTATGATCTTGACGTTTTCAACATTGTCGCTGTTTCAGACTTCAACATGGGCGCGATGGAAAACAAGGGCCTTAACGTATTCAATGACAAATACGTGCTCGCCTTGCCGGAAACCGCGACGGATGACGATTATGCCGGCATCGAGGCGGTCATCGCCCATGAATATTTCCACAATTGGACCGGCAACCGCATCACCTGCCGCGACTGGTTTCAGCTCTGTTTGAAGGAGGGGTTGACGGTCTTTCGCGACCAGGATTTTTCGGCGCATGAACGCTCGGCGCCGGTCAAGCGCATTGCCGACGTGCGCGGGTTGCGGGCGGCGCAATTTCCGGAGGACGCCGGCCCGCTCGCCCATAACGTGCGTCCGGAAATCTATCACGAGATCAACAATTTCTACACGGCGACGGTCTATCAGAAAGGCGCCGAGCTGATCCGGATGCTGAAACTGCTGATCGGCGCCGAAGCCTTCCGCGCCGGCATGGATCTTTATTTCGAACGATACGACGGCACGGCCGCGACGGTCGAGGATTTTCTTGGATGTTTCGCGGAGACGTCAGGGCGCGATCTGAGCGAATTCAAACGCTGGTACAGCCAGGCGGGAACGCCGCTCCTGACTTTCCGCAGCGCCTATGATGAAGGCGCGCGCAGCCTGACGCTCGAAATTTCGCAGGCGACGGCGCCGACGCGCGACCAGGATGTGAAGCTGCCTTTGACAATGCCTATCGCGCTCGGGCTGATTGATGCGACGGGCGCGGAGATTCCACTTGCCTCGGGCGATGCGAGCGCGAGTGAATTGGCTCGCGGAATTCTGGAATTGACGGGCGCGTCGCGTCGCCTTGTCTTCACAGGCGTTGCGAGCCGTCCGACCCTTTCCCTGCTGCGCGGATTTTCCGCTCCGGTTCGGGTCGATGACGATCTCACCGAGAGCGATCTGCTGATCCTGTCGCGACACGATCGCGACAGCTTCAATCGATGGCAGGCGATGCAAAGCCTGGCGACGCGATTGTTGATCCGATCCGTAGCAGCGATAAGGGCGGGCGAGGCGCCGAAGGTCGGCCCCGAGTTCGTCGAAGCCTATGGCGCGATCCTCGACGAAGCTCAGGCGGGTCGTCTCGATGCGGCTTTCGCAGCCCAGGCGCTGAGCCTGCCCAGCGAAGGGGACATCGCCCGAGAGATCGCTCGAAATGTCGACCCCGACGCGATTTTCGTGGCGCGCGAGTCCCTGCGCGGAATGCTCGGCCGCGCCCATGCCGCTGGACTGGCGCAGCTTCATGACAGTTTCGGGAACGGCGCGCATTTTAGTCCAGACGCGGCAAGCGCGGGACGGCGCGCCTTGCGCAATGTGGCGCTGTCGATGCTCGCAGCCGGTAAAGCGGAGGAGGGCGCGGAGCGCGCCCAACGCCAGTTGGCCGGCGCCAATAACATGACCGAACGTTTCGCCGCCCTTGCCGTTCTTTCCCTGACGCCCGGACGGGCGCGCGAACATGCGCTCGACGCCTTCGCGCGCGCCCACGCCGCCGATCCGCTGATCCTCGACAAATGGTTCGTCCTGCAGGCGCATATTCCTGAGAAAGAGACCTTGACGCGCGTCCGTGGTCTGATGAGCCATCATGCTTTCTCGCTGAGCAATCCCAATCGCGTGCGCGCCCTGATCGGCGGCTTCAGCGCCAACCAGACGCAATTCAATCGGATCGACGGCGCGGGCTATGATCTGCTCGCCGAGATCGTGCTGACGCTTGATCCGACCAATCCGCAAATCGCCGCACGGCTGCTGTCGGCTTTGCGCTCGTGGCGATCGCTGGAACCCCAGCGTCAGTCGCGGGCGCAAGCGGCTCTTGGCGCGATCGCCGGCAAGACCGAGCTTTCCGCCGATGTGCGCGATATTGTGACGCGGTGCCTGAGTTGAGCGCCTCACGGCGGCTTGCAATTGGCCGCCGGGCTCTTTTCCGCGCGCCGCCTGAAGACTGCCGAGATCGCCATGCTGCATGAAGATCGCCTGTTTCCGACCGATCCAACAACCCGCGCTATCGCGCGCCGTCTCTACGCCGATGTGCGCGATCTGCCGATCATCTCGCCGCACGGCCATACGGACCCGCGTTGGTTCGCGGAGAATCAGCCTTTTGCCGATCCCGCGCAATTGTTCGTCACGCCCGACCACTACGTATTCCGGATGCTCTATAGCCAGGGCGTTCGCCTGGAGGATCTTGGCGTCCCGCACGCCGACGGCGTCGCCAAGGAGATTGATCCGCGCCGAGTCTGGCGGCTATTCGCGCAGCACTACCGGCTGTTTGCCGGCACGCCGACGCGCCTTTGGCTTGATCATGCGTTCCTGACCCTGTTTGGCCTCGAAGAGCGCCTTTGCGCCGACAACGCTGATCGACACTACGATATCATCGCCGAAAATCTGCGGAAGCCGGAATTCCGGCCGCGCGCTTTATTCGAAAAGTTCAACATCGAAGTTCTCGCAACGACCGAAAGCGCGCTCGACGACCTGCGCTGGCATCGCATGATTCGCGACTCCGATTGGGTCGGGCGCATCGTCACCACCTATCGGCCGGACGCCGTCGTCGACCCGCAATTTCCGGGCTTTCGTGAGAACGTCGCGCAGCTCGGCGCCATCGCCGGAGAAGATGCGACGACCTGGGCCGGTTACCTCGCCGCGCATCGCAAGCGTCGCGACTATTTCAAGCTCCATGGCGCGACCGCCACCGATCATGGCCATCCGAGCGCGGCCACTGCCGATCTTGCGCCCGCCGCGGCCGAGGCTCTTTTCGCGCGCGTACTCGCGCCCGAGGTCTCAGACGCCGACGCCGAATTGTTTCGCGCCCACATGCTCACCCAAATGGCGGCGATGAGCCTGGATGATGGTCTGGTCATGCAGATCCATCCGGGTTCGTTCCGCAACCATAACCCGCTTGTGCATCGGCAGTTCGGCCGCGACAAAGGCGCCGACATTCCCACGGCCACCGATTATGTACATGCGCTGAAACCTTTGCTTGACCGTTTCGGCAATGAGCGCTCGCTGACCATCATTCTGTTCACGCTCGACGAGGCCGCCTATTCGCGTGAACTCGCGCCGCTCGCCGGACATTATCCTGCGCTGCGGCTGGGACCGCCGTGGTGGTTCTTCGATTCGGTCGCCGGCATGCGTCGTTTCCGCGACGCAACGACCGAGACCGCGGGGTTCTTCAATACTGTCGGGTTCAATGACGATACGCGCGCCTTTCCCTCGATTCCGGCTCGTCACGATGTCGCGCGGCGGGTCGATTGCGCTGCGCTTGCCGAACTCGTCGCGACGCATCAGCTTGATGAGGACGAGGCGCATGATCTGGCGTATGATCTCGCCTATCGGCTGGCTAAAGCCGCATATCGCTTGTGACAGGGCGATGGCTGATTGCGCAACTTGCGCGACCTTGCGCGCTTCCGTGAGATCGGCAGGGTCGCTCCCTCGGCCGAGCCGGGGCGAGGGAACATTGTCGTCCGGCCTGAGTTTATCGCAGCGCCGATCGACGGATGTCTGATATGAAGGACGTCAGCCGCTTACTCGGCGCTAAAGTCGTTTTTCGGCGTGACGGCCTTTGATCGGGAAGAGCGACATGGCGCGTGAGCACATATGACGACTTTCACAGAAGTCTCGAGCCTACGACCTGCGCTGTGGTGGCAATGCGGGGTAATCTATCAGATCTATCCGCGGTCGTTTCAGGACAGCAATGGGGATGGGATTGGCGATATCGAGGGAATCATCAGCAGACTCGACTATCTCGTGGATCTCGGCGTCGATGCGATCTGGATTTCTCCGATCTTCCCGTCGCCGATGGCGGATTTCGGTTACGACGTCTCCGACTATCTCGCCGTCGATCCAATTTTCGGCGCCCTGGAGACAATCGACCGTCTTATCGGCGAAGCGCATCGCCGGGGTCTCAAGATCATTCTGGACTATGTGCCCAACCACACTTCTGACCGCCATCCCTGGTTTGTCGAAAGTCGCGCATCGCGCGATAGTCCGAAGCGCGATTGGTATATCTGGCATGACGCCAAGCCCGACCGTTCGGCGCCGACCAATTGGGTCGCCGAATTTGGCGGCAGTTCCTGGACCTGGGACGCGTCGACCGGGCAATTTTATTATCACGCGTTTCTTCGCGAACAGCCGGACCTGAACTGGCGAAATCCGGAAGTCGTCGCCGCCATGCTCGACGTGCTGCGCTTCTGGTTCGATCGGGGCGTTGACGGATTTCGCGTCGACGCCATCCATCATCTTATTGAGGACGCCGGCTTTACCGATAACCCGCCGAACCCAAATTGGCGCGAGGGAATGTCGCCGGCGCGCCGTTTTCTGCTCACGCACACTTTGGACCAACCGGAGGTTCATCTCGCGATCGCAAAAATGCGCCGCGTTGCTGAGGAATATGGCGGCGATCGCCTGCTGGTCGGAGAAGCCTATCTGCCGATCGACCGGCTGGTGCTCTATTACGGCGCTGCGCTCGATGGCTTCCATCTTCCGTTCAACTTTCACCTGCTGACGACGCCTTGGAATCCTGTCGCGATCGCTGCGCTTATCGAAGCTTATGAAGCGAAATTGCCGCGCGGCGGTTGGCCCAATTGGGTGCTGGGCAATCACGACCGTTGGCGTCTGGCGACACGCATCGGAGGCGATCAGGCGCGTGTCGCAGCGATTCTGTTGCTCACGCTGCGCGGAACGCCGACGATGTATCAAGGCGACGAAATCGGCATGAGCAATGTGCCGATACCGGCGGATCGAATTCAGGACCCTTGGGAGAAGAACGTGCCTGGTCTTGGATTGGGCAGGGATCCGGTGCGCACGCCGATGCAATGGGATGCATCTGAGAACGCAGGCTTCAGCTCGGCAGAGCCCTGGCTGCCACTCAGCAACGATTTTGCAGACGTCAATGTCGCCACGCAAAGCGAAGAAGCAGGTTCGATTCTTTTCCTATATCGCGCGCTGCTGCGCCTACGCCGCGCCGAGCCGGCGCTCAGCATCGGAGATTATGCACCGTTCGCGGCCACAGATGAGATATTGGCCTATGAACGATCGCTCGGGTCGCGTCGATTGTTGATCATTCTCAATCTGACCAGCCGGTCGGCGCAAATTACGGGTCCCCGTTGCCGCGTACTGCTTTCGACGGGCTCCCGCCGCTCAGGCGAAGAGATGTCTGCGTCCATGATGATCCATCCGAATGAAGGTTTGGTGGCCGAATTCGCCGCTTGATTCTGTCCTCGCGTTTCGGATGCAGGGGCCGCCCGTTTCCGGGACCAACCCCGTTTCAAGACGGTTCCGCCTCGCCGGCCGCGCTGGCTCGCTGATGAACCGGGCCGCCGGCGCTGACGAGATTGTGCGCCGTATTGACCAGGGCCAGATGCGACAGAGCTTGGGGAAAATTCCCCAGTTGTCGTTTCGCCGACGCATCGTATTGTTCCGCCAGCAGACCAACGTCGTTGCGCAGCGAAAGAAGCCTTTCAAACAATTCCCGCGCCTCGTCATAGCGACCCAGCAGGACGTAATTGTCAGCGAGCCAGAACGTGCAGGCCAGGAATGATCCCTCACCGGGAGGAAGGCCGTCGATTAGGTTTCCCGTGTCGTAGCGAAGCACAAAGCCGTCGCGCAAGAGATCGCGTTCGATCGCCGCCACCGTGCCGCGTACGCGCGGATCCTCAGCGGGAAGAAAGCCGACCATCGCGATCATCAGCAGGCTGGCGTCAACCGCCGTCGCGCCATAGGACTGGACAAAGGAATTTTGTGTGGGATCGAACCCCCGATCGCAGACTTGCCGATGGATTGTATCGCGGACGGCGCGCCAGCGGTCTAACGGCCCCTCCAGCCGAAATTCCTCCGCCGAGCGCACAATGCGGTCGAAGGCGACCCAGGCCATGACCTTGGAATGGGTGAAATGTCTGCGGCCGCCGCGAACCTCCCAGATTCCATCGTCGGGCTGCTCCCATATCGTCTCAAGATGGCCGACGAGCGCGCATTCCAGCGCCCAGCCTGCTTCTTCCGGCGCGAGGCCGGCTTTGCGGGCGACGTAGAGTGCGTCGAGCACCTCGCCGTAAACGTCGAGTTGTATCTGCCCGGCCGCCGCGTTGCCGATGCGCACCGGCGCAGATCCTTCATAGCCCGGCAGCCATGATATTTCGAATTCCGTCAACCGGCGTTCGCCCGCCACGCCGTACATGATCTGTAAGTCGTCAGGACTGCCGGCGACCGCGCGCAGCAGCCATTCGCGCCACGCGCGCGCCTCGTCGAGAAAGCCGGCGCCGATCAGCGCATAAAGCGTGAATGTGGCGTCGCGAAGCCAACAGAATCGATAGTCCCAGTTGCGCGGTCCGCCCAATTTTTCAGGCAGAGAAGTCGTTCCGGCTGCGACGATGCCGCCGGTTTCCCGATGGGCCAGGCATTTAAGGGTTAGCAACGATCGAAGCACCGCTTCGGACCATTCGGCGGGCGCCTTGAATGGGACCTTCCACTCCAGCCAGAAGGCTTCTACCTCGCCGAGGGCGTCGGTCGCATGTATGGGCGGCGGCGCTGGGCGAAACGACGGCGTCCAACTCAAGATAAAGCTGATCTCCTCGCCGGCGCTGACGTCAAAGGCTCCGACGGTGCGCCAATCCTCTCCAACGAGGGGAATTGGCGTATCGAGCAGCAGCCTGTCTGGGCCGGCGGCGAACTGAAGCCGCCCGTCTTCCCGGCGCGCTACCCAGGGCGCGACAGAGCCATATTCAAAGCGAACGACGAGTTCGGTGCGCACCGATACTTTCCCGCGTATCCCTCTGACCAGCCGCACGACATCCGAAATCCCGTCGCGACGACTGATGAAGTCGATCACCGATATGGCGCCGGCGTCGGTTTCAAAATCGGTTTCCAAAACCAGAGTGTCGCCGCGATAGCGGCGGGTCACGCGCGCTTCCTTCTCGGTGGGCCCGATCAACCAGCGCCCGTGACTTGGATTTCCAAGAAGCGCTGCAAAGCAAGCGGCGCTATCGAACCGCGGCAGCCCCAGCCAGTCGATAGAGCCGTCGCGTCCGACGAGCGCGATGGTCTCGCAATTGCCGATAATGGCGTAGTCTTCGATCAGGCTCGGCATGGGGCTCCGATAATCGTCGTTTGCGAGCGATGGCTGTCGCGACCGAGCATACGCCAGTTCCGTGTCTTCTGCTGTCGGGGCCAAGCGGCGGCGCCCAATGCGCCGGGGCGCCGCTGGCTCCCCGAATTCCACAAAAAAACACGAGCATTTATCGAATGCTTAAGCCGCTTCCGACGGCGCCATCCAAATTCGATATTTTTTGTCAACCCTTCATTAATCTCTGGACAAAGATTCATACAAGGATTCTTATCAAGTTGATTCGGTGTGGTGCGGCACATTTCACCGGGTCGCCGCTGATAGGAATGAGGGGGCCATAATGGCGCGTGCGAACGCGGCCGCCGAGGACGTGCGTGCTGTTGCATGGCGCGATCTCGCCAAGTCGATCACACAACCGTTGAATGATAGCGCTGGCGCGCGCTCGTTGAGCTTCGAGCCTTGGCTTCGATACCTGATCCCCGCCATCGCTCTTCTATTCCTGGTCCTCCTGGCGCTTGCGGCGGTCAGCCACATCCGATCTGAGCGTCATCGTGCGATCGATGCCGCCGCGCGCGAGGTCGATCTTCGCGCTTCCGTCCTCGCGATGAGTCTCAATCAGGCGCTTTCGGCCGAACCTAACCAGACTCCCGTCGATTTGCTCCACAAAGTTCTCGACGCCGGTCCCGAATTGCAGGTCGGCGAAGTTACGCTGGCTGACGCTGACGGTCAGATATTGGCGAGCGAGCCTCCCGCGAACGATGCGCCGTCAACGCTCAACGCCCGACTCGGCGTGAGCGAGCCGCTTACGACGTTTGCGGAAAAGGCGGGGGTGCTGCGTATTGAAGCAGCCAATGGCGAGGACGAACTGGCGACAGTTCGCAATTTGCGTCCGCCGCTCGGGCAAATGGCCCTCACGATGCGGATCGGCGCGTTGCTTGAGCCATGGCGTGAGGCGGCGCTGATAACCGCATTGCTCCTGGCCTCCACCACAGTCGTTCTGATCGGGGCCACCGCGGCCTACATCACCCAGATCAAGCGTAGTCGGGAGAGAGAACGGGTCGCGCGCCGCGCGCGAACGCGCGTCGACATGGCGCTCAATCGCGGCCGATGCGGGCTGTGGGACTGGGATCTCGCGAGAGGGCGGATTCATTGGTCGCGATCGATGTACGAGCTTCTGGGCATGCCCGTTCCCCTTGAGTTCCTGTCGTTCGGTGACTTGCAAAAAATGGTTCATCCGGACGATGACGATCTTGCCACGATCGCGAAACTGGCCGTGGAAGGCCAGAACCAGACGATGGACCACGAGTTTCGCATCCGCAACGCGGCGGGTGAATGGATTTGGCTGAGAGCGCGCGCCGAACTCGTTGAGGACAGCCCGAGCGCCGGCAGGCATCTTGTCGGCATCGCTGTCGACATCACCGAGCAAAAGAATCTCGCCGAAACCTCAGTCTTGGCGGACCAGCGGTTGCGCGAAGCAATCGAAGCGATTTCGGAAGCCTTCGTCCTGTGGGACTCGTCGAACCGTCTTGTTCTATGTAACTCAAAATATCAACGACTCCACAATCTGCCGCCTGAAAGCACACGTCCCGGCGCGCCTTACGCGGAATTGGCGGCCAGAGGGGCGGCGCCCCTTGTCGACAGCGAAATACTCATCAACGCAAAGGGACCGGCGCGGCCCGAGTCCCCCGCCAGGACCTATGAGGCGCGTTTGACCGATGGACGCTGGCTGCAGGTCAACGAGCGGCGAACCGGGGACGGCGGCTACGTCTCGGTTGGCACGGACATTACGGCGCTGAAGCGGCACGAAGAACAGTTGATGGATTCCGAACGGCGCTTGTTGGCCACCGTCTCCGAACTGCGTCAGTCCCGCCAGTCGTTGGAAGCGCAGACTCAGCAGCTCGCCGATCTTGCCGAGCGTCACTTGGAACAAAAGGCGCGCGCAGAAATGGCGAACCGCGCCAAGGCCGAGTTCCTCGCCAATATGAGTCACGAATTGCGCACGCCGCTCAATGCGATCATCGGCTTTTCGGAAATGATGGAGCAGCAGACTTTTGGTCCATTGGGCTCGCCCAAATATCAGGATTACTGCTCCCATATCCACGAAAGCGGCCAGTATTTACTGCATGTCTTCTCCGATGTGCTGGACATGTCACGCCTTGAGGCGGGCCGCGTGCGCCTCAACAGAAGCGAGTTTGGCGTGGAAACGGCAATCAAGAACGCCATGCGCGACGTCGAGGCTGCCGCGCAAGCCAAAAACCTCGCGATCGAGGTCGACGTCAGCCCGGCCGAATCGATCCAAGCGGATCGCGAGGCCGTCGAGCGCATTCTGGTGACATTGTTGCGCAATGCGGTGAAGTTTACTCCCGATGGCGGCGCCATCAGCATTGGCGCGCAGGCCTTTGACGAACAGATTTACATCTATGTTGAAGATACCGGTCCGGGGATTGCGAGCGCCGACCTGTCGCGCCTCGGACGCCCTTTCGAGCAGGCCGATTTGACCCTCGCCAATGGAATGAAGGGTTCGGGTCTGGGGCTTGCGATCGCCAATTCTCTTGTCGAACTGCATGGCGGGTCGCTGCGCATCAATTCCACCTTGGGCGAGGGCACGGTCGTCCTTGTCGCTCTACCTCGGTCGCCGATTGTGCAGCGCTTCCTGTCGCTCGCAGACGTCGCCTGACGCGAAGGCGATCGGCACGCCCGGGTCCACGGCCGGGCGGAAACCGACATCAGTCGGAATTTCTTGGCAGCCTCCAAAATAAATAGGCTGCGGCCAAAATGCTCACCAATCCCAGCACGCTCAAAATCGTCGGTTCGCTCAGCCCCGCAAGCTTGAGCAGCAGGGTTGTCGCCAGCGAACCGGCGACCATATAAATGGCGTTCAGGGTATTGACGGCGCCGACCACCCGCGCGCGTCGATCTTCGCCAGCCCACGCTTGCACCGCGGCGAAAATCGGCACGACGAACAGACCGGACGCCGCCGACAACGCCAGAATATCGAAAACCAGATGCATGCCGATGGCGCTCGTGAAGAAATCGACAAGGCTGACTTCGCTCGTCGTGTTCGGCAACGCGCCGGTGGTAAGGCCGAGATCGACGAGGACGCCGGCCATCGCCAGCAGCAGGAACGGCGCGGGAGCGAGCTTAATGCGGCCGTGAGCGATGATTGCGGCGAGCAGGGATCCGATGGCGATGCCGATCGCGAAGAAGAGATTGATCGCCGTCTCGACCTCGACGCCAGCGCCGATGCGCGATTTGACGACCACCGGCACGATAGACAAGGTTACCGCGCCGACCAGCCAGAACCAGCTCACCGCGGCGGCGCCGACCCATTGACGGTCGTCGCGCTTAAGTTCACGCAGGATGTCGCCGGTGGACGCGAACAGGTTGGGGTTTACTTTCAATCCGGGCGCGCCGACGCCGGTCGCTGGAATGAAGCACGAGGCGCCCCAGCAGGCGAGCCCCACCAGGAAGAGCTGCAAGGCGACGCTCCAGACCGCGCGTCCTTCGGCGGCGGCGAAGCCGCCCGCGATCAACCCACAAATGATCGCAGCGAAAGTGGCGCCTTCGACGAGCGCATTGCCGGGCACAAGCTCTTCACGCCTGAGATGATCAGGCAAAATGCCGTATTTGATCGGGCCGAATAATGCCGCAATGACGCCGAGGCCAAAAAGCGACAAATAGAGCAAAGGGAGCGACGAGAAATAAAAGCCGGCCGCTGCAACCAATTGTATGAATATCTCCGCGAACTTCAGCGATCTGGCGACGAGCGCCTTGTCGTGGGAATCGGCCAGTTCGCCGCCTAACGCCGACAGCAATATGGAAGGCAGAATGAAGATGCCGATCGCCAGCGTGACTTTCGAGCCGACGTCACTGCCGCCGAAGCGAAACAGGATCAGCATCACCAGCATCTGGCGAACGAAATTATCGTTGAACGCTGAGAGGAACTGGCACCAGAACAACGGCGCAAACCGCCGCGAAGCCATCAATCCGCCGAACATTCCGCCCCGCCTCCCGACGGCAGCACTGCTTCCACGCGCGTCATTGCGGAATTATGACAATCGGCGGTCAGAAATGATAGGCCGATTGCACGAAGCCCTGCGCGGTCTGCGTCGCGAAAGTTGCAACCTGCGGGCCGCCGTCGGCGGTTACAGCCTGAAAATTCGCATGGCCCTTGGCGTTCATCGCCCAATAGCGGCCGCCGATGCCGACGTCGAAATTGCTCGAAAGCGCGTAGTTGAGTTCGCCTTCGGCCTGGAAGCCGTTCCATCCAGAGCCTGATTCCGGGATCGCGCCCGAGAAGTCCTGCGGTTCGCGCAGCCAGTGATCGTTCTTTCCGTTAAATGTCATATACGGCAACCACGCCGCTTCGGCCCTGATGGAGAAGCCGGCCGGAAGAGTCAATTGCGCCGCCAGACCGAGGCGGATCGAATTCCATTGGCCTTCGTCGCTGATCCCGAGGTTTGAAGATCCGACCGCTCCGGTGGGGCATATCCCGGCATTGCCAGCCGTTTGCGTGCACCCGAATGCGTTGAAGCGTTCGTCAAGATAGTGGTAGCCGGCGAATCCGCCGACCTTGTACCAGGAGCCCTGCATGGCGTAATAGCCGAAGTCGATGTCCGCATAGCTGAGATGGCCGTCGCCCTGCGAGCTGTTGGTTGACGAATAGGGCGTTGTAATCGGCCCAAAATCTTCGTCCTGCAATTGGCCGCCCGATTCCTTGCCGATGCCGAAAAAGCCCTTCGCGAAAAGGCCGGAGCTTGGCTCGTCGAGCCTGGCGTAGGCCTCTCCGGTCGCGGCGGTCGGATTTTGATAGGTGAGCTGCGAAATCCGAAGAGAGCCGCCGGAATCGTATAGCGTCATGCGGGCGTGACTCGTCGACATGCCGGCGCGAACGCCAAACTCTCCGGTTATGTCGCTACCGGAATTCTGAAACGCATTGGAGGTCGTTTGGGTGCTTGTGCCGTCGAACTCGTAGTTCAAGCCAAGGCGCAACGTATAGCCTCGGAAGGCGATGCTGGAATCCGTTTCGGTTGCTGGGAAACCGGTCACGGCCGTGAAGTTTGGCAATCCAGCGACATGGCTGACGCCGAGATCGTAGTAGAGGAATTCGGCGCCGATCGACCATTGCGGATCGATCGCATATTCGACCCCGCCGCCCGCGGCGAAGCCCACACTAATATCGCTATGCGAGCCCGTGAAGGTTGGGCCCAGCCCGGGGAAAGTCAAACTACTGGCGACTTGCGTCTGGCCAAAGGCGAGGCCCCCGGTTGCATAAATGAGCATGTCGTCGATCGGCGCGAAGCCGACGCGGCCGCGAATCGTACCGAGCGAGTGCAATTGTTGAGACTGGGCCTCGGTAAAGGGCGTCCCGCCGGGGACGGCGCCAGCCGCGCCGGCCACCGATTGTCTGGCGGTTGCGCCGAACACCATGTCGTAATCGGTGACCCCACCGACGACGAAACTGCCCCATTGCTTGTTGAAACCCACCTGCACGCCCAACATCCCGCCGTCGGACGAGAACTTGTAAGACGTTGGAATGCCTGACGGTACGAACGATTCGGGGAACCAGATCTGCGACTCGCTCTGGCTCGGCGCCAACAATCCGCCGCCGTTGACGCCGATCGAAAGGCCGTCCCAGCGGGCGGGGCCCGACTGCTGGACCGGGGTCGGCGCCAAGACGTCGAGATCAGCCGCAAGCGCGCCGCCGCCGGAGCCAGCGATGCATGAAGTGAGGAGGATTGTGCGAAGGTTCACGCGCGGTCTCTGCTTGCCTGAACGGAATGTTAACCTTAACTTGGTTAACGAATTCCAACCGGCGACCGTTTCCGCAGCCTATTTCAGGCGCGCCATCCGTCCGCGAATGCGCAAGTCTTGAGAAATGCTGTTAGTCGATCGGCGAAGGCGCGGCGCGCGGGCGTCTTTCGCGGCTTCCCCCGGCGCGCGCTCAGCATTGGCGCCGTGGTGAGATATTCCGGCCACGGCGAGTTTTCGAACAACGCCTGGTAGGCCTGCGCGAAACGCGCCTCCCCGCGCCACATATCAATTTCCCACGGCTTGGGAGAATTGACGAAATGCAGGACAATTGGATCGACGATCTTTTCCAAATCAAGGAGGAAAAAGTCGCCCATGAAATTATATCGCGGCGATAGCGGCGCAAAGTCGCCCGCGATGAGTTCATTGAGGGCGCTCTGCTCGAGGAAGGGATAGCGGTCGGGCGTCGCGCGCAGCGCCGCCATCGCGCGCTCCCCCAAACCAAGCCCGCTCCACCGCACGCGGTCGATCGTCATGAGGCCAGCGTTGAAATAGGGCGTCGTCTGGCTTAGGCCAAGCGAACGGCGGTGTCGCTGGAAGCTGCGCGCGAGCGCGCCGCCGTTAAAATCCATCAGAAAGATCATGTCATAGGCGGCGGCGATCGGCGCTCCGGCAAGATCGATTTCAGCGAGGCGGCGAAGGCCGGCGCGCTGGATCAGCATGTCCGAATCGATTGATACGATCCGCTCATAGGATTCGGGTAGAATCCGATCGAGGAACAGCCGGCGAAATACCGCGCGCGAAAGCCGGCCGCGCCCGGGCGCGCCGCGATCGAACGTCGAAAAATCGACGCATAGCAATCGGATTTTGTTGCGCAGGATCGGGTCGAGAGCTGCGAAGCCAGGCGCAACGTCGCTTTCCTCGCAAACGATGAAAACATCGAAGGCTCCGGAATCCTCTTGCGCCAGGATCGAGGAGGCGGTGCAGACCGCCTGGCGAAAGAAAGCCAGGTCAGGCGTGAGGCAGACGGCCGTCTTCGCGGAACGAGCCGTCGTCACGAGAAATCATGGGCGGATGGGTTTGGTCCCCGATAAAGGTCCGATACGCGGGCATGCCACAGCCGTCGGGACTCCATGTGCTCGAGACCGGGCGCTCGCGTCGGCAATTGCAGCGCCTCGACCAGGCCCTCGATCTCCTGGCGGGCGCTCAATTGTGAAGATGTCAGCGCGCCTTTCTGGGCGCCCTGCTCGATCGCGTCGAGCGCCGTCAGGCCGATCGGGAAAAGTTCGCGGAAGATGACGCGGTCGTGAAAGCCGTCGGCGACACGAAACCGCAATTCAGCGCCAAGTCTGGCGATGCTGATGGCGATCTGCCTGGCGTTGTTGTTGGCCAGCGAGGCCATGCGATTGCGCACCATCACCCAGTCGATCACGCCATTGTCGACGAGCTGGCGCTTGCGACGGGCCTCGAGCACGAGGTCGGCGTAATGGGCGACCGCGCCGCGCTGTTTGCGATCGTGATTGACCCGCGAAAAGACGTCGACATCGATATAACTGTCGTTAAGCGGTGAAATCAGCGTGTCGGCGAGCGAATGGGCGAGACGCATCAAATAGCTGTCGGAGGCCGGGGTGTCGATGACGACGAATTCATAATCGTGCTCGACGGATCCGATGGCGGCGGCGAAGTCGGCGAATTCACGCGCCTCGTTCTCGCGCAGATCGGCGGATTCGCCGCGCCCCATCGCGCGATGGTGGGGCAGTTCAATCGGCCATTCGGCGTTGGCCGCCCATGAACGCCGATTCTCGAAGAAACGGGTCAGCGTTTGCTGACGCGTATCGAGATCGATCGAGGCGACCCGATAACCTGCCTTAAGCAAAGCAACCGTTATATGGATCGAAATCGTCGATTTGCCGGCGCCGCCCTTCTCATTGCCGACGACAATGACATGGGCGCTGCGTAGATCGGAGGAATCGTTGTCAAAGTCCATGAATATCGCCGAATCGCCAACGCTCTATTCTTCAGCCATTCATAATGTTTTTCTCGGCGTTCGGACAATAGGGTAGGGCGGGGAGGTCAACGATTTGCCGAGGCTTGCTGAAGGTTCTTCGCCATCAAGCGGGTCTTGGCGCGGGCTCGGCGTGGCCGACGATGCGTATGATGTCTGGAAAAGTCGCGCGCAAAGAGCGCTCTAGCGCATCGACCTCATCGTGAGCGGCGTCGACGGATAGTTTGGCGTCGCATGAGCAATGGAAATTGACGAAATAGCCGCCGGGCGTATGGCGCACGCGCACGTCGTGAATATTTCGCAATTGGCCGCGCAGCGCGGCATTGTCTGACAGGGTCTGCGTAATTTTGGCGATCAAGCCGGAATCGGCGTCGCGCCCATGAATTTCGCGCGTCTCCATCGGTTCGATATGGGTCTCGACTTCGATATCGGGGCCGACCTCGTCTTCAATCGCGGTTTCCAGGCGCGTGGCGAGTTCATGCGCCTCGGCAAGACTCAGGCGACCATCCACCTCCATGTCGAGACTGACGCATTTTCGTCCGTCGACCTCCTGAATTGTGATGTGGTGGACGGCGAAGCGCAGGCGCGTGGCGATCAACTGAACGCGCTCAAGCAGGCTTTCGTCATCGAGCGCAACCGGATTGGCGGTGAGCGTCAGCGCCGTCTGCGGCCATTCCGCTTCGATGCGGCGCGCGACATCGCCTTTGATCGCGGCTACCCGCTCCAGCGGAAGGGTGCGCGAAACAAAAATGCCGACCTCGCCGATGATCTGGGCGCCGCTGGGCCGGAGGCGGATCGTATCGATCGATGCGACGCCGGGCACGGCTTCGATCGCGCGGCGCAAGCGATCCGCGAGGCCTTTGGGGGCCGTGTCGACCAACGCGTCGATTGTATGGCGGCCAAGCCGGAAGCTGGCGATCGCGATGAACACGGCGACGCCGATCGCCGCCAGAGCGTCGGCTTGGACGAAGCCGAACCGCGTCGCCGCCAAACCGATGAGGACGAGAAGAGACGAGACCAGATCGCTGGAATAATGCAATGCGTCCGCCGCCAGCGCATCGCTTTTCGTTTCTCGGGCGACCTTCGCGAGGGCGCGCCAGCGTATAAAATCGACTGCAACCGAGACGAGGACGACGCCAAGCGCCAGCGCGTTGGCGTCGACTTTCGGCGCATCGCCGCCCATACGCCGGATCGCCTCGACGGCGACGGCGACCGACAGCACCGCCAGAAAGCCCGTTTGCGCCAGCGCCGCCACCGCTTCAATCTTCGCGTGGCCGAACGGATGTTCTTCGTCGGCTGGCTTGTCGGCCTCTCGCACCGCGAAAAACGTGAGCGCGCTCGAGCCGGTGTCCAAGAGATTATGGGCGCCTTCCGAGACGAGCGCCAGAGACCCCGACAGCAAGCCCGCGACCAGTTTCGCCAGAGACAGCGCGGCGCTGGCGAAGACCGAGGCGAGAGCCGCCCTTTGTTTGCGCCATGGGTCTTTCTGGCGCTCCGGCGAGGGTTCCATGGTCAAACTTTGCGTGATGGCGAAGGAAGGAGCAAAACAGGGGCTGCCACAATTCGATTTGGCGGCTATGTTCCGCCTCGTCTTTTGAAGCTATCTGGTATCTTTTGACACGACCCAGGTCTTTTGGGGCAATCGGCGGAGTTAAAGCAATGGAATTCCTGCACACGATGATCCGCGTCACCGATCTCGACGCGTCGCTTGATTTCTTCGTCGGCAAATTCGGACTGGTCGAAACCCGGCGGATCAACAACGAAAAGGGACGCTATACCCTGGTTTTCCTCGCCGCGCCCGGCGATGCCGAGCAAGCCAGGAAAACCCAGGCGCCGCTTATCGAGCTCACCCATAACTGGGATCCGGAAGTCTATACCGGCGGGCGGAACTTCGGCCATCTCGCCTATCGCGTCGATGATATCTACGCCTTCTGTGACAAATTGCGGAAGGCCGGAGTGACGATCAATCGTCCGCCCCGCGATGGCCATATGGCTTTTGTGCGCACGCCGGATAATATTTCGATCGAACTGATCCAGAAAGGGGAGGCGCTTCCGGCCGCCGAACCATGGCAGTCGATGCCCAATACCGGCGTGTGGTGAGGCGACCGGCAATCGCCCAAATGGCAGTCGGGGGTGGATCGGCGCGGTTATCGCCGCCACTTCATGGATTGGTTCGAAAGTGCTTTGCGATCCGTCGATAAGGCGGAACCTTTCGCTCGACGCGATTGTGCCCCATTATCCCTTGGGAAGAGGGAGAACTGGCAATGGACGCGACAGGCATGGACCGGGAGCCTCGCCGAGAGGTGCGCTTCCGGTTTCGCGGCGCGAATGTCGCCCTGAAGGATTTTGCGCCGCGGGCAACGCTGCTTGACTGGTTGCGGGAAGAGGCTGGGGCGACCGGGACCAAGGAAGGTTGCGGGGAAGGCGATTGCGGGGCTTGCACGATCGTGCTCGCCCGCAATCGGGATGGCGCGCTCACCCATGAGGCGGTCAACGCCTGCGTGTTGCTGCTCGGTCAGGTCGACGGCGCCGAACTGCTGACAGTGGAGGACCTTGCCGATGGGCGGACCCTCCATCCTGTCCAGCAGGCGATGGTCGATCAGCACGGCTCGCAATGCGGCTTCTGCACACCGGGCATCGTGATGAGCCTGTTCGCGCTCTATCATCGCAGCGAACCGGCGACCCGCGCCTCGATCTGCGACCAGCTCGCCGGCAACCTCTGCCGTTGCACCGGCTATCGGCCGATCGTCGAGGCTGCGCTGGACACCTGCGTCGGCGCGCCCGCCGATCGGTTTGCCGCTGAGGCAGAGGCCAGGGCGCAAGCGCTGGCGGACATTGTCGACGAAAGAGACGTCTTCGTCGGCGACGAGAGCGCCTTTTTCGCGGCGCCCGCCAGCGAGCTTGCGCTAGCGGAGCTCTACGATAGCCACCGCGATGCGATCCTGCTCGGCGGCGCCACGGACGTCGGCCTGTGGATCACCAAAATTCTGCGCGATCCCCGCAAGATCATCTGGCTCGGTCGCGTCGCCGGTCTCGACCGGATGGAGACGTCGGCTGAAGGGCTGGATATTTATGCAACGACGAGCCTTGAGCGCGCCATGCCGAGGCTGGCCGAAATTCATCCCGATCTCGGCGAAATCATGCGCCGTTTTGGATCGGCGCAGGTGCGCGTTTCGGGCACCGTCGGGGGCAATATCGCCAACGGCTCCCCGATCGGCGACTTGCCGCCTGCGCTGATCGCGTTGGGCGCCGCCGTGGAACTGCGGCGCGGCGAAGTCTCACGGGTTCTGCCGCTGGAGGATTTCTTCATCGCCTATGGCAAGCAGGATCGGGCGCCGGGAGAATATGTGCGCCGCATTCATGCTCCTAAACTGAAGGCGAACCAGAATTACCGCGCCTTCAAAGTGTCGAAGCGCTTTGACGAGGATATTTCGGCTGTCATGAGCGGCTTCCGCTTCACGCTGGACGGGCGGCGCATCATTGAGGCGCGCATCGCCTATGGCGGCATGGCCGCCACGCCGAAGCGGGCGAGCGGCGCTGAAAAGGCGCTGATCGGCGCCGACCTCGACGATCCGACAAGCTGGAGCGCCGCCATCGCCGCTATCGGCAGCGACTATTCGCCTCTCACCGACATGCGCGCGACATCGGCCTATCGTTCGCGCGTCGCCGCCAATCTTCTCATGAAGGCGCTGCTTGAAGTCGCCGGCGCGTCGAGCGCGACCCGCATCGGAGGCCTCCATGCCGCCGAGTGAAACCACCACGATCCCGCGCGTTCCGCTCGAAAAGGAAACCGCGGTCGTCCACAAGCCGCTAACCCACGATTCGGCGCGTCTCCATGTGAGCGGCGCGGCGACCTATATCGACGATATTCGCGAGCCGACCGGCACGCTGCATATCGCGATCGGCCTTGCCGACAAGGCGGCGGGAACGCTTCGCGGGCTCGATCTCGCCGCGGTGCGCGCCGCCAAAGGCGTCGTCGCGGTGCTTACAGCGGCTGACATCCCCGGCAAGAACGACATCGCCCCCGCTTTCGCCGACGAGCCTCTTTTCGCCGACAAGGAGATCATCTTCCACAATCAGGCGGTTTTCGCTGTCGTCGCGCGGTCTCGTGACGAGGCGCGCCGCGCCGCTCGGCTCGCCAGGATCGATATTGCTGAGGCGGAGCCGGCGATCACGATCGCCGATGCGCTGGAGACGGGCGGGCGCGTGCTGCCCGATTATGAGTTCGGGCGCGGCGACCCCGCCGCCGCGTATGGGCGCGCGCCACGGCGGCTCGAAGGCGTACTGCAAATCGGCGGCCAGGAGCATTTCTACCTCGAGGGACAGGCCGCTCTCGCCATCCCCGGCGAGGCACGGGAAATGCTGGTTCATTCCTCGACGCAGGACCCGACCGAAGTCCAGCATATCGTCGCGCGCATCCTCGCCATTCCCGACGCGTTCGTGACGGTCGAGACGCGGCGCATGGGCGGCGCCTTCGGCGGCAAGGAAAGCCAGGCCTGCGCCTGGGCGGCGATCGCCGCTCTTGGCGCTGTCGTCACGGGAAAGCCCTGCAAGGTGCGGCTCGACCGCGATGACGATTTCGCTTTGACCGGCAAGCGCCACGATTTCCGCGCCGATTGGCGCGTCGGTTACGACGAGAACGGCGTCGTCAGCGCCTATGATGTCATGCTCAATGCGCGCTGCGGCTGTTCGGCCGATCTGTCGCTTGGCGTCGTCGACCGCTCGATGTTCCACGCCGCCAACGCTTATTGGCTGCCCGATGTGAAAGTCGCCTCGCGCCGTCTGAAGACCAACACCGTATCCAACACCGCTTTCCGCGGCTTCGGCGGCCCGCAAGGCATGTTGGCGATCGAGCGTGTGATGGATGCGATCGCCCATGAACGCGGGCTCGATCCGCTCGACGTGCGCAAGGCCAATTTCTACCGTCCTGGCGGCGACAAGACGCCGTTCGGCCAGACGGTCGAGGATATGACGACGCTGCCTTCGATGATCGAGGAGATCGAGCTTTCCTCGGATTATCGGGCGCGGCGGCGCGCGATCGAGGCGTTCAATGCGCGCAGCCCCTACATCAAGCGCGGCATCGCGCTGACGCCGGTGAAATTCGGCATCTCCTTCACGCTGATCCATCTCAATCAGGCCGGAGCGCTCGTCCATGTCTATACCGACGGGTCGATCCATCTCAATCACGGCGGCACCGAGATGGGGCAGGGGCTGTTCACCAAAGTGGCGCAGGTGGTGGCCGAGGAATTCGGCGTGCCGATCGACTTCGTGCGCATCACCGCGACCAACACCGCCAAAGTGCCGAACGCCTCGCCGACCGCCGCTTCCTCGGGCTCCGACATCAACGGCATGGCGGCGCAGGTCGGCGCGCGCGAGATCAAGCGGCGCATGGTCGAATTCGCCTGCGCGCATTGGGGCGTTACCGCCGAGGAGATCGTCTTTCGCGACGGCCTCGTGTTGATCGGCAACAAGTCGATGTCGTTTGGCGAACTCGCCAAGACCTGCCGGTTGAACCGCGTGCAGCTCTCTGCCGCCGGCTTTTACAGGACGCCTGTTATCACCTGGGACCGCGCGACCGCGACCGGCCGGCCGTTTCTCTATTTCGCTTTCGGCGCATCCTGCTCCGAGGTCGTCATCGACACTCTGACCGGCGAGATGAAAGTCGAGCGGGTCGATATTCTCCACGACGTCGGCTCGTCGCTCAATCCGGCGCTCGATATCGGTCAGGTCGAGGGCGGCTTCGTGCAGGGCATGGGTTGGTTGACGACCGAGGAACTGGTGTTCGATCCTAAGGGGCGCCTCGCAACCCATGCGCCGGCGACCTACAAGATCCCGGTCGCCTCCGACATTCCCGCCGATTTTCGCACCAGGCTGCATATGCAGCCGAACCCGGTCGCCACTATCTATCGCTCAAAGGCGGTCGGCGAGCCGCCGCTGATGCTGCCGATTTCAGTCTATTGCGCGATCCTCGATGCGGTGCATTCGATCAAACCGGGATCGCAGCCTAAACTCGAAGCGCCGTGTACGCCGGAGGCGATTTTGAATGCAATTCAGTCAATTAGCTGATAGCTGGTCAGCCATATTGACCCTTTGTGAAGGGGAGGCTGAAGCGATTTTTCATGCTGCCGTTTAATCGTCTGGTCGAGGCGCTCGAGGCCGAAGGGGCCGGCGCGCTGATCAGCCTCGTCAAGGCCGAAGGGTCGAGCCCGCGCGAGAGCGGCGCACGCATGGTCGTGCGGCCGTCCGGCGCCTTCAACGGCACGATCGGCGGCGGCGCCCTCGAATGGGACGCGCTGCGCGCCGCGCTTGGGGCATTGTCGGCGGGCCGCGGCGCCCCGTTGCGGCGAACGGTGTCGCTGGGCCCCGATCTCGCGCAATGCTGCGGCGGCCGTGTGCATTGGCTGATTGAGACATTCGATGCGCGCGACGCCAAGAATTTGGCCGTCCTCGCCGCGGCCGAGCGCGCCGGGCCATTCGTCGCGGAAGCGCATAAGACGCTGGATGGACGCTTTCAGCGGACGGTCCTTGCATGGCCTGGCGGCGGTGAGCAGGGCGAAAAGATCGAAGTCCTGCCCGACGGCGGCTTGCGCGAACGTTTCGCCGACACGGAAACCAGGCTCTATCTGTTCGGCGCCGGCCATGTCGGACGCGCCTTGATTCTGGCTTTGGCGCCGCTGCCGTTCAGGACGCGCTGGATCGATCCGCGCCGCGAGACTTTCCCGCAGCGCGCGCCCGCCAATGTCGCGATGGTTCACGCGACCGATCCCGTCGCCGAACTCCTCGCCGCGCCGTCCGGCGCGCAAGTGCTGGTGATGACCCATTCGCATCCGCTCGATCTCGCCATTGTCAGCGAGGCGCTGCGCCAGCAGCGTTTCTCCTTCGTCGGCCTGATCGGTTCGGCGACCAAGCGCGCGCGGTTCCTCAGCCAGATGCGCGCCGCCGGCCTTTCAGAGGAAGCTTTGGCGCGGCTTACCTGCCCGATCGGCCTGCCCGGCGTCGAGGGCAAGGAGCCCGCCGTCATCGCCGCCGCCATCGCCGCGCAATTGCTGATCGCGCGGGGGTAGGGGACTTCGCGCGATCTGGTTGGTCTGGTCGACCGGATTCCTCGACGCCAAGGCGACCGTTTCAAACGCGAGAGCGCAGAGCCGCGCGGCGCGCGGCGACTGCGGTGATGAACGCCGCATGACTCCAGGCGAGATTTTTTGCGGAAGTCTGCTGTCCGGTCGCGCCATCGAATTGTTCCGATAAATCTCCGGAGGCCGGTGTGTAAGCGCGAACGGTCGCCATGAAACTGTCGCCTCGCTTCAGCAGTGCGTCAAAGGCGCCGGGAGCATCGAGCGCCTGTTCGGCGCCGACAAGGGCCTTAATTGATGAGAGGTCGTCGGGCGACAGGCTATTGGTTCGGATGCGGCGCGCCACAGCGCCCGCCAGCGAGAAGAAAAACTCCGCCGCCGCCAGCGTCGAAAAATAATAGGCGCCGCCGCTGTAATAGACATCGCCCTGATATCGGCCCATCGCCGCGCCGCGATCTCCGGGCAAAGAGCGATTGATCGGATAGGCCCCGGCGAACAGATGCTCGAGCCGCGCCAGCGTCGCCTGGGCCTTCGGATCGGAGACGCTATGGGGACCGTCTTGCCGCCGCGCGTGAATCACCGCGAGTATGACAGCGATATCAAGCTCTTTCTGCGAGCTTCCCGCCGCCACGCCAATGCGACTGAGATAGAAGCCCTTGCCGGCGTCCCAATGGCCGTCAAGCTCGTCGGCGATTTCGCGCGAAGCCCTCCAGTAAGCGCCAGCACGCTGGGCATCGCCCATTAGCACGAACCATTGCGCGCCGTCGGCGAGCGCCGCCTGTTGGACGAGGCGCGTGTAATAATGATGGCCGCTCTCTTCTTCCCAGATGTCGAATGATGGTTTGCGCCAATGGCGGTGCGTGAACGCCAGATCGGCTTCGATAAGGCGTCGCGCCGCGTCGCGCGCTTCGTCCTCGTCAAAGACGGACGTGGGCCAGAAACGCAGCATCGCGAGCGCGCGAAGGGCAGGCCCGTCATGCTGCGGCCGCGCCCATTTTGTAACATCCAGCGTGCCGTCCGGATTGAAGCGCGTTTCGCCAGAAATCCTGCCGCCGAAAGCCTCGCTCAATTCGCGCGTCGGGCGCATGTATTGCTGAAATTTGGGATCGGGCGCCAGCCCGGCGCCGCCGCTCGTCACCACGGCGCGTCCGTCGAGATCGCCGAGCGCGAGACTGAAGCGGATAAAATCCTCGACGCATGCGTGCAAGCCGGGATCGCCGGCGCCGCCCTCGATCAGCGTCCGCACCGCGTCGATGACGACGGCGGAATCGCGCAGCCAATGGAAGAAATAATCGGGATCGGGATCATAGGCGGCGATGACGGGCGAGGCGAGCACCGATCCCCTGGCGGGTCTGATCGTCTGCCCGAAGCCAGGCCGTTCCTTGACGAGATGAACCGCCGAGATGCTTTGCAGCATCGCCGCCGCCGACAAGCCATATTGCCGATCCATCCACTCGGCGAGCGAGGCGCCGGCGGCGTGTAATGTCGCGCCGCCGTTCGTTGAACCTTCTCCAGGCATCGGCGGATCCGTTCAGGTGAGGTGCGGGCTCTCAAAACCAAGCCGCCTGAGCCCGGTCTGCACGTCGGGGTCTTTCATGAATAACTTCCAAAGCAATCCGGACCGGTGGTTTTCCATCATTGCGACGATGGGCCCCTGATCGATGGCGAGACATGTCCTGGCGTACCAATTCTGGCTTTCGCTGAAAGCGTCGGTGAAGCCATAACGGTCCCATATTTTTTCGCCGAGGACTTCGTAGAAGTAGCGCAGAGCGCGCATCGCCTGTTCGGGCGCGTAGGGAAAGCTGGATAGCGCCGCTGTCGGGGAAATCACGCCATTGTCGTTGTCGGGCGCATGCGCGGCATAGCCGGCCGGATCGTCGCTCGCCGTCAACCCCCAGCATGAGGGACCATAGCCCTTGTGGCCGTGCGGATTACGGATGCAATGTTCGTAATTGATCAGCGTGTGCTGCACGTTCTGGCGCCAATAATCCGCATATCTGTCCTTGAGGCCGCGCGGGTCGAGCCCGCAGAACGAATATTGGCTGAAGAACAGAGGCCCGCCAAAATCAGGACCGATCGGCAGTTCGATATCGTAGTAGCGGCGGCGATTGTCGAAGGCGCGGCCTTGCGCCCAGCCCTTATGATAGACGACCGGCTCGATCGGAAAAGTAGGCGAGGCGGCGGCGATGATATAAGTGATGAGACATTCGTTCCAGCCTCGGATTTCCGCGTCGAGGTTCCAGCCGTTGTTGGGGCTCCAGTGCCAGGTGAGCACATTGCGTCCCCCCTGCGTATGCCAATTCCATTCGGCGTTGCGCCACATCCAGCCGATGTGGTCATGCAGGCTCTTCTCCGCCGGCGCGTCGCCGTCGAAATATTGCCGTGCGCAAAGCAGCCCCTGGAACAAATAGGAACTCTCGACAATGTCGCTGCCGTCGTCCTTCTGGCCGAGCGGCATTGTCGCGCCGGTGCGGGCGTCCATGAAGTGAGGAAACAGGCCATGATAGCAGGTCGCCTTTTCCAGCCAGCCGACTAGCTTGGCGAGGCGCTCGATCGCTTCATCTCGTTTGATCCAGCCGCGCTCAACGCCCACGATGATCGCCATAATGCCGAAACCCGTGCCGCCGATGCCAAGGCGGCCATCGGTCGGCTCCCCGGAAAGCTGAATGCGGTCCGGGGCAAGGCCGCTGGCGGGATGCGCGCCGTCCCAGAAGAAGCCGATCGTCTGGCGCTGGACGAGATCGAACAAGGCTTCGTTGGCGAGCGCCGCATGCGGCCGCGCATGCGACTTGCCCTTTTCGGCGACGCGTTTTTTTTGAAGCGGCATGGCGATCATCCTATTGGGCCGGGCGCCGATTCGGCGTGAACGGCAGGTTCGCGCGGCGCCCCGGCGGTCGGCGGTGGAGAGGAGCGATCAGACGGGCCTTCCGGCATTTTGATCAGGCGCAGCCTATGCGTCGAAAATCCCTCGCTGAGATCGCGATGGCCGAGGTTGATGACGCCCGCTTGCGCCAGTTCGTTGTCGAAGAGAGCGAGGATTATCTTGCAATCCCCTTCGTCGAGGGAATCCAGAGCCTGATCGATGCATATCCAGCGCGGCTTGTGCAACAACAGGCGCGCGAAAGCGAGGCGCTGCGCTTCATCGCCCGTCAGCTCATTGTCCCAGTTTGCGCTGCGATCGAGCGCCGACGACAATCGTCCGAGCGCGACGCGTTCGCAGGCGGCGATCAGATCCGGATCGCCGAACGCTGTCGCCGGCGAGGGATAGGCGAGGGTCTCCCGCAGCGTCCCGAGCGGCATATAAGGGCGTTGCGGCATGAACATGATTTCTTCGGACAAAGGAACGGCGATGCGGCCTGACCCCCAGAGCCACAAGCCGGCGATCGCGCGGAACAAGGTCGTCAGGTTCACGCCGGTCTCGGCGGTGATGAGCACATGTTCGCCGCGCGCGATTTCGACATGCGCCTCGTCAAACGTTCCGGAACCGGCGGGAGAGACGATGTTCAAATTTTCAAAAATGATCTTTCCATCGGTTGTCCGACCATGTTCGATCCGGCCGACTTCCTCGTCGGACTTGTCCATATCGACGAGCGCGCGCCGGAACGAGGCGACGCGACGAAGGGTGGCCAGCCAATCGGCGATCGTGTTGAAATTGTCGACGAACCAGCGCAAGGATTGCTGCACTTGAGTGAAGCCGCCGGCGGCCACCATCAGACCGCCGAGCGTCAGGTCGCCGCCAAAAAAGCCCGGCGAAGCGACCAGGATCGGCGCGACGATGGCGAGCCAACCATATCCCGCCGTGATCCAGGTCAGGCGCGTCAATCCGCTAACCAATTGGCGCATGACGGCGAGCACGCCGTCGAGCTCGCGGCCGAGATGCTGCTTTTCGTCGGCCTCGCCGCCATAGACCGCGACACCGTCGGCATGTTCGTTGACGCGCACCAGCGCGAAGCGCAGATCCGCTTCGCGCGCGTAGCGCTCGGCGTTGAGCGGGATCAGAGGCCGCCCGACGCGCCAGCTCAACCAGGAACCGGTCGCCGCATAGAGCAGCGCGCACCAGACCATATAGCCGGGGATCGAGAAGCTTTTGCCGTCGACCGAGAAAATCACCGTGCTCGAAAGGACCCACAAGACGCCGATGAAGCTGATCAGCAACAGCGAAGCCTGAAGCAGGCCGATTCCAAGATCGGTCGACAATTCGGTCAGATGCCGCGCATCCTCATGGATGCGTTGGTCCGGATTGACGCCAATCTCGCCCGCTCCGGCGAGGCGAAACGCCCGCCCGGGCGTCAACCATTGATCCAGGAGATCGCGCACCAGCCCCTCGCGCAGCTTCAGCTTCAACATCTGGTTGAGCCAATTCTGCGCAACATTCAAAGCCAGGAGCCCGGCGGCGATGACGGCGAAAACCAGAAGCTGGACGAGGAATGCGTGTAAATCCTTTCTGGCGAGCGCGTCATAGAATGGCTTGTTCCAGGCGTTCAACTTGATCTGGCCGTAAGCCGTGGCGCCGACCACGACGACGATCGCCGCTCCCAGCATGAACAGCGTCCCGCGCTGGGCCGATGTCATGAAGGCTTGCACCATCATCGCCAGTTGGGGTCTCAGCCCTTCGCCCACCGGCTTCCGGTCGCCGCCAGGCGCGGGGGCCGCGCCGGATTGATCCGCCATAAAGCTGGGTCCGTTTCCTCTGCCGCCATTATGTCCAAAGTTCATCGCTGCGTCGGCGGTGCGCAAGCTTGTCATTTAGCGCATGAGAGTAGGCGGATAAACCCCTGGGTGGTAGACTGCCTTCCACTGGCGGAAAGAAGACAGGGGGGAGCCGATGAGCCGCGTCGAAACGCTTCTGGCGGCGATGACGCTTGAAGAAAAAATCGGCCAGCTCAATATGGCGACCGCCGATCGCGTCGTGACTGGGCCAGTGCTGCCCGGCGACACCGAAGCGGGGATTCGCTCGGGGCGGATCGGCTGCATGCTCAATCTTTGGGGCGCCGAGCCGGCGCGGGCCATTCAGCGCATGGCGGTGGAGGAAACCCGCCTCGGAATTCCCTTGCTTCTCGGCTTCGACGTCGTCCACGGGCACCGGACCATCTTCCCAATTCCCCTGGCCGAGGCGGCCGCGTTCGACGCCGCGCTCTGGGAGCGTACGGCGCGCGTGGCGGCCGTCGAGGCGGCCGAGGACGGCATCGCCATGACCTTCGCGCCGATGCTCGACGTCACGCGCGACCCGCGCTGGGGGCGGATCGCCGAGGGGCCTGGCGAAGACCCCTGGCTGGCGTCGCGTTTCGCCGAAGCGAAGGTGCGCGGCTTCCAGGGCGACGATCTCTCGGCCGCTACGAGCGTCGCCGCCTCCGCCAAGCATTTCCTCGCCTATGGCGCGCCGACCGGCGGGCGCGACTACGCTTCGGTGGATGTGTCCGACCGCGCCCTGCACGAAGTCTATCTGCCGCCGTTCCAGGCCGCCCTGGCGGCCGGTTGCGCCACGGTCATGCCGGGCTTCAACGACATCGCCGGCATTCCGATGACCGCCCATGTCCCGCTGCTGCGACACTGGCTGCGAGGACAGGCCGGCTTCGATGGCGTGGTCGTCTCCGACTATAATGCGATCGCCGAGCTCATTCGCCACGGCGTCGCCAGCGACCTCGTCGAGGCCGCGGCTCTCGCCCTGAAAGCCGGCGTCGACATTGACATGATGAGCAGCGCCTATGCGCGCGGCCTATCAACCGCCCTGGAGCGCGGTCTCGTCGAGATCGGCGAGATCGACGCAGCCGCGTTGCGGGTGCTCACGTTAAAAGAACAGCTAGGCCTGTTCGACGACCCCTATCGGCGCGGCGCCTCATCGGCGACAGCCGGTTCCTACGAGGCCGCGGCGCGACGGGAACTGGCGCGCGAGGCGGCGTGCCGCGCCATCGTGGTCCTGACCAATTCAGGCCTGTTGCCGCTCGCCGCGAAGTCGAGGCGCATCGCTGTTGTTGGACCGCTGGCGAACGCTCGCGCCGAAATGCGCGGTTCATGGTCCGCCGCCGGAGAGCCCGACGATCCTGTCACCATCCTTGAAGGCCTGCGCGCCGCTTTGCCCGGAAGCGAGATCGTCTTCGCCGAAGGCGTCGCCATCGACGGCGAGGATGTCCGTGGGGTTGCAGAGGCCGTCGCCGCATGCCGAGCGGCGGATGTGATTGTGCTGTGCCTTGGCGAGGCGGCGTGGATGAGCGGGGAAGCGGCGAGCCGAGCCAATCCCGTCCTGCCGGGCCGTCAACGCCAACTTGCCGAGGCGGTGCTCGATCTTGGCAAGCCGGTCGTCGCGCTGCTCTCCTGCGGGCGGCCGCTGATCGCGCCCTGGCTGGAGGAGCGCGCTGGCGCTTTGGTGGCGACCTGGTTTCTAGGCAGCGAGGCCGGCAATGCAATCGCCGATGTCCTCACGGGTCGGTTCAATCCGACTGGCCGCCTGCCCATCACCTGGCCGCGCGACATCGGACAGGCGCCGATCTTCTACGCCGCGCGGTCGTCGGGCCGCCCCAACAATCCGAAAGATCATTACACCAGCAAATATTTAGACATGCCCGTGGAGCCGCAATTTCCCTTCGGCCATGGCCTCTCCTACAGCCCGCTCGCGCTGGAGAACCTGAGCGTCGGCGCCGAGAAGTTCCAAGCTGGCGAGGACGTTTTGGCGTCGGTGGACGTCGTCAACCAAGGCGCGATCGCCGGCGAAGCGACGATATTCCTGTTCATCCGGGACGTCGTCGCATCGGTGGCGCGACCCTTGCTCGAATTGAAAGGCCTCGCCAAAATCACGCTGGCGCCGGGCGCGCGGGAAAACGTCCGGCTGCCGGTTCCCGCTTCGGCCTTCGCGTTTCCGAACGCCGAATTCCAGCCGACGATCGAACCAGGCCGCTTTGAACTATCAGTCGGGCTCAGCGCGGACCGCACGCGCCTTCTCACCGTGAGCATCGAGGCGATCGTTGATTGAAGCTTTGGCGGCCCGCGCCGCGCCGGCGCCTAATTCGATCGCGCGACGCTCGCCTTCTTGGTTCCCGCCTTCTTCTTCGTACCGGTTTTCTTTGCTCTTGTCTTGGCGGCGGCGGCTTCCGTCTTCGCTGCCACCTTCTTCTTGGCGCGCGCTTTCTTCGGCAGAGCGCGCGCATTGATCTCGCCTTCCGGTCCCGGCCGGTAGGATTTGAACCGTTCGACGATGCGCATCACTTCGTCGTCGGAAAGCACGATCGGCCGTCCGGCGGTCAGCGCGAGATAATACAATTTCGCCAGCGTTTCGAGTTCGCCCGCCCGCCACATCGTCTCGGCAAGCGTCGCTCCGGTTGCGATTATGCCGTGATTGCCGAGCAGCACGCCGTTGCGCCCTTCAAGGCCGGCGACGGCGACCTCCGCCAATTCCTTGGTGCCATAGGGCGCATAGGCCGTGCAACGTATCGTCGGCCCGCCGAAAACCGCAATCATGTAGTGAGCCGCCGGGATAGGCTTATGGAGCATCGACAGAGCGGTCGCATAGGTCGGATGGCAATGGACGATGGCGCCGACGTCCGGGCGCGCACGCATGATGTCGAGATGAAAGCGCCATTCCGCGGAGGGCTTGTAGCGCCCGGACCACGCTCCATATTCGCCGCCCAGTGGCATCAACGCGAGCATTTCGGGTTGCATTTCGTTATAGGGAATGGCGCTGGGCGTAATCAGCATCGCCTCGCCGAGCCGCGCGGAAACATTGCCCAGCGCGCCCTGATTTAACCCGGAAGCATTCATCGCGCGGCACCGGGCGATGATGGCGGCGCGCAGCTCCTTTTCCTTCATCGGCTTCCATTCCCGCCCGCGAATCTGTTGGCGCGCGTATCCTAGAACGCTTTGCGCCTGGTGAATACGAGGCTGCCGCGTCGGGGGGACAGTTTTGTAGAATTTTGTCCTCGAGGCATGCCGCTTTCTGGCGCCGCGGCGCAGGGCCCTCTATGCTGGCCCGTCCGGCATACCCCAATTCATGGACAAGCGGTGTGAACGAAGTCTCGACCAATGTCACGTTTTTCTCTGGCCTGCTGCAGACGGTCGCCGATCGCGGGCGCGCGCTCGTCCGCTATCGTCGCGCCGCGCCGCCAAGCGTCGAAACCCTGCTTGGGCTTGCGCAAAAGCTGTTGACCGGGCGCGGCGAAGCTTCGGGAATGGCGCTCGCCGCTTCGATCCTGGCCGGCTATGGCGTTTTGACGTCGGCGCAAAGAATCGATTTCCTGACCGGCGTGGCGACGCGCTTTGGCCCTGACCTCGCCGCTTTGGGGGCCGCGGCCAAGGCGTTTCTCGCCAATCCTGACGAAAGCGAAGCAGCCACGCTCATGAAGAGGGCGGAGCCGCGCCGTCAGGAATTGCTGCGCCGCCTCAATCATGCGCCGGGGGGCACCCTGGCGCTGGTGCGCATGCGCGAGGACATGGTCGGCGCTTTGGCGGAAAGCCCGGCGCTGGTGGCGCTGGACGCCGATTTCGTCCATCTCTTCGCATCGTGGTTCAACCGAGGATTTCTTGTGCTGCGCCGCATCGACTGGACGACGCCCGCCAATATTCTGGAAAAGATCATACGCTACGAGGCGGTTCATGCGATTGAGGGCTGGGAGGACCTCCGCCGGCGGCTGGAGCCGGCCGATCGCCGCCTCTATGCGTTTTTTCACCCTGCGCTCGGCGACGAACCGCTGATCTTCGTCGAAGTCGCGCTGACCGACGCAATTCCAGCGGCGATCGCGCCCCTGCTCTCCCCGGATCGGGCGGAACTGGCGCCGAAAGCTGCGACGACGGCGGTGTTCTATTCGATCTCCAACGCGCAACGCGGCCTTGCGCGGGTGAGTTTCGGCAATTTCCTGATCAAGCAGGTGGTCGAGGAGTTGAAGCGCGAATGGCCGCGCCTGACCAATTTCGTCACGCTGTCGCCGGCGCCGGGCTTCGCCGGCTGGCTGCGGCGCGAAGCGTCGGACGAAAACTCGCCGGCGATTTCGTCGCAGGCCCGGCGCGCGCTGGCGCTGCTGGAAAAGCCGAATTGGCCAAACAAGACGGCGGCGCGCGAAGCGCTGCAGCGTGCGCTCGTTCCGCTCGCCGCCCATTATTTCCTGCATGCGCGCACCGCTTCAGGCCGCATCGTCGACCCTGTCGCGCGTTTTCACCTTGGCAATGGCGCGCGGTTGGAACGGCTCAATCCATTTGGCGATCTTTCCGAGGCGGCCCTGCGCCAGTCGCATGGGCTGATGGTCAACTATCTCTACGATCTTGATCATATCGAAGAGAACCATGAGGCCTACGCCAACAAGAACGAAGTGGTCGCCTCGTCGGCCGTTCGCAAGCTCGCACGCGCCAAACCGCGGGAAATCTTCGAGACGGCGCCTGACAGCGGGAGCGCGGAGTCCTGATGTCGGCCAATCTGTTCGACCTCATCCGCGCCGCCGCGCCAAATCTCGAAAAGCAGGCGATGGAATCGCTTGACGGGCCTTCGCTGACCTATGGCGCGCTGTTCGAGCGTTCAGGGCGCGCGGCCAATGCATTGATCGCGCTTGGTGTCGAGCCGGGCGACCGGGTCGCGGTGCAGATCGACAAATCGCCCGACATGATCGTCGTTATGCTTGCCTGTCTGCGCGCCGGCGCGGTGCTGTTGCCGCTGAATGCCGCCTATACGCTGGTTGAACTCGAATATTTCCTGTCCGACGCCAAGCCGGCTCTCGTCCTGTGTCGACCCGCCGTGCTGGAAGCTGTCAGCGCGCTTGTGCAGAAACTTGGATTGCCGGCGGTCGAAAGTCTTGGCGCCGCCCGGGATGGCGGCTTTGCCGAGCGCATCGCGGCGGCGCCGTCAGAATTTGCGACCGTTTCGCGCGCCAGCGACGATCTCGCCGCCATCCTCTATACGTCAGGCACCACTGGGCGCTCGAAAGGCGCCATGCTGACGCATGACAATCTCGCCTCGAATGCGCTCGCGCTGATCGACGTCTGGCGGTTCACCAGCGCCGATGTGCTGATCCATGCATTGCCGGTCTTCCATACGCACGGACTGTTCGTCGCCACCAATGTGGCGCTGCTCAGCGGCGCCGCCATGATTTTCCAACCTCGTTTCGACGCCGACGCGATCGTCGCGGCGCTGCCGCGCGCCACCTGTCTGATGGGCGTGCCGACATTCTACGTCAGGCTCGTCGCGCACCAAGGCGTGACGCTCGAATCGACCGCGCATATGCGTCTCTTCGTGTCGGGTTCGGCGCCGTTGCTCGCCGAGACGCATGCGGCCTGGCGCGCCAGAACCGGCCACGCAATCCTCGAGCGCTATGGCATGACCGAGACCAACATGATCACGTCCAACCCCTATGATGGCGAACGGCGCGCCGGCACGGTCGGCTTCGCGCTGCCCGGCGTCAGCCTGCGCATCGCCGAGGCCGAGACGGGCAGGGCGCTCGCACAGGGCGAGATCGGCGTCATCGAGGTCAAAGGCCCCAATGTGTTCAAGGGCTATTGGCTGATGCCGGAAAAGACGGCCGAGGAATTTCGCGCCGATGGCTATTTCATCACCGGCGATCTGGCCAAGATCGACGAGCGCGGCTATGTGCATATTGTCGGTCGCGCCAAGGACCTGATCATATCGGGCGGTTTCAACGTCTATCCGATCGAGATCGAGGCGGAGATCGATGCGCTCGATGGCGTGACCGAAAGCGCGGTCATCGGCCTGCCGCATCCCGACTTTGGCGAGGGCGTGACCGCGATTGTCGTCGCGGCGCCGCACGCGCTGTTGACGGAAGAGGCGGTCCTCGCCGCCCTGCGGAATCGGCTTGCCGGCTATAAATTGCCCAAGCGCGTGTTCTTCGTCGAATCCCTGCCGCGCAACGCGATGGGCAAGGTGCAGAAGAAGGCGCTTCGGGACGCGCATGAGCGACTGTACGACAGGTAGCGCCTGCTGGCGGCCTGGGCCGAACCACGAGGCAGGAATGGACGCGCTGACGCCGCATGAGAAAAACGCCGACCAGGCGGCCTATTGGAACGGCCCGGGCGGTCAGCACTGGACGAACCGGCAGGAAATCCAGGACGCGGTTTTGGCGCCCGTCTCGCAAGCCCTGATCGCCCGCGCAGCGATTGCGCCGGGCGAGAGCATCATCGACATTGGTTGCGGCTGCGGCGCCACCACTTTGGCGATCGCGGCGCAGACCGGCCCAGCGGGCCGCGCTCTCGGTCTCGATATATCAGCGCCGATGCTGGCGAGGGCGAAGGAGCGGACGCCGCCGGGCGCCCCCGTGCGTTGGACTGTCGCCGATGCGACTGTCTATCCCTTCGAACCCGGGAGCGCCGATCTGTTGTTCTCACGGTTCGGCGTGATGTTCTTCGCCGATCCCGCCCTTTCCTTCGCCAATATGCGCGCGGCGTTGCGTTCGGGCGGCCGTCTCGCTTTCGCCTGCTGGCGCGAGCCGCGGCAAAACCCCTGGCTGACGCTGCCCCTGCAGGCGGCCTATCAGCATGCGCCGCGTCCGCCCGAACTCGGTCCTGAAGATCCCGGGCCATTCTCATTCGCGAGCGAGGAGAGGGTCAAAGGCGTGCTGGGCAAGGCGGGCTTCTCGTCGATCGCCATGCAGCCTGTCGATCTTCGGCTCGACATTGCCGACGGCGGCGGCCTTGACGCCGCCGTCGAAGGCGCGCTGGAAATCGGACCGGCGAGCCGCGCGCTCGAAGGGCAGCCGTCGGAAGTCAGAACAGCCGCGGCGGGCGCCATCCGCGCCGCACTGGCGCCCCACCACAAGGGCGATAGCGTGCCGCTGGACGCGGCGATCTGGATCGTGACCGCGGTCAATCCCTAGATTTTCGATTGCATGAAATCGGCGAAGGCCTGTTTGTAATCGGGATGCCAGCGCGATAAGGCCGGCCGGTTCTTGACGATGTCCTGCGCCGCCCACAAGATTCGACGTTCGTCCATATCGCGCGTCACATCATTGTCTGGACAGAGCAGGTAGAAATCGCCGGCCGCCATCGCTTCCAGCATGAAGTCGATGACCTGTTCAGGCGTCCAGGCGCCGGCGGGTTTTTCGGAGACGCGCACGCGTGTGAAGCCTGTGAAAGTGAAGCCCGGCACGAGCAGGTGCGCCGTCACCGCACAACCTTCCGTGTTGCGCAATTCATGGGCGAGGGCTTCGGTGACGACCTTCACGCCAGCTTTCGTCACATTATAGGCCGTTTCACCCGGCGGGCAGGTGATGCCCTGTTTCGATCCGGTGTTGACGATGGCGCAGGGCGTCGCTTGCGCGATCATCGCCGGCGCGAATATCTGCACGCCATGAATCACTCCCCAGAGATTGACTTCGAGGATTTTGCGCCAGCGCGCGGGATCGCCGAGTAGGGTCCCGCCCCCTTCGACGCCTGCATTGTTCATCAGGAACGCGACCTCGCCGAAGCTTTCATAAGCCAAGTCCTTGAGCCCCTGCACGTCTTCGCGGCGGCTCACATCGGCGAGCATCGTACGAATGTCGCCAGGGTTCGCGGCATGCCTTGCGACTTCGGCGGCGGCGCGGCCGAGCGCGGGGCCGTCGATGTCGGCCAGGCACAGCTTCATGCCGAGGCTGGCGAGCTTTGTCGCGGCGGCAAGCCCGATGCCGCTGGCGGCGCCGGTGATGACCGCGGTGCGATCTTTGGTCAAGGCGGGGTGGAGCGGCATTTCATCTCTCTTTCGGGGAAGGGCGGCGTCCGAGGGGGCGTGTCGATCAATTCTCGCATCCAAGCATTTGTGTAAAGCGTTCGTTAACTCAGTTTACCCGGGTACCCGCCGATTTGGATTTCTATAAGGAATTCGTGTTTCGCTGAACCCGCGAATTCCGCCGATACGCTAGGATGCGCCTTGACCTATCAAGTTTCCGATCGCCAACAGCTCGGCGGCGACGCCGCCGAACCGTTCGGCCATGTTCTTTCCGTTCGAGGATCGGAGGCCCAGGTCGGCCTTCCCAGCCCTTCGTCAAACGATGAAGTCCGCGCCACGGTTGGAAAATTCCTCGCCATCGGCGCCGGCAGGCGCCGGCTCATTGGCATGGTGACTGAAGTTTCGGTCAACAATAGCAACGATCTGCACGGCGCCCATAGTGGCGCGGTCGCCCGCGTCGATCTGATGGGCGAGATCAGGCGTGACGCTTCGGGCGCCGACAGCTTCCGGCGCGGCGTTGCCGAATATCCCGCGATCGGCGATACGGCGGCGACGCTTGCGAAGGATGAACTGAGATTAATCTATAGGGCGTCCACCGCCAATTCCATTAATATCGGGCACCTTCATCATGACGAGTCGATTCCCGCTTTCATCGATGTCGACAATCTGCTGACCAAGCATTTCGCCATCCTGGGCTCGACCGGCGTCGGCAAGTCGAGCGGCGTGGCGGTGATCCTCGGTGAAATTCTCTATGCGCGGCCCAATCTGCGGATATTCATGCTGGATGGCCACAATGAATACGGCCGCTGCTTTGGCGATCGCGCCAATGTCATGAATTCCGGCAATCTCAAACTGCCGTTCTGGCTGCTCAATTTCGAAGAGATCGTCGATGTCATCTACAGCGGCCGGCCCGCGGTGGAGGATGAGATCGAGATTCTTGCCGAGCTTATTCCTATCGCCAAAGGCATGTATCTCCAGCACAGGGCTTCCGCGGACCGTCTTGTCCTGCGGAAAACCGACGCAAAAAACGCCGGCTACACGATCGATACGCCTGTGCCCTATCTGCTGCAGGATTTGATTTTGCTGATCGACGAGCGGATGGGAAAGCTGGAAAACCGTTCGTCCCGCATGAACTATCATCGCCTGATCACCCGGATCGAGACGATTAGAAACGATCCACGCTACGGCTTCATGTTCGAAAACGCCAATGTCGGCGGCGACACGATGGTTGAACTGCTCACTCAAATCTTCCGGCTCGACCCCAATGGCAAGCCCATCACCATCATGCAGTTGGCCGGCCTGCCGGTCGAGGTCGTCGACGCGGTGGTTTGCGCTTTTTGCCGGCTCGCGTTCGATTTCGGATTGTGGAGCGACGGCGCCATTCCGATGTTGTTTGTCTGCGAAGAGGCGCATCGCTACGCTGCCGCGGACCATGCGATCGGCTTTGGCCCGACGCGCCGCGCGCTCTTGCGAATCGCCAAGGAGGGGAGAAAATACGGCGTTTTCCTCGGCCTGGTGACGCAGCGACCCGCGGAGCTCGATCCGACCATCATCTCCCAATGCAGCACCTTGTTTGCGATGCGTATGGCCAACGATCGCGATCAGGCGCTGTTGCGCTCGGCCGTATCGGACGCGGCGGCCAATCTGCTGGCCTTCGTGCCTTCGCTTGGCACGCGCGAGGTCGTCGGCTTTGGCGAGGGTGTTCCGCTGCCTGCGCGCCTCACTTTCAAGATGCTTCCCGACCATTTGCTTCCACGCAGCGACGCGGTCGGCCGGCCGTCGTCGAATGCAGATCTGGCGTCGGGCAAGGAATTCATCAAAGCCGTGGTGGAACGTTGGCGCGGCGCCGCGCTTAGCCATAGGGGACGGCAGGACGAATCCTTAGTCGAGCAAGAAGCGGCTGGCTTCAAGAGCCAGACAGCCGCCCAAGGGGCCGGCGCGAGATTCGACCAGATTCGCTCGCAGATTCTCAAGCGCTAGGCCGGATGCGACGCCAAGATCGGCTAAGGACCGCGGCGTTCCCTCTATGCGGGGGCCGAGCGTATGACCATAAAGACGGGACATGAGCGATTTGATCGACGGTGCGCGTAATAACGAAGAGAGGCCCGTCTTGGAGTCGGACGATGGCCTTCGGCTGCTTGAGGAAATTGTTCGCGTGCTGCCGCTCGGCGTTTGCGTCAAGGCCGCCGACGGAACGGCGCTCTACGCCAATGCCGCCGCCATCGTGCATGGCGCGGATCGATCGCGCGCGGACGATCTGTCGGGCACCACGACGGAAGCGGAAAATCACGCGAGGATCCTGCGCTCGCGAGCGAGGGTCGATGAGCGAACGATCGAAATCAGTCGCCATGCGATTGTCCTGCGGGGAGCGCGATACGATGTCGCGACATCGGCTGACGTCACCGATCAAATGCATTTGGAAGATGAATTGTTTCGTCGCGCCTATTTTGACGACCTTACCGGTCTGCCCAACCGCGGCCTGCTGGAAAAGGCCGTCGAGGATCTGATCGAGGCCGTCTCCGAGCAGACCAAATTCGCTTTGGCCTTTATCGACATCGATAACTTCAAATACATCAACGATTATTATGGGCATGCGGCCGGCGATGATTTGCTGGTGAAGATCGCGCGTCGCATCGCGGGTCAAATTCGCTCCACCGACATGCTGGCGAGAGTGGGAGGCGATGAGTTCGTTCTTCTCTTGAGCCCGATCGGCGACCTTGACGAACTCAACGCAGACATTCGCCAGCTGTCCGAACGACTGAAAGAGCCTTTCTTCATCGACGGGCATGAAATGCTCACATCCGCATCGATCGGCGTTAGTCTGTTTCCTATGCACGGAATCGACCATCAGGCGCTGCGCGCCAAAGCGGACGCCGCGATGTATCGGATGAAGGGCGCCGCCAAGGGGGGCGTGACCTTCTTCGAACCGGGCCTTGGCGACAAGGTCGACGAACGCGCCAAGCTCGAGCAAAGATTGCGGCTGGCCATTCGCGATCGGCGCCTCACTTGCGCCTTCCAACCCAAGGTCGATTTTCGGTCGCAGTCGGTAGTCGGGATCGAAGTCCTGTTGCGCTGGCGCGATGAAGAGGGTGTGATTCAGGCGCCCGGAGATTTCGTCAATCTCGCCGTCGAACTTGGGTTGATGGATGACATCACGCGATTGGTCCTTGCTCAAACCGCCGCGGCGATCGAAACGATCGACGAGGCGTTTGGACCGCAAGCGACGATCAGCGTTAATCTTGCCGCCAAACAGGCGGGCGACTTTCGATTCATGCGTTCATTCGTCGATGCGCTTGCGGCCACCGGTTATCCCCAGCGCTTCATGGTGGAGCTGACGGAGGAAGCCTTTCTTCACAAAAACCAGTTTCAGACGCGCATCCTTCCGATGCTGCGCGAGATCGGGGCCAAAATCTCGATCGATGATTTCGGCGTCGGCTATTCCTCACTTTCCACGCTGGCCGATATTACCGCAGATGAAATCAAGGTCGACCGATCGTTCATCACGCAAATCCATCGGCGTCCCAGAAGCCAGAGCGTCCTCACGGCTATCGAGTCGCTGGGAACGGCGCTCGGAATGAGCGTCATCGTCGAGGGCGTCGAGACGAGCGAAGAACTGATCTATCTTGAGGCGGCGACCCGCATCCGCCTGGCGCAGGGCTATTATTTCGCCATGCCGATGTCGTTTGACGAAATCCCGCTCGTCAAGCATCCGTTCCCATCATTTCGCCAAGCTTCAAGCGCTCGGGAAGCCGTCGCAAGCCGGACCTTTCGGCAAAGAGCGGCAGTTCGAAACGACAACCGCGGGCTCTGAACCATTCTCTAAACTAGCGCCGCGCGCGAACGACGAGCGTTGCGATCGCAGCGAGGATGGCGTCAACCTTCCGGGATTTTGGCGGCCATCGCCCGACATTCGACAGCGATTTTGTCATTGACGGCGTCGATCGGGCAGAGCCGCATGAACGGCAAATCGCCGGGGCGATCCTGCGTTCCTGACCGACCTGGGGGTCTGGAAAGCGCGACGCTTTGAGCGTAAGGAGACCCCAGCCTGTTCGGGGACGGCGCGTGACCCACGATCACCACAACCACGATCACAGCCACGCCGACGCGCATGGGACCCATGGGCATGCACATGCCCATGCGCCCAAGGACTTTGGCTTCGCGTTCGCCATCGGCGTGGCTCTCAACCTCGGCTTTGTCGTCGTTGAGTTTGTCTATGGCCTGCTGGCCAATTCCATCGCGCTTGTCGCTGACGCAGGCCACAATCTGGGCGATGTGCTCGGGCTGGCGATGGCCTGGACCGCGATGATCCTCGCCCGACGGGCGCCCTCGCGGACCTTGACCTATGGGTTGCGGCGCGGCACGATTCTCGCCGCGCTGGTGAACGCAGTGCTGCTGCTGCTAACGGTCGGCGCGATCGCAGTCGAAGGCGTGCGGCGCCTGTTAGAACCGGGCGCGGTCGCTGGCGTCACGATCATGGTCGTTGCCGCCGCCGGCATCGTCGTCAACGGCGTCACCGCCGGGTTGTTCGCCTCCGGTCGCAAAGGCGATATCAACCTGCGTGGGGCATTTTTGCACATGGCGTCCGATGCGTTCGTGTCGCTTGGCGTTGTGATCGCTGGCGGGTTGATACTGTGGACGGGCTGGACATGGCTGGACCCGCTCGTCAGCGTCGTCATCGCCATCATTATCCTCTGGGGAACCTGGGGCCTCTTGCGCGATTCGCTCGCCATGGCGCTCGACGCGGTGCCCAGCGGCATCAAGCTCGACGAAGTGCGCGCCTTTCTTGAGCGACAGCCCGGCGTCTCCGCGATTCACGATCTGCACGTCTGGCCAATGAGCACCACTGAAACGGCTCTCACCTGTCATTGCCTTCTGCCGGGCGGTCATCCCGGCGATGAATTTCTGGTGCGCCTCGCCAGCGAACTGCAGGCGCGCTACGGTATCGGCCACGCCACGATTCAAGTCGAAGTGGATGAGCGCGTGCTCTGCGCCCTGGAGCCGGATCGCATCGTTTAGCGACGGTCGAGGTTCAGCCGATCGCGCGCGCTTGGCTTTGCCGCCGTGAGATATCCTCCCCATTGCCCCGTCGGCCGGAAATCTTTCCGATGGTTTCGCGATCTTTAAGAGACCCCGCTCAATTTGGTTTTCTTGTTATCTAAGTGATTTCAATATTTTACGCGGCCGCTTGAGCGAAAACCGGGTCGGCGCGCGACGCCAGCGCATAATCGACCGCAAACGTCTGAAGCTGTTTAACTTTCTCTTGGATGTTTCATGTTGAATTTCCTGCGGAGCTTCTTCAAGGTCGCAAACAAGGGATAGCCCGGTGCTGGGTTGGCGGATCTTACCCTTGGTCGCCAGGATCGGCGTCCGGCCGCAGCTCTCGCTTGTCGCTATTATCGCGATCCTGCCGCTTTTGGCTGTGCTGCTCGTAGGCGTCATCAAGAATCGCGAACTCATTCTGCAGGCGGCTGCGACCCGCGCGCAGGATATGGCCAAGCTTGGCGCCGAACGACAGGACGACAGCTTCCAGGACGCCAGAACCGTGCTGTCGATGCTTCGGCGTCTGCCGCAAATCACGGCGTCTGCGCCGGACGATTGTCATGCTGCGCTTCACGCGATGAGCGCCGACCATCCGGAGTTCACCGCGATTGGAACCGCCGATTCGAAGGGAGTGATCACTTGCATCAGCGGTCCAGGAGCTCCCCTGCCATTCCGCAATCGCAATGTGTTCCTGGCTGCGATGGCGGCCGACCCGCATGCGTTCGTCGTCGGCAATTATGAGATCGGGCCGGTTTCGGGCAAGCCGATCGTCGTGGCGGCGGCGCCGCTGGCCTCCCCAACCGCGAACGAATCTCCGCCGGGCATTGTGTTCGTCACCGTGGATCTGGACCGCGCGGCATTGCACATGGGGGATTTCGCAGGATCGAATGTTGCAACACTGGCCCTGATCGATACGCGCTCAGCGACAATCCTCGTTCGTTCTCCCGACCAGCAACGTCAGGAGGGAAAGTCGCTCTACGGTTCTCCACTGGCGGCGGCGATGCTGGCCCATCCGACCGGAGGTTTCGTCGAAGCCGTGGATATCGACGGGGCGCAGAGAATTTTCGGGTTCGCGCCGCTGCCCACAGGAGGCGAGGCCGGGCTCACGGTTGCGGTCGGCCTGTCGCGCGCGGCGGTTCTGGCCGATGCCGATTGGCGCCTCGTAGTCGGAATTATGGTCGCCTTGGCCACTGCGCTCGTCGCGGCCGTGGCGGCGTGGCTTTTTGCGGACCGCACGCAGCTTCGCGCGATCCGGTCTTTGGTGGATACGGCGACAAAGCTTGGCGCCGGGGACCTCGCCGCGCGCGCAACTATGTCGGCGTGGCAGGCCCCCGAATTTCGCGCTTTGAGCAAGACGCTCGGCGATATGGCCGAACGCATTGCGCTTGCTCAGGCAAATCTTAGCGCGAGCGAGCGCCAGCTCCGCCTGCTGGCCGAAAATTCGACCGATATGATTCTCGTCGTCCGGGCCGATGGACAGCGTGTTTACGCTTCGCCGGCGTGCCGCACGCTGCTCGGCTGGGAACCAGAGGAAATGCTGAAGATATCCACCGGCAAGGCCATCCATCCCGATGATGTCGGCTTCCTGCAGGATCGCCGCGCCTATGGCGACGATCAGCCATCGACCTTCACCTATCGCATGTTGCGCAAGGATGGCCGTTACGTTTGGGTCGAAAGCGTTTCACGCTCTCTCCCCCAGGAGCCGGGGCAGCCGCCCGAACGGCTCGTCATCGTTCGCGATATCGATGAACGCGTCGCCGCCGAGGGACGCCTGAAAGAGAGCGAGATGCGCCATCGCCTGCTGGCGGAGAACAGCGCCGACATGGTGTTCCAAATGGACCTGGAGCTCGTGCGCCAATACGTCTCGCCGGCGTGCCGGGAAATTCTCGGCTGCGCGCCAGAAGAGCTGATCGGGAAAAAGGCGTTTGGCACGGTTCACCCCGATGACGCGGACTATGTCGCACGAGTCTTCCAATCCGTGCTTTGCGGCCGGTCAGAACGCGCGGTCGTCGTCAATCGTATGCGCCACCGCAATGGAAGCTGGATTTGGGTGGAAGCGCAGTTGAGAACGTTGAGGAATCTGGAGACTGGGGCGCCGTCGGGGATCATTGGATCGTTGCGGGATATTTCGATTCGCAAGTTGGCGGAGGATCAACTCGAAGAGGCCAATCGCCGTCTCGAAGCGCTGGCGGGGCAGGACGGACTGACGGGCCTGGCTAACCGCCGGACGTTCGACAACGCCCTGGCGCGAGAGCATCGGCGCGCCGTGCGCGACAGGACGCGCCTGGCGATGATCATGATTGACGTCGACTGGTTCAAGCCTTTCAATGATCGCTATGGCCATCCCGCCGGCGACGAATGCCTGAAACAGGTCAGCCGGGCGATCGAAAACACCTTGCACCGGCCAGGCGATATTGTCGCCCGCTATGGCGGCGAAGAATTCGCGGTTCTGCTGCCCAACACCGACGAGAACGGCGCTGCGACTATCGCCGAACGCATACGCCGCGCGGTTCTCGCGCTGGCGATCGAGCATGATGCGAGCCCGGCCAAAGTGGCGACGATCAGCGCTGGCGTCGCCTCATGCGCGCCGAGCGCCTTTGATGCGGGGCTGGAGGCGTTGATGCGGGATGCGGATCAGGCGCTGTACCGCGCGAAAAACAGTGGTCGCAACGTAGTCGTCTGCGCAGCAGGGCTTGGCCAGCCGCCCGCCGAAGGACGGCCGAGCGCCGCATAGGAGCCTCGCGGCCCTGCAACCGCGGGCGCGGCCCCGCGTCTTCATTTTTGGCGCTGCAAAATTCTGCCCGCGGCGAAAATTAAATCGACCGCTTCGGATGGAACTATCGTCTATGCCGCGGCGTTGCGGGCAATTCTATCGGGAAGGGATCCAAGATGGCTCGCTCGACGTGGCACGCCTATTATTTTGACAGCCTCGACAGGACATCGCCGGTCGCGCGGACGGCGATCATCGAAGCGGACAATGAGGACGATGCAGGAAAGATCGCGATCGCTCAAATGGGGCGTTGCATGCGCGTCGATGTCGCTCGCCCGATGTGGGGGGCGCCGAGTCTGGCGCCGGGTGCGCAGAGGAGCCCGGCCGCGGGATCCACGATGCTCGCCAGCGCGTGAATCGCGCCGGGAAGGACGACAGCCGGCTCACGTTGGCGTGAACAAATTGGCCGTTCGTCGTCGAATGATTGCGCCTCGATCGCGTTTTAGTGATATTATGAGCGGCAGTGAGGTGATGGAGGCTTGGCGATGACGCCTGTGCTCATGGTGATGGTGTTGGCCGCGTCCTTGCCGAATGTGGACCCGCAAAAGATTTGTCAAAACGCCCGCACGGCCGCCTTGCCGGAAGACAAAGCGAGCGCGTTTGACAGTTGCGTGCACGATGAACAAGGGGCGCGCGAACAATTGAAGCAAAAATGGTCGAAGTTTTCGGCGAACGCGCGCGCGACTTGCGCGGAGCCGGAAGCGAACATGACCAGCTATGTAGAAATGCTGACCTGCCTGGAAATGCAGAGCGGGAGCGATTTTGCGATCGGCAAACCGCCCTCGCCGGACGTCGCGCCCCCCTCGCCGGCGGCGCCTAACGCCGCTGCCCCGAAGCCATAGGCAGCGCTTCTGGTTGTTGGCCGAGACTCCGCTATTTCTTCTTTGGCATGTAAAGGTCGGTCAGCGTTCCCGCGAAGGCCTCCGCGGACATCGCGAAGGTCTCCGACAGGGTTGGATGCGGATGGATGGTCAGGCCGATGTCTTCGGCGTCCGCCCCCATTTCGATCGCCAGCGTCGCCTCCGCGATGAGATCGCCGGCGTTTGGGCCGACAATTCCGCAGCCGATCAGACGGCCGCTTTCTTCATCCCATAGCGTCTTGGTCTGCCCTTCGTCGCGCCCAAGCGACAACGAACGCCCGCTCGCCGCCCAGGGAAAGACCGCCTTGCCAAATTTAAGGCCTTTCGCTTTTGCCTCCGTCTCCGTCACGCCGGTCCAGGCGATCTCCGGATCGGTATAGGCGACGGAGGGGATCGCCTTGGCGTCGAACGAGGATTTGTGGCCGCTGGCGACTTCCGCGGCGACCTTGCCTTCGTGCGTCGCCTTATGCGCGAGCATCGGTTGGCCGACGACATCGCCGATCGCAAAGATATGGGCGACATTGGTGCGCATCTGCTTGTCGACATGGATGAAGCCGCGTTCGTCGACCTTCACCCCGGCCGCTTCCGCGGCGATCGCCGCGCCGTTGGGGCGGCGGCCGACCGAAACCAGCATCGCGTCGAAGACGTCTTGCGCTTGGCCGCCCTCGCCCTCGAAAACCACATGCAGCCCGTCAGGCTTGGCCTCAACCGCCGTCACTTTGGTCTTGAGCAGGATTTTCTCGTAAAGCTTGCCGATCCGCTTGGCGAGCGGAGCGACGATGTCGCGGTCGGCGCCGGGGATCAACTGATCCATCAGTTCGACGACGGTGACCTTCGAACCCAGCGAATGGTAGACGGTGGCCATCTCAAGCCCGATGATGCCGCCGCCCAGAACCAACATTCGTTTGGGAATATTGGCGATCTCGAGCGCCCCCGTCGAATCCCAGATGCGCGGGTCCTTCGGGATGAATCCGGGTGCGATAGGCTCGGAGCCGGCGGCGATGATCGCCTGTTTGAACGCGACGGTCTTTGCCCCCTCCGCGGTCGTAACCGCGATCGTATTGGCGGAGGCGAACTTGCCTTCGCCGGTCACCACAGTGACCTTGCGCTGACGGGCCAGAACCGTCAGGCCGCCGGTCAGGCGCTTGACAACGCCTTCCTTCCAGCCGCGCAAAGCGTTGAGGTCGATCGTCGGCGGGCTGAAGGCAAGACCATGGGCGCCAAACGAGGCCGCTTCGTCAATCACCTTGGCGGCGTGAAGCAGGGCCTTGGACGGAATGCATCCGACATTCAGGCAGACGCCGCCGAGCGTTGGACCCCGGTCGACGAGAACGACTCTCTGACCAAGATCGGCGGCCCGAAAGGCGGCGGTATAGCCGCCGGGCCCAGCGCCAAGCACGACAATGTCGCATTCGAAATCGCCCTTCGCCGCCTGGGCAGCCGGAGCAGGGGCGGGCGCGGGAGCCGGCGCGGGAGCCGCCGCGGCGGTTGGAGCAGGCTTCGCCTCGGCCGTGGCCGCCGCCGGCGCCGAACCTTCGATCGTCGCCAGCAGTGCGCCCTGGCTCACCTTGTCGCCGACCTTGACCTTGATCTCGCCGATCACGCCTGCTTCAGGCGAAGGAACGTCGAGCGTCGCCTTGTCGCTTTCGAGCGTGAAAATCACATCTTCCTTGGCGACGGTCTGGCCCGGCTTGATATGAATTTCGATGATCGGCACGTCCTTGAAATCGCCGATGTCGGGAAGCTTGATGTCGCGCGCCATTGACCCGTCTCCAATTCGTCCGGCCGGTTCGTCTCACAGGAGGACGCGGCGCATGTCCTCGATGATCGTGATGAGATGGCGCGTGAAGCGCGCCGCCGCCGCGCCGTCGATCACACGGTGATCGTAGGAGAGGCAGAGCGGCAGCATCAGGCGCGGCATGAAAGCCTTGCCGTCCCAGACCGGCGCCATTTTCGAGCGCACGACGCCAAGGATGGCGACTTCGGGCGCGTTGACGATCGGCGTGAACGCCGTGCCGCCAATGCCGCCGAGCGAGGAGATGGTGAAGCTCGCGCCCTGCATTTCGGCGGGCGAAAGCTTGCCCTCGCGCGCCTTGGCCGAGAGCGCGCCAAGTTCGCGCGCCAGCTCGACGACGCCCTTCTTGTCGACGTCGCGCAACACCGCGACGACGAGCCCGTCGGGCGTGTCGACGGCGACGCCCATGTGCCAGTAATTTTTGAGAACCAGCGCGTCCTTGGCTGGCGTCAGCGACGCATTGAAGATCGGGAAAGTCTTCAGCGCGCTGACCGCGGCTTTCATCAACAGCGGCAACAGAGAGATGCGGTAGGGCGCTTTCTTGTCCGCCTTGGCCTCATCGTCAAGGCTCTTGCGGAAAGCGTCGAGTTCGGTGATGTCGGCGTCGTCGCAATGGGTGACATGGGGAATGTTCACCCAGGACGCATGCAGGCGCGGCCCCGAAATGCGCTTGATGCGCGACAGCGGCTTCGTCTCGATCGGACCGAATTTGGCGAAATCGACGAGCGGAACTTCCGGCAGTCCTGCGCCGCCGCCCGACGACGTCGAACCGCCTGCGAGCGCCGCCTTGACGTCCTCGCGGGTGATGCGGCCCTTCTCGCCAGTGCCGCGCATGGCGTTCAGGTCGAGATCGAGTTCGCGCGCCAGACGGCGTACCGCCGGTCCGGCATTGACGCCCGAAAAATCAGCGAGGGCCGGGCCGCCGGTTTTCTCCGGCTTGGCCTGATCCGGGGGAGCGGCGACGGGCGCGGGCGCCGCGGGGGCGGCCGCTGGCGTCGAGGCAGCCGGTGCGGGCGCCGCGGCCGGCGCCGCGTCGCCGGCCGCCTCTTCCAGGCGCAGGATCAGCGAACCCATCGCGACCTTGTCGCCGATCTTGGCGATAATCTCGCGCACCGTCCCGGCCTTCGGCGCCGGCACGTCCATTGTCGCCTTGTCGGATTCAAGCGTCACCAGCGAGGCGTCGGCTTTGACGACGTCGCCCGGCTTCACCAGGATCTCAATGATCGGCACGTCCTTGTAGTCGCCGATGTCGGGAACTTTCACATCCACAATATTAGCCACGAGCGCTTCTCCCTGCGCGACCATCTCTCATCAATCGGCTACCGTCAGCTCAACGCCGGGCTCGCCCGCTCTGTGTCGATCTTATAAAGCTTGATCGCGTCCGCCACCGTCTTGGAGGGCAGAAGCTGGTCATCGGCAAGCGATTTCAGCGCCGCGACCGCGACATGATAGCGATCGACCTCGAAAAACGAGCGCAAGCGACGCCGGTAGTCCGAGCGGCCAAAGCCGTCGGTGCCAAGGGCCTTGAATCGCGCGGGAACGAAAGGCCGGATGCCGTCGGGAATGACCTTCATATAGTCGGTCGCCGCCACCACCGGCCCGACGCCCTTGCCGAGGCATTTTTCGACATAGGAGACGCGCGGCTCGGCCTCGGGGTGCAGCATATTCCAGCGATCGACCTCAAGCCCGTCGCGACGCAGCTCGTTGAAGCTCGTCACGCTCCAGATATCGCTGGAGACGCCGAAATCCTTGGCGAGCAAAGCCGCGGCCTCCTCAACTTCGCGCAGGATCGAGCCCGAGCCGAGCAGACGCAGGCGGGGCCCTTTCTTGTCAGCCTCGACTTTGCGCAGGAGATACATGCCCGCCAGAATGCCGGCTTCCGCGCCTTCCGGCATGGCGGGATGGGGATAATTCTCGTTCAGCGTGGTGATGTAATAATAGACGTCCTCGTTGTCGCCATACATGCGCTTGAGGCCAGCCTGGATGATCACCGCCAGCTCATAGGCGTAGGTCGGGTCATAGCTGATGCAATTGGGGATGGTCGACGCCAGCACGTGGCTGTGGCCGTCTTCGTGCTGCAAGCCTTCGCCATTCAGCGTGGTGCGGCCCGACGTGCCGCCGACGAGGAAGCCGCGCGCGCGCATGTCGCCCGCCGCCCAACAGAGATCGCCGACGCGCTGGAAGCCGAACATCGAATAGTAGATATAGAATGGAATCATCGGCACGTTCGATGTGGAATAGGACGTGCCGGCGGCGATGAACGAAGCCATGGCGCCGGGCTCGTTGATGCCTTCCTGGAGAATCTGCCCCTTGGGGTCCTCGCGATAATACATCAGTTGATCGGCGTCCTGCGGCCGATAGAGCTGTCCGACCTGGCTGAAAATGCCGATCTGGCGAAACAAACCTTCCATGCCGAAAGTGCGGCTTTCATCCGGCACGATCGGTACGATGCGCTGACCGATCTCCTTGTCGCGCAACAGCGTCGTCAGGATGCGCACGAACGCCATGGTCGTCGAGATTTCGCGTCCCTCCGCGGTCGCCTTGAGCAACGCGTCGAAGGCGGAAAGCTCTGGAATCTTCAAGGCGTCGCTGGTGCGCCGGCGCGCCGGCAGGTAGCCGCCCAAAGCTTCCCGGCGCCCGCGCATATATTTCATTTCCGGACTGTCTTCTGCAAAGCGCAGGAACGGCACTTTGTTTATGTCGTCGTCCGAGACCGGCACATGGAAGCGGTCGCGGAATGCACGTAGCGCATGATCGCCGATCTTCTTTTGCTGATGGGCGATCATCTGGCCTTCGCCGGCCTCGCCCATGCCGTAGCCCTTGACGGTCTTGGCGAGAATGACGGTCGGCTGGCCCTTATGCTCGACCGCCGCCTTATAGGCGGCGTAGACTTTCAGCGGATCATGGCCGCCGCGGGTCAGCCCCCAGATCTGGTCGTCGCTCCAGTCGGCGACCATGGCGGCGGTTTCGGGATAGCGGCCGAAGAATTTCTCGCGGATATAGGCGCCGTTCTTCGATTTGAAATCCTGGTATTCGCCGTCGACGCATTCTTCCATCAACTGGCGCAATTTGCCGGAATGATCCTGCGCCAGCAGTTGATCCCAGCCTGAGCCCCACAGGCATTTGATGACGTTCCAGCCGGCGCCGCGAAAATCGGCCTCAAGCTCCTGGACGATTTTGCCATTGCCGCGTACCGGCCCGTCGAGCCGCTGCAAATTGCAATTGATGACGAAGATCAGATTATCGAGCTTTTCGCGACCGGCCAGCGAGATCGCGCCGAGCGATTCCGGTTCGTCCATTTCGCCGTCGCCGCAAAAGGCCCAGACCTTGCGCTGCGAAGTGTCGGCGATGCCGCGACCCTGCAGATAACGCAGGAAACGGGCCTGATAGATCGCCATCAGCGGCCCAAGGCCCATAGATACGGTCGGGAATTGCCAGAAGTCGGGCATCAGCCAAGGATGGGGATAGGACGAAAGCCCCTTGCCCTCCACCTCCTGGCGGAAGTTCAGCAATTGCTCCTCGCTGAGCCGGCCCTCGAGAAAGGCTCGGGCGTAAATGCCCGGCGAGATATGGCCCTGGAAATAAATCAGATCGCCGCCCTGGTTGTTCTCCGGCGCCCGCCAGAAGTGCATGAAGCCGGTGTCATAGAGCGTCGCCGCCGATTGATAGCTCGCGATATGGCCGCCGAGTTCGGACGATTCCTTGTTGGCTTTGATGACGATGGCGACGGCGTTCCAGCGGATGGCGTGCCGGATCGCCGATTCCATCTTGCGGTCGCCGGGATAGTCCGGCTGATCCTGAGGGTGGATCGTGTTGACATAGGCCGTATTGGCGGCGAACGGCAGCCGCGCGCCCTTGCGGCGCGCCGAAGTGACGACGGCTTCAAGCAGCGCGTCGGCGCGGTCCATGCCCTCGAACGCCTCGACGGAATCGAGCGCGTCGAGCCATTCGCGCATTTCGGCGCTTTCGCCCTTTTCTGCCTCGGTCATAGCGTCTCCCTCAAGCGATCGCGCGCCACAAATTGCCCGGAACCGGGGTGGAATTTTCCTGGTCGTCCTCTTCTCACGAGGCGCTCAAGATGGCAATCCGGCCGATGGCGGTCCAGCCATGCCTGCGGCGCAATGATCGCTTCTTCCCTTGCCCGCCGCCGCCCCTTAAGGTCGGCGCTCGTTTATCGGAGACAAAGATGGCCGGGCTTTCCACCCATGTTCTCGACACTGTGCGCGGCGGCCCCGCCGAGGGGGTCGAGATCGAACTTTTCAGCATCGGCCCGGACGGTTCGCGCCTTTCGCTGGCGCGCGTGCGCACCAATTCCGACGGGCGCACCGACGCGCCGCTGATCAGCGCGGCGGCGGCGCGGGTCGGAACCTTCGAACTCATCTTTCACATCGGCGATTATTTCCGGCGCTCGGGGGCGCGCGCCGCCGAGCCGCCCTTTCTCGATGCGATCCCGATCCGATTCTCGGTCGCCGATCCCAAGGCGCATTATCACGTGCCGCTGCTGGCGAGCCCCTGGAGCTATTCGACTTATCGGGGCAGCTAGGCGCGGTCAGACCTGAGGCCCCGAACTGGCGGGGAAGAATCGCACTTATCGCCAGATTAATTTATCCTTATAATGGGCTGGCTTATTATAAGGCTGTCGCCTCGCACGTTCCTTTCACCCAGGCTGTCGTCGCATCCCATGCCTTTGAGCCCCGCGCGCGAATTTGGCTTCGCCCTGCATGATGTGGCGCGGTTGCTGCGCACCTATTCGGACCAGCGCGCCCGGGAGGTGAACATGACGCGCGCGCAATGGGCGGTGCTGGTGCGCCTGCAGCGCTTTGAGGGCGTCAATCAGAGCGAGCTGGCTGAAATGCTCGACCTCCAGCCGATCACCCTGGCGCGGCTGATCGACAAGCTATGCGGCCTCGGCCTGGTCGAGCGGCGCGACGACGCCAAGGACCGCCGCGCCAACCGGCTTTTCCTCACGCATAAGGCGGCGCCGACCCTCGAGCGGCTCGGCGCGCTCGGCGAGGAATTAATGGGTCAGGCGCTGGCGGGTCTCGACGCCGCCGCCATCGCCGAAATGACCGAACGAATGAATTGGATCAAAAGCAATCTTAAGCGCGAATTGAACTGTAAAGGCTGAACATTTGCGGCAAGTGACGCCCCTCAACCCCCGCGAGCGAACCGGCGAGAGCGCGCCGGCGACGCCGCCTGCGCCCGTCGTCGCGCCGCCTCCGGCGCCGTCCCAGCCCGCCGCTGCGCCCGCGCCCATCGTCAAGCCGCGACGGCGCGGCGGACGACGCTTCGTGTTGCTGGTCCTGTTGCCGGCGGTGGTCGTCGCCGGCGGCTTCTATTGGTGGTTGGGAAGCGGGCGCTATGTCACCACCGACAACGCCTATGTCGGCGCCGACAAAGTCCTGATCACGCCGCAGGTGTCGGGCGCGATTTTACACATCGATGTCGTCGAGGGACAGCATGTCGAGGTCGGCGACAAATTGTTCGAAATCGATCCGGCCCCTTACCGCATCGCTCTGGCGCTCGCCAAGGGCCGGCTCGAAGCGGCGAAGGTCGCCTATCAGAACCTTCGCATATCGTACCAAAGCAACGAAGATCAGATCAAGATGGGGGCCGACGCGGTCAAGGTCCGCCAGTCCGATTATGATCGCAAATCGGCTCTGCTCACACAGCGCGCCGGCACGGCGGTTGACGCCGACACAGCGGCCGCCGCGCTGATTCAGGCCAAGCAAATCCTCGCTTTCGTCGAGCAGCAACAGAGTTCGGCGCTGGTCAAGCTCGGCGGCGCGTTCGATGCGCCGCTGGAGAATTTTCCCGATTACATGCAGGCCAAAGCGCAGGTCGAGGACGCCGAGCGAAATTTGAGCAACGCCAGCATTGTCGCGCCGATCGCCGGCGTCGCGACGCAGGTGACGCAGATCCAGCTCGGACGCGTCGCGATGATGGGGACGCCGATCTTCGCCATCATCGCCGATCGCGGCCTTTGGGTCGACGCCAATCCGAAAGAATCCGATCTGACGTACGTCCATACCGGCCTGCCCGCGACGATCACGGTCGATACGTTCCCGGATCGAAGCTGGCGCGGCAAAGTCGGCGCGATTGCGCCGGGCACGGGCGCGCAATTTGCGATCCTGCCGCCGCAAAACGCCAGCGGCAATTGGGTCAAGGTCGTGCAGCGCGTGCCGCTGCGCGTTGAGTTCGAAGCCGATCAGGACATTCGCGAACTGCGCGCCGGCATGAGCGCCTATATATCGATCGACACCGGCCGGGTGCGCACGCTGAAAAGCGTGCTGGCCGATCTTGAAGGCCTCAAGAACGCCGCCATCGGCGCGCCGGCGCCGGCGAGCGGAGACGCCCAAAAATGAGCGGCGCCGGCGCTGCTGAGGAGATGGCGCCGTTCGTGCGGATCATGCTGACGGTCTGTGTGATGATGGCCACCGTCATGCAGGCGCTCGACACGACGATCGCCAATGTCGCACTGCCCTATATGCAAGGTTCGCTGTCGACCACGCAGGACCAGGTCAATTGGGTGCTGACCTCCTATATCGTCGCGGCGGCGATCATGACCTCGCCGCTCGGCTGGATGGCGACGCGGCTTGGCCGCAAGAAATTGTTCATCGTATGTGCGGCGGGCTTCACAATCGCCTCGATGCTGTGCGGGGCGGCGCTGAGCATCGAGCAGATGGTGGCGTTCCGGCTGCTCCAGGGCGTGTTCGGCGCGGCCCTGGTGCCGTTGTCGCAGACCGTGATGCTCGACATCTATCCGCCCGCCCAGCGCGGCTCGGCGATGGCAATCTGGGGCATGGGGGTGATGCTCGGGCCGATCATGGGCCCCACCCTCGGGGGATGGCTGACCGATCAATATTCCTGGCGCTGGGTGTTCTTCGTCAACCTGCCGTTCGGCATCCTGACGGTTCTCGGCCTGTCGGCGTTCATGCGGGAGAGCGTGCTGCGACGCGACATCCCCTTCGCCTGGTTCGGCTTTCTCTCACTATCCCTCGGCATCGGCGCCTTGCAGATGATGCTCGATCGCGGCGAGGACCAGGGCTGGTTCGGTTCGACCGAGATCGTCGTCGAGGCGATCCTCTCCATCGTCGGCTTCTATTTCTTCCTCGCCGATTCCTTCACCTCGCAGCGGCCATTCATCCCGTTACGGATTTTCCGCGACTGGAACTTTTCGATCGCGGTGATTTTCATGTTCATCATCGGCATCATCCTGCTCGCGACGATGGCGCTGGTGACGCCCTATCTGCAGAACCTGATGGGCTATCCTGTGCTGGCGAGCGGCTATCTCCTCGGCACGCGCGGCATCGGCACGTTCGTCGCCATGATGATCGTCGGCCGCCTGCTCGGGCGGATCGATGCCCGCAAGCTGATCTTCGTCGGGCTCACTTTGGCGACCGGTTCGCTTTGGGTGATGGTCTATTGGTCGCCCGAGACTTCGTCGCGCGCCATCGCTATCGACAGCGTCGTGCAGGGCCTCGGCCTCGGCTTCGTCTTCGTGCCGCTGAACACCATCGCCTTTGCGACATTGCCAGGCGAGTTCCGCACCGACGGCACCGCGATCTGGACCTTGATCCGCAATCTTGGCTCGTCGATCGGCATATCGCTGATCATCGCCGAACTCACCAGTCTGATCAGCGTTTTTCATAGCCAGCTTGCCGAAAAGATCTCTCCCTTCAACGACGCTTTGCGCATGCCGAACGCGGCCGGGATATTATCCACGGCGACCGAGGCGGGACGCGCGACGCTCGATGCGATCGTCACGCAGCAGGCGGCGGTGATGGCCTATTCCAACGATTTTCTGATCATGACCTTCATCAGCCTTTGCGCTTTTCCGCTGCTGTTCCTGATCCGCGGCGCGCGGCCGCCGGCCGGCGTCCCGGCGCCCCGGAAAGACGAACATGCCGCGGTGATGGATTGAGGCGGCGGCCGGCTGCCTTCGGCGTCACGTCGAGGGCGGCAGCTTTGGGGCGCCGGCGCGGGTGAGGGCGAGGATCGCGCCGCCGGCGATCAGTCCCCAGAAGGCGCCGCCAATGCCGAAGAAAGACAGGCCGGAGGCGGCGGTCAGGAAGGTCACAAGCGCCGCCTCGCGCTCGTCCGCATTGGCCAAGGCGTTGGCGAGCGAGGAGCCGAAAGCGCCGAGCAGCGCGAGACCGGCGACCGCTTCGATCAGGATCGGCGAGCCGGCGACGAACGCGGTCATCGCGCCCGCCAGCAGGCCCAGCAGGATATAGCCGAAGCCGCCGGCGGCAGCGGCGATCCAGCGCTTGGCCGGATCGGGATGGGCGTCGGGCGCGGCGCATAGCGCGGCGGTGATGGCGCTGAGATTGACGGCATGGCCACCGAACGGCGCGGCGAGGAGAGTGAACAATCCTGTCGTCGCAATCAGCGGCCCCGGCGAAGGGCGATAATGATAGGCCGACAACACGGCGAGGCCCGGCAGGTTCTGGCTCGCCATCGTCACGATGAACAGGGGTAGCGCCAGGCTGATTACAGCCTCGAGCGAAAAGCTCGGGCTGACGAAAATCGGCCGCGGCGTGAAATCGCTCCAGGCGATCGGCGAGCCATGGCTCGTCGCGAAGATAAGGACGCCGGCGACGATCGCCGCCGCCGGCGTCGCAAAGAGCCGCCGCCAGCGCGCCATCAACAGCCAGACGAGAATGATCGGCGCGGCGAGGCGCGGCGCCTCGGCCATCGCCTTGACGGGGGCGAGGCACAGCGAAAACAACACGCCCGCCAGCATCGCATTGGCGAGCGCCGGCGGAATGGCGGCGACCGCGCGCCCGAACGGACGGATCAATCCCGCCGCGACGAGCAGCGCGGCGACCACGACAAAGGCGCCGATGGCGGCGGGAAAACCGCCCGCCACCGCGCCGGTCGAGGCGAGCAGCGCCGCGCCGGGCGTCGACCAGGCGGCGGAGATCGGCATGCGCGACCAGAAACTGAGCGCGATGCCGGCGAGCCCCATCGCAATCGACAGCGCCATCAGACCGGAAGCCGCCTGCGCATCGCTCGCGCCCACCGCCGTGAGGCCTTTGAGGATGACCGCGAAAGAACTGGCGAAGCCGACAAAAGAGGCGACGAGGCCAGCGCTGACCGGCTGGAACAGGGAGGCTTTGGGCATCGGGGAGGGCGACTCGGGGAGGGCGGATGAACCGGCTTATAGCAAAGCCGGGACAAATCGGGTCTCAAAAACCGCTCGCACGGACGCCAACAAAAGAGCCGTCGCGCCTCTTGTTCTCGGCTGGCCGCCGCGACGCCCCAGACGCGCGAAATAGTCGCGGTCGAAGTAATATCAAGGCGTTGCTATGCAGAATTGTCGCACTTCGGGTATTCGGGTCAGGCGACAGTCATGGGAATAGAATACATTTATACGCTGCATAATTAGATTGACGCCTCTGACTTTGCCTTCGTCCTTGGGTAGCGTCGGCGCGCGATCGCGCTAATAGTTCGGGCCGCCGGGAGCATGGAGTCTCGCCGGGCGGCCCGCGCCATACGGGGTTCAGGCGGCCCGAATGGCACTTCCTGTTACGGGACGCGACCCACGCCGGTTTCAACGCGTCTCCTTTGGCGACGAACTTTCATCTCATAACACGCCGCCGCTGTCCCGGCGAGCCGCGGTCGGAAGAAGGAGCTTGCAGGGCTGACTGAATTGTCGCCCTAAACTGGCTCAGGCCACACGCATGTCAGCGTCCATGGCCTTGCTCAGGCCCGCCAGCCATCGCGCGAAACCTTCTTTCTCGAAATAGTTTGTCCAACGTTCGCATTCCTCGACGGCGCAGTCGAACGTCGCCCACCATTCAACGAACGCTCTGTCCGTCTCGACGACCGGCGTCACGCGGATCGTCGCGGCATAGTTGAGCACTGGAAAAGGCGGCGCGCCACAAAAGCCGTAGCTATACGATCTGTCGACATCGGAATGGGCGAGAAGAATCTGCCGAATGATCCTGTCTCCCACAGTGACGCGGCGGACGGCGGAGACCTGATCGCCGGCCTTGCCGCCTTCCATGATGGTTTCGGCTTCGACGCCCGCCCAGGCATAATGGTCGAAGGGCCGGATCAAAGCCCAGACGTCCCTCGCCGAATGATCCAACACGACGCTGTAATAAGATTTCGCCATTCCCATTCCTCCGTCTTTCCTGGAATGGCATGGTGACGCCCGGATGATGGCGCCCGATACCCGTTTCTTGCCTTTCAATCTTGTCGAACGGCGTAGGCCGGCTCTTGCCGGCGATTTGAGACGCTTCCGATCGCGTCGCCTACCACGGCCTCTCCTGCAGGGCGTCGGCGAATTTGCGCATCAGCCGCACCAATTCGTCCATCTCCCGCGCGTCCCACTTTTCAAAGATGGCGCGGCCCATCCTGTCGCGCGCCGCGTCGACGGCATCCGTCATCGCTTTGCCTTTCCTGGTGACGACCGCCTCGCGCACCCGGCGATCGGCGGCGGCCGCGCGGCGCTGCGCGAGGCCGAGGCTTTCGAGCTTGGCGACCTGGCGGCTGACGGTGGTGTAATCGCGCCCGACGCGGTCGGCGAGTTCGACCACGCCGATCGGGCCGAACCGCTCAATGCCGACCAGCAGCGGGAACAGCGCGCGGTCGAGCGGAATCGCCGCCGCCTTGATCATCGCCTCATCGTTCTGTGGCCGGTTCATCACCGCGACGATGTCCAGCACCGCGCCGTGCAGCGCGCGGAGCTGATCACTCATATGTGTATTTTGCACATTTTTCCTTGACGGCATCGACACGCTCCATATATGTGCGTTATACACATATTCGGCAGCTTTGAAAGGATGAGAGCGATGAAAGCGGCAATCGTGCGGGGCGCCGGTCAGACGCCCGTTTATGGCGATTTCGCCGAGCCGGCGGCTGCGGCGGGTGAATGCGTGGTCTCGGTCGCGGCGGCCGCCATTTCGCAACTGGTCAGGGGCCGCGCCGCGGGCACGCATTATAGTTCGTCGGGCCAGTTTCCCTTCGTCGCCGGCGTTGACGGCGTCGGGCGGCTCGATGACGGCCGGCGCGTCTATTTCGTCCTGCCGAAAGCGCCGTTCGGCGCGATGGCGGAGCGGGTCGTCGTGCCGCCGGCGCAATGTCTTACGCTCCCCGACGAACTCGATGACGTGACGGCCGCGGCCATCGCCAATCCCGGCATGTCGTCCTGGGCGGCCTATAAGGAGCGCGCCAAGCTCAAAGCCGGGGAAACCGTGCTGGTCAATGGCGCAACGGGCGCCTCCGGCCGCCTCGCCGTCCAGATCGCCAGATATCTCGGCGCCAAAAAAATCATTGCGACGGGGCGCAATTCCGAAGCGCTCCAATCGCTCACCGCTCTCGGCGCCGACGTGACGATCACGCTCAAAGCCGACGAGACCGCACTGGAAGAGGCCTTCAAGGTGCAATTTGCCGCCGGCGTCGATGTCGTCGTCGACTATCTCTGGGGTCGCAGCGCCGAAATGTTGCTGGCCGCCGCGGCCAAGGCGGGAAAGGAAGCGACGCCGATCCGCTTCGTTCAAATTGGCTCGGTAAGCGGGTCCGACATCGCCTTGCCGAGCGCCGTGCTCAGATCTTCGGCGATCGAATTGATGGGCAGCGGCATCGGCAGCGTCGCCCCTGATCGCCTCGTCCGCGCCATCGACGAATTGTATCACGCGACAGGCCCGGGGGGCTTCCAAATCGCGACGAGGGCTGTTCCGCTGACGCAGGTGGAGCAAGCCTGGTCGCTGAACGACAGCGCGCATCGCACGGTGCTCACCGTGGCGTAGCGCCGACGAGGCGCGCCTTCTCCTTCCCCCCTTGTGGGGGAAGGTGTCATGCGAAGCATGACGGATGAGGGGTGGTCGAGCGAAGCGAGACGGCTTTGCCACGCCGATAGAGGCAGCCGCCAGCCCAGCACTTCGTCCTATGGGTCCGCCGCCTTGCAGGCGCGATTGGCGATCTCGACGCGCCGGTTTTGCGCGCGGCCTTCGTCGGTGTCGTTGTCGGCGATCGGCCGCGTTTTGCCGTAGCCACGCGCTTCGAGCCGATCCGCCGCGACGCCGCGATCGGTCAGCCAGACCGCCACCGCATGCGCGCGCGCCTTGGACAGCGGCAGGTTGAAAGCTTCGCTGCCGACGCCGTCGGTATGGCCCTGCACTTCAAGCTTCAGGTTTGGCGCCTTCTTCATCACGGCGGCGACCTGTTCGAGCACGGCGTCAGATTCGGGCTTCAGTTTCGACTTGTTGAAATCGAACAGCACGCCAGTCAGGGCGAGGTGGCATTGCGAACCGAGGTTCGCCTCCAGCTTCGCTTCGCCAACCGTCGCATCCGCCACCGCGATCGTGTAGGACGCGTCGCCGACATTGATCGTCGCCCAGATGTTTCGCCCGTTCGACCCATAATGGCCGGTCAGCGCGGCGCCCGCGCCCCGGCGCTCGGCGACGAGGCTCCATTGCGCCTTGAGCAAAGCCGCGCGATAGGCGTCGAGAATCTGAATCGCAGTCAGGCCCGCCGGAGATTGATATTGTTTGACGACCGAGCCTTGGGCGACGAGCTCGGGTTGCTTGGCGTCGCTCGGCTGGACATAGAAAGGTTCGACAAGCGCCTTGCCGACGGTTAGCTGCGAGCCGCGCAGCGCAGGCAGATAGGGGAAATCGCCCCGCGCCGGATCGACCGTCTCTGGCGCGGCGGCGGGGGGCGGCAATGTGAGATCGACGACCGCCGCTTTGGGCGCCGGCGCCGGCGCTGGAGCGGGCGCCGCCGCTGCCGCATCGTCGCCCGGTTGCGGCGCCTTCATTGTCGAATGGAACGGCTCGATCTGCAGCAATGCGACGTGAAGTCCGTCGCCATTGCTTTCCCAAACGTGCAGCCAGGACTCGACGCGGTCCTTGGCCATGGTCGCGAAAATATCGTCGTCGGGACCGCGATGGGTGTTGGTGATCGCCAGGCCTTCGGCGGGCAGCGCCTCGGCGTAGTTCTGCATGATCTCCAGCGCGCTCATCGCCGCGATTCCGTGCTTGAGCGCGTAATCCTGCTGGCAGATCTTGCCCTTCTTGGTCACGTTCTTGTCGCCGTCGCCTTCCGCGACCCGGAAATCCATCGCGTCGAATTTCTTGAGGCGCGGCGGGTCGTTCGCCTGGAAGCTTTCGAGCGCCGGCGCCAGCGGACAATCCTTGGCGGTCAGCGCGGCGATGGAAGAGCGGAACGGCGCCTCCTGCAGCGATCGGATGTGCAGGCCATTGCCATTGCTTTCGTAGATATGAAACCAATAGACCTTGCCATCCTTCGTCATCGAGGCGTCGATCTCGTCGTCGGGATTGCGATGTGTGTTGACGATCGCATAGTCGGTCGCAGCGGCCCCCTCGACGTAATTGCGCATGATCTCGAGCGCGCTCATATTGGCGACGCCGGGCTTGAGGTCGTAGTCGCGCTTGCAGACCCTGCCGTATTTCCTGACGTTCTTGTCGTCGTCGCCTTCCGTGATGCGGAATTCCTCGACATCGTAAGTGCGCAGGTAGCGATCGCCGTTGATCTGGAAATTTTGCTGCACGGGTATGAAGGGACAATCCTCGGCGCCCGCCGGCGCGAGACTGGCGCGGAAAGGCGAATCTTGCAGCACCAGAATATGCAGGCCGTCGCCATTGCTCTCCCAGACGCGCACCCAATAGGTCGAGCCCTCCTTTGATGTCGTCGCATCGACCTCGTCGTCGGCGTTGCGCTTGGCATTGGTGATTTTCATGCCAGCGGCGGGCAGCGCCTCGGCGTAGCTCTGCATGATCTCCAGTGCGCTCATATGGGCGACGCCCGGCTTGAGCGCGTAATCCTGGTTGCAGACGCTGCCGGTCTTCTTCACGATTTTTTCGTCGTCTCCTTCGGCGACGCGAAAATCTTCTTGGTCGAAAGTGCGCAGCCTCGGCTTCTCCGAAGTCTGGAAATTCTGCTGGACCGGAACGAGGGGGCAATCCCCGGCGCCGGCGGCGACCAGCCTGGCCTGGAAGGGAGCCGCCTGCAGCACGAGAATATGCAGGCCGTCGCCATTGCTCTCCCACACATGGACCCAATATTCGTTTCCGCCCTTCTTCACCGTTGCGTAGATGTCGTCGTCGTCGGCGCGATTGCTGTTGGTGATCTTCATGCCGGCGGCGGGCAGCGCCTCGGCATAGTTCTGCATGATCTCCAGGCCGCTCATCCTGGCGGCGCCGGATTTGAGTGCGTAATCCTGTTTGCAGACCTTGCCCTTGACGACGATGATCTTGCTGTCTTTGCCGTCGAGGACGCGGAATTCCTGGGCCTCGTAATTGGTGATTTTAGGCGCGTCGCCGGCGTCGAAATTCTCCAGCGTTCCCACCAGCGGACAATCGCCGAACGCCAGCGCCGGCGAGCTGACCGCCAAAAGGCCGAATAGCCAAACCAGCCCGAATATCCGAAAGCCAGATCCGCGCATGCCCCCCTCCCACATCAGAATTCTCCGGACGGAGGCCCCGATTTCACAACAATCGCCTGTGCTGACGGCATTTTCAAGCCAATAGCGTCGTTTCTCCCGCAGGGGTAGGGACAGTTTCGTCAACCAGCCGCTGCAAAAAACTAGGAATCATCGAAGCGATGAAGCACCACGTCAAAGCCTTCATTGGGCGTCGGCGGATCGAAATAGGCGGTGAAGAGATCGTAGTCTCTGTCGCTGGTCTTGAAAGGATGGGCGCCGCTCTCGTTTCGCGCGCGCAGCCGTTGTTTGCAAACCGCATCCGGGACATCAAGCACATGCAATTCATGGGCGGCTTGCGCCTCGTCGATCAATGCACGCATCCAGCCTCGGTTGCTTTTGCCATTGGCCGGGAAATCGAGAACGACGGAAAGACCCGTGTGGAGAATGGCGACGACATGCGGCCCTATGGCGCGCCTGAGCTTGGCCGAGCAGCGCCGGTAATCGTCGAGCGTCTTCAATTCGTCGCTAAACAGGTTCGACATCCAGTGATCCTCGCTGATGAGCAGCGTTGCGGGCCGCGCCGCCAGCTCACGCGCCAGCGTGGACTTTCCGGCGGCGATCTTGCCGCAGACGAGATAGAGGACAGGCGAAGGCATTGCGGTCTCCTGGGTCGATGAGCCGAGGAGACGGGGCATGACAACCCGCCTCCAGGGCGGGCTGAACGCGGATGCGCGCTAGCCTGCCATCGAGGGGATGGCGCCGATAATCAGCGAGAGGGGCGAGCGGCGGAGGGTCATACGGGCGATGTTATCAGGGCTTGCGGCGTTTGCCTATGGCTGCGCGAGATCACGGACGACAAGCGCAATGACCGAGGGCGGATTTCCTCATTGTTTGCATGGGGGAGCGTGTGCGCGAGAGGTATTCGAAGTCAATGATCGCCCTTCCGGCGACCGCCGAAGGCGGCGAGAGCTTTGCGCTCGTCATTGAGTTCGAATACCTCTCGCGGACAATTGCCTCCATGCAATCAATGAATAGCTGTCGCCAGAGGCGGTGACGGCCAACAACGGTGAGGATTTGCGAGAGTGACGACCGCGTACTCGCAAATCGTCCGTCGCCGGAGTCGGAGAACCCTATGAGCGAAAAGTCAGTAGCCCAGAAGCTCGGCCTGAAGGCCGGCCAAACCCTGTTCGTCAATCAGGCGCCGGCGGAGATCGGCGAACTTCTCGGCGCGGGGTCGGATGGCGCGGGCTGGACGCAGACGGGCGAGGGGCCGTTCCCGCTGATTCTGACCTTCGCGAGGAATCGCGCGGCGATGGTCAAGGACCTGCCTGCCTGCAAGGCGAAGCTCGAATCCGGTGGCGCGCTGTGGATCGCCTATGCCAAGGGCACGTCAGCCAAGGCCGCCGACATCAACCGCGATATAATTCGAGAACATGTCGCCACGATCGGCCTCGACACGGTCTCCCAGATTGCGATCGACGCCGACTGGTCAGCCTTGCGTCTGAAAGTCGTCTGACGCCGACGGGAGGCGCTGAGCGCTTCACGCCACCAACGCCGCCTTGGCCCCCGGCGCCGTTTCGAACTTCATCGCAGCGTCGATTTCGTCGAAGCGGAATTCCCTGCCGGTCCGCGTGCGAAACAGTTCGTCGCCGATCCGCTCCCTTAGGTCGTCGAGCGCCGCGCCGAGCTTCTGGCTGTCCTTGACTGTCGCGCTCTCGAAATTGCTGAACCGCTTCATGGTGAGGTTCTTCGTCATGAACAGCGATGTCTGCAGCGCGATCGGCACGGGGCCGCCGAGGAAACCGTAAATGTAGAATGGAAGCCGCGCATCGTCTGGGCGCTGACGCGCAACGACGATCTGCGCTTCTCGGAGCTGCGCCGCGCCTGTCCGCCGATCAGCGACCGCATCCTGTCCAAGGAGTTGAAGGCGCTTCAGGCCTGGGGCCTGATTGCGCGCAAGGAATATCCTGTCGTCCCGCCACACACGGAATATCGGCTGACGGTCCTCGGCCGCACGCTCGAGCCTGTCATGGCGGCGATGGCCGATTGGGGCCTGAAGCGCCGCGCGCAAGTGATGTCGATCGCTGAAGAGGCGGCGGAGGAGAGCGATGCGCCGGAGCGTCCGCGCTAGGGCCGAGACGGCTTGCCGGCGCTCCTGGATTCAGCCTGACTTTGCGCTGCGCCGGCGGCGAAATTCCGCCACTGGCAAACCGCCGAAACCCCAGTTCTCCATATCGACCTCCTCAATGATCACGAAGGTGGCGTCGACAGGTTTGTTCAGAATGTCGAGGAGCAATTCGCTCGCTCCCTTGATGAGCGCGGCTTTCTCCTCGGCGGTGACCGAATTGGCGCCCGGTTTGGTCCCCTCGCGAGTGACCTGGATCGTAACGATCGGCATTGTCGTCCTCCCAACCAAATTCCTCGGCGCGGCTTCAGTGGCCGGCGCTCTGACCACCGTCGACGTGAAGGATCTCGCCCGTCACAAAGTTGGCTGATTCGAGATAGAGGATCGCCCCGACGATATCGGATATCTCGCCCATGTGGCCAATGGGATGCTGGGCGTCGAGCTGCGGATGAGTCTCGGCGGGATGCATCGGCGTTTTGATGATGCCCGGCGCGACCGCGTTCACCCTTATGCCGCGCTTGGCATATTCGATCGCGAGCGATTTGGTCGCGCTGTTAAGGCCGCCCTTGGTCAATGATACAAGCACCGACGGTACGCCAGCGACCGCATGGTCAACCAGGCTCGTCGTGATCTGCACGATATGGCCGCTGCGCTGCTTCTCCATCTCGGCAATGGCGAGCTGCGTGATATGGAAGAAGCCCGCGAGATTGACGCCCAGGAGCGCGGCGTAATCGGCCTGCGTATATTCAGTGAACGGTTTGGGGATGAAAACGCCGGCGTTGTTGATGAGCGTGTCGATGCGTCCGAACCGGGCGATGCCCTCTGAGATCGCACGTTCCGCTGTCCTCCGATCGGCGATGTCCCCGGGGACGGTGAGCACATCGCAATCGTCCGACCGCGCGATGGACCGCGCCGTCGCGACCACGCGATAGCCGCGTTCGCGATACGCCGCGATGAGGGCCGCGCCGATGCCCTGCGAGGCCCCGGTAATGACGGCAACTTTCTGTCCGGCGCCCATAGACGATCCCTTTCGCGTTTCCGGTGGGTCTTGGGACGAAGGTCAGTCGGGAATGGCGTCCCTCATCGCCACCTTATGGTGGACCGGCTGAGGAAATATTGGTCGCGCCTTCTGTTCTTTGTATCGTCTGGCCGCCAATGCCGCCCGATGAGACGGGCGCCAGGCGTTTGATATTGACCACCAGACGCCCACCGCCTTTCGCCGCCTTCTACGCGACTGCCGCCTTGCGAACGGGCGCAAAGACATTGACGAGATTGCCGTCGGGATCGCGCAGCAGCATCGAGCGATTGCCCCAGGGCATATCGGTCGGCGCCATCACGCGATCGATCGACGGATCGCTTAGATTTTCGTTGAGGCCGTCGACATCCTCGACCTGGAACTCGATGATCGCCGAACGATTGGCGGCGGCGATCGCCGCGCCGGCGTTGAATTGCTTGATCGGCCGTTCCGTAGAGAGCGCCAGCACCACGCCGGCGAGCCGGATCTCGGCAAAGTCCGGGGTGAGCCGCGTCGCGGCGACGCCCGTCAGCGTCGCGTAGAACGCGGCGAGCCTGTCGAGATCATGGGTGACGAGACGAAGCGAGGCGAGTTTCATTGTCATGGCTCCTGCGAGTTGAACGGCAGCGAGCTTAAGACCCCACCCTGTCAGTTTCCGGCAGTATGGCGCCGCGGGCGGCGCGCTCGGAATTCCGCCATGCCTTGAGCAGCGCCTGACGACGCTTGGGATAGCGGGATTCGAGCAATTCGGCGGTATCGATCCGGTCGGTGCGAAAGTTGCGGAAATCCCCGCGCAGCTCGCACCAGCACATCAGCACGCGCGATCGCTCGAAGAAGGCGAGCGCGAACGGCCAGACGACCCGCTGCGAAAGCGCGCCGGCGGCGTCGCGATAGGCGAGCCGCAGCTTGCGCTCGGCGCCGATCGCCTTGCGCAACAGGTCGGGCTCGATGGCGTCGGTGGGCGCCGGTCGTCCGCCCTGGCCGACAAGCAGCGCCGATCCCTCCAGTGCGCCGCGCAATTCCTGAGGCAATACGGCGGCGATCCGCGCCAGGGCGTCGAGGGCGGCGTCGGCCAAGCCGCCGTCGGCCCGGCCCGCCACCCAGCGCGCGCCGAGCGCCAGCGCCTCGATTTCCTCAGGCGGAAACATCAGCGGGGGCAGCAGAAAGCCCGGCCGCAGGATGTAGCCGACGCCCGGCTCCCCTTCGATTTCCGCGCCCTGAGCCTGCAGGCTGGCGATGTCGCGGTAGAGCGTGCGGATGCTGACGCCGATTTCTCCGGCCAACACTTTCCCGCTCACTGGCCGGCGATGGCGGCGCAGGGCATGGAGGAGATCAAACAGGCGTTCTGAACGCGACATCAGGGGACGATAGCGCCCGTCGCCGCCAGAAAGTGGCAGCAGCCCGTTTCGAACAGGGCCGCACGCTTCAGTCCCGATAGGCCGCCGGCGACGCGACCGATCGCGCCCATGTGAGAAGCGAATCGCCAGATTTCGCTGGATATTCCCCGGCGCGGCCCTTCATATCCGCTCGCCGTCACCCCGAATCGGCGTCCGAGGCCCAATGCGCGGACCCAATTTTCCCTCCGCCGGAGCCTTCAATGTCCGCCCGCCTGACGTCGCATGGTCTCGGCATTGCGCTCTATCTCATCGCCATCTTCTTTTTCGCGCTCAACGACGCGCTGGGCAAATGGCTGGTCGCCGACTACGGCGTCGGGCAATTGCTGATGCTGCGCTCGGTCGGCGCGGCGTTCGTGCTGGGGCCGATGATCTGGCGTATCGGCGCCAGCCTTGCCGAGGGCAGCCATCTCGGTTTGCAGACCTTGCGCGTTCTCTGCATGGCGCTCGACACGTTCTGCTTCTACTATTCAACGCGAACGATGCCGCTCGCCGACGTCATGACCTTCTATATGGCGGCGCCGCTGATCATCACCGCATTGTCGGTCCCGCTGCTCGGAGAGAAAGTGGAATCGTTCCGCTGGGTCGCGGTCGCAATCGGCTTCGTCGGCGTCGTGATTGCGCTGCGGCCATCGGCCGCGATGCTGTCCTCGGCTTCGCCGCTCGCCCTGCTCGGCGCGACGATGTTTGCGCTGGGCCAGACGGTGACGCGCAAGCTACGCGGCTTGCATTGGCTGCATCTCGTCGTCTGGCAATTTGCCGGCGCGGGTCTGATCGGCGCGGCGACGCTGCCGTGGATATGGGTGACGCCGAGCCTTTTCGATCTTGGCCTGCTGTTCCTCCTCGGCATCGTCGCGATGCTATGCTTCGTCTGCCTGACGCGGGCGCTGGCGATGACGCCGACCGCCGTGCTGGCGCCGTTCCAATATACGATGCTGCTGTGGGCGACGATCATGGGATGGATCGTCTGGCGAGACGCCCCAAGCCCGCCGATCCTCGTCGGCAGCGCGATCATCGTCGGCAGCGGATTGTTTGTCATCCTTCGCGACCGCGAGCCAAGCGTCGCCGTCGCCGAATGATGCGCGGGCTGCGACGCGCGAATGAAGATTGCCGCGATTGTGATCGGCCGCGGGCTGATTTCGCGCGTGAGCGGGCTCAGGCGATTTTGCGAATGCGGAGCGGGCGCGATATTGTCTCGCAAATCTTCACCAGCACTTAAGAGTGGCGATCCATGAATCTGGCGCGAAGCTTTTTCCTCATCGGCCTGACGAGCCTTTGCCTGCCAACGGGCGCTGCTTTGGCCGCTTGGCCGTTCGTGTCGCCGGACGAATCCTCGCCGCCGGCGGCGCCCCAGGCGCAAGGTTACCTGCCGCCGGACGCCGATCCCTATTATTCGACGCCGGGCGGTTTCGATTCTGACGTCGACATGAAATTGTCGACCCGCAGGTTCGTCGCCGATCCCACGGGAAAGGCGCCGGGAACGCTCACCGTGGATACGGCGCAGCGCAAGCTGTTTCTCTCGCTGAGCGATGGGCGCGCGATAGAATATCGCATCGGCGTCGGCCGTCAGGGTTTTTCCTGGAAGGGATTGGCTGCGATCGGCCGCAAGGCCTTCTGGCCGGGATGGACGCCGCCGCCGGAAATGTTGGCGCGTCAGCCCGAACTGCCGGCGCATACGGACGGCGGTTTGGGCAACCCGCTTGGCGCGCGCGCTCTGTACCTGTTTCAGGACAACAAGGATACGTTGTTTCGCATCCATGGCACCAATGATCCCAAAAGCATCGGCAAGGCCGTCTCGTCCGGCTGCATCCGCATGCTCAACTCCGACGTGATCGACCTGTTTCAGCGGGTCGGCAAGGGAACGCCGGTCGTCGTGCTATGAGGCCGGGCAGCGCTGGTTCCTTTTGAGCGGCTGAACGTCGCCTAGGCTCTGCCTATCCTACTGGCCGCGGCGAGCGCTCCCCGGCCTTGGCAGGAACCATGCGAGCAGACCGGCGGCGGGCAGGAACGAGCAAAGCCGATAGACGCTTTCGATGCCGATCGTGTCCGTCAAGCCGCCGAGGAAGGCGGCGGCGATGCCGCCGAGGGCGAAGTTCAGTCCATAGAACAGTCCGCCGATCAAGCCGATGCGTTTGGGCACAAGGTCCATCGCATAGATCATGATCGAGGCGAAAGCGCTCGCCATGACCAGGTTGATGAAGACGGTGAGGATGCCGGTCCAAAACAAATCGGCATAGGGCAGGGCCAGGGTCAGGGGCAGCGGACCGAGAATGGAAATCCAAATGACGCGATAGCGCCCGATCCTGTCTCCGACGATGCCGCCCAGCAGCACGCCGGCGGCCGAGGACAGGAAAACTACGAACAGCATCATTTGCGACGTCGCGATCGAGACGCCAAACCGATCGATCAGGTAAAAAGTATAGAAGGATCGGAAGCTCTCGATGTAGGACAGTTTTGAAAACATCAGCAGCGTCAGAATGAAGAGTGTGAATCCGATAAGGCGGCGCGATTGTGTCCCGTGCCTGGCTTGATGCGCGGCGTCGTGAGACGCCGCCATGAACCGCGCCCGAATAAGCGCCTGCTGTCCGGCTGTCCAGGCCAGCAGCGCCATGCCGACAATCGCCATCGATGCGAACCAGGCAAGGCTCGCCTGCCCGCGGGGCACGATGATGAAGGCGGCGGCGAGGGGACCAAGCGCGCCGCCGATCTGTCCGCCGACCTGAAAAATACCTTGCGCCAGTCCGTGCCTGCCGCCGGAGGCGTAGCGGGCCGATCGCGTCGCGTCGGGATGGAAAATCGACGAGCCAATGCCGACCAGCGTCACGGAAAGCAATATCAGGATATAGCTTGACGCATAGGCGAGGCTGACGACGCCTGCCAGCGTGAAGACCATCCCGACAACGGTCGAGTAGGGCAGAGGATGTCGATCGGTGTAGAGGCCGATGACCGGCTGAAACAACGCCCCGGCGGTCTGGAAAGTCAAGGTGATCATGCCAATTTGCACGAAATCGAGCGCAAGCTGGTTCTTCAAGATCGGATAGATCGCCGGTATCAGCGACTGGATCGTATCGTTGAGCAGATGCGACAGACCCAGCGCGAGCAAGACGGCCAGGTAGACCTTCGGCCTGGCGGCGGCGGCCGGGGCGGCTTCGATCCCTATCGCGTCGGAATTCGCACTCATTTCTCAGGCGTCTTTCGTTCAGGCCGAGCCGGCTACGACTCGATCTCTGCGAAAAGAACGACGAGCGAGACGCAATCAAGCGGCATGACGGGATTGGTGTAGATCATGCGGGTGTGGCGCCCTTTCTCCTCGAATGCGGCGTTAATCAGGTCGGACGCGCCGTTGAGACATTTGGGGTGGTCCTTGAAGCCGTCGGCCACGCCCAGCACGCCTTCCAATCGCACAATCCGCCTCACCTTCGTCAATTCGCCGACTGCTTCCTTGATTTGCGCGAGCGCGTTCAAGCAGGAGAGCTGGCAGGACTTATAACCATCGTCTCCGGAAATCTCGTGGCCGATCTTGCCGATATAGGCAAGCTTGCCGTCGCGCCATGGCAGGTTTCCTGACGTCATCACCAGGTTTCCGGTTATCACCCATGGTACGTAATTGGCGACCGCGCCGGGGGCCGGCGGAAGCGACAGGCCAAGCTCGGCGATGCGCTGCTCGGGAGTCTTTGCGTTCATTTCCGCCCTTTCCCTATTGTCGGCGGCCGCAAACTGGGGATTGCGAGTAAGGCCGCGACGCCGATGAAGCCGGCGCTCGCGTCAGCTTAGCATAAACGCTGGCCTTAGCCTCTTGGTGAAATTGAAACTCGGGAACGGGCGGTCGGCTACGCGAACGCCCGGATAGACTCGCCGACGCATAAGCCTTTAATATTCGAGAATCTGCTGGCGGGCCTCCCTATGAAGCCGCCAACCAACCCCCGGCGTTCGCCTCTGTGCGCCGGCAAGAAAGCGAAGATTCCGGGAGCGAGACCATGGCTTTTTCACGCGCGGCGATTCTCGCGCGCCTGCGCCGGAAAATCGAAGCCCGCGAACCGATCGTGCTCGGCGGCGCTGGCATCGGGCTCGTCGCCAAGGTCATCGATCGCGCCGGCATCGACATCATCATGGCCTACAATACCGGGCCGTTCCGGATGGATGGGCATGGCTCGCTGGCCGGCTATCTCGCCTATGGCGACGCCAATGCGATCACGCTCGATCTGGCTGCCAAAATTCTTCCCGTGGTCGAGAACACGCCGGTTATCGCCGGCATCGGCGCCGCCGATCCCTACCGCGACATCGATGCGTTCATTTCGACCATCATGACGGCGGGCTTTTCCGGCGTCACCAATGTGCCGACCGCGGGCATCTACGACGGCAATTTCCGCAAGCAGATCGACAGTACCGGGCTCGGCTATCCAAAAGAGATCGAACTCATCGGCAAGTGCCGGGCGCGCGACATCTTCACCATCGCCTATGCGTTCAACGAGGACGAAGCGCGAGGGATGGCGGAGGCTGGGGCCGATGTCATTGGCGCCCATGTCGGCCTGACGACGGGCGGCATGATCGGCTCGAGCCATTCCGTCGATATCGAGGAAGCGTGCCGCCGCACCGAGGCGATGCGCTGCGCCGCCGTCGCGGCCCGCGCCGATATCATCGTGGTGGCGCATGGCGGGCCGTTCGACGATCCCGCGAGCGTGCAGACCTGTTTCGACAAGGTCGACGTGCACGGCTTCCTCGGCGCTTCCAGCATCGAGCGCCTGCCGGTCGAAATCGCGCTCCGGCAGACCGTCGCCGCCTTCGCCGGCCTGAAGCTGCGGCGAAGCTGAGGGGGTAGCCGATGGGGCGGGTCATCCTGATCGGCACGCTCGACACCAAAGGCGCCGAATATGAATATTTGCGGTCCTGCCTGCGCGAGGCGGGAGCCGAGGTCACGCTCGTCGATGTCGGCGTGCTTGGCGCGCCAGGCGCCGTCGCCGACATTAGCGCGGCGGAGGTCGCCGAGGCTGGCGGCGCCTCGCTGCAGAGCCTGCGGCACACGCGCGAAGGCAGCAACACGCGCGCCGCTGCGCTCGCCGCAATGGGGCGCGGCCTCGTGCGCATCGTCGAGGATTTGCGCGGACAGGGGCGCTGCGACGCGGTGCTGGCGGCGACCGGTTCCGGCGGCGCCAGCGTGATCGCGCCTCTGTTTCAGGCGCTGCCGGTCGGCGTGCCCAAATTGCTGGTGACGACGATGGGCGGCTATCTCGGCAGCCTGTCAAAGACACGCGACATCACGCTGATGCAATCGGTGACGGATATCGCCGGGCTCAATCGCGTCTCGCGGCAGATCTTGCGCAACGCCGCTTTCGCGGCGGCTGGCATGGCGGCGGGCGGCAGGATCGCGGCGGACGAGCGCCCCCTCATCGCCGTGACCATGTTCGGCGTGACGACGCCGGGCGTGCTGCAAGTCGAACGCCGTCTGCGCGCGGCGGGATTCGAGACCATTGTCTTCCACGCCGTCGGCAGCGGCGGCAACGCGATGGAAGAGATGATCGAAGCTGGCCTCGTCGATGGCGTGATCGATTACACGATCAGCGAACTCACCGACGAATTGCTCGGCGGGATATTCAGCGCGGGACCAGAGCGCATGGAGGCGGCCGGCCGCAAAGGCATTCCGCAGGTGATCGTTCCCGGCGCCATTGAAGTGCTGAATTTCGGCCCGCGCGCGAGCGTGCCGGCGCGCTTCGATGCGCCGGAGCGGCGCCTGATCGTGCACAACGAAAACGTCACCGCTGTGCGCACGACGCGCCCGGAAGCCGAGCTTCTCGGCCGGCTCGTCGCGCAAAAGGCCAATCGGGCGAAGGGACCGATCGCGGTGATGGTCCCGCTCGACGGCTTCGACAGCTACCAGCAGGCGCCGGACGGACCATGGATCGATGCGGAAGCCGATGCGGGATTTTATCAAGCTCTGCGGGGTGCAATTGATGCAGACGTTCCGCATGTGGAGCTAGCGGGCAACATCAACGACAAGGAGTTCGCGGATGCTGTCGTCGAGCGTTTCTTTGAATTGTGGGCGCAAAGGCAGGGAAATTGACGGCACGCGTTCCTTTCCCTCCTGCGGGGGAAGGTGGCCCCACGAAGTCGACTCAGTCGCTGTCATTGGGGGAAGGCGCCTCACTGCGTTCGGCATCCGTCATGCTGCGCATGACACCTTCCCCCGCAAGGGGGAAGGAAAAGAGCCAGCCTCACGGCGTCTCGCTGCCCGCGAACAGGTTGCGGCTGACAGTGTCCAGATGCGCGCGCATGGCGCTCGCCGCCGCCTCGGCGTCGCGCCTGAGCAATGCGGCGGTGATCGCGCCGTGTTCCTGACAATAGGCGTTTCGGCGTTCTGGACTAAAGGAGCGGCGCTTTATCGCCAGCCATAGCTCCTGGCCCCTTATCATACGCAGCATTTCATGGAGATGATTGAGAAGCTCGTTGCGGGTGGCGGCGAAAATCTTCTGATGAAGTTCTGCGTCCCAACGTTCGAATGTCTCCATCTCGTGGGCGTCCACCGAAGCCGAGTGAATCGACGCGATCTCGTTGAGGTCGCTGGCGCTGGCGTTGGTTGCGGCCAGAGCGGCGGCCCGCGGCTCGATGATCCGGCGCACCGCCATCATATCGATCGGACTCACTCCCGAAAGCTTCTGAATAATGTTCAAGAAATCGTCTTTGGCGTCCCGGCGCAGGAACGTACCGCGTCCGACCTGACGCACCACGGCGCCGTCTGCGGCGATCTTGTCGATCGCGCTCCTCAATGTATTGCGCGCCACGCTATATTCAGCGGCGAGATCACGCTCATTCGGCAGGCGCCGTGAATCGCTCCATTCGCCCGAGTCAATGCGTTGCCGAAGGGAATGGGCGACGTCGGCAGCGACATATCTAGGCATGTTTCAAACCATTGAGCCAATACTGAACCAGATAGCACGCGTATTTCCCGGTGTCGAGACGCGCCGCCGTTCGGTGGGGTGAGGAGGCGTAAGGGCGAAGCGCAGCGCCCTTTTTGGCTTGAAGCGTCGCCCGCGGGCAGCGATGCTTCCAAATCGAGGGTTCGCGATGGGAGTGCAAATCTCAGCTCCGCCAAGCCGGCGACGCGTTATTTCGGAATTGCTCCGGACGACAAGGATTCCAAAATACGTCGAGTCTCAATCAGGGCGCGCCAAAGCGTGGCGCGCCCCGACCCATTCTATTTCTTGATCCTGAGAGCGCCGCCATCGAAAGTCGTGACCATGGCCTGCATGTATCCGTCCTTGGTGATGTAGGCGTCGGAGCCCTTGTAGGGTTCAGCCAGGAAAGGGCCGGTTGCAACCCATTGGGCCGCAATCGTGTCCCCGATGGTCGTGCTGACCGCAGCGTCGAAGTGAATGCCTTTTAGCCCGCCGTCTTTGACGTCCTTGCAAAAGCCGGCGAAAAGATCGCCAATCGCGGCGCGCCCCTTGACGATGCCGCCGCCCGGCAAATTGATTTGAGCGTCTTCCGGATATTGAGCGAGCAACCTGCTCCAATCGCATTTGTTCAGAGCGTCCAGGTGTTCGTCCAGAACGGCTTGGACGGTCGGCTGCTTTTTTAGTTCCGGCAGTTTCATCTCGGCTTGCGCGGCAAGGGTCCCGCCAAGAAGGGCGACCGCTGCCGAAGCTGGCAGAATTGTTTTCATCGTTTCACTCCCGTTGCTGTACCTATGTTGGCACTATATGAACCATATCGCATAATTGGTTCATAATAGATATCCTAGTTGCAAAGATATGGTCCCGCAAGTTTCCTCTCTGCGGGCCATTGTCATCGCACGTTCGATTCCTCGCTAGAGTGGTTCATTTTTGGCTCAACACTGGTTCCTCGGAGTTCTTGCGGGAGGGCGACGAAACGCCTGCGGTGCGACTTGGCAAGCTTCAGTTTATCTGGCGGGAATAGCTCGCTTATTCTATTTGCGAGCTCCCGGTTCCTTTAATTTTGCCCCTTGCGTTGTGAGCCTGTATCGAGTTTAGTGGTTCAAAATAGCCGGGGAGGTCGGGCTTCGTGAAGATTGCAACTTATCGTGTCGGCGGCGAACGACGCGTCGGAATCGTCGATCTCGTTTCGCAGACCGTATCGCCCTTCGACCTCCCTGAATCGGAAGCCGCCCATGGCGTGTTGGCGCTGATCGATCGCGCGGTTTTGCCGCGCATTCTTTCGCCGATGCCGCTCGGCGAGGCGGAGATCGAAGCGCCGATCGTCCGCCCGCGCCGCAACATCTTTTGCGTCGGCAAGAATTATTACGAACACGCCAAGGAATTCGCATCCAGCGGCTTTGATTCAAGCGCCGCCAATGGCGCCGTGCCCAAACATCCGATCATCTTTTCCAAAGTGCCCGAATGCGTCATCGCCCATAATGCGACAGTGGCGATCAATCTCGATGTATCGCAGGCTATCGATTATGAGGCCGAGCTCGGCGTCATCATCGGCAAGGGCGGCCGCGGCATCCGGCCGGAGAACGCGCTGGAGCACGTCTGGGGCTACACGATCATCAACGACGTGACGGCGCGCGACCTGCAAGGCCGCTACAGCCAGTGGCTGATCGGCAAATCGCAGGACACGTTCTGCCCGATGGGGCCGTGGGCGGTGACGCGTGATGAAATCGATCTGTCGGATACCAAGATCCAGTGCTGGATCAATGGCGAATTGCGCCAGGACGCCAATACGCGCGATCTCATCTTCGACATTCCGACTATCATCGCGACCATCTCCGCTGGCGTGACGCTCGTGCCCGGCGATGTGATCGCCAGCGGAACGCCAGCGGGCGTCGGCATCGGCTTCAAGCCGCCGAAATATGTGGTGCCAGGCGATGTCGCGCGCATCGAAATCGCCAATATCGGCATCCTCCAGAACGAATTCCGGGAGATGCGCCTGTGACCGACGCGGCGCTGGGGCAGGTCAGGATCGAAGTCGACGGCGAGGGGCCGGCGATCCTGTTCGTTCATGGCCTCGGCGGCACGTCCAATTCGTTTCAGATGCTGCTTGGCGCGTTTCCCGGCTTCCGCAGCCTGCGGCCGGACCTGCCGGGCTCTGGCCGCTCGCCGACGCCGTTCGGCGCGCTGACGATGGGCGGCTTCGTCGAGACGATCGGCGATATCGTCAGAAAGATCGCCGGCGGCCCCGTTCATCTCGTCGGCCATTCGATGGGCGCGCTGATCTGCCAGCATCTGGCCGCGCTGATGCCCGAAAGCGTGACCGGCATGACGCTGTTCGGCCCGATCTTCGAACCGTCGGAGGCGGCGCGCCAGCGGCTGAGGGATCGCGCTGGAATGGCGCGGCGGGAAGGCCTCGTCGCCATCGCCGACGCCGCGATGGGCGCGCTCTCCTCG
>DATBZF010000019.1:0-3349 GCA_036513315.1 Roseiarcus sp.
AGCGTCGGCGCGAGGAAACTTCGCGCGGCGACAGGGGCGCAGGTGGTCGGCGCCGCGCCGTTCACGCCCCGCGGCAATGGCGCGGCCGGTCTCGATTCCGCGCATGACCGCGACTATTCGCCCGACACGATTCTCGCCGACGGCGAGCATTGGCAGCGCGCCGGCTTCACGATCGAGGCGATCGCCACGCCCGGACATTGTTCCAACCATCTCTGCTTCGCGCTTCTGGAAGAAAACGCCCTGTTTTCTGGCGATCACGTCATGGCGTGGTCGACGTCGATCGTCGCGCCGCCCGACGGTTCGATGCGCGCCTACATGGACTCGCTCGACAAGCTGCGCGGGCGCCCCGAAACGATCTATTGGCCCGGCCACGGCGGCCCCGTGCTTGAACCGCAACGGTACTTACGCGCACTGATCCATCACCGGCGCCAGCGGGAAGCCTCTATCCTGAATGCGCTGGCAGCCGGCTCGCAGACGATTCCGGCCCTCGTCGCCAGGATCTATGTCGGCCTCAACCCGGCCTTGACGCGCGCCGCTGGCCTTTCGACCCTTGCCCATCTCGAGGATTTGGCCGAGCGCGGAATGGTGGTTGGCGAAGCGGCTGCCAGCGGCGAGCAGCGCTTCCGTCTCGCCTGAACCGCCGCGCGTTTTACTTCGCGGCTATTCCTGAGCCGCCCGCGGCGTAACCGTTGCGGGTCGACATCTGTTCGCCGACGTTCCTGAAAGTCTTGTCGTCGTCGCCGAGTTGAACCGTCGGCATGCAGGTGGGGTCGCAGGCGTACGAAATCCTGGAGCTTCCGCTCTGAAAGAGCAGCACGGTTTTCGACGGCAGGACCCGGATTTGCTCCTCCTCGATGAGCGATCCAGCTGCGTCGATCGCGATGAGGTTCGTCTGGCCAAAGCCCTTGCCGGTGATGACCATCGTATTGTTGTTCTTGAGCATCGTCACGTCCGCGATCATCGGGTTGCCGACGATCAGTGTCGCGGCGCCCGGCGCCAGCTTGACGATCTTGGCCTGATCGAGAGTGACCGCAATCATGCTCGTTTCCGCGCGCGCCGGCGACGCGCCGGAGGCGAGAACGAATGCGACGGCAAGCCAAAGGCGCGACGACATCGGAGCCCTCTGTGATCGGGAGACTGAGGGACTATTTCGCTCGCCAATGATGAAGAAAGGTTCAACATCCCGGTCGCTTCCGCGCGTCACACGGCAGGGAAAATCGCAGCCCCTTCGTCGGCCGAGCTAACTGCGCCGCGAAAGACCCCGAACAGCTCGCGCCCAACCCCGACATGGGACTGGGAGAGATCCGCTTCGGCATGCGGCCTGTGAGCCCAGACGTCTTCCGCGACCAGGACGTCGAGCCGGCCCGCTGGCGCGTCGAGACGAATGACGTCGCCGTTCCGGATCTTGCCGATCGCTCCGCCCGCCGCCGCCTCCGGCGTCACATGGATCGCCGAGGGCACCTTTCCCGAGGCGCCCGACAGGCGCCCGTCGGTGACGAGCGCGACCCGATGTCCGCGGTCCTGCAGCACCCCGAGCGGGGGCATCAGCTTATGCAGCTCCGGCATGCCGATGGCTTTCGGTCCCTGAAACCGCAGGACGGCGACGAAGTCCCGGTTGAGTTCGCCGTTGCGGAACGCAACGTGCAATTCCTCCTGGCTGTGAAACACCCGGGCCGGCGCCTCGATCGTATGACGGTCGGGCGCGACGGCCGAAGTCTTGATGACCGCCCTGCCGAGCGGTCCCTCCAGCACGCGCAAGCCGCCGTTGGACTGAAATGGATCGGTCGCTTCGCGCAAGACGCTGCGATCGCCGGACTCGGCGGCGGCTGGGGCCCAGGCGACCGCGCCATCCGCGTCGAGGCGCGGCTCAACCGCATAGGCGTCGAGTTCGCCCCAGACGGTCTGCGCGTCGCCGTGCACGAGCCCGGCCCCGAGAAGTTCCCGGATCAGGAGGCCCATGCCGCCGGCGGCATGAAAATGGTTCACGTCGGCCTTCCCGTTGGGATAAATCCGGGTCAAAAGCGGCGTCACTTCCGCAAGATCGGCAAAATCCTCCCATCGGAGCGCAATGCCGGCGGCGGCGGCCATCGCCACCAGGTGAATCGTGAGATTGGTCGAGCCGCCCGTGGCATGAAGCCCGACGACGCCATTGACGATCGCCCGCTCGTCGATCACGCGCCCGATCGGCGTGAATTGATTGCCGAGCGCAGTGATCTCTAGCGCCCGCTTGACGCCGAGCATGGTGAGGGCGTCGCGCAGCGGCGTATTAGGATTGACGAAGGAAGAGCCCGGCAGGTGCAGGCCCATGATCTCCATCAGCATCTGGTTGGTGTTGGCGGTGCCGTAAAAAGTGCAGGTGCCAGGGGCGTGATAGGCCTCGGCTTCCGCCGCCAGCAACTCGGCGCGGCTCGCCTTGCCCTCGGCGTAGAGCTGGCGGACTTTCGACTTCTCGGTGTTGCCGAGGCCTGAGGGCATCGGTCCCGCGGGCAGGAACACCGCCGGCAAATGGCCGAACGACAGCGCGCCGATGATGAGGCCGGGCACAATCTTGTCGCAGATGCCGAGATAGACCGCCGCGTCGAACATGTCGTGGGAAAGGGCGACCGCAGTCGACAGCGCGATGACGTCGCGCGAGAAAAGGGAAAGCTCCATCCCTTTTTCGCCCTGGGTGACGCCGTCGCACATCGCCGGAACGCCGCCGGCGACCTGGGCCGAGCCGCCAACCGCGCGCGCCGCCTCCTTGATGAGATCGGGGAAGCGCGCATAAGGCTGGTGGGCTGAAAGCATGTCGTTATAAGCGGTGACGATCGCGAGATTGGCTCCCGTTCCCTCCCGCAACGCCTCCTTGTCGTTCGCTCCGCAAGCGGCGAATCCATGGGCGAAATTGGCGCAACCGAGGCGCTTGCGCGCCGGGCCCTTGGCGACCACGGCATCGATCCGCGCCAGGTAGGCCTGACGGGACCGGCGGCTCCGCTCGACGATGCGATTGGTCACCTCGCCAACGCGAGCATTGAGTTGGGTCGTCATGCGAGTCGTGCCTCCTTGATCCGGCGGGCGGGCCGTCACCCGTTTCTGGCGGCGGAAAGACACGCAAGAAAAAGGCCGAAGCCGATAAGGGCGTCAGAAACGACCGCCGCCGGCACCGGCTTTAGCGTCAAAAGCCGGCGAGTTCGTGGACCATTCTGGTGAAGCGGCTCCGCTCGTCGGGGGTCAGATTGGCCGTGGCGACATCGAGGCCGTCGTCTTTAAGTCCCCCAGCCTTGGCGAAACTGTTCCAGGCGGCCGCCTTGGCCATATCTTTTGGCAGCGCTTCGCCGCTGACATAGAGATGAGCGACCCGGTTCTGCGC
>DATBZF010000020.1:0-2919 GCA_036513315.1 Roseiarcus sp.
ATTGGACGAGGCGTGCGCCGCGGTCGGATGTGGGGACGGCACATTGGCGATCGCGGGAGGAACTGACGTTTACAGCCTTTTTCTCACGATCGGCTATGACGTCTTTTATCTGGCGCGGGCCGAGCAGGTGCGCCTTCCCGGCGGAATGCCAGTCTTCTCGCAAGGCCGCAGCGGTCAGTCTCCCGAAGAGGTTCTCCGAGAAGCCGGTTTGCAGCCGGCGGAAACTCACCGGCTCGAGCACGAGGTGTCTCTCGTCAAGTGGACTGTCTGATTTCGGCGCACTTCTTCGGATCGGCTGACATGGCGGGGCGCCCCCTTCAACTCGCCCTTATTCGCCACTAGGAAGCACGCTAAAAGGCCATCGCGCGGCTTTCCCTTCCGGTCTGTCGGCCTTCAGCGATGCCTCTCATGGATGAGCGATGACGACTGAGCCCGTAAACCGCGCAGGGTCCGTGGCCGCGCTGCTTCCGGTTGTTCGTTATGGCCGGCGCTATCTCGGTCGCGCGATCGCCGCACTCGCGGCATTGACAATCTCCTCCGCCGCGACGCTCGCGGTGCCGTTCGCGCTGCGTTCGATGATCGATTTCGGCTTCTCGAAAGAGAGCGGCGGCGCGATCAACCTCTATTTTCTCGCCATGGGCGCCCTGGTGGTTGTCATCGCGCTCGCCGCCGCCACCCGCTACTATCTGGTGACTACGCTCGGCGAGCGGGTGGTCGCCGATTTGAGACGCGACGTGTTCGCGCATTTGTCGCGTCTCGACGCGTCATTCTACGACAGCGCGCGAACCGGCGAGCTCGTGTCTCGTCTCACCGCCGACACAACGCAGATCAAGGCGGCTTTCGGCGCCTCGGCCTCGATCGCCTTGCGCAACCTCTTCATGTTCGTCGGCGCAACCGCGCTGATGATCTATACGAGCCCCAAACTGTCGGCATTGGTGCTGGTCGCGATACCTGTCATCGCGGCGCCGCTGATCGCCTCCGGCCGCGTGGTCCGCCGCCGGTCGCGGCGCGCGCAGGACACGCTCGCCGAGGCGACCGCCTTCGCTTCGGAAAGTCTCGGCGCCGTTCGCACCATGCAGGCGTTCGGCGCCGAGGGCGCCAGTCAGGCGCGTTTCGGCGACGAGATCGAAAGCGCGTATGGCGCGGCGCGCGACGCCGCGGCCACGCGTTCGTTCCTCATCGCGATAGCGGTTTCGCTCGCCTTCTGCAGCGTTGTGTTTGTGCTGTGGCTCGGCGCGCGCGACGTGCTCGCGGGGCGGATGAGCGGCGGCCTGTTGTCGCAATTCGTGCTGTTTGCCGTGCTTGGCGCAACCTCGCTCGGCGAATTGTCGCAGGTGTGGAACGAGGTTTCCGCCGCCGCCGGTTCGGCGGGGCGAATTGCCGAACTTCTGGCGGTCAAGCCGCGCATCGTCGCGCCGGCGAAGCCTACGCCAATGCCTTCGCCGCCGCGCGGGGCGATCGAGTTCAGGCATGTCAGTTTCTCGTATGCGAGCGCGCCCGAAATCCGTGTCCTGGAGGACCTCAGTTTCTCGATCGCGCCAGGCGAACGGGTCGCCATCGTCGGCCCCTCCGGGGCCGGCAAGTCGACCATATTCCAGCTCATCATGCGCCTTTACGATGCAGGCGAGGGCCAGGTCCTTGTCGATGGCGTCGACGTCACGGCGGTCGATCCAAAGGATCTGCGCGAGCGCATCGCGCCGGTCCAGCAAGAGGCCCCGATTTTCGGCGCGACGGTCGCCGAAAATATTGCTTATGGGCGCGCCGAGGCGAGTGAGTTCGCAATCGAAGAAGCCGCGCGTCGTGCAGCGGCGGATGGGTTTGTCCGTGAGCTCGGGCTGGGCTATGCGACAAAGCTCGGCGAGCGCGGCGTGACGCTGTCCGGCGGGCAGAGACAACGGCTCGCGATCGCGCGGGCCATCCTGAAGGACGCGCCAATCCTGCTGCTCGACGAGGCGACATCAGCCCTCGATGCGGAAAATGAGGCGTTGGTGCAAAGCGCGCTCGACGATGTGATGACCGGCCGCACGACGCTGGTGATCGCGCATCGGCTTGCGACGGTTCTGAAGGCCGACCGAATTCTGGTAATGGAGGCCGGTCGCATGGTCGAGGAGGGCGATCACGCCTCGCTCGTCGCCCGTAACGGCGTCTACGCACGCTTGGCGCGGCTGCAATTCGAATCCGGCGCGGCCGCGCTTAGCGAGGCGAATGCGGCGAGCTAGTGCGGCTTCACTTTTGCGGTCGACGGCCATCGCAATTATGGTAGAGGTCACCCGGCCGCGCTTTGCCGCGACGGCGTTCGAAGGCGCCCCCCGAACATGGCGCGTTACTTTAGGCGAAGCTGAGTGACAGTTCGATCGACAACACTTGCGCGTGAGGGCCGCGTCCGTAACCCGGGCCCTGCCCGGACATGGGGCGGGGTTGTCGATCATCTGGTCCTGCTCAAGCCGCGGGTCATGTCGCTCGTCGTATTCACCGGCGCAGTCGGCTTCGCGCTCGCCCCGGCGCCGATGGATTGGATGAAGCTGCTCGCGACGCTTTCGGCGATGGCCGGAGGGGCAGGGGCCTGCGGCGCGCTCAATATGTGGTGGGACGCCGACATTGACGCCAATATGGCGCGAACGGCGATGCGCCCGATTCCCCGCGGCGTGGTGCCTCCGCTGGAGGCGCTGGCGATCGGAATTCTGCTCTCGATCGTGTCAGTCGCCGCGCTTGCAATCAAAGTCAATGTGTTGGCTGCTGCGTTATTGGCGCTGACGATCGCGATTTACGTTCCGCTTTACACCATGGTTCTGAAGCGCTCGACGCCGATGAACATCGTCATTGGCGGCGCGGCGGGAGCGCTGCCGCCCGTCATAGGGTGGGCCGCCGCAATGAACAGCGTTTCGGCAGGCCCGATCGCGATGTTCCTCATCATCTTCT
>DATBZF010000021.1:0-5864 GCA_036513315.1 Roseiarcus sp.
TTGTCCCGGCCATCCACGCGGCGCCGACGCAAAATCCTTTCAAGCGCTGCTACGGCGGAGCGGCGTGGAAGGCCGGGACAAGCCCGGCCATGACATCGGACGGTGGCGTTTGCGGCGCTTCGCTGCTCACCCCCGTCTCCGTCTCCCGCGCATCGCCGCGCCGCTTGGCCGGGCTTCGCCGCCGCCCCAGTTGTGCGGGCCCATATCGGCGTCGGTCGGCTTATGCGCGCGGCTGGCGGGCGTATTGGCGGCGCGGCCGAATTTGCGCTCGCCCTTATAGCCGCCGCCGATCGCCTCGATCGCCGCCTGCCGCGCCAGCGGATCGTCGCCGACCGCGAGTTCGACCGCCTGCAGCCGCTTGATCTCGTCGCGCAGGCGCGCGGCTTCCTCGAATTCGAGATTGCCGGCCGCTTCCTTCATGCGCTTTTCGAAATCGGCGATCGTCGCCTTCAGATTATGCCCGAGCAGCGCGCCGCTTTCGCCGCCGGCCAGGCCGGCGTCGACGGTGACATGATCGGCTTCATAGACCGAGCCGAGAATATCGGCGATGCCGCGCTTGATCGAGGCGGGAGTGATGCCGTTTTCCGCATTGTAAGCCTCCTGCTTCTCGCGCCGGCGCGTCGTCTCGGCCATCGCGCGCTCCATCGAGCCGGTGATGGAATCGGCATAGAGCACGACCTTGCCGTCGACATTGCGCGCGGCGCGGCCGATCGTCTGCACCAGCGAAGTCTCCGAGCGCAGGAAACCTTCCTTGTCGGCGTCGAGAATGGCGACCAGAGCGCATTCGGGAATGTCGAGGCCCTCGCGCAAAAGATTGATGCCGACCAGCACGTCGAAGGCGCCGAGACGCAAATCCCGGATGATCTCGATGCGCTCGATGGTGTCGATGTCGGAATGCATGTAGCGCACCCGCACCCCATGCTCGTGCAGATATTCGGTGAGATCCTCGGCCATCCTTTTGGTCAATACGGTGACCAGCGTGCGATAGCCGCGCGCCGCGACCTCGCGCACTTCGCCCAGCAGATCGTCGACCTGGTTGCGCGCCGGACGCACTTCGACGGGCGGATCGATCAGCCCGGTCGGCCGGATCACCTGCTCGACGAACACGCCGCCGGTGCGCTCCATTTCCCATGAGCCCGGCGTCGCCGAGACATGCACCGTCTGCGGGCGCATCGCCTCCCATTCCTCGAAACGCAGCGGACGATTATCCATGCAGGAGGGCAGGCGGAAGCCATATTCGGCGAGCGTCGCCTTGCGCCGATAGTCGCCCTTATACATCGCGCCGATCTGCGGCACGGTGACATGGCTTTCGTCGGTGAACACCAAAGCATTGTCGGGCAGATATTCGAACAAAGTCGGCGGCGGTTCGCCCGGCCTGCGCCCGGTGAGATAGCGCGAATAATTCTCGATGCCGGCGCAGGAGCCGGTCGCCTCGAGCATTTCGAGATCGAAAGTGGCGCGCTGCTCCAGCCTCTGCGCTTCCAGCAGGCGGCCGCCGGCATGGAGCTGGTCGAGCCGCACCTTCAGCTCTTCCTTGATCGCCTTGATCGATTGCAGCAGCGTCGGGCGCGGCGTCACATAATGGCTGTTGGCGTAGACTTTGACGAATTCGAGGTCCTGCGTCTTCTTGCCGGTCAGCGGATCGAACTCGGCGATCGATTCGATCTCGTCGCCGAAAAAGCCGATGCGCCAGGCGCGGTCTTCATAGTGAGCGGGGAAGATTTCCATGGTGTCGCCGCGCACGCGGAACACGCCGCGGGTGAAATCGCCCAGGGAGCGCTTGTATTGCAGCGCGACGAGATCGGCGACGAGCTGGCGCTGGTCGATCTTCTCGCCGAGCTTCAGCGAAAAGGTCATCGCGGTATAGGTCTCGACCGAGCCTATGCCGTAGATGCAGGAGACCGAGGCGACGATGACGACATCGTCGCGCTCCAGCAGCGCGCGCGTCGCGGAATGGCGCATGCGGTCGATCTGTTCGTTGATCGAGGATTCCTTCTCGATATAGGTGTCGGTGCGCGGGACATAGGCCTCGGGCTGGTAATAGTCGTAATAGGACACGAAATATTCGACGGCATTGTCGGGAAAGAAGCTCTTGAACTCACCGTAAAGCTGGGCGGCGAGCGTCTTGTTGGGCGCCAGGATCAGCGCCGGGCGCTGGGTCTTTTCGATCACCTGCGCCATGGTGAACGTCTTGCCTGAGCCGGTGACGCCGAGCAGCACCTGATCGCGCTCATGCGTGGAAATGCCTTCGACCAGTTCCTTGATCGCCTCGGGCTGGTCGCCCTTCGGTTGATATTCGGAGACGATTTTGAACCTGCGCCCGCCTTCCGATTTGTCGGGGCGGGGCGGTCGGTGGGGCGTCCAGGGCCGCGCGCCGCGCAAATTGGGATCGCCAAGCTCCAGCAGGCTTTTCAGCGATTCGACAGTCGCCGCCGCGCCGGTCATCCCGCGCGGGTGATCGCCATCGACATCATGCGCCGATTCGAAGCGCGCCTGCGGCGCTTCGGCGAAGCCCTGGGGCTTCTCCACCAGAGCGGGATTGAGCAAGGCGGCGAGATGGTCGCCGAGCGGATGAACCTCGGGCTTGGACGCCTTCGGACGCGTCGGGCGCGATGCGGATTTCGGGGGCTTGGGCATGGGGCCAATATGGGGCGGATGGCGCGGGGAGGGAAGGGCGCCAGGCCGGTCAGGCGAGGAGCGCAAGGACCCATCAAGCCGCTTGACATGTGACCATATAGTCACCTATTGTCGTTTGCATGGATGATGTGTTCAGGGCGCTTGCCGATCCAACCCGACGCAGCCTGCTCGACGAATTGTTCAGGGAAGACGGCCAGACGCTGAGCGCGCTGGAGGCTCGTCTGCCGATGACGCGTTTCGGCGTCATGAAGCACCTGAAACTGCTCGAGGAGGCGGGTCTCGTCGTCACCCGGCGGCGCGGGCGCGAGAAGCTGCATTTCCTGAACGCCGTCCCGATCCGGCTCATCCACGACCGTTGGGTGAGCAAATTCGCCGAACCCTGGGTCGCTTCATTGAGCGGCCTCAAACAAGTCCTGGAGGACAGGAAGATGGAAAAAATATTCGAAATTTACATCAAGACGACGCCCGAGCGCCTCTGGCGCGCGATCACCGATACGGAGATGCGGCGCAAATGGAATTTCGGCCTGGTCGTCACCTCGGACTGGACGCCCGGCTCGCGCTACCAGGGACTCGGCGGCAAGTCGTTCATCGTGGAAGGCGAGAATCTGGAAGTCGAGCCGCCGCGTCGGCTGGTCCAGAGCTATCGCGCTTTATGGAGCGAGGCGGTCAAGGGCGAGGGGACCTCGCGGGTGACCTGGGAGATCGAGCCGGTTGGCGATTCCTGCCTACTGAAAGTGACGCATGACCAGTTGCGCGAAGGGGCCAATAATCAGCTCTATGGCGGCTGGCCGATGGCGCTGTCCGGAATCAAGACGCTGCTGGAAACCGGCGAGATGCTGACGACGCCCGGCTCGCTGCGCTGGCTGGAAGGCGATGCGACGCAGATGCGCGGCGTGCCGTGAGTGGGTCGGCGACGCAATCGACTTGCAGGCCGCGGCGGTTGAGTGACCCCGATGCGCGGGCTTTGGCAGGCAATCGCCTCAAGCGCCTACCCGCAGTTGGTCGAGCGTGATCTCATCGTTTCGCATGGCGGAGCGTGTTTCACCCCGGAGGCCCTGTCAATGACGACCGCAAAAGCGGTCGCCGCCTTCGGCGGTGGCCCGAAGGGCCATCATTGACAGGGCCTCCGGGGTAAAAAAAACTGCCTCCATGCGAACAATGGCTCAATAACGAAGCTGGTTGGCGATGACGCGCCCAGGTGGCGCACTTTCCAGCCGGTCTCGACCCCGTGGGCATCGGCACGCCGCGCCGGCGCGGGCCGCATACTTCATTCTATCGTCACAATTTTGATAAATTGTCGATAAATTATCAGTCACCAAGGAGCCAGAATGACCATTGAACAGCAGCCCGCCGGCGTAACGCGCCGCGACATTCTTCTTGGCGCAGCGGGCGGCGTCGCGGCGGCGCTGACGCCGGCTGCTTCGACGGCGGCGCTTGCGCAAGGCGCGTCAGTGTCTGGCATCGTTTTCGAGGAGAATAATGGTTCGGCGGCACGGGGGCCAGGCGTGCCCAATGTGCTCGTCTCGAACGGCCGGGATGTCGCCGTCACCGACGCGCAGGGCCGCTATACGCTGCCGCTGCCAGATGAGGCGACGATTTTCGTGGTCAAGCCGAGCGGCTTCATGCCGCCCGTCGATCCCGTCACCGGCTCGCCGCGCTTTTATCGGCTGCATCAGCCCAATGGTTCGCCGGCGTCGCTCGGCCTCGCCTTCGAAGGCGTCGCGCCGACTGGCGCCCTGCCCGCCTCGCTCGATTTCGCGCTTCGCCGCCAGGACGAGCCGAAAAAATTCGATGTCGTGATGTTCACCGATCCCCAGCCGGAATCAGAGGCGGAAGTGGATTTCATTCGCGAGGACGTAATCGAGGCGCTCGCCGGAACGCCGGCGAAATTCGGCCTCACGGCGGGCGATCTGATGTTCGACGATCTGTCGCTCTATGGTCGCTACAATGCGATCATCGGCACGATCGGCATTCCCTGGTGGAACATCGGCGGCAATCACGATCTGAATTTCGAGGCGCCCGATCGCCGCCGCAGCCGCGAAACCTTCAAGCGCGTGTTCGGGCCGAATTATTACGCGTTCAACTATGCCGATGCTTTGTTCCTGATGCTCGACGACGTCGATTATCTCGGGACGGATCCGACCAAGCCGGGCAAGGAAGGCAAATACGAGGGGCGGCTCGACGCGCCGCAGCTCGAATTCGTCCGCAACATTCTCGCGCAGACGCCCGCTGACAAACTGATCGTCATCGTGCTGCATATTCCGCTTCGCAATTATCTCGACTCGCAACCCTCAACCACCCTGACCAATGTCAAAGACCTGTTCGCCTTGTTCGAGGGCCGGCGCTTCACCGTCAGCTTCTCGGGCCATACTCACACGACCGAGCATCATTATTTCGACGCCGCCGATGGCTGGAAGGGCGAAGGCGTCCATCATCATCATGTGCTGACGGCGGTGTCGGGCTCTTGGTGGAGCGGTCCGTTCGACCATCGCGGAGTCGCCACCGCCGACAGCCGCGACGGCAGCCCGAACGGCTTCCACATCCTGTCGATCGACGGCGTCTCCTACAAAACGCGATTCGTTCCCGCCAAGGAGCCGAACGGACGCCAGATCCGCCTGTCCGTCGACAGCCGCTTCCACAGCGATCGGCACGAAGTGCAACGCGAATTCCGGCAGGGACAATTGCTGGGCTCGCCGATCGCCCATGCGGCGGTGGGCGCGACTTCGATCATCGCCAATGTGTTCGACGGCGGCCCGAAGACCAAGGTAGCGATGCGGATCGGCGACCGCGCCGCGATCGAAATGACCCGTCAGACCATGCCCGATCCGTTCGTCGCGGAAGTGTTCGCGCGCAATGAGGCGACAAAGAAGTTCTGGATCAAGGCGGAGCTCTCGTCGCATATGTGGACCGCGCGGCTGCCTGCTGATTTGGCGTCAGGGACGCATCGCGTGGTGGTCGAGGCGGTGACGGAATATGGCGATGTGGTGAGCGGGCGGATTGCGCTGGAGATCGCGTAGAGTACGTCGAGTATGTCTGCGATAATTTCAAGAGTTTGCGCCGCCCCTCATCCGTCATGCTTCGCATGACACCTTCTCCCCGCTACGCGGCTATTCGATTCACACATTTCCGCGGGCCAGTTTCGCGCCATATTTGATGGCGTGAAATTCCTGCAGCCCGCGATTGAGGACGCGTGGTCCTGGTTTGCCGTAGTATCCGGTCCAGGCGCC
>DATBZF010000022.1:0-27309 GCA_036513315.1 Roseiarcus sp.
TTCTTTCACCGCTGAGACCTTTGTCAATGACGACCGCGAAAGCGGTCGCCGCCTTCGGCGGTGGCCTGAAAGGCCATCATTGACAAAGGTCTCAGCGGTGAAACACGCTCCGCCATGCGAAACGATGGATCACACTCGACCTTTTCAGTTGTCGTTGGTCTCGCGCTGGCGCGGCCCGCACCTTCTTCCTGAGAACCGGCCCGGACGAATGCTGTTGAAGCGTTTGTCTCCTATCCTGCACCTCCTTCCAATTGGAGGCCCGATCAACGAAATTGTGAACCTGCACAGCAATGACGCCGGGCGCGTCCTTCCGCGCCGCCTCTCACGCATCTTCGCGGTGGACCAGCGCGACGATCAGCGCGAGCGCGCAGGGCAGGAAATAGATCATCGCGCCGGACTGCGTGCCCAGCGGCTCCTTGCTTCTTTCCCAGGCGAGAAACCAGTCGCCGGCGACGACCATGAAGCCGATTCCCCAAACCAGAATCGCCGTGAGGCAACCGAGGATCATGAACGCCTTGCCTTTGGCGAAGGCGGCCGCGCCGGCGCGAAAGTTGAGAACCATCGCGATGACGCCAATCGTCGCCAATATTCCCGCGATCCCCTCGGTCGTCATGATGATCGTCAGCCCGACCGGGGCGGCCCAGGGCGCGGTGATCGCCCGCCAGGTCTGCCAGGGATTGTTGTAGGTGTTGTTCATTTCGATCATCGGCCGCACCGCATTGTTCACCGTGCCGGGAAAATCGGTCGCGTCATTGAGGAAGCCGAGCAGCCCCCATAAAGCAGGAAACAGGGCCATAACGATCAGCGCCAGCCTGCTCGCGCTACGCAATTCCATGTGACGCTCCATGCCTGCATTGGCGGCGCGGGCCGGCGGCCGGCGCGGCCCGTGACTGGACGTTACGCTATTTCGAAAGGCGGCCGGCGCGATAGGATCAATACGCTCTTATCGCGCTCCGGTTTCGCGTTTCCCCCTCCAAAACCCCATGATCCGGCCTTATTCGCGCCGGAGAGTTCCGCTTCGGGAAGCGTCACAAAACCTTTGGAGACCCGATAATGATGATGATGGGCCGTCAACTTCTCGCGTTCGCCGTTCCGCTCGCCCTTCTCGCCACACCCGCGCCCTCGCAGGCGGGGTCGGACAAATCGTGGGACGGCACCTGGGCGGGGCTTCTAAACAATAGCGAGCCGGTGTCGGTCACCATCTCGGGCGGTAAAGTCGTTGGCTATGCGATTCGCGGCGGCGAGCCTTTCGGCATCGGCTACAGCAAAGTCACTTTAACCAGCGTTTCGTTCGGCGACCATGACAATTATACCGTGACGATCACCAAAACAGGGACCAGATCCGCCACGGGAACCGCGCAAAGCCCGCTCGGCACGGGTTCGGCTTCGCTGATCAAGCAATAGCGGCGGGCAGCGCTAGCCGCGACGCGTCAGGGCGATTTCGACTTTCGCAATATCGCTCCCTTGCGGAACAATGGTGACCTGTTCCTTGTCGCCGCTCGTATGAATCGAGACGGTCGCGCTGAAGCCGGGAGCGGTGACCGCGCCGTTGATTGATCCATTGCTGATGTCGCCTGAGAAATTGCCGGACACGTTGCGCGTCGCCTCCTGCCAGGTTCCCTGGACGCTTTGGCCGTCGGTGAAGACATTGGTTCGAATGTCGAATCGATAGCTGTCGCTGGCGCAGATCAGCGATTGCGTCAGATTGACCTTGTCGAATGAGATCGTATTGGTCGCGCGGCAGGCGATGCGTTCGCTCTTGCCGTCCGCGCCGGTGGCGGCGCCATCGCCGCGCCACGCGCCCGAGAGCGGCGCGAAGGGACCATCCGCCGCCGCCATGCCGACCTGCGACCAAAGCAGAGCGACGCCGACGAGACATGCCGTCACCGACAGAGATTTGCGCGCAGCGGCGCCGTGCGAGGGCTTAAGCATTTTTTGTGATCTCCGATTGTTTCGCACGCAGAACACCGCAGCGCGGTCGGGGTTCCACACGGATTGTTGATATCGGGGACAGCGGACTCGCGCGGCGCCTGGCTTGGCGGCGAACGCTTCGGCAGGTAGAATGAGCCCAAGGGAACCTAACGCCGGTTCCAGCGTTGCCGGTCGTCAGCCGGGAGGCTGACTGTAGCGTAGAGGGCGTCCTATGAAAATCATCCTCGAGACCGAAACCGCTGACGATTTCCGGGCGATGTTCCGCCTCCATATCGACGACAAGCCGATCGGCGAGGGTTTGACCGCGGTTCAGGCCCATTTGCTCGTCGGCGACATTCTGGAAAAAGTGACGCTGCCGAATGGGCGCAACCGGCCGGGAATGGGTTCGCCGCGATTGCGTGCGACGGCGTCGCCGAACGAAAGACGCATTTGATTTTGTGAGACAGGGCGCCGACCGACGGTTCGCTTGCCGGCGATGATGACGCGACCGCGCTTCCACGTCTCAGCGCTGATTTGTCCGCAGCAGGGGAATGGCGTTAGCGGCAGCGCCCAGCCGCGATGCGCCCATCGCCGCCGTTGGGATCGGGCGTCCCGTAAGGAACCGCTTTCGGGCTGCGATGGGCCGCCGCCGCGGCGCCAGGACGACATCATGCTTCGCAACATTATCGTCGCGGCGATGCTTGTAGCTTTCGTCGCGCCCGCATCGCCAGCGTCCGATCCCTCGGACGCGGCATTGAAAGAATTGCAGCGGACGTTCACGGTTCACGGCAAGCCTGTGCCGCCTGAGGTGTTCGGCGATTTCGGCGATGCCGACATGGCCGATTCCGGCCCGATCCGGGTGACGATCGATCTCCTCGCCGCGATCGACAGCAATCTCTATTACGGCGATATAGCGGTCGCGCCGAACGGCTGGACATCGCAGAAGAAACTGGTTCAGAGCGGCGCGGCGACGGCGACCGAGGAAACCGGCTACAAGTTCGAAGGCGTCACCAGGAACGGCCTGTTGGTGGTGATGGCCTCTTTCTCAGGCGGCGGATCGGGCGCGTTCGTCAGCCTGCACATCCTCGATGCGGTCGCCGCGCACGGCTTCGACAGCGACGGCAAGCGCATCGACCGGCTCAATCTCACCATTCTGCGCAGCATTCCGCTTGGCGACCGCTGGGCCGGCAGCATCGCCATCGCCAATGACACGATCGCCGTCACCAGCGTTCCGCATGATCCCCCTTCGAGCCCTCGTCAGCACGGAACCGAGCTCTTCCAGGCGATGCGCCCGTGATCGAGAGCGGCGGCTTTGCCGGAGGTTGTTAGCACTCCTTGCGCAGAGTGCTAAAGAGGTCCATGGTCGTTTGAGGTCACGCAACGCGCCGGCGCCATCGGCATTCCGCCTTGACGTTGCCGGCGCATCGACCGGAAACGAGCCCCATGAAATTTCACCCATTGCACGACCGCGTCGTCGTTCGTCGCCTTGAAGGCGAGGAGAAGACCAAGGGCGGTATCATCATTCCCGACAACGCCAAGGAGAAGCCGCAGGAAGGCGAAATTATCGCCGTCGGACCCGGCGGGCGCGACGAGGCGGGCAAGCTGACGCCGATGGACGTCAAGAAGGGCGACAAGGTGCTGTTCGGCAAATGGTCGGGCACGGAAATCAAGATTGATGGTCAGGAGCTTCTGATCATGAAGGAATCCGACATCATGGGCGTTCTCGCCGGCTGATCGTCCGCGAACAATCCGCCCCATTGCGGCAGAGATATTTGTTTTTTTCAGGAGTTTCATCATCATGGCTGCCAAACACGTACGTTTTTCGTCCGACGCCCGCGACAGGATGCTGTCCGGCATCGACACGCTCGCCAATGCGGTGCGCGTGACGCTCGGCCCCAAGGGCCGCAACGTCATTCTCGACAAGTCCTATGGCGCGCCGCGCATCACCAAGGACGGCGTCACCGTCGCCAAGGAAATCGAGCTCGAGGACAAGTTCGAGAACATGGGCGCGCAGATGGTGCGCGAAGTCGCCTCCAAGACCAATGACATTGCCGGCGACGGCACCACCACCGCGACAATCCTTGCCCAGGCGATGATCAAGGAGGGCGTCAAATATGTCAGCTCGGGGATGAACCCGATGGACCTCAAGCGCGGCATCGATCTGGCTGTCGCCGAAGCGGTCAAGGACATCGCCAAGCGCTCGAAGAAGATCAAGGACTCGGCCGAAGTGGCGCAGGTCGGCACGATCTCCTCGAATGGCGACAAGTCGATCGGCGAAATGATCGCCAAGGCGATGCAGAAAGTCGGCAATGAAGGCGTCATCACGGTCGAAGAGGCCAAGACCGCCGAGACCGAACTCGATGTCGTCGAAGGCATGCAATTCGATCGCGGCTATCTCTCGCCCTATTTCATCACCAACGCCGAGAAGATGATCGCCGAATTGGACGACCCCTATATCCTGATCCACGAAAAGAAATTGTCGAGCCTGCAGCCGATCCTGCCGATCCTCGAGGCGGTGGTGCAGGCCGGCAAGCCGCTGGTCATCATCGCCGAGGACATTGAGGGCGAGGCTCTCGCCACCCTCGTCGTCAACAAGCTGCGCGGCGGCCTCAAGGTCGCGGCGGTCAAGGCCCCCGGCTTTGGCGATCGTCGCAAAGCGATGCTGGAAGACATCGCCATCCTGACCGGCGGCCAGATGATCGCCGAAGACCTCGGCATCAAGCTGGAGAACGTGACGCTGGCGATGCTCGGCCGCACGAAAAGGATCCGCATCGAGAAGGAAAACACCACGATCATCAACGGCGCCGGCAAGAAGGCCGACATCGAGGCGCGCATCAGCCAGATCAAGGCGCAGATCGAGGAGACCACCTCGGACTACGACAAGGAGAAGCTGCAGGAGCGTCTCGCCAAGCTCGCAGGCGGCGTCGCGATCATTCGCGTCGGCGGTTCGACCGAGGTTGAAGTCAAGGAGAAGAAGGATCGGGTCGACGATGCGCTGAACGCGACCCGCGCGGCGGTCGAAGAAGGCATCGTTCCGGGCGGCGGCGTCGCGCTGCTGCGCGCCAAGCAGGCGGTCGCCAAGCTGACCAGCGACAATGGCGATGTCGCGGCGGGCATCAAGATCGTGCTCAAGGCGCTTGAAGCGCCGTTGCGCCAGATCGTCGAGAACGCCGGCCTCGAAGGTTCGATCGTCGTCAACAAGATCGCCGAGAGCAAGTCGCAGACTTTCGGTTTCAATGCGCAGACCGAACAATATGTCGACACGATCGCCACCGGCATTGTCGATCCCGCCAAGGTCGTGCGCGTCGCGTTGCAGAACGCGGCTTCGGTCGCCGGACTGCTGATCATGACCGAGACGATGATCGCCGATGCGCCGAAGGATGCGCCCGCCGCGCCGATGGGCGGCGGCGGCGGCATGGGCGGCATGGGCGGCATGGATTACTAAAAACGCCGCGCGCGATTCCCGGGCCTGGCGAAGGTCCGGGCTCTGAGAATGCAAACAAAGCCCTGCGCCGGTCGACGGCGCAGGGCGTCGCGCGCGACGCTGACGCGCAATCCGCATCGCGCCAAGCGTCCTCGCATTCGCCCCGCGCCTGCTCAGCTTTGGCCGCGTTCAAGGAACCTTCCGGCTCACGCGCTCTTCCGTTCGGCGGCGCCAAGATCAGCCCCGTCGATGCTGAAGCGCAGGCGCCCGGAATCGGCGCCAACGCGCAGGCCCCGATATTTCTTGAGATAATGGATCGCCACCACCGCCGCGGCGAAGCCGGCGGCGGCGCCGACGCCGAGCGCCCAGCGCGGACCGAAGCGATCGGCGACCCAGCCGACGATAGGCGCGCCGATCGGCGTGCCGCCCAAAGCGATAGCAAGGCGGATCGCCATCACGCGGCCGCGCATGGCGGGTTCGGTCGAGAGCTGCATCAGAGAGTTGGTCGAATTGGTGAAGGTCAGCGCGGCGATGCCGATGACGACCAGAGCGAGGCCGAATAGCCAGTAATTGGGCGCGATCGCCGCCAGCGCGCAGCCCATTCCGAAGATCGCCGCGCCCACGAGCAATAGCCCGATATGCGGCTTCTCGCGTCCGGCGGCGAGCAGCGCGCCGGCGATCGTGCCGATCGCCATGATCGACATCAGCAGCCCATATTGTCCCGCGCCGGCATGAAAGACGGCGACCGCCATGGTCGGAATGAAAATCGAGAAATTCAGCCCGAATGTGCCGATCAGAAAAAGCATCAGCAGGATCGCCAGGAGATCGGGCCGGCTCCAGACATAGCGAAATCCTTCGCCGAGACTGCCGCGGGTTCGCACGGCCCGCGCGCTCGGATGGAGTTCGCCGAGGCGCAGCAGGCTGAGCGAGGCGAGCACGGCGCCGAACGAGGCAGCGTTGATCGCAAACACCCAGCCGCAGCCGATCGCGGCGATGAGAACGCCGGCGACGGCGGGGCCGATCATCCGCCCGGCGTTGAACGAGGTGGAGTTCAGGGCCACCGCATTGGCGAGATCGGCGTCGCCGACCAGTTCGGCGACGAAAGTGTGACGCGCCGGCGCGTCGAAGGCGGTGACGCAGCCCTGCGCAAACGCAAGCACATACACCTGCCACAGCTCGACTTGCCCGGCGATGGTGAGAACGCTGAGCGCCACGGCGAGCGCGCCCATCCCCGCCTGCGTGCCGATCAGCAGCTTGCGCCGGTCGAGACGATCGGCGGCGAAGCCCGTCCAGGGCAGCAGGAGGATGTGCGGCCCGAACTGCAGCGCCATCACCATGCCGACGATTGTCGCGTTATTGTGGGTGAGCTGAGTAAGAACGAGCCAGTTCAGCGCAATGCGCTGCATCCAGGTTCCGACATTGGAGATCAGCGCGCCGCCGGCCCACATCCGGTAGTTGAAGCCGTTCAGCGAACGGAAGATTGCTTTGCGCGGCGCGCTCATGTTGAGGGCCTCAAGTTTCGACCAGCCGTTTGAGCAAGGCGACGGCGCTGGCGACCTGCTCCTGTTCCTTTGGCGTCAGATGCGCCTCGATGGCGCGCAGCAGCCAATCCTCCCGCGCCGCGCGCCCGGCGGCGAGCCGCTCCCGGCAGGCGTCGGTGAGCGACAGAATGGTCTGCCGCCTATCATTGGGATCAGGCGCGCCGCTGACCAGTCCGGCCGCTTCGAGGACGGCGATGATGGCGCCCATCGACTGCGGGCGCATGCCCTCGGCCTTGGCCAGCGCCGTCACCGTCGCCGGCCCCTCGCGGCGGAGGCGGCCGAGCGCCGCCGTCTGGGACGGGGTGAAGTCGCCAAGGTGCGCCTGTTCGCGCAGGCGCCGCTTCAATCGACCGGTCAGGACCCGCAATTCGCCCGCCAAGGCCTGGGCGCCGGCGAAATCGGGATCGCGTTGTTGCTCGCTCATATCATCCTCTCGCAGATATGAAGATAAACTACAAAGTTTAGCTTCGCAATGGGACAGGATGACGCCGCCCGAAAAATATTTCGGCGCGGCCGGTTCCGTTCTGCCTTCCCGTTCGTCTGGGCGTCAGGAATGCGCCGGGCCAAGCCGCCGGGCGGTTCAACCGAACCAGGGGAGGCCCCGATGGCCGCCGGAATTGCCAATAAAACTGACAACACCGGACGATATCGACAAGGCGTCCGGCGCGCTCAGCATGATCCGGCAACTCGGCGGCGCGTTTGGCATCGGCATCGCCGTCGCGCTGTTCGGACATTTTGGCGACCGCGCGACCCCACGGGGGTTTTGCGATGGATTTGCCGCCGCGATGGGCGCCGCCGCCTTGCTGTCCTTTGTGGGGGCGATCGCCGCCCTCTGGTCGCCAGCGCGAAGCGTCGCGGCGCCCGCGCAGGGCCCGTCAAAGCTTGCGCCGACCGGCGAAATTGCGCCGCGCCCCAGCCAGAGCGCATGATGATCGACAGAGGAGACTAGCTTGCCCGAAGAGAGAAACGGTCATCGCGCGGCGGCGCCGGCGGACGCCGACAACGGTCTCGAGCCGCTGATCGCGGCGCTGCGGCCCAAGCTGCATCGCTATTGCGCCCGCATGACCGGCTCGGCGATCGACGGCGAGGATATCGTCCAGGAGGCGCTGCTGAAGGCGCTCGAGGCTTTCCCGCGCACCGGCCGGCTGGACAATCCGGAAGGCTGGCTGTTCCGCATCGCCCATAACGCCGCCTTTGATTTTCTGCGCCGCCGCGCCCGCCATCAGGCAGTTCTCGCGGATGAGGATTTCGAAATGATCGCCGCTCCGGAAAATCCCGTCATCGACCGGCAGATCGCGGCGGCGAGCCTGCGCACTTTCATGCGTCTTCCGACCGCCCAGCGCAGCGCGATCATCCTGCGCGACGTGCTCGGCTATTCCATCGAGGAGATCGGCGACATCATCGGCGGCGCCAGCGCGCCGGCGATCAAGGGCGCCTTGCAGCGCGGACGCATACGCTTGCGCGAACTGGCCGACGAGCCCGAGGAGATCGCGCCGCCCGTGCTCGCCGCGCCCGAGCGCGCCCGCCTGATGCGCTATATCGACCATTTCAACGCGCGCGATTTCGACGCCCTGCGCGACATGCTCGCTGACGACGCGCGGCTCGAACTCGTCAATCGGCTGCGCATGAACGGCCGCGAGGAAGTCGGCCAGTATTACCACCGCTATGCGCAGGCCCCGACCGCCTGGCGCTGCCAGCCCGGCTTTGTCGACGGCAGGGCGGCGATCCTGATGTCCGATCCCAACGATCCCAAAGGCGCGCCGGCCTATTTCGTCCTGCTGGAATGGAGGGACGACAGGATCGCCGGCATCCGCGATTTTATCTTTGCGCGCTATGCGATCGAGGGGGCGGAGGTTGTTGTGCTGGAGGCGGGGTAGGGGGCATTCGGCGTCATCGCGAGGGAGCGCAGCGACGAAGCGATCCAGACTGGCCTGCGGACTGGCGCGTGGATTGATTCTCGGAACGAGTGGAACGGCTCTATTGCCTTTGGCTCGATGACAAGAGCCTTGCGAAGGGTCAGGGCGCGATTTGCATCGCGGTCGATCGCCGCAACGGTGCGCTCCATATCGACGTCGCCAGGTTCGCGGCAAATGCTGGTTGCGCTTGCAGCTTAGCCTGGATTGCTTCGTCGCTGCGCTCCCTCGCAATGACGGAGTTTCAGGCCTCAAACGCGTACGAGGCCGCCCGCCGCGCACGGCGACAAGGCCTCATGATTGCATGGAGGCGATTATGCGCGAGAGGAATTTGAACTCAAGGACGACCACAAAGTGGTCGCCGCCGAAGGCGGTGCGCTTCGCGCATCCTTGACTTCGAATTCCTCTCGCGCACACGCTCCGCCATGCAAACAATGGGGCAATCTGCTCTCAGTTCGTTTGTCTAACATACCGCGAATTTGTCATCCCACACACCCCACCCGAGCCCCCATGCCGCCCACCCGCAAGTACGTCATCGCCTTCGACGCCGACGATACGCTTTGGCACAATGAGACGATCTTCGAGAAATCGCACAGCGATTTCGCCGCGCTCATCGCGCCCTATGTCGATCTTTCCGTCGGCGAGATCGATGAAGGCCTGCAGGCGATGGTCAAGCGCAACATCGATTCCTACGGCTACGGCATCAAGGGCTTCACATTGTCGATGATCGAGGCGGCGCTCGCGATGGGCGGCGACAGAATGGCGCCGGCGGCGCTGCGCGCCATCCTCGATCTCGGACACGAGATGCGCAAACATCCCGTCGATCTGATCGAGGGGGCCGACGAGGTCGTGACCGCGTTGCACGAGCGCGGCGTCGAGCTCTGGCTGATCACCAAGGGCGATCTTTTCGACCAGGAAAGCAAGATCGCCCGCTCGGGGCTCGCCGACAAATTCGCGGTAATCGAAATCGTCTCTGACAAGAACGAGGAAGCCTATCGCGGGCTGCTGCGGCGCCATGGCGTCGAAGCGGGATCATTTGTGATGGTCGGCAATTCCCTTCGCTCGGACATATTGCCGGTCTGCCGCATCGGCGGAAGAGCGGCGCACATTCCCTATCACATCACCTGGGCGCATGAGATTGTCGCAGATCCGCCTGGGGATGCGGACTATGTGACGCTGGAGACAATCGGGGAGATGCTGGAGCTCTCGCGGTATTGGGGCCTGGCTTAGCGGCAAGGGGTTCCTGCGTCTCGAGACCGTATGGCCCGCCAACTCCGATTTTAACACGCACAAGGTCGCAAGAGAAAAAAGATTGATATGTACGGCAGATTGCCGTACATTGAGTTTTTAGAGAGGCTTAAATGGCTCAGGAATCAACTCGGACGGCCCGCATCGAGGCGCGCATTGCTCCAGAGGCGCTGGCCATCGTCAAGCGCGCCGCCAAACTGCAGGGGCGCAGCGTCAGCGATTTCGTGGTCGCCGCCGCGCAGGAAGCGGCGAGCCGGACGATCGAAGAAGCGCAAATCATCCGTTTGTCGGTCGAGGATCAACGCGCCTTCGCCGAAGCGATCATCAACCCGCCGAAGCCGACGCCCGCGCTGCGTCGCGCGTTCGCACGTCATCGTAGACTCATCAAGACCCGGTGAGCGACAGCTACATCATCGAGCCTCTCGGCGTTCAGGACCGCTCCGCCTTCTCGTGCGGATCGGAAGCGCTCGACGGATATTTTCGCGAACGCGCGTCGCAAGACGTCAAACGTCTCATGGCGAGTTGTTTCGTTGCAACCGAGGATTCAGACGGTGAGATCGCCGGGTACTACACCTTGGCTGCGACAAGCATAGCCGTAACCGACCTGCCGTCGGAGCTGACCAGACGCCTGCCTCGCTATCCCACCTTGCCGGCGGCCCTCGTCGGGCGCCTCGCTGTCGACCGCCGACACCATCGCAAGGGACTCGGCAGCGCCTTGATAGCGGACGCCGCGACGCGTGTACTCAAAGGGGATGTCAAAGCATTCGCGCTTGTCGTCGAGGCGAAGGACGAAGCGGCGCTGGCGTTCTATCGAAAGCTGGGGTTTGCGCGGCTCGTAAGCAGACCCTTGTCGCTGTTCCTGCCGCTTGAGACGATCAGGCAGGTGGGCGGAAGGTAGGCTGCGACGCGCGACGTCTGCGGCGACAGGCGCTCATTGATTGCATGGAGGCCATTGTGCGCGAGAGGCATTCGAACTCAAGGACGAGCCGAAGGCTCGTCGCCATTGCTGACAAGTTTACGCAGTCAGCAAGCTGACTGCTTATGGGCGGTCGCCTGACGGCGATCCTTGGCTTCGAATGCCTCCCGCGCGCCGCTCCGCCATGCAAAGAATGAGGGGATGTGCAATCGGTTGTTCCGCGTCATGCAATCCCCGCATTGGGCAAGGCGACTCGGCCGCTTGATGCTTCTGTTTTAGCGAAACACTTTCTGGACATTCCGGCGTTTCCGCTGCATCTTGTCGGTTGCTGCTGCGTTGGGAATGACAAAGGCGCCGCCCTTGCCACCGGCGCGATTGGAGAGAAATTTTTCAAAACCTGCCGGGTCGAGGGTTCAAAAAAACTGCGACTTTTCAATTTTTTGCGCTTAACTGTTTGATATTCATGAGATATTCGAAGCGTGGGATTAGGAAAGGCTTGGAAATATTTGGAATAAATTTGGAAATCCAAATTTTTCAGGAGCGGTTTTGACCGTCGCGAGCCTGTCGCGTCGCCGCTGCGATGTGCGCGTGGCGCGAAGCCGCCTCGCCCGAGTGAGACAAATCTGCATCCCAAGCCCTTGATAAGGCGTGGGCGCTGTCAAAAACGCGCACCCGCCGTCATGGCGAGGGAGCGCAGCGACGAAGCCATCCAGATTAAGCTTTTGAGAACCTTCCGTCTCTCGAGGCATAAGTCGAGCAATCCGTACCGGGTCTTGACGGGGCTTAGTCTGGATTGCTTCCTCGCTTCGCTCCGTCGCAATGACGGGCTTTGGTTCAGCTAGCTATCGATCACTTCCCGCCGGCGGCCTTGCGCTTGCGCTTCGCCAGCGTGCGCAGCCGCAGCGCGTTCAGCTTGATGAAGCCGCTGGCGTCGTTGTGGTCGTAGGCGACGGCGCCTTCTTCGAAGGTGACGAGGTCCTGGTCGTAGAGGGAATGGGGGCTGTCGCGGCCGATCAGGATGACATTGCCCTTGTAGAGTTTCAGGCGGACGCGGCCGGTGGCGTATTCCTGGCTCTTGTCGATCAGCGCCTGCAGCATGTCGCGCTCGGGCGAGAACCAGAAGCCGTTGTAGATCAGCTCGGCATAGCGGGGCATCAGCTCGTCCTTGAGATGCGCGGCGCCGCGGTCGAGCGTGATCGATTCGATGCCGCGATGGGCGGTGAGCAGGATGGTGCCGCCCGGCGTCTCATACATGCCGCGCGACTTCATGCCGACGAAACGGTTCTCGACGAGATCGAGCCGGCCGATGCCATTGTCATGGCCGAGCTTGTTGAGCGCGGTCAGCAGTTCGGCGGGGGAGAGCTTTTTGCCGTCGATGGCGACGGGGTCGCCCTTCTCGAAGGCGATTTCGACGATGGTCGGCTTATCCGGCGCCTTTTCGGGATCGAGGGTGCGGGAATAGACATAATGGGGCACTTCCTCGGCGGGGTCCTCGAGCACTTTGCCTTCCGAGGAAATGTGCAGGAGGTTGGCGTCGGTCGAGAAAGGCGCGTCGCCGCGCTTATCCTTGGCGATCGGGATCTGGTTCTTCTCGGCGAAGGCGATCAGCGCATTGCGCGAGGCGAATTCCCATTCACGCCAGGGCGCGATCACCTTGATGTCGGGCTCCAGCGCATAGGCGGCAAGCTCGAAACGCACCTGGTCGTTGCCCTTGCCGGTGGCGCCATGGGCGATCGCATCGGCGCCGACCTTGCGCGCGATTTCGACGAGGCGTTTGGCGATGAGGGGCCGCGCGATCGAAGTGCCGAGCAGATAGAGCCCCTCATATTGCGCATTGGCGCGGAACATCGGGAATACGTAATCGCGCACGAATTCCTCGCGCAAATCCTCGATGAATATATTCTCCGGCTTGACGCCGAGCAATTCGGCCTTCTTGCGCGCCGGCTCCAACTCCTCGCCCTGGCCGAGATCGGCGGTGAAGGTGACGACTTCGCAGCCATAGGTGGTCTGCAGCCATTTGAGGATGATCGAAGTGTCGAGGCCGCCGGAATAGGCGAGGACGACGCGCTTCACTTTTTGTTTGGGCTGAGGCATTGGCGTCAAGGGCTCGGGTTTCACGGACTCGGGTTTCACAGACTCGGGTTTCACGGGCTCGGATCAGGGGAGGGCGACGGGCGCGCGACTATAGGGAGAGTTGCGCGCCGCGCAACCCCGTCGGGAATCGCTGACGCCCGGAAAAACAGCAGCCAGGCGACGCGCAGGACCGACAGCGTGATGAGCGCGGCCAGCAGCACGTCGGACAGATAATGGCCGCCGGTCGCCATCCGCAACAGGCTGGCGAGGGCGCCAAATAGCAGGGCGCCGGCGACGGCGAAGGCGCGCAACGGCGGCGGGGCGAGGCTGGCGGGCGCGACCATCCAGAACGCCTCCGACCCTTCGCCGGAGACGAACGAGCAATTGGTCAGGCAATCGCCGTCGAAGCGATACCAGGGGCGAAATTCGGCGACGCCGCCGAAGTCCTGGGTGTGCATCGGGCGCGGACGATGGGAATGGTCCTTCAGGACGAGATTGACGATCAGGCCCGGCCCGATCGCCATGGTGGCGACGAGAAAAGCCACTTGCAGGCCGCTCGGCGCATAGGCGACGGCACAGCCGAACCGGCGCAGGCCATAGAGCCCGAGGAAGACCGCCAGAACGATGAAGGGCGTTATGTTGAAAACGGCGCGCAGGCCGCCTTCCAGCCGCGTGTGGCTGAAACCGCTGGCGCCATAGAAATTGCGCGCCGCGTCGAGATCGATTTGCGGCCATAGTGCGAAAATCGCCAGCGTCGCCAGCAGCAAGGCGACGAGGCTGAGCAGCAGGCGCATGTTCAGACCTTGTAAACCTGGCCGGTCTGGCGGCCTTCGATGCTTCGGGAAAAGGCGCGCGCCGCCTTGGCGACGGGCACAGGCTCGAAGCCGCGGAAGAAGGGTCCGTAGCCCGCCATCGATTCTTCGAAGACGGTCGGACTGACGACATTGATGCGCAGGCCGCGCGGCAGTTCGATCGCCGCCGACCGGGCGAAAGCCTCGATCGCGCCATTGACCATGCTGGCGGACGATCCCATGACGATGGGCTGTTCGGCCAGGATGCCGGTTATCAAAGTGATCGAGCCGCCATCGCGCAGGACGTCGCGCGCGGCAAGCGTCAGATTGACCTGTCCCATCAATTTGCTGGCGAGGCCGAGGCCATAGGCCGAATCCGTGACGCTGGCGGGCGTGAACGCGCTGAGCGGCGCGAAGGTCGCTGCTCCGGCGGCGCAGGCGATGGCGTCGAGCGGCCCGGCCGCCGCCAGCCCAGCCACGATGCTGGCGGGGTCGGCGATGTCGATCCGGATGTCGCCGGATTTGGAGCCGGCCGCGATGATCTCGTGGCGCGGCTTAAGTTCGCGCACGACGGCGCCGCCAAGCACGCCGCTGGCGCCGACAACCAGGATACGCAAGCGCTTCTCATCGGACATTTTCTGGCTCCTCAATCGGCCCTCGCGGCCGCCTTTCAGATCTATGCCGACCCTTCACGACGCGCGGAAGAAGGGGCTAGCGCGATGCGCGGCTTGACTCAAGAGCTTGTGCATAGGAGCACGGCTCGCCGAGACAAGAGAAAGATTCCGATGGCGCAGCCCTATCCCCACAGGATTATCTTCGTGCGCCATGGCCAGACCCCTTACAATGCCGAGAACCGCCTGCAGGGACAGCGCGACGTGCCCCTCGACGGCCGGGGCCGCGAGCAGGCCGGCGCGGTCGGCCGCCATTTGCGCGACCATCTGGGCGAAGAGATGGCGCGCCTCGACGCGGCCGAGGCATTCTGGGCTTCACCGCTGGCGCGCACGCGTCAAACCATGGAGCTGGCGCGCGGCGCGATGGGCTTGCCGCCGCGCGCCTATCGCGTCGATGCGCGGCTGAAGGAGCTGACGTTCGGCGATTGGGAAGGCCTGAACTGGGACGAGATCGCCGCGAGGGATGCGCAAGGGGTCAAGGCGCGGGAGGCCGGCAAATGGGATTTCGCGCCGCCGCGAGGCGAAAGCTACGCGGACCTTGCCGTGCGCGTGAGTTCCTGGCTCGAAGAGCGCGATGGCGACGCCTTGGTGGTCGCGCATGGCGGCGTCGCGCGCGCCCTTATGACGATTGTCGCGGGCGTTCCGAAATCACTCGCCGCCGGCGCTCCGATTTCGCAGGGCCGTGTGCTGATTTTCGACAAGGGCGGCTTTTCCTGGGTCGGCTGACCTGGGATGGCGCAAAAAAAAAACCGCGACCGCCTCAGCCTGGCGATCGCGGCTTTAACTATTGACAGAACCCGTTTGGCGCGCCCGGTCAGTCTATTGCTGGCCTCACTTCGGCGCCGCCATCATATGGTGGCGATGGTGGCGGTGGTGACGCCACCAATGATGGCGATGATGGCGCCAGTGGTGATGGTGGTGGTGACGATGATGATGATGGTGGTGGTGGCGGTGTCCGTGCATTTTGGCCGCCATGGCAGGCGTAACCAGCAGCGAAGCGCCGACAACGATCGCCGCGAGGATTTTCAACATTCATATTCTCCAGGTTCAACCTGGGGCTGACCCGCCCCAGGCCACTTGCAGGCTGTTGGGGTCAGCTCTTGGGCGCGGCGTCGGGCGCATCGGCGGGCTTGGCGGCCGGCTTCTTCATCATCTTGTGATGCACGACATGGTGATGCACGACATGATGGACGTGATGGTGCATCATCGGCTTCGGCGCCATTTTGGCGTCAGCCGCGGGGGCGGCAGGGGCGGCGTCGTCGGCGAATGCGACGGCCGGGGCGAGCATGAGCGCCGAGCCGAGGCCGATCGCCGCAAGAATCTTGATCATTGGTTTTCTCCATGTTTCGGCCTGAGGACTCAAAGCGTCTGAGGCTGGCGGTTTATGGCGAATCCAAGATGAATTGTTGATGAACGTACGGCCGAGGGTAAGGCGCTAGCCCGACGGCGGCTTCAGGAGATGGCCGGAATAACCTGCGAGAATGCGATTCTGGCAGGCTTGGGGGCATATTCGATCCGGAGCCTAATGTGTTCGAACCTGGGCGGTTCTGGCGATCTGACTGGCCAAGCAGCCAAGCTAAGTTTGACGGCCGCTTTTGGCGTCCCTAATACACTGCCGCATGTCTCATAACGTGTTCGGCCACCTTTTCCGCGTGACCACTTTTGGCGAGAGCCATGGCGCGGGAATCGGCTGCGTTGTCGATGGCTGCCCGCCGCTGATCGGCCTGGACGCGGCCGATATTCAGGCCGATCTCGACCGCCGTCGGCCGGGGACCTCACGTTTCACCACCCAGCGCCGCGAACCGGACGAAGTGAAGATTCTGTCGGGCGTGATGATCGACGAGCGCATTGGGCGCCAGGTGACGACCGGGGCGCCGATCGGCCTGTTCATCGAAAACGTCGATCAGCGCTCGAAAGATTACAGCGAGATCAAAGACAAATACCGGCCCGGCCATGCCGATTTCACTTATGAGGCGAAATACGGCATCCGCGACTACCGCGGCGGCGGCCGCTCGTCGGCGCGAGAGACGGCGGCGCGGGTCGCCGCTGGCGCCATCGCGCGTAAAATTGTCGCAGGCGTGGCGATTCGCGGCGCCCTGGTGCAGATCGGCAAGCACAGGATCGACCGCGCCAATTGGGATTGGAGCGAGGTTCATCGCAACCCGTTCTTCTGCCCTGACGCGGCCGCCGTCCCGGTTTTTGAATCCTATCTCGACGAAATCCGGAAATCGGGGTCTTCCATCGGCGCGGTGATCGAAATTGTCGCCGAGGGCGCGCCAGCCGGCTGGGGCGCCCCCATTTATGGCAAGCTCGACAGTGAGATCGCCAGCGCCCTGATGAGCATCAACGCGGTCAAAGGCGTCGAAATTGGCGCGGGCTTCGCCGCCGCCGAGCTTTCAGGCGAGGAAAACGCCGATGAGATGCGGGTCGGCAACGACGGGCGGCCGGTTTTTCTCGCCAATCACGCTGGCGGCATATTGGGCGGCATATCAACAGGCCAGCCGATCGTCGCGCGCTTTGCCGTCAAGCCGACGTCGTCGATCCTTTCGCCGCGCAAGACCATCACCCGCGGCGGCGAAGAGACTGAAATCATGACCAAGGGCCGCCATGATCCCTGCGTCGGCATAAGGGCGACGCCGGTTGGCGAGGCGATGGTCGCCTGCGTGCTCGCCGACGCCTTCTTGCGGCATCGCGGCCAGATCGGCTGATGGAATTCGGTCTCTGAGCAGCGCGTTGGCCGTTCGTTACGGCGGGAATTGCGCCCGTCGATAATTCAGTTTTTTTGAAAGGATTGCGCCATGACGAAAAAATCGACGACCAAACATCGCGTCCACCGCCCCAAGGCGCCGGGCGGCCCCGAACCGGACGCGACCCTCGCGCTGGCCTCGACGCGCTCGATCGCGCTCGCCGATGTCGCGACGCGGCGTGAGCACGACCTGTTGGGCGAAGTCGACGTTCCCGCCGACGCCTATTGGGGGGTGCATACGCTGCGGGCGGTGGCCAATTTCCCCATTACCGGCGTTTCGATCGGACATTTCCCCGACCTTGTCCGGGCCCTGGCGCTGGTCAAGCAGGCGGCCGCGCGGGCCAATCGCCGCCTCGGTCAATTGTCGGCGGGCAAAGCGGACGCCATCGATCGGGCCTGCGATCTGATCGCCGGGGAAGGGCGCTTCCTCGATCAATTCGTCGTCGACGCCGTGCAGGGCGGGGCCGGCACTTCGACCAATATGAACGCCAACGAAGTCATCGCCAATGTCGCGCTGGAATTGATGGGCAAGGCGCGCGGCGAATATGCCAGCCTGCATCCCAACGACGACGTCAACATGGCGCAATCGACCAACGACGCCTATCCCACAGCGCTGCGGCTGGCGATTATCTTCGCGACGGCGCCGCTGGTTAAATCGTTGCAGGAGCTCGCCTATGCTTTTAAGGCCAAAGCGGTCGAATTCGCCGACGTCCTGAAGATGGGCCGCACGCAATTGCAGGATGCGGTGCCGATGACGCTCGGTCAGGAATTCGACGCCTTTCACGCGACGGTGAAAGAGGACATTGCGCGAATCGGCGAAGCAGCGGCGCTGTTCCGCGAAGTCAATCTCGGCGCAACGGCGATCGGCACTGGCATTAACGCCGATCCCCGCTACGCCTCGCTTGTCGTTGAGGAACTCGCGCGCGCTTCGGGGCAATCGATGTCCCTGGCCTCGAATTTGATCGAGGCGACGTCGGATATGGGCGCTTTCGTTCTCTATTCGGGGGTGCTGAAGCGCATCGCGGTCAAACTGTCGAAAATCTGCAACGACCTGCGCCTGCTTTCGTCCGGGCCGCGCGCCGGTTTGGGCGAGATCCGTCTGCCCGCCGTGCAGGCGGGCTCGTCGATCATGCCCGGCAAGGTCAATCCGGTCATCCCCGAGGTGGTGAGCCAGGTCGCCTATCTCGTGATCGGCCATGATCTCACCGTGACCATGTGCGCGGAGGGTGGGCAATTGCAGCTCAACGCGTTCGAACCGACGATCGGTTATTGCGTCCTGACCTCGCTTCGAACCTTGACCGCAGCCATCGACACGCTGACACGCCGGTGCATTGTGGGGATCGAGGCGGATAAGGAACGCTGTCTCGCCCTGGTCGAGGACAGCATCGGGCTTATCACCGCGCTTGGTCCTGCGCTGGGCTATGAGGTCAGTTCGCGCATCGCCAAACGCGCCCTCACCGAGCGCCGCAGGGTGGCCGATCTTGTGCTCGAAGAGGGTCTTATGACAGAAGCCGAATTGAAAGAGGCTCTTGGCCTCGAAGCCATGACGAGACCCGCCCGCATTCACGCATCCGCCAAGAAGCTGGTCGCCCAGCCCCCGACGGCGCCGAGCTTGGTCAAGAGCTGACGGCGTTACCGTATCTGGCGCCGATCGAAAGGTTTACACGACCGCGCACGTGGCGAGACTCTATGATTCACGCTCGAAATCCAGCGCTCGCGCGCTCATCCCCCGCATCATGGCGTCGCCGCGACGCCAATGATCGGACCTATCGGGAATAGCGTATCGGCGCGCTTCAAGTTAGGGGCGAACAGGCTTGATACCGAGCCGTCGAGAAAAAGCGCGTTCGGGCAGTTGAGCGCGTCGCGGAACAATCGGGCAAAGGCATAAAATGTCACGGGTTGGTCGGAGATTGCGAAAACAACCTGGGCGCCGTCGCGCACGCCAACGCCGTTGCGAATTTTGGCGGACGTGCCGGTCGGCAGGATTTTCGGATGGATGCGCCCATCTATCACCAACATTGGACCCGATTGCGTCGCGTAGCGGGCTTTGGGTCCATTGGCGAGGAATCGCGTCGTCTCGGTGACGCCGGCCGCGCTGTCGCCGACATAAAACACCCCGTTTGGCCTCAGATGAAAATTGCTGGCGCCTTCGCGCGTGTCCGCTTTATGCTTTTGCTGCCCATCTTCTATGAACAGGCCGACCGGCGACAGATCGGTCTCGAACATGCCGCCATTCATCGCGAAGCGGAGCTGGCGCCCTTGCGCCTTGAGCGCGTCCGCGAGAGCCGAGAATCCGCCGTAAGCCTGGCCGTTTGGGCCCTTCCAATAGAGCCTGATGTCGTCGCGGCGCATATCGAAGGAACAGACGATATAGCCGGCGTCCTCAAAGCGGGTGGGCGCGCAAGGCGTCGGAGATTGTGCTTGAGCAGACGCCGCGAACAAGCATCCGAACGCCAGGAGAGCATGCGCCAACAGCCCGCCAGCGCATCTCACGCGAGCCGAGGGAACCTTCTCTCTCAAAATTGCCAGAGAAATGCCGGCGACCAGCCGCAGGACAAATCCGGCGACGACAAAACCGTTGCGCGCCCTATCGCGAACCAAATTGTCCCGCACCGACGACGCCTCTCGTGCCCTTGATTCTGCGATTCTCGCGCGCTGAATCTACAGCACCTTGCCCGGATTCAAAATTCCGCGAGGATCAAGCACAGACTTGATCGCTCGCATAACGTCGAGGGCGGTGGGATCTTTGGTCTTCTTCAATAGTTCGCGCTTGAGCTGGCCAACGCCATGCTCGGCGGAAACCGAGCCATGAAACTGCTCGACGACGCGATGCACGACTTCGTTCATCGGCTCCCACTGCGCCAAAAACCTCGTCTTGTCGGCGCCAATCGGCTGAGAGACGTTGAAATGGATATTGCCGTCGCCGAGATGGCCGAAAGCCAGAACGCGCGCGCCAGGCATGAAGGATTCAACGGCTTCGCGCGCGCGCGCGAGAAAATCCGGCGCCGCGCTGACCGGCACGCTGACATCGTGTTTGATCGAGCCCCCTTCGTGACCCTGCACTTCGGAGAGCGAGTCGCGCAAGAGCCAGAATGCCAGACGCTGCTCGTCGCTCGCGGCGATGCTTGCGTCCTCAATCACCCCCTGGTCGAGCGCCGCCTCGAGCATCGAGGCGACCGCCTCATCAGCGCCGGTCGTCATTTGCGAGGATATCTCCAGGAGCACGTACCATGCATAGCGCGACCCCAACGGGTCGCGTGAGCCGCTGGCGTGAGCGAGCACGAAATCCAGTCCGATGCGTGGGATCAGTTCGAAACTGGTGACACCCGCGCCGGCGAATTGGCGAGCGATTTTCAGGAGCCGCAGCGCTTGCGTGGGGCTGGCGAGACCGACAAAGGCCGTCGCCCTCGATCGCGGATTGGGGAAAAGCTTCAGCGCCGCCGCCGTCACGATTCCTAACGTGCCTTCCGCGCCGATGAAGAGATTCTTGAGATCGTAACCGGTATTGTCCTTTCGCAGCTTGCTGAGTCCATTGATCACGCGCCCATCGGCCAGCACAATCTCCAGCCCGAGTACGAGATCGCGGGCATTGCCATAGGCGATCACTGCGACGCCGCCGGCGTTGGTCGAAAGATTGCCTCCGATCGTGCAAGAGCCTTCGGAGGCGAGCGAAAGAGGAAACAGCCGGTCAACCTCCTGCGCCGCCTCCTGGGCGGCGGCGAGCGTGACGCCTGCTTCCGCGATCATCGCATTGGCGTCCGCATCGATTTCGCGCATCCGATTCATCCGCCGAAGCGACAGAATGACTTGCCTGCCGCTGGAATCGGGCGTCTGTCCGCCCACCAATCCGGTGTTGCCGCCCTGAGGCACGACCGGAACACGCAGATCGTTGCAAAGGGCGACAACGCGCGCCGTCTCCTCCGTCGAAGCCGGGCGAAGCAAAGCGAGAGCGCGGCCGCGATAGAGCCCGCGCGGCTCGACGAGATGACCGGCGATCACATCGGGATCGGTCACCACATGGGCCTCGCCGACGATTCGCGCGAGGCGAACAAGAATGTCTTGCGAGGTCAAGGCGTCGCTCATCCCAGTAATCCCCTCGCCCGCGATCCTTTTGGGCGCTTTGCCGCCGGCGACCTTCGCAAGACGCCGACGATCTCGACATGGGGCGAAAATCGGAATTGGTCAATTGGCGTCACCGATTCCAGCCGGTAACCGCCAGCGATGAGGATGTTCATATCCCGCGCGAAGCTCGCCGCATTGCATGAAATAGCGACAATTGTCTCAACGTCGCTCGCCGCCAGCTCCCGCGATTGCGCCTCGGCGCCGGCGCGAGGCGGATCGAAAACGACGGCATCGAACCTCTTAAGCTGGTCGCGTCCAAGAGGCCGACGGAAGAGGTCCCGGGCCTCGCATGTGATGGGGCGCAAGCCGTGCGTGGCGCTGCCGGCGCGCGTCAAGGCCGCCAACGCCGTACCGTCCATTTCGACCGCATGCACATCGTGGTGAGAGGCCAGGCGCAAAGCGAAAGCGCCGGCGCCGCAAAATAGGTCGGCGACACGGCGTGCGCCCCGTACGGCGTCGAGCGTCAATCTTGCGAGAATGCGTTCGCCTTCTTGAGTCGCCTGCAAAAATCCGCCGGGCGGCGGACAGACGCTCACCGAGCCCATCAGGATTTCGGGCGCGCGTCGCTCGATGACCGTCTCGCCATGATTGGAAAGTCGCGCAATATCCAGCTTGCCTGCCGCCTCGATCAATTTTTGCCGCGCCGGGAAATCGATGACGCCGCAGCCCCGGATATCGAAGTCGAGCCCGGTTAGCGTCGCAGTGACGTTGATGTCCAGCGGCTTTCCAACACCTCGCAAACATTCCGCGAGCGCCCGCGCCGCCCCAAGCGCGCCCGCCATGCCGGGGGCGAGGATCGGGCAGGCCTGGATTTCGATGATCCGGTGGGTTCGCGCCTGCATAAAACCAACTTCGAGGTGAGCGCGTTCAGCTGCAAAGCGCGCGTGGAAGATCGCGCGCCGTCGCCCGTCGCCGTGCGCATCGATCATTGCGCTCAGCGGAGCCTCGACATGGGCATGGGCGAGCGCGTCGCTGACGATTTGCTCTTTCCAATTTGCGTAGAGCTTATGGCCGAGATGCTGCGTCGCGCAGCCGCCACACTCGCCGAAATAGGGACAGATCGGCGCTATGCGCGCCAGGCTGGGACGAAGGATTTCCATGAGCTTGCCGCGCTCGCCACGGATTTGAGCGAGCACAAGCTCGCCGGGCAGAGCGCCGGGAATATAAACCGGGCCATGTGTCGTGCGCACGAGCCCTTCGCCACGATGACCAAGACTGGCCACGGATAGTTTTTGCGATAGCTCGTCATTCATGGCGGGCGGCAAATAAAAACTCCCTGGCGCCTTCGCCGCCGGCGATCGGCGAAGGAATGATTCCAAGGTTCGACCACCCGAGCTGTAGCGCGCATGAGGAGACGGCCTCGCAGACCTGCGAATGAATGGCGGGGTCTTTGACGGCGCCTTTGACGACATTTTCGCGGCCCGCTTCGAATTGCGGCTTGATCAACGCGACGAGCCACGCGCCTGCGGCGGCGAGGGGCAGAACATGCGGCAGAATCAAGCGCAGGGAAATAAAGCTGACGTCGCAGACTATCGCGGCTGGCGGCGTCTCGAATAGCTCGCGTGTGACCTTGCGCGCGTCGAGTCCTTCGTGGAGGATCACTTGGCTGCTGTTCCGCAATCGCGCGTCGAGCTGGTTGTGACCGACATCGACGGCGTAGACGCGCGCTGCGCCGCGCGAGAGCAGGACGTCCGTGAAGCCGCCGGTCGAAGCGCCGATGTCGAGACAATCGAGACCATGCGGATCGAGGCCGAAGGCGTCGAGCGCGGCCTTCAGTTTGACGCCGCCGCGCGAGACCCAGGGATGGGGAGCGCGCGCTTCGATGCGTGCGCCAGGCGGCAATTCTTCCGAAGACTTGCGCAATGCGATTCCGTCGACCGTTACCAGCCCCGCTTCGATCGCCGCCTGCGCGCGCGCGCGACTCGAGAAGTGACCAAGTTCCACCAGAGTGACGTCGGCGCGCTTGCGCATGGGCCCCATATTGAAGTGGACGAAGCGAGCTTTGGCGAGGCTGTTGCGCCGCCATCCGTCGCGGGTTTGTCGCAAGATGACGCTATTGAAAGGCGTCCGCAAGATGCGGCAAACAAAGGGGAGACGACCATGCCTCACGCCAAACACGCCGCCGAACATCATGAGCATGCCGCCAAACATCACGAGCATGCGGCTGAGCATCATCGCGAAGCCGCCGCCCACGTGGCGGATGGCGATCACGAGGCGGCCGCGCATCATGCGCATCTTGCCCATGCTCACCACCGACACGCCGAACATCACGCCAGCGAAGCTTCAAAAGCCCATATCGAGCTTCATCACGAGCACGCCGCCGCTGCCGAATAAAGAAGCGTCGGAGCTTTTAGCGCCAACCCCTTCTCTTCGACCTCGAGGGAAGGGGTTTGCGCGAACACCCTCAGTTCCTTGGGCCGGGTTTGGCGGCGACAACGAACAGACGTGGATAAAGAAACAGCAGGCGCCCATCCGGCTCGATTGGATAGGCGTCGGCGAGTCCCTGCATATAGCGGGCGATGAATTGTTCCCGTTCGCAGTCGTCAAGCGGATTGAGGAACGGGCGCAGTCCGCTGCCGCGAAACCAATCGACGACTGCGCCGACTCCCGGTAACGGATGGACATAGGTCGTCTGCCAGATTTCAACCTTGGCGCTTAGCGGTTTGAGCCAGCCGTAATAGTCCGAATAGATGCCGATCAGGCCCCGTGTCTTGGCGACCGGCACGAGGCGATCAGCCCAGGGTCCGTCGGCGGCGACCATCCGCATCAGGGCATGCGACGGTTCCTGCCGGTTGTCCGGCATCTGGATCGCCAGGCGTCCGTCCTCCGCAAGAAACGACATCAGGCGCGGTATCAGTTCGTGATGATTAGGCAGCCATTGCAGCGCGGCATTGGCGAAGATCAAATCCGGCCTGACGGAAGGCCGCCAGGCGCCGATGTCCTGCTTCTCGAAACGGATTCCGGGCAATCGCGCGCGCGCTGCGGCGAGCATTTGTTCTGAACTGTCAATGCCGATGATTTGCGCATCCGGATATCGCGCGGCCAGAAGCTGGGTGCTCGTGCCCGGACCGCAGCCCAGATCGACCACTCGTCTGGCGTTCGATCGCACCCGCGCTAGCAGGTCGCGAGCCGGCTGGGTGCGCTCGTCCTCGAACTTGAGATAGAGCGCCGTATCCCAATCGCTGGCGGCGTTCTCGATCGGCGCGACAGCAGAATCTGCAATTGATTTTGCCATTTAATCCTCAAGCAGGGAATCGGCGCCGGCGCACGGATAGGCGAGAGGCGTTTGGAGACAGAATGGAGCGAATCGATGGCGTCGGGCGCGATCAACAAGCGGACGCGCGGACAGCCTGTGTTGATCTCGGCTCTGGTTTTCTGTCGCAGCGAGCTAACGCGATGCGCGATGGTGTGAAGAATGGCGTTTTCATGGGATGTCCAAGCCAGCACAGGCATATATATATAAAATCGATAGAATGTATATCTTTATATTGCGAGTACGTTCCCCGTCGTGTTAATTCCGCAATATCAGATAGTTGGCGACCCTCAAATGGAGCGATGTCGGCGACCGGCGCGAAACAGCCCATGCGCCCGTTTAATTCTCCCGCTCGGCGTTGGCGAGGGCGGGCGCCCCCGCTGCGTCGTTCGAAATCCCTTGCTGATCCCCCTGGCCGGTTCTGACGATGCCGTGCAAAAGCATGTCGACATGGGCGTCGATCTGTTCATCGACGGGGATCCAATCAAAGTCCGGATAGGCCAAGCGCAGCGCGACCAGGCCGTGGATCGCGGCCCACACAGATTGCGCAGCCGCGAGACCCGTCCTCGGACACCGCAATTTCCCGGAAGCGACGCCCTGTTCGATCCTGGTCCTCAAGGCGTTGAACAATGCGTCGCCGATAGGATTGTGCTGATGCGCTTCGAGCGGAACCTTCCGGCGACCGTCGCGAAGCATGAAGACGAGACGATATTCGTCTGGATGCTCCAAGCCGAACCTGATGTATTCGCGGAAATTCGAGCGCAGGAAATCAACCGGATCGGAGCACCTGATGTTGACCGCGTCGAGCGCCGCGCCAAGCTTGCGCAATGCCGCGTCGACCAGCCGGTCCAGCATTTCATCCTTGCTTTTGAAATAGACGTATAGCGCTGTCTGCGAGATGCCGACGCGGGCGGCGATCTGCCGGGTCGTCACATTCTCGACGCCATGTTCCAGAAAGAGCGCGCGGGCGGCGTTCAGGATTTCTTCGGGCCGCTCATGGCCGGAGCCGCGGGCCTTTCGATTTTCCAGGGAAATGACGTAAGTCCTGGGCGAGAGCTGTTTGCTTGCCGACTGGTCCATTCATCCCTCCTCAAACTTTGCTCCGGCTCCCTCGTATTGGTTTTTTGAGCGGCGAGACAAACAATCACGCCATGTTCATAGCTTAATGTTCTTTGTCAATTTCCGATCCGTTCGCCGATGCAAATTGTTGCCGGCGAGCGCCAGCGGAGCGGGAGGCGCCAGAGGCGCCTCTCGGACCGTCAGTATAGCGGCGCCGATTCGATCAGCGCCCGTCAGACCCACCCGATTGCGGGGAGAGCGGGCCTGAGCTCTTCAACGGGCCAACCGCCTTCGGCGCATGATCGGGCGCGGTCGCTACGAAGGCCGCGCGTCCTTCGGACAAGACGGGCGCGCCTGGCGCCGCGTCCAGCACCGCATAGGGCGAGGCTGAAGGGCGATTCAGCAGCGACTGGGCGTTTGCGCCAGCGGCGCCGAACGCGAGGACAAGGCCTGTAGCGGCCAGCAACACATATTTTCTCATGATCTGTTCCTTTTTTCTTGCGCTTGATCGACTGACTTTGCATCGATCAGTGTTCAATGAACATAATAGGTCGCAAGCAAGTTTCAAGAGGACCGCCGATGGCCCCTTTAGAAACGTTCGTGGAAGAAATTACCTGAAAAGCAGAGAGTTACGCTGTTCCCGCCGCCGCCGCGACTTGTCCCTCAATAGTAAATCGCCCCTCGCGTGCCTCCGCCGGCGGCGATCACATCCCCATTGATGGCGGCGGATTTGGGCGACGCGAGAAAGGCGACGACATGGGCGATTTCTTCGGCTGTGATCAGTTTGCCGACGAGATTCCCCGCGGCCATCTGTTTCTCAACCTCGGCGACCGACACGCCTTGCGCCGCCGCCCGACGGGCGACGACGTCAGGCGTCTTTTCAGTCCGCGTGAGGCCCGGATGCACGCAAACGGCGGTGACGCCTTGCGGTCCGAGCTCATCGGCGAGGTTTTTGGTGAGCGCGGCGACGCTGATATTGCGAATCGAACCGATGATGCTGCCGGTCGCGCGCGCGGCGAGGCCGCTGATGTTGATGATGCGGCCGCCCCCTTGCGCGATCATCGGCCCGGCGACTTCGCGGGCGGTGCGCAGGTAGCCCATGACTTTGACATTGACGTCGGCCCATAAATCCTCGGTGGTGATCTCGGCGAGCGTCGGCGGCTTGGCCTGTCCGGCCGGCTGCGCCGCGCAATTGACGAGAATGTCGATGCGCCCGAACGCCGCCCGGACCGCTGCGACCATCGCCTTCACCGCGGAATCGTCGCCGGTATCGGCGGCCATCGCTTGGACCGCGCGCCCGGTCTGCCGGCCGATGTCGGCGGCGGCTTCGTCGAGCGCCGCCTGGCCGCGCGCAACAATCGCGACCTCGGCGCCTTCGCGGGCAAGTTCCAGCGCGATCGCCTTGCCGATGCCGCGGCTGCCGCCGGTCACGAGCGCGCGCTTGCCGTTCAATTGAAGATCCACGAGCCACCTCTTTCCTTGCCATCCGCCATAATAGTAAAAAGCCCGGACTTCTCCTGCTTCATCGATGGAGGACAAGGATGAAGGAGCTTGCCGGAAAATTCGCGTTTGTCACCGGTGCGGCGAACGGCATCGGGCTGGGCATCGCGCGGGCGCTCGCCAAGGAAGGCGTCCATGTCG
>DATBZF010000023.1:0-6846 GCA_036513315.1 Roseiarcus sp.
ATGAAGCATTCGCTGAACGAGGGCAGCTCCTCCGGCATGATCCGTCGCTCGGCGACTTCGAAGCCGCGGCGGCGGGCGAGGTCGATGGCGGTCTGGCGGGTGATGCCGTCGAGGAAGCAATCGGCGATCGGCGTGTGGATCACGCCATCCTTGATGAAGAACACATTGGCGCCGGTGCATTCGGCGACGCGGCCCTGCCAGTCGAGCATCAGGGCGTCGGCATAGCCGCGGCGCTCGGCCTTATGTTTGGAGATCGTGCAGATCATGTAGAGGCCGGCCGCCTTGGCGCGGCAGGGCGCGGTGGCGGGATCGGGGCGGCGGTAGTCGGCGAAGTCGAGGCGGATGCCTTTCATGCGCTGGGCGGGGTCGAAATAGCTCGGCCATTCCCAGACGGCGATGGCGAGATGGATCTTGTTGTGCTGGGCGGAGACGCCCATCATTTCCGAGCCTCGCCAGGCGAGCGGGCGCACATAGGCGTCGGCGAGGCCGTTCTTCTCCAGCACCAGGGCTTTGGCGGCGTCGATCTGGGCGGTCGAATAGGGCACTTCGAAATCGAGAACGCGCGCCGATTCGCGCAGGCGCTCGGAATGCTGGGTCGATTTGTAAATGGCGCCGCCATAGGCGCGCTCGCCCTCGAACACCGCGCTGCCGTAATGCATCGCATGGGTCAGCACATGGACTTTGGCGTCGCGCCAGGGCAGGAGTTCGCCGTCCATCCAGATCAAGCCGTCGCGATCGTCAAAAGCCGGGCCAGCCATGGGATGTCTCCTCGGTTTGGAATTTGGGCGCTTTAGCGTAAATATGCGCGACGCATAATTTTTGCTAGCAGGGAAGTTGAGATATGTCAACATTGTTGACCTAATTGGCCGCAAGCGTGGAAATTGCTGCGAAATTTGGTGAGCGCCCTGGCAATGGCGCCTCTAACGGCGCCCCCGGCGGCGCCCCTATGTACGATCTCATCGAGCTGTTTTTTTTCGCTTATCGCGACTTTGTCGGCGACGCTGATCGCTTGCTGGAATCCTATCGGTTCGGCCGGGCCCATCATCGCGTGCTGCATTTCGTCAGCCGCCAGCCGGGCCTCACCATCGCCGAATTGCTCGACATTCTGCAGATCACCAAACAGAGCCTCAACCGGGTATTGAAAGAACTGATCGCCGATTCCTTCGTCGAAGTGCGCGCCGGCGCGCAGGACCGCCGCCACCGCCAATTGCATGTGACGCCGAAAGGCGCGCGGCTGGCGCGCGAACTGGCGCAGGTGCAGACGCGCCGATTCCTGAAAGCCGCCGATACGCTCGGCGAGGGCGGCCGCAAACGCGCGACCGCTTTTCTATTGGCGATGATCGACGACAAGCAGCGCGAGCGCGTCGTCGAACTGATCGGCGCGCAAGACCCCGGCGAATCGCATGCGCCGCCCGATCTGCGTAGCGGAGAGCGGGATTGAGCGCCGCCGCATTGGCGCCCGGCGACGACGCCGCCCATGTGCTGGTGGTCGACGACGACCGGCGCATCCGCGAATTGCTGTCGGCTTATTTGCGCAAGAACGGTTACCGCGTGACGATCGCCGCCTCCGCGCAGGAGGCGCGCGCCTATCTCGGCAGTCTCGCCTTCGAAATCATCGTGCTCGACGTGATGATGCCGGGCGAGAACGGCTTCGATTTCGCCGCCAGCCTGCGCCAGACTTCTCAGGTGCCGATCCTGATGCTGACCGCGCGCTCCGAATCGACCGACCGCGTGCGCGGCCTTGAGATCGGCGTCGACGATTATCTCGCCAAGCCGCATGAACCGCGCGAATTGCTGCTGCGCATCGGCTCTATCCTGCGCCGCACCAAGCCGGCGCCTTTGAAGCCGCCGGCCGGGGTCATTCGCTTCGGGCCGTTCAGCTTTTCGCTGGAGCGCGGCGAATTGCGCGCCCATGAGGAAATCGTGCGCCTGACCGAGCGCGAGCGCGACATGTTGCGGCTGCTCTGCGCCAATTGCGGCGAGAGCGTTTCGCGCCAGGCGCTGACCGGGACGGGCGCGGCCGCCAACGAGCGCACGATCGACGTCCAGATCAACCGGCTGCGGCGCAAGATCGAGACCGACCCCGCCAATCCGATCTATCTGCAGACCGCGCGCGGCGCCGGCTATCGTCTGATCGTCGACGGGTGAGCGCATGACGATCGAGCAGGCCGCCCGTTTGTCGCGACCGCGGGAGGTCTGGCGCCATCTCGCCCGCGGGCTCGCGGAAATATTGCCGAAAGGGCTTTATGGGCGCTCGCTGCTGATCGTCATCCTGCCAATGGTGCTGTTGCAGGCGGCGGTCGCCGCGGTGTTCATGGAGCGCCATTGGGAACTGGTCACGCACCGGCTCTCGGCAGCGGTCGCGCGCGATATCGGCGCGATCATCGACCTCTATAAGGCCTATCCGCCGGCGCCTGGCGACGACCGGCTGAAAGCGATCGCCGCCGATCGCTTTTACATCGATGTCGAAGTGCTGCCCGAAGGGCCGCTGCCGCCACCGATGCCCAAGACCTTCTTCGCCGAACTCGATCCGCTGACTTCGGCGCTGCCGGAAGAGATCTACAAGCAGATCCGCCGGCCGTTCTGGATTGACACTGTGGGACGGTCGGGCCTGATGGAAATCCGGGTCGATCTCGGCGACGGCGTGCTGCGCATGTTCGCCCATCGCTCGCTCGCCTATGAGCCCAATGTCCATATTTTCATCCTGTGGATGCTGGGCGCCGCGGTGGTGCTGCTGTCGGTGGCGATTTTGTTCTTGCGCAACCAGATCCGCCCGATCCTGCGCCTGGCGGGCGCGGCGGAAGATTTCGGCAAGGGCCGCGATTTCGATTTCCGCCCGCATGGCGCGCGCGAGGTCAGGCAGGCGGGCTACGCCTTCATCGAAATGAAAAGGCGCGTCGAGCGCGCCCTCGAGCAGCGCACGGCGATGCTCAACGGCGTCAGCCACGACCTTCGCACCATCCTGACGCGCTTCAAATTGTCGCTCGCGATGATGGAGGACCAGCCGGAAATCGAGCCGCTGCAGAAGGACGTCGACGAAATGCAGGGCATGCTGGAGGGCTATCTCGCCTTCGCGCGCGGCGACGCCGGCGAGGCGACGGTGTCGACCGATCTGCGCGTCATCCTCGACGAATTGAAAGCCGACGCCGAACGGCACGGCGCCTCCGTCAGCGTCGAGACGAGCGGCGCGCTCGAGATGAAGGTGCGGCCGAGCGCGATCAAGCGCTGCCTCGGCAATCTTGTCGCCAACGCCCAGCGCCATGGCGACAGGATCGCCTTGCAGGCTTTGCGCGAACAAAGGTTCATTACCGTGAATGTCGACGATGACGGGCCGGGCATTGCGCCGGAACATCGCGAAGACGTCTTTCGCCCGTTCTATCGGCTCGACGATGCGCGCAATCAGGACGAAGGCGGCGCCGGCCTCGGCCTCGCCATCGCGCGCGACATCGCCCGCTCGCATGGCGGCGACGTCAGCCTGGGGACAAGCGCGATGGGCGGCCTGCGGGCGAGCGTGCGCCTGCCGGTGTAGGGCAGGATTCCCTCCCCCCTTGGCGGGGAGGGTTAGGGAGGGGGGTCGCGCCAACCTGTCTGATCGAAGCGCAAACTCTCTATCTGAGAGGCTTGCGCGACCCCCCATCCCGACCTTCCCCCACAAGGGGGGAAGGGGAAGAAGGGCGGCACATTAGGGGACGCAGACTTTCGCGCTTCTCAAACCGAAGCGTTGATCCAGCGCAGCAATTCGCTCTTGGGCGCGGCGCCGGTCTTCTGGGCGGCGAGCTTGCCGTCCTTGAACACCATCAGAGTGGGAATCGAGCGAATCCCGAGCTTGCTGGCGACAGCGGGGTTCTCGTCGATATTGAGCTTGGCGATCTTCACCTTGCCCTTCATCTCGCTGGCGATTTCCTCGAGCGATGGCCCGATCATGCGGCACGGACCGCACCATTCCGCCCAGAAATCGACAACGACGGGCTCGCTGGACTTGAGAACGTCAACGTCAAAATTAGCGTCGGTGACCTTGGACGTGTCGGACATGGGTTCCTCGGGAAATGCGCGGCGAAGTCCGCGCGGTGTCAGATAGGTAAGAAGCGGCCGGGGATGCGTCAAGTCGTCGCTCGGGGCGGCTCCGATCAGAACAGGCGCCCGCCATTGGGGGCCGGCAGGCTCGGCCCGATCAGCACCACCTCGCCGGCGGCGTCGGGAAAGCCGAGGGTCAGCACCTCCGACATGAACGGGCCGATCTGCCGGGGCGGAAAATTGACGACGGCGGCGACCTGGCGGCCGACCAGCGCTTCCGGCTGGTAATGCTTGGTAATCTGCGCCGAGGATTTCTTCAGGCCGATGGCGGGGCCAAAATCGATCGTCAGCCGATAGGCGGGCTTGCGCGCCTGCGGAAACGTCTCGGCGGCGACGATCGTGCCGAGGCGGATGTCGACCTTCAGGAAGTCGTCGAAGGCGATCGGCGGCGCTTTGTCGGCGGATTCCATGGGGCCTCGGGGGCGGGGAGCATCGGGCCGGCGTTCATGGCGCGGCGGCGGGGCGGGCGTCAAGCCGGGGACGTGAGAAGCTGGTTGCCTGCGTCGATGGAAATTCACCTTGCCTGCGCCGTCGCGCTGCCATCGCCGCACAAAGCTGTAAAGGCAACCCGCTGCGCGGGCGGCTTCGCCGGCCTTGACACCTTCGTTCGGCGATGGCCGTTTGCTTGCCATATCCTTTTGGTGAGCGACGCGGCCGCTTGGCCGCGTCGCTCACCAAAAGGATATGAAGGCCACTTGCCGCGCTGACGAGACGCAGTCATCCCGAAGGGACCGAAACGAAGTGAAGGACCGGCGAAGCCGGTTGACGGCGTCTCGGCGGTGTGGCCTCCACGAACGCAACGGAAAGGCCATGCAACCATGCCCAGCGGAGACGAAAGCGGCGGGACGCAAGACTATGTCGGCGACCCCCGCAATGATGCGATTCTCATCAGCGTCGATGGCGCCCTGACCCCGCGCGAGGACGCCAAAGTGTCGGTGTTCGATTCCGGCTTCGTGCTCGGCGACGGCGTCTGGGAGGGCCTGCGCCTGATCGACGGGCGCATCGCCTTTCTCGACCGGCATTTCGATCGTCTCTGGGATGGCGCGAAAATGCTTCGCATCGACATTGGCCTGTCCAGGGCCGCGCTCGCCCAGCGCCTCTACGACGTCATCGACGCCAATGGCATGAAGGACGGCGTGCATATCCGGCTGATGGTGACGCGCGGCAAGAAGCGCTCGCCCTATCAGGATCCGCGCCTCACCATCGGCGGCGCGACCATCGTCATCATCCCGGAATGGAAACTGCCGCGCCCGGAAATGCTCGCCAATGGCATCCGCCTGTTCACCGTCCATATCCGGCGCACCGGCCCGGCCGAGCAGGACCAGAAGCTCAATTCGCATTCAAAGCTCAATTGCATCCTCGCCTGCATCCAGGCGATGGAGGCGGGCGCCGACGAGGCTTTGATGCTCGACGACCGCGGCTTCGTCGCCACCTGCAATTCCACGCATTTCTTCATCGTCAGGAAGGGCGAGCTGTGGACTTCGGGCGGCGGCTATTGCCTCGCCGGCATCACGCGAGACGCGGTGCTGCGCGCCGCGCGCCGCGCCGGCATTCCCGCCTTCGAGCGCGATTTCTCCCTGTTCGACGTCTATGGGGCCGACGAGGTTTTCGTCACCGGCACTTTCGCCGGATTGACACCGGTCGTGCGCGTCGACGGGCGCCCGATCGGCGAAGCGGAAAAGCGCGACGACGCCGACGCTTCGGGGCCGATGACGCGTCGCCTGCGCGCGCTCTACAAAGCTTTGGAGGCGGAGGAAGCGCAGGGGCGCGCGCCATGAATCCGCCGATCCGCATCGCCATGTGGTCGGGTCCGCGCAATATCTCGACTGCGATGATGCGCGCCTTCGGCAATCGCGTCGATTGCGCGGTGAGCGACGAGCCTTTCTACAGCGCCTATCTCCACGCCACCGGCCTCGACCATCCGATGCGCGAGGCGGTGATCGCCTCGCAGCCGAAAGACTGGCGCGAAGTCGCCGCCGCCTTGACCGGACCGGCGCCGGCGGCAAGCGCGATCTGGTACCAGAAGCATATGACGCACCACATGATCGAAGGGTTCGGGCGCGACTGGACCGATGGATTCGTCAACGCCTTTCTGATCCGCGCGCCGGAAGCCGTGCTCGCTTCCTATGCACGCAAGCGCCAGGATTTTGCGCTTGAGGAAATCGGCCTGCCCGCCCAACTTGCGCTGTTCGAGCGCGCCGCCGACAAGCTCGGCCATGCGCCGCCGGTCATCGAAGGCGCCGACGTGCTCGCCGATCCCAGCGGAATGCTGACCGCTTTATGCGAGGCGTGCGGGATAGGTTTCGATGAGGCGATGCTGTGCTGGCCGGCCGGCCCGCGCGCCAGCGACGGCGTCTGGGCGCCGGCCTGGTACGACGCGGTGGAGAAATCGACGGGCTTCGCGCCGCCGCGGCCGGAAGCGCGCTTCGACGACCTGCCCGAGGCGCTGAAGCCGATCGCCGAGGCGGCGCGCCCGCTCTACGAAAAACTCGCCCGCCATCGGCTTTCCGCGAAGCTGGGCGCGGCGCCTGTTTAGAAAGGCGAGTGAGAAGCTTCAGCACGGTAGGATGCGGAATTGTCTCGCTCGGGTGAGGTTTGCGCTGCCCCTCATGGGGCGAAGCGGAGCGCGTTCCCTTCGCCCCGCGTAGCGGCTATTCGATGCACACATCTTTTCCTTGAGTTTTTTGACGAACTCCGATTCGCTGCAGGGGCAGATTCTGGAGCCGATGATGGATTTGAGCGCGGTCGATGTGGAGCGATATGGGGTTGGGG
>DATBZF010000024.1:0-21904 GCA_036513315.1 Roseiarcus sp.
GGCGATATAGCCGAGCGTGGTGAAGATCGCCTGCTCGGTCAGATAGGGCGTCACGCCGAGCCAAGTGAAGAAACTGCGCCGCGCCGGATCCAAGCCGGCGGCGGCGAGACCCGTCGCGAGGCTCTCGCGTTCGAAATCGACCGGCGCAAAAGTCAGCGTCGGCGGGATCGCGATTCCCGCACTGGCGAGCCGCTCGCGCTTCCAGGCCTGGGTGGCGGGATGATCGACTTCGAAGACGCGTAAGGCGGCGCCGGGGTCGGCGCGATAGGCATAGGTGTCGAGCCCGGCCCCGAGCACGACGAGCTGGCGCGCGCCGCGCACGATCGCCGCCGCCAGCGCGTCTTCGGCAAAGCGCGTCCGCACCGCGATGAACAGCCGCAGGCCGCGCCGCCGCGGCTCGCGCTCGGCTTCGCCGATCGCTTCGTCTGCGTCGGCGCCCAGAATGCGCAGCGCGAGCGGATCGGCGAAAATGCGGCCCTGCTCCAGCACCTGATGCGCCGCCCGATGCCCCGCCGCGCCAAGCGCCGTGCGGCTTGCCTGTCCTGATTGCATGACGGCGCTCTCCAGAATTCTATCGCATTGCTGATGAGAGAATCGCGGTCATCAGGTCTAACGTCAACCCTTCGCCCCGCCTCACGTCCCCCTCGGCTTCGCCCGCGCGGTGGGCGCGGCGACCGCAGGGTCTTCGGGCCAGGAATGGCGGGGGTAGCGGCCGCGTAGATCGGCGCGCACCGCGCTCCATGAGCCTCGCCAGAAGCCGGGCAGATCGCGGGTGATCTGGATCGGCCGATGCGCCGGCGAGAGCAGGTGAAGCGTCAGCGGCGCGCGGCCGCCGGCGAGGGCTGGATGTTCGGCGAGGCCGAACAATTCCTGCACCCGAATCGCGATCGCCGGGCCGCCTTCGGCTTCGTAATCAATGGGGATCGCCGAGCCGGTAGGCGCGATGAAATGCGTCGGCGCCTCGCTGTCGAGGCGCCGCGCCAAAGCGTAAGGCAGCATCGCGTGCAACGCGGCGGCGAAATCCTCGGTCGAAAAATCGGCAAGGCTGGTCTTGCCGAGGAGATGGGGCGTCAGCCAGTCGGCGCTCGCCGCCAAGGCTTCATCGCTGACATCGGGCCATGACGGATCGCCCGCCCGCCGCAGGAACAGAACGCGGTCGCGCCATTGCCTGGCGCTTTTGCTCCAGGGCAGGCGCGCCATGCCAAGCCCGATGAGGCCGGTCGCCAGCGCGACGGCGCTCGCCTCATCGGCGGGAACGCTCAAGTTCTGCTCGGCGAGCGTCAGCGCTCCCAGCCGGCGCCGGCGGCGCGCGCGCAATGAGGCGGAGGCGCGATCGAATGTGGCTTCCTCGGATGTCTCGATGCCGTCGCCGGCGATCGCTTCGATCTCCTCCAGCGACAAGGGCGCGGCGATGAGGATGCGCGCCGCGGCCGCGCGGCCAACGATTTCGCCGACGGCGAGATAGGGCGCGCCGCTCAGCGAATCATGCGGCTCAATGGCGCCGGCGCGGCCATTGGCCATCAGAAACTCGCCGCGCCTGCCGCGCGCTTTGGCGATGCGCTCTGGAAAAGCGAAGGCGAGCAGCGGGCCGGCGTCGCCGCCGCTGTGGTCCGCTGGCGCGCCCGCCAGCGAGCGCGCCTGTTGCGCCAGGCGCCTGGCGAGGCGCCGCGCGTCCTCGGCGCGGCCCGACCGGTCCTGCGCAAAGCGATCGAGCCGGCCGCCAAGATCGATGCCGTTGCCGCCGAGTCCGCGTTCGGTGAGCAGAATCGCCATCCGGCTGGCGAGTTCCGCATGGCCTCGCCGCGCGGCCGACAGGACCATGCGCGCCAGACGCGGCGGCAGCGGCAGCCTCGCGATCGCCTTGCCTTCTTCGCTGATGCGCCCGCTTGCGTCCAGCGCGCCGATCGTCGTCAGCAAGACGCGCGCCTCCGCCAATGCGGGCGCCGGCGGTGCATCGAGAAGGGCGAGTTTCGCCGGATCGCTGACGCCCCAGGCGGCGAGGTCAAGCAGAAAGCCGGAAAGATCGGCGGACAGGATTTCCGGTCTGGCGAAGGGCGCCAGCGCGCCATTGGCGCCGGCCTCCCAGAGCCGGTAGCAGATCCCCGGCTCGGTGCGCCCGGCGCGGCCGCGGCGCTGGTCGGCGCCGGCTCTCGAGATTCTTTGCGTCTCGAGCCGCGTGACGCCAATATCGGGCTCATAGCGCGGCACGCGCGCCAGGCCGCTGTCGACGACGATGCGCACGCCCTCGATGGTCAACGAGGTCTCGGCGATCGAGGTGGCGAGCACGATCTTGCGCCGGCCGGGCGGCGCCGGGAGCACCGCCCGATCCTGCGCCGCCCGGTCCATCGCGCCATAAAGCGGCGCGATATCGACCGAGGAATCCTTGATGCGCGCCTCCAGCAGCGCCGCCGTCCGCATGATCTCGCCTTGCCCAGGCAGGAAGACCAGGATCGAACCTTGCTCGGCGGCGAGCGCCGCAAGCGTCGCCTTGGCGACTTCGTCCTCGATGCGGGCGCTCGCGTCGCGGCCGATATAGCGGGTGTCGACGGGAAAGGCGCGGCCTTCACTCTCGATCAGCGGCGCCTCGTCCATCAGCGCGGCCACGCGGGCGCCATCCATCGTCGCCGACATGACAAGCAGGCGTAAATCCTCCCGCAATCCCGCTTGCGCGTCGAGCGCCAGCGCCAGGCCGAGATCGGCGTCGAGCGAGCGCTCGTGGAATTCGTCGAAAAGAACCGCGCAAACGCCATCCAAAGCGGGATCGTCGAGGATCATGCGCGTGAACACGCCCTCGGTGACGACTTCGATGCGGGTCCGCGGCGAAACCTTCGCCTCCATACGCACGCGCAGTCCGACAGTCTCGCCGACCTCCTCGCCGAGCGTCGAGGCCATGCGCGCCGCCGCCGCCCGTGCGGCAAGGCGTCGCGGCTCCAGCACCATGATGCGCCCGGTGCGGGCGAAGGGCTCGGCGAGCAAAGCGAGCGGAACCCGCGTCGTCTTGCCGGCGCCCGGCGGGGCGACCAGAACGGCGCGGTTCGCCCGCGCGAGTTCGGCGCAAAGCTGGGGAAGAACGGCGTCGATCGGCAGGGGCGCGGGCGGCGAGGGCATGTGCGGGTTCACGGGTTCATGCCATATGAAACGATGACCGAGGGCGGATTTCCTCATTGTTTGCATGGCGGAGCGGGGCGCGAGAGGAATTCGAAGTCAAGGACAAAAGCGTAGCTTTTGCCGCCTTCGGCGGCGAGCGCCTTGCGCTCGTCCTTGAGTTCGAATTCCTCTCGCGCATAATTGCCTCCATGCCATCAATGAGCTGCTGTCGCCACAGTGGCGGTCTTTTTGGGGCCCAGACGCAGCGGGCGAAAACGTCCGCCTTTCGAACAGCGACGCCGCCGCTCCGGCGCTCGTTTACGATGATCGCATAGCGCAGGGCGAGACATCGGGCGCCTCTCTCCTGGCCCTCTTCCAGCGCCAACCGCAACCCTGTATAGAGCCGCCCGAGCGAGACCGGATCGCATTCCGGCGACATATCCCCTTTTTAGAGATTGTATGAATGCAAGATGCGTTGCCTGGCGTTGACGCGCCCGCGGCCAATGGCCATGAAGCCGCCGCCGCCCACGGCGCCGGCAATTTCTGGCTGCTGGCCTTGGGCTCGGTGGGCGTCGTGTTCGGCGATATCGGCACCAGCCCGCTTTATGCGCTGCAGGCCTGCCTTTCCCATGTCAAAGACGGCGGCCTGACCCCGGGCGAGGTCGTCGGCGTCGTCTCGCTGATCGTCTGGGCTCTGATCGTCACGGTGACGGCCAAATATGTGCTGTTCCTGATGAAAGCGGACAACAAGGGCGAGGGCGGCATCCTCTCCCTGATGGCGCTGGCGCAAAGCGCGATCGGCAAACGCACCATGCTGATCTTTTTCCTCGGCGTCGCCGGCTCGGCTTTGTTTTCGGGCGATGCGATCATCACGCCGGCCATTTCGGTGCTTTCGGCGCTTGAAGGGCTGAAGCAGATTTCGCCCGACCTCGCTCCTTTCGTCCTGCCCGCGACGATCATCATCCTGATCCTGCTGTTCTTCGTCCAGAGCCGCGGCACGGCCGGCATGGCGGCGTTCTTCGGGCCGATCATGGTCGTGTTTTTTCTGACCATCGCGCTGCTTGGCGCCACCCATATCCGCGAGGCCTGGAACATCCTTCGCGCCCTTGATCCGATCAACGGCGTGTTTTTTCTTTACAGCCATGGCGCGATCGGCTTCGTCGTGCTCGGCAGCGTTTTCCTGGCGGTCACCGGCGGCGAGGCGCTCTATGCCGATATGGGTCATTTCGGCCGCGCGCCGATCCAGGCCGCCTGGATTTTCCTGGTGCTGCCCGCCCTCATCCTCAATTATCTCGGCCAGGGCGCGCATATTATCGCCGATTCCAAAGCTGCCGAAGATCCCTATTATCTGCTCGCCCCCACCTGGGCGCTGCTGCCGCTGATCCTCCTCTCGACGATCGCCACCGTCATCGCCAGCCAGGCGGTGATCACCGGCGCGTTTTCGCTGGCGCGTCAGGCGATCCAGCTCGGCCTGCTGCCGCGCCTCGAAATCATCCACACCTCCGATACGCTGGAAGGGCAATTGTTCATCCCGCGCGTCAATCGCGTGCTTTTGCTCGGCGTGCTCGCGCTGGTGTTGATGTTCCGCTCCTCCGATGCGCTGGCCAATGCCTATGGCATCGCGGTTTCCGGCACGATGGTCGCCACCACCGCGCTGGCGTTCTTCGTCGTCTGGCGACTGTGGCGCTGGCCGTTATGGGGGGCGCTGGCGCTGGTCTGCGTCTTCCTGTCGGTCGACATCTCTTTCCTGATCGCCAATCTCTACAAGGTGCTCGACGGCGGCTGGGTGCCGCTGCTGCTTGGCGGCAGCATGTTCACACTGATGTGGACCTGGATGCGCGGCAGCGCGATTCTTAGCGCCAAGACCCATCGCGATTCGATCCCGATGGTCGATCTGATCAAAATGCTCGCCAAATCGAAACCGGTGCGCGTGCCGGGAACGGCGATATTCCTGACCAACGATCCGGAATCGGCGCCCTCCTCCTTCATGCACAATCTCAAGCATAACAAGGTGCTGCATGAGCGGGTGGTGATGATGTGCGTGCGCACGGAGACCTCGCCGCGCATTCCCGCCAAGGCGCGTTTCGAAGTCAAGACGCTGTCGCCCGACTTCATGCAGATCACGCTGCATTACGGCTATATGGAATCGCCGCGCCTGCCCAATGCGCTCGCCATGATGCGCAAGGCGGGGCTGAAATTCGACATCATGACGACTTCGTTCTTCGTCGGTCGCCGCACTCTGAAAGCTTCCGCGACATCAGGCATGCCGCAATGGCAGGATAAATTGTTCATCGCGATGACCAAGCAGGCCGCGAGCGCTCCGGACTTCTTCCAGATTCCCTCCGATCGCGTGGTCGAGCTTGGCGCCCAGATGAAGGTGTGAGGCGCACGCACTATCGCCACCTGTCGACCGGCGTCGCGCTCCGCCGTGGCCCCGATCGCGCCGCGCAGAATGTGCATGTCGGGGCGACGCGGCGTCGAGATCGATCAACGCTCCGCGCCGCCATAGAGTGTCGCGACAGCCGTGATGTTCTCATCCCCCTTGCCGATCGCGCATAAGCGATCGAATACCGCCTGGGATGCGGCCACGACGGGTAGTTCCGCCTGATGGGACGCCGCGTGCTGGCGTGCGTAGCGCAGATCCTTCGCCATCAGCGTGGCCGTAAATCGAGGCGCGAAGTCTCTCGCGACCATCAGTCGGCCCATGCCAATCGTAGCGGGGCTCGCGGAGGGCAATGTCGCGACCATCTCCAGGGCGGCCTTGGCGTCGATCCCCGACGCCTCGGCAAAGCCGAGCAATTCTGCGATGCCCGCGACCTGCACCGCCAGCAGCATGTTGGCGACCAGCTTCATCGCCGCGCCCTGCCCCACCGGACCAACGGGATGGATAGCGGCGGCGAAGGATTGCAGGAGGGGCGTAGCGGCCGCGACAGTCTCGCGCGCGCCTCCCGCAAAGACGATGAGGCTCCCGGATTCCGCCTGCGGGAGCGTGCCGACGACCGGCGCTTCCAGGAATTGCACGCCCTTGCTCACGACGGTATCGGCGAGGATCTTGATCCACGCTGGCGAGACCGTGCTGATCTCGACGACGACGGCGTCCTTGCCGATGGCCGACAGCGCTCCGCTCCCCTGCATTGTCCACACGGATTGCGAGGCCGCGTCGTCGGTCACCATCGACAGCACGAATTCGGCGCCGTCGGCAGCGTCGCGGGGCGTCGGCGCCGATTTCGCGCCAAGCGCGACGAGCGCCTGAACGGGAGAGGGCGATCGGTTCCAAACCGTGACCGTATGGCCAGCCTCGATCAAACGGGTCGCGATGCGCGAACCCATCGCGCCGAGACCCAGGAAGGCGATTTTGCTCATTGTCTGGTTCCTTTCGTTCTTCGATGGTTCGGGTCGATGAGCCCTACAATTTTCGGCCGCTTGAACCGGCGTCAAATGCCGGCGCGGGGGCGGCGGCGGCGCCGACGGCGTTTTGCACTCGGCTTGACGCAGAAGCGCGCCGCAACGCTTGGCGACAAACCTTCATTGATCTCTTGGCGGCCATTTTGCGCGGAAGGAGATTGAACTCAAGGATCGCCCTCCGGGCGACCGCCGAAGGCAGCAAAAGCTACGCTTTTGTCCTTGACTTCAATCTCCTTCCGCGCCTCGCTCCGCCCAAGAAATCAATGCAGGAATCCGATCTCAGCTTTCTTGAGCGTTCTCCGTCCAACCGCCAAATGATTCCGCCTAACACCGGCGGAGCCTAGGGCGCTCAGTCCGGCAGCGCCACGCCCGAAATCTCGGCGCAGATAGCGATGAGCCGATCCCGCGACACCGGATTGCCGGCTTGCGGGTTGGGCGCCATGCGCTTGAGGTGGTGGAAATACTCACCCGTCGCCTGCGCCTTCGGATCGTCGCTGGCGGCGAGCCAGGCTTGCGTGCGATGCGCCTGGTCCATATCGTCGGGCGCGCCCGGGCCACCCATCCTGGTCGGGACCCATCCGGGCTCCAGCGCATTCGACAGCACATCCGGCCAGCGCCTCGCGACGGCGAAGGCGAGCATGACATCGTGGAGTTTGCTCTCGGCATAGGCGGCCGATCCGTTCCAGCGGCGCTTCTTCCACAGGATGTCGTCGAGATTGGCGTCAGCATGATGGTGCATGCCCGAGCTCAGATAGACGAGCCGTTTCGGCCGCTCGATAATCGCGGTCAGGATATAGGCCGACAACGTGTTGATCGCGAAGACGTGCGGCAGGCCGTCGGAGGTGAGGCGATGGCCCTCCCGATAGCCGACCGCGGCGTTGTGGATCACGGCGTCGAACCTGCCGAGCGCATTGACCTGGACTGCGACATCCCTTGCGCCCGCAATAGTCGCGACATCGCCGATCACGACCGCCTCCACTTTGGGGAGGGAGCGCCGGGCATCCTCGGCGCGGGCCGCATTGCGGGCATGAAGGACGATTGTGTGGCCCTGGCTGGAGAGCAGTTCGCCCGCCATCAGGCCGAGGCCGGTGGACGAGCCGGAAATGAAGATTCGTGACACGATCTGTCTCCTTGGAATGGACCGCCGGCCGAAGGGCCGTCGGTCCAAGGTTGATGGTCAGGATTGCGGGTTGTGGGCAGTGGCGACGAGCACGCCTCCAAGCAGCGCACATCCGGCGCCAAACATGTAGACAGCGGCGTAGCCGAACTGCCCGGCGATGATTCCCGCCGCGGGACCCGAAATGCCGTAGGCGATGTCGAGGAAAGCGACGAATGCGCCCATCGCGCTGCCCCGATTGGCAGGCAGCACCCGTTTCAGGGCTTCTACGCCAAGTGCGGGGAAAACCAGCGCGCAACCAAGACCGGTGACGAACGCGCCGGCGAGAGCGACGATCTCATGGGGAGCGTCCCACAGCATGGCTTGACCCAATGCCTCGATGACGAGCGACCACAGCGCAACGCGATAGCCGCTCATCTTGTCGGGAAGATGCCCGAGCAGAATGCGCACCAGGATGAAGCCCACGCCGAAAGCCGTCATCACCAGCCCGGCATGGCCCCAGCTCCGCGCCGCAAAATAGAGCGAGGCGAAGGCGGTGAGGCCGGCAAGACCGACGCCCTGCAGCATCAGGCCGAGGCCCTCGCGCCAGATCTGGCCGATCACGCGATAGAACGGCAGACGCTGACCGGCTGAGGTAATGTGGGAGACCTCCCGCAGAGCAATGGCCGCCGCCACCAGCGGCGCGACGATGCAGGCGACCATGGCGGCTTGCAGCCCGTAGCCCTGATAGAGCGCCATGCCGATTGGCGCGCCGAGAGCGAGCGCCGCGAACATCGCGATGCCGGTCCAGGACATGGACATCCCGGCCCGCTGCGGACCGACCGAGGCGATCGACCAGGAGACGCAGCCGGTGACGAACTGACTTTCGCCGACGCCGGCAGCCAGACGGCCGGCGACAATGACGCCGAGGCTGAGCATGGGCGATAATCCGGGCATCGCCGCGATGAGATAGAGCAGGCCGCCCAGCGCACATACGGCGGCGCCTTGTAAGGCCGAACGTTTGCCGCCGTGTTGATCGGTCAGCCGGCCCGCATAGCCACGCGTCAGCACCGTCGCCAGGAACTGGATGCCGATCGCCAGCCCGACAATGAGATTGCTGAACCCCAACTTGTCGTGGATGAAAAGCGGAATGACCGGCAGCGGCAAACCAACGCAGAGATAGCCGCAAAACAGCGCCGCGATGATGCCGGGCGCCGGACGGAAGAGGTAGACGGGCGGAGCCTCCGCCTGGGTTGCAATCTTTACAGCAAGCGCCGACATGACAACCTCCATGAAGTTCGATTGAAAGGAATAGCGGCGCCGCCCGCCGTCCGCGCGGCGCCTTCGGATCACGCCGCGGCCGGCGCGGGGGCGGACGTCTTGAACAGGTCCGGTCGATAGCCGCTCGCCTCGAGCAGATAGTCGCGCGAGGCGGCGACATCGGCGGCAAGCTTCGCCAGATCGACATCGATGAGCTTGCCGGCGCGCTTGCGGAACTCGCCCGCAACCATCACCGTGTCGACGTCCGAGCGTTCGACTGCCTGCACGATCGCGCCGATGGCGTTGTTGACCGGGAATACCGCCACGCCATTGGTGCGCACCATGATGATGTCGGCCTGCTTGCCCGGCGTGAGCGATCCGATCGCGCCTTCGAGGTCGGCGGCGCGGGCGCCGTTGACTGTCGCAGCTTCGAGCACCGCTTCGACCGTGATCGGCGCGGGTACATTCGCTTCGCCGCGGAAGCGGCGATAGCGCATCGCCGAGCGCTGCTGCCCGAACAAGGCGTGCATCTCGCCGAACAGGTCGCTGCCGAAGGCGGTGTCGAGGTCGATCCCGAGCGCCGGCGTCAGGCCATGATCGATCGCCTGCTGATAGGCGAAGCTTTCGTCGTCGAAGCCGAACAAAGCATCCGAGCGCGGGTTGACGGTGACATTGACGCCGGCGTCAGCCAATAGCTTCCATGTGTCTTGAGGCAAACGGGTGCAGTGATTGAAGATATTGCGCGAGCCGAGAACGCCCCTTTTGGCGAATTCCGGTCCGAGCTTGGCGAGGTCGCCGATGAATTCCGTCAGGATGCGCATGTCGAGGCGGCGTGCGACCTCCCACCAATCGAGGTTGAGCTGGCCAAAGAGGCCAACCCGGACGAGGCCGCCGTCGTTGTTCCAGTTCGCGGCGAGCCGTTCGAGATCCACGAGGAGATGCGCGGCGGACGCTTTTTTGTCCATGGCTGCGCCGACCATATGCAGCGCCCGGATACCGGTATTGTCGAGCGCGTCCAGCGCGGCGTCGGTGTGTTCCGGGCTGCGCGACGAATGGCAGGCGTCGATGATGGTGGTGACGCCGGCATCGAGCGAGGCCAGCGCTGTCAGCCTGGTGCTCAGATACATGTCGAGCGGACGATAATGCGCGCCGAGCTTCTCGGCGACGACATCGATATAGGCGAAAAGGTCGTCGACATCGGGCATCATGCGTCGCATCACGCCGAGCCACATATGATGGTGGGCGTCGACGAGGCCTGGCATGACGATCGCATTGCCGGCGTCTACGACTTCGGCCTCGCCGGCTGGGATGTCGACGCCGACGGCGACGATACGCGCGCCCTCGACAAGGACGTCGCCGGTCGCCAGATTCGGGATATTGCGATCCATCGTGACGACGACGCCTCCTTTGAAGAGGGTGCGGCGCCCGTGCTGCGTGCTCATGGGTGGAATCCTTCCTGATGCGATTTCCCGCCGGTTCGGCTGCGCGCCCTTTATCGATCATCGACGCTATTGAATTAAGTGTGCTTATGTCAGATAGTTGATGATTAAATGTCAGGAATTCGCCATGGCGTTCGACGGAAGGATCTTGGCGGGCGTGGGCGTCCTGACCGCGATCGTGGAAGGCGGCAGCTTCGTCAAAGGGGCTGAGCTCCTCGGCCTCACCGCATCAGGCGTGAGTCGGGCAATCGGCCGGCTGGAGGCGCGGCTCGGGGTCCGGCTGCTCGATCGGACGACCCGCTCGGTCTCGTTGACCGACGAGGGACGGCGGTTTTACGAGGCGGCGAAACCGCATCTCGCCGCGATCGAGGATGCGGCGGTTTTGGCTGGCGGCGCGGCCTCCGCGGTGCGCGGCCGGCTAAAGGTCGACATCGACCCCTTCTTCCTGCCGCTCGTGCTGGCAGGACGGCTCGGCGAATTCTGCGACCGCTACCCGGATCTGTCGATCGAATTCGTGTCGCGAGAGCACCTGGGCGATCTCGTGTCGGAAGGCATCGACCTCGCCATTCGCTTCGGGCAGCCGCGCTTCTCGGCGCTGGTCGCGCGCAAGTTGATCGAGGCGCCGATCCTCACTGTGGCGTCGCCCAGATATATCGCGCGATATGGCCGACCCAGGCATCCCTCGGATCTCGTCAGGCATCGCTGCCTGCAATTTCTCGATCCGCATACGGGAACGCCCTACGAATGGGAATTCATAAACGCGGACCTGTCCATTCCAGTCGAAACGAGAGGGCCGCTGACTTTTACCGATCCGAAGTCAATGCTGACCGAGTGCGTCGCGGGAACCGGCGTCGCGCAGATCATAGGGTGGGGCACCGGCGAGCTGCTGAAGAGCGGCGATCTGATCGACCTGTTCCCGGACTGGCATGGCGAACGCTTCCCGCTGCTCGCCTTTCACCCGTCGCGCAAGCATCCGCCGGCGAAGGTCGGGGTATTCACGGATTTCTGCCTCGAGATCGCGAATGCGCTATAGGGGGCGACGTCGCGTCGACGACATCGCGGTTCGCGGTCCTCACCCCCCGATATTGAAGCTCGCCAGCGCCGCCATATTGACGATGTCGGAATCCTTGGCGCCCAGCGCGACGATCTGCACCGGCCGCTCGAGGCCGACGATCAGCGGGCCGATGACGGTGGCGCCGCCGAGTTCCTGCAACATTTTGGTCGAGATGGAGGCCGAGTGAAAAGCCGGCATGATCAGCACATTGGCGGTGTCGGTCAGGCGGCAGAACGGGTAGGAGGCCATGGTCTCGCGGTTCAGCGCGACATCGGCCGCCATCTCGCCGTCATATTCGAAATCGACGCGCTGGCCGTCGAGGATGCGTACCGCCTCCTGCACGCGCATGGTGCGCTCGCCGGGCGGATGGCCGAAGCTTGAAAAGGCGAGCATCGCCACGCGCGGTTCATAGCCGAGCCGGCGTGCGACGCCCGCCGCCTCGATCGCGATCTGCGCGAGATCTTCGGCGTCGGGCATTTCCATGATCGCGGTGTCGGCGACGACGATCGGGCGCCCGCGCGCCAGCACCAGCGAGACGCCGATCACCCGATGGCCGGGCTTGTGGTCGATGACGCGGCGCACTTCCTCGAGCGCGATCGAGAAATTGCGGGTGACGCCGGTCACCATCGCGTCCGCGTCGCCTTGCGCGACCATCGCGGCGGCGAAATAATTGCGGTCCTGGTTAATCAGGCGCTGGCAATCGCGAAACAGAAAACCCCGCCGCTGCAGGCGCTCGTAGAGGAATTGCGCATAGACAGAATTGCGCGAGGAGAGCCGCGCATTGTGAATCTCAATGCCTTTTTCGGCGAGATCGAAGCCGGCGTCCGTCGCGACCCGGCGCACGCGGTCCTCCCGCCCGACCAGAATGGCCGAGCCGAGCCCCTGGTTGACGAAGGAATAGGCGGCGCGGATGACCTGCTCCTCCTCGCCCTCGGCGAAGACGACGCGTTTGGGATAGCGGCGCACGCGCTCGATGATGCGCTGGAGAGCGCCGGCGATCGGATCGCGCCGCGCCGACAGCAGCGCTTTGTAGGCGTTCATGTCGACGATCGGCTTGCGCGCGACGCCGGAATCGATCGCCGCCTTGGCGACGGCGGCCGGGATGACGGTGATCAGGCGCGGATCGAAGGGAACGGGGATGATGTAGTCGCGCCCGAAGCGCGGCCGCGCGCCCTGATAGGCGGCGGCGACTTCGTCGGGCACGTCCTCGCGGGCGAGATCGGCGAGGGCGTGAGTCGCGGCGATTTTCATCTCCATATTGATCGTCTTGGCGCGGACGTCGAGCGCGCCGCGGAAAATATAGGGAAAGCCGAGGACATTATTGACCTGATTGGGATAGTCCGAGCGGCCGGTGGCGATGATCACGTCCTCGCGCACTTTCATCGCGTCTTCCGGCGTGATCTCAGGGTCGGGATTGGCCATCGCAAATATGATCGGATTGGGCGCCATCGAGCGCACCATTTCGGCGGTCAGCGCGCCTTTGGCCGACAGGCCGAAGAAAATATCGGCGCCGGCCATCGCCTCATCGAGCGTGCGCCGATCGGTATCGACTGCATGGGCCGACTTCCATTGGTTCATGCCCTCCTGGCGGCCGCGCCAGACCACGCCCTTGGTGTCGCAGAGCAGCACGTTATTGGGCTCGAAGCCGATCGCCTTGATGAGATCAAGGCAGGCGATGCCCGCCGCTCCCGCGCCATTGCAGACGAGCCGGGTCGTCTTGATGTCGCGGCCGGTCAGCAGCATGGCGTTGATCATGCCGGCGGCGGCGATGATCGCGGTGCCGTGCTGATCGTCGTGGAAGACCGGAATGTCCATCAATTCGCGCAGGCGCTCCTCGATGATGAAACATTCGGGCGCCTTGATATCCTCAAGATTGATGCCGCCGAACGAAGGCCCGAGATAGCGCACGCTGTTGATGAACGCCTCGGGGTCTTCGGTGTCGATTTCCAGATCGATCGAATCGATATCGGCGAAGCGCTTGAACAGCACCGCCTTGCCTTCCATCACCGGTTTGGCGGCGAGGGGGCCGAGATTGCCGAGGCCGAGAATCGCCGTGCCATTGGTGACGACCGCGACCATGTTGCCGCGCGCGGTATAGTCGAACACGGTCGAGGGATCGGCGTGGATCGCCTTGACCGGCACGGCGACGCCGGGCGAATAGGCGAGCGACAGATCGCGCTGCGTCGCCATCGGCTTGGTCGGCATGATTTCGAGCTTGCCCGGCCGCCCGCGCGAATGGAACAGCAGCGCTTCCTGATCGGTGATCGAGGGGCGCTTGGCGCGGCCTCCCGGTTCATTGTCCATGACGTTTCCTCGTTCCCTCTCCCCTCCCCTACAAGGGGGGAGGGAATATCGTGTTCAATTTGGCTGACGCTGACCACTAAGCGTCGCCCCAGACTTCCCGGGCGACTTCGACAGTGCGGGCGAGCTTTCTCCATTCGTCCGCTTCGGTCAGGTCGTTGCCATGCGCGGTCGATGAAAAGCCGCATTGATGGCTGAGGGCGCATTGATCGAGCGGCACATAGCGGGCCGCCTCGTCGATGCGCTTCTTGAGTTCGTCCTTCGATTCCACGCCAGCGTTTTTGGAGCTCATGATGCCGAGCACGATCGTCTTGCCCTTGGGCGTGAAACGCAGCGGCGCGAAGTCGCCGGAGCGCTCGTCGTCGTATTCGAGGAAGAAGCCGTCGATCGCCATTTCATTGAGCAGGATTTCCGCAACCGGCTCATAGCCGCCCTGCGCCACCCAGGCGCTCTTGAAATTGCCGCGGCAGAGATGGACTGAGACGGTCATGTCCCTGGGCCTGTCGCGAATGGAATCATTGACCAGCCGGCAATAGAGCCGCGTCAAAGCGTCAGGATCGTCGCCGCGCGCTTTGGTTGATTCGCGAATCGCGGGGTCGCAGAGGTAGGCCAGGTTCGTGTCGTCGAATTGCAGATAGCGGCAGCCGCGCGCGGCCAGATCGGCGATTTCGGCGCGATAGGCGGCGGTAAGGTCGTCGTAAAAGCTTTCAAGGTCGGGATAGATCGCCTTGCTGATTGCCTGCCGGCCGCCGCGGAAATGCAGCATCGAAGGGGCAGGGATGCAGACTTTCGGCGTCTGCTTCGTCTGCGCCTTGAGGAAATCGAAATCGGCGCCCTGAATGGGCTCGGCATGGCGGACCGGGCCTTCGACATGCATGGTGGGAGGCTTGAAGCCGACTTCCGTGCCGTCGTCCTTGCGGAATTTGGCGACGAATTCGCCATAGGAGACGGTGACGCCTTCGAGCTTTTCGAGAAAATCGACATGGAAATAAGTGCGGCGGAATTCGCCGTCGGTGACGCCCCGCAGGCCGACATTTTCCTGGGCGCGCACGACTTCGACAATGCAGGCATCCTCGACCGCCCGCAGCGCCTCGGCTTCGAGCTTGCCGGCGAAGAAGGCGTCGCGCGCCGCGATCAGCCTTTGCGGGCGCAAATAGCTGCCGACGTGATCGGCGCGGTAGGGCGGTCGGTCGACCAAAGGTTCCCTCCTTGAGTTTTTTGGATAGGCCCGCCAGATTTCCAGCGACGCATTTCTAGAGCAAGGCGGGCGTTTGGCAAATGCCGCGATGTCGCGGCGAGGTTGGGCGGGCGCCGCGTCAAGATTGCGCGGGCAGGCGTTGGTCTGACCCTCGTGCGTCCTGGCCGGGCTTATCCCGGCCATCCACGCCGTGAGGTGGCGGCCATGCCCGAAAGTTATTCACAGCGGCGCGGCGTGGATGGCCGGGACAAACCCGGTCATAACGAGCGGGGGTTGGCTGCACTAAGGAAGGTGATTGCCAGACGCCCCGATCTCCGCGCTTCCTGTTGCAATCATATAAAGACATCTTTATGTTATTATGTGAATAGTGACAGTCGTGACAGGTGGGTAGGGCGTCGGCATGGTGGGCAGTCTGGATACTTTGTTCGACGCGGCGCCGAGGCCGGGCGATGCGGCGGAGGCGCTGGCGGCGGCGGCGCGCGAACGCATTCTGATCCTCGATGGCGCAATGGGCACGCAGATCCAGGGGCTCGGCTTCACCGAAAGCCATTTTCGCGGCGAGCGTTTTAGCGCCTGCGAATGCCATTTGCAGGGCAACAACGATCTGCTGATCCTGACCCAGCCGCAGGCGATCGAGGATATTCATTTCGCCTATGCGATGGCCGGCGCCGACATTCTGGAGACCAACACCTTCTCCTCCACCTCGATCGCCCAAGCCGATTATTCCATGGAATCGGCGGTCTATGATCTCAACCGCGACGGCGCGCGCCTCGCCCGCCGAGCCGCGGTGAAAGCCGAGCAGATCGACGGGCGCCGCCGCTTCGTCGCCGGCGCGCTCGGGCCGACCAACCGCACCGCCTCGATGTCGCCCGACGTCAACAACCCTGGCTTTCGCGCGGTCTCGTTCGACGAGCTGAAGACCGCCTATGCCGAGCAATTGCGCGGCCTGATCGACGGCGGCGCCGACATCATCCTGATCGAGACGATTTTCGACACGCTGAACGCCAAGGCGGCGATTTTTGCCTGCGAGGAAGCTTTCGCCGCCAGAGGTTTCCGCCTGCCGATCATGATTTCGGGCACGATCACCGACCTCTCCGGCCGCACTTTGTCCGGCCAGACGCCGACCGGCTTCTGGCATTCGGTCCGCCATGCCAGGCCTTTCACCATCGGCCTCAATTGCGCGCTCGGCGCCGAGGCGATGCGTCCGCATCTGGCTGAAATCTCCGATGTCGCCGACACGTTCGTGTGCGCCTATCCCAATGCCGGCCTGCCCAATGAATTTGGCCTTTATGACGAAAGCCCCGCGGCGATGGCCGCCCAGATCGGCGGTTTCGCGCGCGAGGGTCTCGTCAATATCGTCGGCGGCTGCTGCGGCTCGACGCCCGAGCATATCAAGGCTATCGCCGAGGCGGTTCGCGGCGTGCCGCCGCGCGCGATTCCCGAGGCCGCGCCGCTGATGCGCCTTTCCGGCCTCGAGCCATTCGTGCTGACCTCCGATATTCCCTTCGTCAATATCGGCGAGCGCACCAATGTCACTGGCTCGGCCAAATTCCGTAAATTGATTACCGCGGGCGATTATGCCGGCGCGCTCGCGGTGGCGCGCGACCAGGTCGCCAATGGCGCGCAGATCATCGACATCAACATGGACGAGGGCCTGATCGATTCGGAACGCGCGATGGTGGAATTCCTCCATCTGATCGCCGCCGAACCGGATATCGCGCGCGTGCCCGTGATGATCGATTCCTCGAAATTTTCGATCATCGAAGCCGGCCTCAAATGCGTGCAGGGCAAGCCGCTGGTCAATTCGATCTCGATGAAGGAGGGCGAGGAGGCGTTCCTGCGCGCCGCCCGGCTGGTGCGCGCCTATGGCGCGGCGGTCGTGGTGATGGCCTTCGACGAACAGGGCCAGGCCGACACGCTGGAGCGCAAGGTCGCCATCTGCACGCGGGCATACAAGCTCCTCACCGAACAGGCGGGCTTTCCGCCCGAGGATATCGTCTTCGATCCCAATGTATTCGCGATCGCCACCGGCATCGAGGAGCACAATGGCTATGGCGTCGCCTTCATCGAGGCGACAAGGCAGATCCGCCAGAGCCTGCCGCACGCCCATATCTCCGGCGGCGTTTCCAATCTGTCGTTCTCGTTCCGCGGCAACGAGCCCGTGCGCGAGGCGATGCATGCGGTGTTCCTCTATCATGCCATCCAGGCCGGCATGGATATGGGCATCGTCAATGCCGGCCAGCTCGCCGTCTATGAATCGATCGATGCGGAATTGCGTGAGGCCTGCGAAGACGTCGTGCTCAACCGCCGCGCCGATGGGACCGAACGCCTGCTGGCGCTCGCCGAGCGCTATCGCGGCGGCGCCGGCAAGGAAGCCAAGGCGCAGGACCTGGCCTGGCGCACTTTGCCAGTCGAGAAGCGCATCGCGCATGCGCTGGTCAACGGCATCACCGATTACATCGACGCCGATACCGAAGAGGCGCGCCTTGCCGCCGAACGGCCGCTGCATGTCATCGAAGGCCCGTTGATGGCCGGCATGAACATCGTCGGCGACCTGTTCGGCGCCGGCAAAATGTTCCTGCCGCAGGTGGTCAAATCGGCGCGCGTGATGAAGCAGGCGGTCGCGCTGCTGCTGCCCTATATGGAGGCGGAGAAGAAGGCCAATGGCGGCGAAGGCCGCCAGAGCGCCGGCAAGATATTGATGGCGACCGTCAAGGGCGATGTCCATGACATCGGCAAGAACATTGTCGGCGTCGTGCTCGCCTGCAACAATTACGAGATCATCGATCTTGGCGTGATGACGCCGGCCGCCAAAATCCTGCAGGTCGCGCGCGACGAGAAGGTTGACATCATCGGTCTCTCCGGCCTCATCACGCCCTCGCTCGACGAGATGGCGCATGTGGCGGCCGAAATGGAGCGCGAAGGTTTTGACATTCCGCTGCTGATCGGCGGCGCCACCACCAGCCGCGTGCATACGGCGGTGAAAATCCATCCGCGCTACGCCAGAGGCCAGACCGTCTATGTCAATGACGCCAGCCGCGCCGTCGGCGTCGTCTCCAGCCTGCTGTCGCCCGAGGCCAACGCGCCTTATGTCCAGAGCATACGGGCCGAATACGCCAAGGTCGCCGACGCCCATGCCCGCAGCGAAGCCGACAAGCAGCGCCTGTCGCTCGCCAAAGCGCGGGCCAATTCGCACAAAGCCGACTGGGCCGCCTATGCGCCGAAGGCGCCGAGCTTTCTCGGCGTGCGCACGTTCGAAACTTATAATCTGGCCGAGCTTGCCCGCTATATCGACTGGACGCCGTTCTTCCAGACCTGGGAATTGAAGGGCCGCTATCCCGCCATTCTCGAAGACGAGAAGCAGGGCGCCGCCGCGCGGCAATTGTTCGAAGACGCGCAGGCGATGCTGAAGAACATCATCGCCGAGAAATGGTTCGCGCCGAAAGCCGTTATCGGCTTCTGGCCGGCCGGCGCTGTCGGCGACGACATTCGCCTATTCACCGACGAGACGCGCCGGACTGAGCTCGCGACCTTCTTCACGCTGCGCCAGCAATTGAGCAAACGCGACGGGCGCCCGAATGTCGCGCTCGCCGATTTCGTCGCGCCGGTCGACAGCGGCAAGCGCGATTATATCGGCGGCTTCGTCGTCACCGCCGGCATCGAGGAAGAGGCGATCGCGGCGCGCTTCGCGCGGGCCAATGACGATTATTCCTCGATCCTCGTCAAGGCGCTCGCCGATCGTTTCGCCGAGGCTTTCGCCGAGGCGATGCATGCGCGGGTGCGCCGCGAATTCTGGGCATACGCACCGGACGAGAACTTCTCGCCCGGTGAATTGCACGACGAGCCCTATCGCGGCATCCGCCCCGCCCCCGGCTATCCCGCCCAGCCCGACCATACGGAAAAGGCGACTTTGTTCGCTTTGCTCGACGCCGAGGCGAAAGTCGGCGTCAGCCTCACCGAGAGCTTCGCCATGTGGCCGGGCTCGTCCGTGTCAGGCCTCTATATCGCCCATCCCGATTCCTATTATTTCGGCGTCGCCAAGGTGGAGCGCGATCAGGTTGTGGATTACGCCGCGCGCAAGGATATGTCGGTGACGGAAGTCGAACGCTGGCTTGGGCCGATCCTCAATTATGCGCCGGCGCCCTTCGCGGAGGCGGCAGAGTAGGCGGCGGGGCGTCCGAGAGAGCTGAGTGCAGTTTCCTCAGCGAGGGCGGATTTCCTCAATTGTTTGCATGGCGGAGCGGGGCGCGAGAGCAATTCGAAGTCAAGGACGACTGCGGAAGCAGTCGCCGCCTCCGGCGGCGGGCCTCCGGCCCGTCCTTGAGTTCGAATTGCTCTCGCGCATAATTGCCTCCATGCGATCAATGAGCTTTTGTCGCCGATCGCGCTGATTGCACAATCGTGGCTGTGTCGCATCTGCGCAACAGTGCGAGAATTTCGGGCGAAACCACGCCGTTTCGGCCTCATTTGCGCCGCGTGAGGCAAAGCGGCGCATAGCGCGGGGCTGGATAAGGCCCAGCAATAGCCTTATTTGAGGTCCAGCGAGGAACGTCTCGTGACTGGTATGGAGCCAATGGGAATGCAGAACTACATAACGAAACTGGCGCTAGCCGTCGCAGGCGTCGCGCTTCTTGCCGGAGCCTATAGCCTTCCGGCCGCTGCCGCTGAGCAATATCCTTACCACCACCGTGTTTGGCACCGGATCCATCATCCGGCCGGCAACGGCGATATCGTGGTGAGAACAGGCGCGCATGCCGTGCCGGTCGCCGCCGCACACGACGCTTTCCACGGCCCCGCCGCCATCATCACGGCGCCGGTCGCGATCGCCGGCACGATCGTCAGCCTGCCGTTCCGCTTTATCGAAGCCGCGTTTCCGTGGCACTCCAATGATCCGCGCGTAGTGGTCGGCGCGCCGGTCCATTTCGCCGGCGAGATCGCGGGTTTCCCGTTCTTTGCGGTCAACTCAGCCTTCGGCGTGCCGAGCTATTATTGATCGGCTAGCGCGCGGCCGCCCCGAGGCGGCCGCGCGCGATGCGTCGGGCTATTCGAAGCCTCAGCTCGTGAAGTCGAGCCATTCGCTTCCCTCAAGGCGCCCATTCTGGGCTTTGGAGGGCTTTTGTCGGGCGGGCCATCCTTAGCGTTTGCGGTTCCGAATGATCGCTGTCCTTCGCGAATTTCGCCGCTTGTGCCGCGAACTCACCAATAAGAAAAATCCTCACGCCAAATCCCGCACCTGGCCCTTTTGACATCAGCCCCAATCGTCCCTATCTCCGAATCCTGATGTCCCGGCAGCCCATGCCACACTGAGGCGACCCCTTTGACGAGCCCCCACGGCGCTCGCGGCGGGCGCGCTTCCCTCACCTCCATGAGCGACCTGCCCGCGCGCGAGCCCTCGCGGCTCGTCGCCGTCCTCGGCCCCACCAATACCGGCAAGACCCATCTCGCCGTCGAGCGGATGCTGGGCTTTTCCTCTGGAATGATCGGCCTGCCGCTGAGGCTGCTGGCGCGCGAGGTCTATGACCGTATCGTCAAGGCGCGTGGCGCGGCGAGCGTTGCGCTGGTAACCGGCGAGGAGAAGATCGTGCCGGCGCGGGCGCAATATTTCGTCTGCACGGTGGAGGCGATGCCGCTCGACCGCGAGGTGGAGTTTCTCGCCGTCGACGAAATCCAGCTCTGCGCCGATCCTGAGCGCGGCCATGTCTTCACCCATCGCCTGCTGCATGCGCGCGGCAAGCACGAAACGATGCTGATGGGCGCGGCGACGGCGGGCGCGCTGATCCGCCGGCTGTGCCCTGGCGTCGAGATCCAGTCGCGCGAGCGCTTTTCGCAATTGCTCTACGACGGGCCCAAGAAGCTCACGCGCCTGCCGCGGCGCAGCGTCGTCGTCGCGTTCTCCGCCGAGGCGGTCTATTCGATCGCCGAACTGATCCGCCGCCAGCGCGGCGGCGCCGCGGTGGTGATGGGCTCGCTTTCCCCACGCACCCGCAACGCGCAGGTCGCTCTATTCCAGTCCGGCGAGGTTGAATTTCTCGTCGCGACCGACGCCATCGGCATGGGGCTGAACATGGATGTCGACCATGTCGCCTTCGCCGGTCTGCGCAAATTCGACGGCAGGCGCACGCGCTGGCTCTATCCGCAGGAGATCGGCCAGATCGGCGGACGCGCCGGGCGCTATCGCAGGGACGGCACGTTCGGCGTCACCGGCGAATGTCCGGATATGGATTCCGATCTCGTCGCCGCCGTCGAGAGCCATTCCTTCCAATCGCTGAGCGCGGCCGAATGGCGCAATGCGCGGCTCGATTTCCAATCGCTGCCGGAACTGATGCGTTCGCTGGCGGCGCCGCCGCCGATCGCGGGATTGAAACTGTCGGAGGAAGCCCAGGACGAGACGACCTTGCGCCAGCTCTCGAGTGACGAAATGGTGGCGCGCCGCTGCCGCGACCGCGCCAATCTGGTGCGGCTGTGGGAGGTCTGCCAGATCCCCGACTTCCGCAAGGCCACGCAGGATGAACATGCGCGGCTGGTCGGCACGATATTCGAACATCTCACGCAGAAGAACCGGCGCCTCCCCGAGGATTGGGCGCAAGGCCAGTTCGCCCATCTCGACCGCACCGACGGCGACATCGACGTACTTTCCGCGCGGCTCGCGCGGGTGCGCACCCTCGCCTATGTCGCCAATCGCGGCGATTGGCTCGCCGATCCGCAAGGCTGGCAAGGCCGTACGCGTGCGCTGGAGGACCGGCTGTCCGATACGCTGCATGAGCAATTGATGCAGCGCTTCGTCGACCGCCGCACCAGCAGCCTCATGCGCAGCCTCGCTCAAGAATCCGGGCCGATCCTCGGCGGCATCGGCGCCGATGGCGCGGTGACGGTCGAGGGCCATTTCGTTGGCCGGCTCGCCGGCGTCAGTTTCGAACCGGCGCGCGGCGCCTCGGCGCTGGAAAATCGCGTTTTGCGCGGCGCCGTCGAGCGGGTGGCGGCGCCGGAAATCGCGCGGCGGCTCGGCCTGCTGGCCGGCGCGGGCGACGAGGCTTTCGCACTGGCCCCGAACGGCATGGTGCTTT
>DATBZF010000025.1:0-20896 GCA_036513315.1 Roseiarcus sp.
GGTCATCGCCCGCCTCGGCGCCTGGACCGGATACTACGGCAAACCAGGACCACGCGTCCTCAATCGCGGGCTGCAGGAATTTCACGCCATCAAATATGGCGCGAAACTGGCCCGCGGAAATGTGTGAATCGAATAGCCGCAGAGCCGGGAGAAGGTGTCATGCGCAGCATGACGGATGAGGGGCGGCGCGACATTGCAAGGTTTTATTCTTGAACGACTTACCACCCGCCATCCCCGAAGTCGACGCCGAAGCTGAGCTTCCCGGCCGCGCCCCGGCCGCGCGCCGCACCCTCATCATCGCCTGCGGCGCGCTGGCGCGCGAGATCGTCCATCTCCAACGCGGCCCGCTTGCCCATATCGACGTGACATGCCTGCCCGCCAATCTGCACAATAGGCCGGAGCGCATTCCCGTCGAAATGCGCCGCAAGATCCAGGAAAGCCGCGCGGCTTACGACGAAATCCTCTGCCTCTACGCCGATTGCGGCACGGGCGGCGAACTCGACCGCGTGCTCGGCGAGGAAGGCGTGGCGCGGATCGCAGGCGCGCATTGCTACGAATTCTTTGCCGGCGCCGGCGATTTCGCGGCGATGATGGACGAGGAGCCCGGCACCTTCTTCCTCACCGATTTCCTTGTCCGTCATTTCGACCGCCTCGTCATCACAGGGCTCGGGCTCGATCGCTTCCCGCAGTTGCGCGACGATTATTTCGGGAACTATCGCCGCCTCGTCTATCTCGCGCAGTTCGAGGATAGCGCGCTTACGGTAAAAGCGCAGGCGGCCGCCGCGCGCCTCGGCCTTGCGTTCGAGCGGCGGCTGACGGGGCTTGGCGGCCTCAGGACATTCCTTGCGCGCGTTGGCGACGCGGACGCCAAGCCTGGCGACAGCGCCTCATTGATTGCATGAAGGCGATTATGCGCGAGAGCAATTCGAACTCAAGGATCGTCCTTCGGACGACCGCCGAAGGCGGCGAGCGCTTTGCGCTCGTCCTTGACTTCGAATTGCTCTCGCGCTCCGCTCCGCCATGCAAACAATGAGGGAATCCGCTTCCATTCGTTTGTGTGGGGAATGACTCATCGATGGCCCACCTGACTATTCTCTTCTGGCGCGACATTCCCAGCCAGATTGTCGTCAAAGCAGGCCGCGCCGCGGCCAAGCGAGAATTGCCGGAGCGTTTCATCCGCGCCATCGACGCCGCCGCGATGCGCGCGGGCGCCAGCGGAACCGACGCCTATCTCGCCGACTGGCGACGCGGCGGACCGAGCGCCTGCGGCGACGATCTCGAGACCGAGGCGAGCGCCGTCGCCGCGCGCATCGAAGCCGAATATGATAACGACAGGCTCGCCCGCCTGATCGCGCAAGACGGGCGCGAAGCGACGCCCATCGGCCCGGCGGAAGAGCAATCTTGAGCGACCATCTCGTCGTCTTCACCCCATCGGGCAAAAGGGAGCGCCTGCCCGACGGCCTCAGCATTCTCGAGGCGGCGCGCAAGCTTGGCGTCGATCTCGATTCTTTATGCGGCGGCCGCGGCATTTGCGGGCGGTGCCAGATCGAGGTCGCCGAAGGCCGGTTCGCCAGACATGGCGCGACTTCGGCGCACGATCACGTCACGCGATGGAACGAGGTCGAACAGCGTTACGCCGATATGCGCGGGCCGCTGGCGCAAGGTCGCCGCCTCGGTTGCCAGGCGCGCGTGCGCGGCGATCTCGTCATCGACGTTCCCGCCGATTCGCAGGTCCATCGCCAGGTGGTGCGCAAGCGCGCCGAAACCCATCCGATCGTCATCGATCCCGTCGTGCGCCTCTATTATGTCGAGGTGCGCGAGCCCGACATGCACGATCCCTCCAGCGACCTGCGCCGCCTGCAATCGGCGCTCGCCGGGCAATGGGGTCTTGGCGAGGCGAGCGCCGATCTCGGCGTCTTGCGCGGCCTGCAGAAGGCGTTGCGCGCCGGCCAGTGGCAGGTCACCGTGGCGCTGCGCAAGGGCCGCGACATCGTCGCCGTGATGCCCGGCTTTCATGAGCAGGCGCTGGGAGTCGCCTTCGATATCGGCTCGACGACGATCGCCGCCCATCTCTGCGATCTCTCAAGCGGCGAAGTGCTCGCCTCCGCCGGATTGATGAACCCGCAGATCCGCTTCGGCGACGACCTGATGAGCCGGGTCTCCTATGTCATGATGAATCCGGGCGGCGAGGCTGAATTGACGCGCAGCGTGCGCGGCGCCGTCGATTCTCTGATTGGCCAGGTCGTCAAAGAGGCGGGCGTGGCGCGGGCCGATATTCTCGAAATCACCATGGTCGGCAATCCGATCATGCACCATCTGTTCCTCGGCCTCGATCCGACCGAACTCGGCGGCGCGCCTTTCGCGCTGACGCTGGACGGCGCCTTCGAAGCGCGGGCGCGCGAATTCGGCCTCGATGTGGCGCCCGGCGCTTTCGTCTATTGCCTGCCCTGCATTGCCGGCCATGTCGGCGCCGACACCGCCGCCGTCGTGCTCGCCGAGGGGCCGTATCTGCGCGATGAACTCACTTTGCTGGTCGATGTCGGCACCAATGCCGAACTCGTATTCGGCAATAAGGATCGCCTCGTCGCCTGCTCCTCGCCGACCGGCCCGGCTTTCGAGGGCGCGCAAATTTCCTGCGGCCAGCGCGCCGCGCCCGGCGCCGTCGAGCGCGTGCGCATCGATCGCGAAACGCTGGAGCCGCGCTTCAAAGTGATCGGCAGCGATCTCTGGTCGGACGAGCCGGGCTTTGCCGCATCGATCGCTGCGATCGGCGTCACCGGCATCTGCGGTTCCGGCATCATCGAAATCATCGCGGAGATGTTCCTCAGCGGCATCCTGACCGAGGACGGAATGATCGACGGCGCGCTGACGGCGCGAACGCCCCGCATCGAGGCGGTTGGCCGCACCTTCGCCTATCTGCTGCATGAAGGCGCGCCGCGCCTGCAAATCTATCAGACCGACGTGCGGGCCATTCAGCTCGCCAAGGCCGCGCTCTACGCCGGCGCCAAATTGCTGCTCGAGCGTTATGGCGCGCCTTCGCCCGAGCGCATCACGCTCGCCGGCGCCTTCGGCAGCCATATCGACGGGACTTATGCGATGGCGCTCGGTCTCATCCCCGATTGCGACCTCGCCAAAGTGGCGGCGGCGGGCAATGCGGCCGGCACTGGCGCGCGCATTGCGCTGCTCAATCTGACCGCGCGCAGCGAGATCGAGGATGTCGTGCGCCGTATCGAAAAGATCGAAACCGCGATCGAGCCGCGCTTTCAGGAATATTTCGTAGCGGCGATGGCGCTGCCCAACAAGGTGGACGCTTTCCCCAATCTGGGCAAAGCCGTCAAACTGCCGCCAGCGCGCGACAAGACGGGGGGCGAACGCGGACAGCGACGCCGACGACGATAGCGGCGATTCTTTCGTTGCCCGGAATCCGTCGAATCAGCGCGACGCGATCAAAGACCGCCCGATTCGTGACTGATCGTGTCGGTGGCGACATCGCGCATCATCGCGATCAGTTCGACCGGTATCGGCATTGGCGTGCAGGCCTTGTCGCCATCGATAAAGAACACCATGCCGCCGTTATTGCCCTCGATCTGGGCAAGAACCGCCTTGTCGCCGTAAGGCAGGCCGGCTGGCGTCTCGGGGTTCATCGCGTAGATGCCGCGCATGAATTCCCATTGCTCGTTGGTCAGCTCGATCCATCTGCCGTTGCGCGCCGTAATCGCGTTCTTGGGGACGGAGACATCGACGCAGCGGCCGGCAGGATTATCGGCGGCGACAGCCATTTGCGGCAGGAACGCCAGAACGCCGACCAATGCGAGACAGGCTTTGTTCAACATGAGGACCTCCTAGAGTTAGGCGCCCTCCTTCGTTGGCCAATATCCGCTTCCTCGCCGTGCCTTGATCCGATCGTCCGTTCGCCGATCGGAACGCCAGACTGTGCAACCGCAACTGAAATCGCTCATTTCTGTGCAAGCAAGACCCGTGCCATCATAAATAGGCCATAAGTCTTACGATTTCGTTAACCTATCCGGCGGCGTCTCGGCGGTTGGAGCGCGTTGACATCAGGTGCAATCATCCGGCGGCCGGACGGAGAACGTCCAAGAACATAGAGGTCGGATTCCCGTCCATTGATTTCTTGGCGAGGCGGCGCGCATCGGCGTCAATTCAAACCCAAAACGCTCTATGGCAGCAACGCCGCCGTCCATCCATCGAGCGCGAAGCCGGCGAACAGAATCAGGCCGGCATGCCAGTTGGAGCGGAACAATCGCAGCGCCATCGGTGGCGTCGCGCCTTCCACATGGCGCAACTGCCAGGCCAGATGCAGGCAGTAAAGGCACAATCCGATTTGCGCTGGATATCGCCCGCCACCGGTCAGCAGGGCAGCCTGAGCCAATAGCGCCGCGCCGAGATAGAACAGGCCGACGCCGGTGCGGACATGGGCGCCGAACAGCCGCGCCGTCGATCTGATTCCAACGATCGCGTCGTCGCGGGCGTCCTGCATCGCGTAGATCGTGTCATAGCCGATCGTCCAGCAAAAGGCTGAGGCGTAGAGCAGGAGCGCCGGCGCCGCCAGTTCGCCGCGCAGCGCCGCCCAGCCCATCAGCGCCCCCCACGAAAATGCAAGGCCGAGAACCGCCTGCGGCCAGGCGGTGACCCGCTTCATCAGCGGATAGACAGCGACGATGGCCAGCGAGCCGAGGCCGAGCAGAACGGTGAAGCGATTGAAGCAAAGCAGAACCGCGAGCCCGATCAACGCCTGGAAAACCAGAAAGACGGCGGCGGCGCGGACGCTGACGCGTCCCGATGGCAATGGGCGCCCCTTGGTGCGCGCGACGCCGGCGTCGAGCTTGCGGTCGAGAATGTCGTTGTAAGTGGAGCCCGCGCCGCGCATCGCGATCGCGCCAATCAGAAAGAGCGCGAGATGGGCGAGATTGGGGCCGCCGTGATTGGCGAGACCCGCCAGCGCCGCCGATTGCCAGCATGGCGCGAGCAGCAATTGCCAGCCGATCGGACGATCGAGCCGGGCGAGCTGCACGAAGGGCAGCGCGGCCGGCGGCGTCAGCCGTAGAACTAAGCTCGTCGGCTTGGCGTCCGGCAGGACGTCCTGATTGGCCAGATCATCGCTGGCGGCGGCCAGGATTTGCGCCCCCTGCCCCTCAGCGCTCAAAGCGGTCCGGCTGGCAGGGCCGGCGCCTGCGGCGCATTGCTGGCGGCGCCGGCGGCTTGCTGCTTCTTCATCTGCGCCGCGACAGTGCACGCTTTGGCGGCGAATGCCGCGCTCTTGGCGTGATTCGTCTTCATCGCGGCCAAAGCGTCATCAGGGACGCTGCACCAGTCCTTGTTCTTCTCCATATAGGCGATGAGCGCATTTTCCGCCGCGTTCAGTCCGGCGGACTGACTGCAGAACATCGCCGGATCCAAAGGTTTGCCTTTTGCCGCCGCGACCAAACCGTTGATCCTGGTCAATTCGACCTCGCGTTTCTGCGACAACCGCTTGAGGTCCTCGCCGCAATTCTGCTCGGCGAAAGCCGCCGCGTTCACGAACAGCGAGCCCGCGGCCAAACCGAATACGAACAGGGCGAGTCGAATAGGTGGCGTGAAGCGCGCCATGCTAGTGAACTCCATTGCTGATGATTCCCGATAAATAACATATTTCGCCGACAAATAGAGCATTTTGAAGGAGGAGCAAGCCGCTCCGAAAAAAGGCGGAATCTTTCTGGCGAGAAAATCCGTCCTGGCCATGTGAAACAAGCGATCGCGGGAAATTGTCGTCCCGAGCCCCGAAGACTTCAGGCGGCGCCCTTTTGCGCATAGCCCAATTGCCGGTTGAGCTGTTCGAGCAGGCGCGCGGCGGCTTCGGCGATCATGGTGCCCGGCGGGAAAATGGCGTCGGCGCCCGCCTTGCGCAAAGCCTCGAAATCCTGAGCGGGAATGACGCCGCCGACGACGATCATCACATCTGCCCGGCCGGCGTCCCGCAACGCGTTTCTCAGCGCCGGCACCAGCGTCAAATGGCCGGCGGCGAGCGAGGAGACGCCGACGATATGGACGTCGTTCTCGACCGCCTGGCGCGCGACCTCCTCGGGCGTGGCGAACAGCGGCCCGATATCGACGTCGAAGCCGAGATCGGCGAAAGCCGAGGCGATGATTTTCTGGCCGCGATCGTGGCCGTCCTGGCCGATCTTGGCGACCAGGATGCGCGGTCGGCGGCCCTCGTTCTCCAGGAAAGCCTGGGTCATCGCCAGCACCTTTTCGATCGCCTCGACGCCCAATCCCGCCTCCCGCCGATAGACGCCGGCCATCGTCCTGATTTCCGCGACATGGCGTCCGAACGCCCTTTCCATCGCCAGCGACATCTCGCCGACGCTCGCCTTGGCGCGCGCCGCCTCGATCGACAGCGCGAGCAGATTGGCGCCGCCGCGCGCGCCTTCGGTCAAAGCCGCCAGCGCCGCCTGCGTTTCGGCTTCGTTGCGCTCGGCGCGCAGACGCCGCAGCTTCTCGATCTGCTGGGCGCGCACGCTCGCATTGTCGACCTTCAGCACATCGATCGGCCGCTCGGATTCCGGCCTGAACTTGTTGACGCCGATCACCGATTGCCGGCCCGAATCGATGCGCGCCTGGGCGCCCGCCGCCGCCTCTTCGATGCGCAGCTTGGGAATGCCGGCCTCGATCGCCTTGGCCATGCCGCCAAGCGCTTCAATCTCGTCGATATGCGCCTTCGCCTTCATCGCCAGATCGGCCGTCAGCCGCTCGACATAATAGGAGCCGCCCCAGGGATCGATGATGCGCGTCGTGCCGCTTTCCTGTTGTAGGAAAAGCTGGGTGTTGCGGGCGATGCGCGCCGAAAAAGCCGTCGGCAGCGCGAGCGCCTCGTCGAGCGCATTGGTGTGCAGCGATTGCGTATGGCCCTGCGTCGCCGCCATCGCCTCGATCTGGGTGCGCACGATATTGTTGAACGGATCCTGCGCGGTCAGCGACCAGCCTGAAGTCTGGCTGTGCGTGCGCAGGGGCAGCGATTTTTCCGATTGCGGATGGAAGCCTTTGACCAGGCTCGCCCATAACAGCCGGGCGGCGCGCAGTTTGGCGACCTCCATGAAGAAATTCATGCCGATCGCCCAGAAGAACGAAAGGCGCGGCGCAAACTGATCAATCGTCAGCCCCGCCGCGATGCCGGCGCGCAAATATTCGACGCCGTCGGCGAGCGTATAGGCCAGTTCGAGATCCTGCGTCGCGCCCGCCTCCTGCATGTGATAGCCGGAGATCGAGATCGAATTGAACTTCGGCATATGCGCCGAGGTGAACGCAAAAATGTCGGAGATGATCCGCATCGAGGCGCGCGGCGGGTAGATATAAGTGTTGCGCACCATGAATTCTTTGAGAATGTCGTTCTGGATCGTGCCGGACAAGGATTCCATCGGCGCGCCCTGTTCCTGGCCGGCGACGATGAACAGCGCGAGCACCGGCAGAACCGCTCCGTTCATCGTCATCGACACGCTCATCTGGCTGAGCGGAATGCCTGAGAACAGCGTGCGCATGTCATAGATCGAATCGATGGCGACGCCCGCCATGCCGACATCGCCGGCGACGCGCGGATGGTCGGAATCATAGCCGCGATGGGTGGCGAGATCGAAGGCGACCGACAGGCCCTTCTGCCCGGCCGCCAGATTGGCGCGATAAAAGGCGTTGGAATCCTCGGCTGTGGAAAAGCCGGCATATTGGCGCACCGTCCAGGGCTGGTTGACATACATGGTCGGATAGGGCCCGCGCAGATAGGGCGCGGCGCCCGGCCAGCCGTCGAGAAAATCGAGGCCGGCAAGATCGTCCGGACCGTAAATTGCCTTGACGGCGATGCCCTCGGGCGTTCGCCAGACCTCGCCGCCGCCGCGCTCCGAGGCTTGCGGCGCCGACGCGAAAGGAACGGCGGAAAAGTTCGGAATCGGCTTCATAGCGCTTTTGCGAACCAGGTTGCGTGACGACCGCAAGTCATAAGTCGAGGTCGCAAGTCTACGACGCGACCGGATTTCGCGCCACAGAAACTGCTGCGGTCAAGATTGGAGCAGCGCAGCATGTGCGCGGCGCAGTGCGGCAAGCGCGTCGCAGCCGGCATAGATGAAGTCCTCGACGCCGGCGGCGCGCCAATCGGCTTCGCACTCGCCGGGCCGGCCGGCCATCCACACAAGTGCGCCCGCTTCATGCAACAGCCGCGCCGTGCCGTCGGCCGTCGTCGCGTAGAATTCCTCGGAAGAGCACAGGCATGCGAGCCGCGCGCCGCTCGCCCGGAAGGCCTTGGCGGCGTCTTCGGCATTTGAAAATCCTTCATTGCCTAAAGCCTCGACGCCGCCCGCCTCGAACAGGCTTTTGGCGAAAGTCGCGCGCGCGCTGAAGGCGGCGATCGGACCGAGATTGGCGAGGAATACATTCGGGCGCGCGCCATCGCGGATCAAAGCCGCGTCGGAAGCGTCGCGCAAAGCCTCGAACGGTTCGGCGAGCCGATGCGGCGCCAAGGGCGCAACCCGCTGTTGGCCAGGATAGGCGAAGGCCGGGCGCGTGGCGGAAAGCGTCTCCACTTTGATTTCAGACAGATCCGGAAAATCGCTGACGCCGGTCAATGGCGTCTTGCGGCGTGCGACGTCGCGCGCGCGCGCGTCGGCGGTCGCAGCGACCTGTGCCTGGAAATCGCCACGCGTCAGCGCGCCATAAAGACCGCCATCGGCTTCGATCGCCTGGAACAGAGTCCAGGCTTTTTCGCACAAAGCCGCGGTCAGCGCCTCGAACGCGCCGGCGCCGGCGGCGGGGTCGGCGACGAAGCCGAGATGGGATTCCTCCAGCAGGATCAATTGGGAATTGCGCGCCAGGCGCCGCGCGAAAGGATCGGGCAGGCCGAGCGCCTGCGTGAACGGCAGCACGCTGACGCTGTCGGCGCCGCCGAGCCCGGCGGAAAACGCCGCCATTGCGCCGCGCAGCACATTCACCCAGGGGTCCCTGGCGCTCATCATCCGCCAGGCGCTCTCGCCATGGATGCGGGCGGCCCGCGGCGGCAGGTCGCACAATTCCTCGACGCGCGCCCAAAGCAATCGCAGCGCGCGGAATTTGGCGAGACCGAGAAATTCATCGGCGTCCGCGGCGAGGCGAAACGCTATCGCCTCGCGCGCCGCCTCGCGGGCAAAGCCATTGTCGGCGAGCGCCCTGAGGTAAGCGATCGCCGCCGACAGGGCGAAGGCGAGCTCCTGCGCCGGCGATCCGCCCGCCGCATGGACGCTGCGCGCATCGGCGGCGACGAACGGGCCGGTAAAACCGCGTCCCTTCAGCGCCGCCGCGAAACCGCCGAGCCGAGGCGCCGTCCGCGGCCAATCTTCCAAAGCCTGGCCGCTGCGCGCCAAAGCGCCGAGCGGATCGAGATTGAAGGCGAGATCGAGGCTGGCCGGATCGACGCCGCTCCGCGCGACGGCGGCGACGACGGCGAGCGCCTGCTCCTCGGCCGCTGGACCCAGATCAAGCTGCACCGTCAGGCCGGCGTCGAAGCGGACGCCGTCGAACAGAGCGTCAAGGGCGGCGCCATCCCAATTGGCGAGGCCATAGCCAAAGGCGCCGTCGGCGCCGGCGAAGATGATTTCAAGACCGTCGGCGCCATTGCTGAGATCGTCAAGCGCCTGGCCATTGGCGAGGGCGCATTCGGGATGATCGACGCGGGCGATGACGCGCCACGGACCCTGCTTCCCCTTGGCGCGCGCGCCGATTCTGCGGGCGTAGATCGGCTGGATGTCGAACCCGTCGTCGCTGCGCGAGACAAGCTTCTCGAAGGCGCCGCCTTTGAGGACGCCGGCGACGAGCTTGCGCCATTGCTCTTCACTCGTCGGCGCGAAGTCCCCCGCCAGATTCATGGCCGCCCCGCGGGCTAGATGAACTGCGACAGGCCCGGAATGGCGCCGGCGATTTCGCCGACTACGTCGTCGCCGGCGATTTCGCGCGCATAGGCGAACACTTCCTTGCCGACGGTCTGGATCTGGCTCATGTCGAGGCCCAAGCCCATCAACTGGCCGCCGAGCGCCATAATGCCGCCGCCGCCCATGGAGCCCGAAGCAGTGCCCATCAGGCCTTTGACGAAACCGCCCATGCCTTCGCCGCCGGTTCCCTGGCCGGAGGCGACGATCGCGTTCAAAGCCGGCGCCTTGGCCAGCAGCTTGTCGACGGCCTCCGCCGGCGCCTCGCGCTTGACGAAATCGACGACCAGGCTGACAGCCTGGCGCGCGATGTCCGGCGTGATGCCGGCTGCGGTCGCGACGCGTGCGATCAGATTGTCCATGGAATCTCCTTGAGGAATCGGACGATCGGAATAGCTCTCAGCTTCATGTCGCCGCTTCCCGCGGCAAAATCAAGCGAGCGGCCCGGCAAGGCGGTCGGCTGACCCGTGTCTATCGCCGCCTCCAACGGGAACCCACGCTATCTCGCAGGTTAGTCTAGATGATTCATCGATTGATCCGGCAAATCAACTCGACTAGGATAGTCCCACCCCGTTTCGATGAACATCGCATCATACGCGATTCGAGCGGGCAATGTTTCAGGAAAGAAGCCGCCATGTTGCAGCTCGGACAAACCGCTCCCGATTTCGCCGCTGAGACCACCGAAGGGCCGATCCGCTTTCATGAATGGCTCGGCGATTCCTGGGGCGTGCTGTTTTCGCACCCGAAGGATTTCACCCCTGTCTGCACGACCGAACTCGGCGCCATGGCCAATCTCAAGGCCGAATTCGACAAGCGCGGAGCCAAGATCATCGGCCTGTCCGTCGACCCCGTTGAATCGCACGGAAAATGGGCCAAGGACATCGAAGAGACGCAAGGAACGGCGCCGAACTATCCGATGATCGGCGACACCGACCTGTCGATCGCCAAGGCCTATGGCATGTTGCCCGCGGCGACGCCGGGAAGTTCGGAAGGGCGCACCGCCGCCGACAATCAGACCGTGCGCACCGTCTTCGTGATCGCCCCCGACAAAAGCGTCAAACTACAACTCGTCTATCCGATGACGACCGGGCGCAATTTCGACGAAGTGCTGCGCGTCATCGACAGCCTGCAGCTTACGGCCAGGCACAAGGTGGCGACGCCGGCCAATTGGAAGAATGGCGACGACGTGATCATCGCCGGTTCGGTCTCCAACGAGGAAGCTGAAAAGCGGTTCCCGCAAGGCTGGAAAACGCTTAAGCCTTACCTGCGCGTCGTCGCGCAGCCGAAGTAATGCAGCCGAAGTAATCAAGCCGCAACGGGGGGAACAGGCGCGCGTTGTGACAGGCGGTCCTTAACATTGTCACACACGCGTCATATGGCCTCGATCTAGATGCGCGGCGTTTCGACGACAGGAGCCGTCCCAATGTCCGCCATCACCAATGTCCACGCCCCGCAGGCGTCCCCTGCGACCGTGAATTTCGACAAGCCCACCAACATGCGCGGCGTGATCGTGTTCCTCGCCGTTCTGGCGGGCGGCTTGTTCTTCATGGCCTACAGCATTTACAGCGACATCGCCGCTTCCGGCGCTCCCGCGCCGACCACCATCATGCCGTTCGTCCTGCTCGGCGTCGCCATGGTGATCGCGCTCGGCTTCGAATTCGTCAACGGCTTCCACGACACCGCCAATGCGGTGGCGACCGTCATCTACACCCATTCGCTGGCCCCGGAATATGCGGTGATCTGGTCGGGAACGCTGAACTTCCTCGGCGTGCTGACTTCGACCGGCGCGGTCGCCTTCGGCATCGTTTCGCTGCTTCCTGTCGAACTGATCCTGCAGGTCGGCTCAAGCGCGGGCTTCGCCATGGTGTTCGCACTGCTGATCGCCGCCATCATCTGGAACCTCGGCACCTGGTGGATGGGTCTGCCTGCATCCAGCTCGCATACGATGATCGGCTCGATCATCGGCGTTGGCGTGGCCAACGCCGTGATGCGCGGACAGGACGGCACGTCGGGCGTCGACTGGAGCCAGGTGACCAAGATCGGCTACGCCTTGCTGCTTTCGCCGATCTTCGGCTTCGTGCTCTCGGCGCTTCTGCTGCTGATCATGAAATTCCTGATCCGCAAACCGGCGCTCTACACGGCGCCGACTACGGCCTCGCCGCCGCCGTGGTGGATCCGGGCGCTGCTGATCTTCACCTGCTCGGGCGTCTCCTTCTTTCACGGTTCGAATGACGGCCAGAAGGGCATGGGCCTGATCATGCTGATCCTGATCGGCGTGGCGCCGACCGCCTATGCGCTCAACCGCGCTCTGCCGGAAAGCCAGATGGCGCAGTTCACGCAAATCTCCGACGCCGCGTCGAAGGTCGTCGAAGCGCAGGGCGCCGGCTTCCAGGTCATCGGCGATCCGCGCCCGGTGGTCACCGCCTACGTGCACGACCATAAGCTCGTGGAAGGCACTTTCCCCGCGCTCGCCGTATTCATGAGGAACATCGCGGACGAAGTCACCCATTATGGTTCGCTCGCCAAAGTGCCCTTCGACAAGGTCGGCAATGCGCGCAACGATATGTATCTGGCGTCCGAGGCGCTGCGCTTCCTCACCAAGGACAAGGAAGCCGGCCTGAAGCCCGAAGACGTGACGACCCTCAACAACTACAAGGGCCAGCTTGACGCTTCGACGAAATTCATCCCGACCTGGGTGAAGATCGTCGTCGCTCTGGCGCTCGGCCTTGGCACGATGATCGGCTGGAAGCGCATCGTCGTCACCGTCGGCGAGAAGATCGGCAAGGAGCATCTGACCTATGGCCAGGGCGCCGCGGCCGAAATCATCGCGATGGCGACGATCGGCGCCGCCGACGGTTTCGGCCTGCCGGTTTCGACCACCCATGTTCTGTCATCGGGCGTCGCCGGCACGATGGCGGCCAATGGATCGGGCATTCAGCTCTCCACGCTGCGCAATATTGCGATGGCCTGGGTGCTGACGCTGCCTTGCGCGATCCTGCTTTCGGGCGTGCTGTATTTCCTGTTCCGTCAGCTTTTCTGACGCGAGCCTTATGACCGCACGGGCGGCGACGCGCAGATTGCCGCCGCCGCCCGTCGCGTGAGGTTTGTTCGCCAGATTGTTTGTTTGGCAAGATTGCGCTTGTCGGTTGGAGCCGCGCCGCGCGGCTGATAGGTTCCGGACACAGATCATCGCCATCGATGTCTGCTGGAGCCTTGCATGTCCACCCTCGACGACGTTCTGGCGAAAATTGACGCCAATCAGACAGACGCTTTGGCGCGCCTGTTCGCGCTGCTCGCAATTCCCTCAGTCTCGGCCGATCCCGCTCATTTTCCTGATTGCGAAAGCGCCGCCGACTGGCTGGTGCGCGAATTGGCAGGCCTCGGCTTCGATGCGTCCAAGCGCCCGACCAAAGGGCGCCCGATGGTGCTCGCGCGCGCCAAGGCGAAGCGGCGCGACGCGCCCCATGTTCTTTTCTACGGCCATTACGACGTGCAGCCGCCCGACCCCTTGAACCTCTGGACGACGCCGCCATTCGAGCCGCGGCTGGTCGAGGCCGATTCCGGCCAGCGCATCGTGGCGCGCGGCGCGGCGGACGACAAAGGCCAGTTGATGACTTTCGTCGAGGCCTGCCGCGCGTTTGGCGAGACCGGCGTCGGCCTGCCCTGCAACGTCAGCATTCTCTTTGAAGGCGAGGAGGAAACCGGCTCGCCCTCGCTGCCCGGCTTCATGGCCGACAACGCCAGCGAACTCAAAGCCGACATCATGCTGGTTTGCGACACCGGCATGTGGGACCAGCAGACGCCAGCGATCACCACCATGTTGCGCGGCCTGGTTCTCGAAGAAGTGATCCTGCGCGGCGCCAATCGCGACCTGCATTCGGGCCTTTACGGCGGCCCGGCGATCAATCCGATCCGCGTGCTCTCGCGCATCCTCGCCGATCTGCATGATTCCAACGGCGCGGTGACGCTGCCCGGCTTTTACGACGGCGTCGAGGAACTGCCCGAGGAAATCGCTGCACAATGGCGCGATCTCAATTTCGACGAAAGCGAATTCCTCGGCGATGTCGGTCTCTCCGTTCCCGCCGGCGAAGCCGGCCGCGGCGTATTGGAAATGATGTGGTCGCGCCCGACCTGCGACGTCAACGGCATTGTCGGCGGCTATACCGGCGTCGGAACCAAAACCGTGCTGCCGGCGCAGGCCAGCGCCAAAGTCTCGTTCCGCCTTGTCGGCAAGCAGAATCCCGACAAGATCGCCCAGAGCTTCCGCGCTTTCGTCAAGGCGCGCCTGCCCGTCGACGTCCGCGCCGAATTCATCGCCCATGGCGCCAGTCCGGCGATCGTGTTGCCGACCAAGAGCGAAGCCCTGCGCCGCGCCCGCCGCGCGCTGGAGACCGAATGGGGCAAGCCGCCGGTGCTGGTCGGCTCCGGCGGCTCGATCCCGATCGTCGGCGTGTTCAAACGCGAATTGAACATGGACGCGCTGATGGTCGGCTTCGGACTCGACGACGACGCAGTTCATTCGCCCAACGAGAAATATGAGCGTTCCTCCTTCCACAAGGGCGCGCGCTCCTGGGCCCGCCTGCTCGCCGCGCTCGCCGCGTGAGCATGGGAGAGGTGAGGGTCGGCTGCGGCGCGGCGATTCTGCGCGCGGGGCGCCTTCTGCTCGTCCGGCGACGCAAGGCGCCGGAAGCCGGCTTTTGGAGCCTGGTCGGCGGCAAGGTCGATTTTCTCGAACGCGCGGAAGACGCAGTCGTCCGCGAGACGCGCGAGGAAGTCGGCGTGCGCATCGAGATCGGCCCTCTCCTGTGATTCTGGCTTCAAGACCAGGGTGAAATCCGGGCGCGAGCCAGGCTAAATCCTCGATATCAGCTCCGCACGAGCGTCCTTTAGTCCCTTGAAGTGAACGATTTCAACGCCTTAGAAGACGCTTTGGTTTCGCGCTCGATTTTGCGGCGCCGCCCGCGGGAAGCCGGCGCCACTTGCTGATGGTCTCACCCAACCCATTGCCGGTCAATGATTTGTCGCTGCCGGATGCGGCTCGAGATGTGACAGGCGCCACATCTTCCCGCACGCCGCGGGCCTATACCCAAGCCATGCAAGAGCGCGCCGCGATTTGGCCGCGGACGCTGGAAGACAAGGCCGTTTTGGAGGATTGCGACATGTCAGACGAACTGCTGGAGACGCTGCCCCTGATCGCAGTGCTGATCGAAGTCGCGGTGTTCGGCTGGGCTTTCCTTCGCAAGAACGTGAGCGGCGTGGTGTTGGTCAACGCGATCGGCGCCGCCGCCGTCATCGCCCTTATCGCCCCGGAACTGAAAGTTTCTCTGCAGTTCGTCGACGTCTTTTTTGTCCTCCAGGTCGTGATCGTCGCCTTTGCGTTGGCCACTTTGACGACCAGCTTCTCATGGCTCATCCATCCGACCGGCCGCTCTTTGGCAGTCTGGGCCGAGTTCTCCGTCCTCGTCGGCTTGAGTGCCGCTTTGGCGATATTCTTCGCGGTGCTGCAGATGGCGCGGTTGGGCTGATGTCGCCGGAGCATCGCGCCGCGCTTTAAAATGACTCAGCGTCACTGCGCGGGAGCGACGTATCAATGCGGGGGATCGGGTGGTCTTCGTTCTGTCGTGTCCCCTCCGAAACGATGTCGATGCGATCTTCTTTAAGGCCGGCGAGACGGAGTTTGGCGTCATCGGGAATCTAGTCAGCGTCACGTCGCTTGATCCTGCCGACAATGGAACGGCCGCCCGAGTGACGTCGGCAGCCGCTTTCGTGCTTGTTCACGAAAACGTGACAGACTCAATATGATCTGCTATTAACCAGTCCAGAAGCGGAGATTCACCGACATTTAGCTTTCGCGAAGCAGGAGAGGTGGCGCCATGACTCCGCATCCGACAACCATCAATCGACAGTATGGTCCTTTCCGGCCGGGAACTGCTGGCGCGCTGATTGTCTTGGTGGCGCTGATCGTTTTGGGCGCGTCGTTCCTTTGCGGCCAAAAAGCGCGCGCCACGGCCGAACGCAACACTTCGACCGTCGTAGAGGACGAAAATCGGGCCTTCTGCACGAGTTTGGGGATGACGCCGGCTACGGAACCCTACACGCGCTGCGCCGACGGATTGGCGAATGTGAGGCGGCTTCAACAGGAGCGTTTCAACGCGGAGATGGCAAGCATCCTCTAAGGCGCATCTGCGATCCACTCAGCGGCCTGGGCTCACAAAGCCCGATCTGCGTTTCTTCGTCGGTTCGCTCCCTCGCAGCTGCGCAGGTTCAGAATTTCGTTGATCGGGCCTCCAATACAAGAGGAGGTTTAGGATGCGAGACAACAGCCTCAACGGCGTTCGTCTGGGCCAGTCCTCAGGCGAACCCGGGGGCGGCGCAACTGCGCAGACTAACAAAACGGAAAGGGTCGAGTGTGATCCATCGTTTCGCATGGCGGAGCGTGTTTCACCCCAGAGACCTTTGTCAATGATGGCCTTTCAGGCCACCGCCGAAGGCGGCGACCGCTTCCGCGGTCGTCATTGACAAAGGTCTCTGGGGGGAAAAAATTGCCTCCATGCGAACAATGGCTCAATAGCGAAGTCGGTAGGGTCGATAAACCTGTCGAAGCCTTTGTCTCGCATGAGCCTCCTGCGTGTTGGAGGCCCGATCAACGAATTCGCGAACCTGCACAGCAACGACGAAGTAATAGTCTTCCATGCTCGATCATGACGGCACCCGCCACGCATCCCAAACTCACCGTCTGGTACAACACCAAATGCCCGGTCTGCAACGCCGGCATCGACTGGCAGCGTAGCCGCCTCGTGCGCGCGGCCAAAGCCGGCGCGATCGAATTTCGCGACATCAATCTCGAGCCCGATGCGCTCGCCCGCTTCGGCGCCGGCGTGGAAGACGTTCGCCGCCGCCTGCATGCCGTCGACGCCGAAGGTCGACTGCATCTCGGGGCCGATTGTGCGATCGCAATCTGGCTGCGAACTCCCGGCGATGTCTGGCTTGGGCGGACGCTCGCCCTTCCCGTCATCCATCCGATCGCGCGCTTCGCCTATGATCGTTTCGCCGATCTGCTCTATGCCTGGAACCGCCGCAAGGGACATTGGTAGCAGCGACGGCCCCTCCCCTCACCCCGCCGCTCGCTCCTCTATCGAATCGACCCGGTCGGGATAGAACGCCAGATGGTCCCTGATCTCGGCCACCGCCGCGTAAGGGCTCTCATAGGTCCAGACCGAATTGGCGGCGCGCTCTCCGCCTGACGGAATGCTGTAATAGGCGCATTCGCCCTTGTACGGGCAATAGGTCGCGTGATCGGTCCGCTGCAGCAGCGTCATGTCGACATCCTTGCGCGGGACATATTGGACTGCCGGATAGGACGCCTCGCGCAAGGTCAGCGCTTCTTTCGTATCGGCGACCACCCGGCCGCCGACAGTGACGACGACGCGCGCCGGGTTTGCCTGGATCGTGATCGGATGATCGGGCCCAGGCTGCTTGATCGGCTTTCCGTCCATCGTTGTGAGCTCCTGTTTCCCTGACTATCGGCATATGGCGCGCCGGCGACCGCTTGCAATGCCGGAGCCGCCGGCGGGCGATATTTAGCTGGCGCATCCCTTCGCTTATCGGCGGGATGGTCTATATTAGACCGATCGTTCTCTTTTTAGAAGGCCCCCATGAGCAAGCTGTTTTCCCCCTTCACGCTGCGGGGCGTGACTATTCCCAATCGCGTCGTGGTGTCGCCGATGTGCCAATATTCGGCCGAGGATGGGCGCGCGACCGCCTGGCACATGATCCATCTCGGCAGCCTCGCGCTGTCGGGCGCCGGCATGCTGTTCATCGAGGCGACCGCCGTCGAGCCGGACGGGCGCATCACCGCCAGCGACCTTGGCCTATGGGACGATGCGACCGAAGCGGCGCTGAAGCCCGTGCTCGCCGCGATCCGTCAATATTCGAAAATCCCGGTGACGATGCAACTCGCCCATGCCGGCCGCAAGGCGTCGAGCCAATTGCCCTGGGAAGGCGGTCAGTTGATTCCGCTTTCCCAGGGCGGTTGGGCGCCATGGGCGCCATCGGCCGTCGCCTATAAGGAGGGCGAAGCGGGGCCGCGCGCGCTCGATTCGGCTGGTCTTGCGCGCTTGCGCGAAGCCTTCGCGGCGACAGCCAGACGCGCGGCGCGGCTCGGAATAGACGGCCTCGAAGTGCATGGCGCGCATGGCTATCTCCTCCATCAATTCCTGTCGCCGCTCTCCAACCACCGCACCGACGAATATGGCGGCTCGCTGGAAAACCGCATGCGCTTCCCCCTCGAAGTCTTCGCGGCCGTACGCGGAGCCTTCCCCGCCGACAAGCCGGTCGGCATGCGCGTCTCCTCGACCGATTGGGTGGACGGCGGCTGGGATCTGGAACAGACCGTCGTCTTCGCCAAGGCGCTGAAGAAGCTCGGCGTCGACTGGATCGACGCGTCCTCGGGCGGCATGTCGCCGAAGCAGAAGATCACCCTGAAGCCTGGCTATCAAACGCCGTTCGCTGAGGCTTTGAAGGAAGCCGCCGGCGTCAACACCATCGCCGTCGGCCTGATCACCGAAGCGCAGCAGGCCGAGGACATCGTCGCCAGCGGCAAAGCCGATCTCGTCGCGCTGGCCCGCGGCCTGCTCTACGATCCGCACTGGCCGTGGCGCGCGGCCGCCGCCCTCGGCGCCCACGTCGATGCGCCGCCGCAATATTGGCGCGCGCCGCCGCAAGAACAGAAGGATCTGTTCCGCGGCAGCGTCACCGGCGTGCGCTGAATTTTCCACTGTCATTCCCGCGCAAGCGACGCTTGCGCGGGAATGACCGGGCGCCCGTTACTCCTCCGGTTCGGTCGTGAACAGCAGCGGATAGCCTTTGCTCCGACCGGCGTCGGTGGCGCGCGTCGCCTTGGTCTCGGCGACATCTTTGGTGAAGACGGCGACGACGCAGACGCCGCGCCGATGCGCCGTGATCATCACCTTATGCGCCTGATCCTCGCTCATGCCGAACTCGCCTTTGAGGACGATCACGACAAATTCCCGCGGCGTGTAATCGTCATTGACCAGAATGACCTTATGCAGGCGCGGCCGTTCGGTTTTGACGAGCGTTTTGGTCTTTGGCGTGACGGCGATGTTGCTCATCGCAATCCCATTTCCTGATGAAGGGCCGATGTAGCGGCGTGGGTTGCAGATATTCTCATGTCCGGCGCTATCCGTCTATCGCCAACGGACGCACGACAATTGATACACACGATCGAGGGCGGAATTCCTGATTGTTTGCATGGCGGAGCGGAGCGCGAGAGGAATTCGAAGTCAAGGATGCGCGAAGCGCATCGCCTCCGGCGGCGATCGCTTTGCGATCGTCCTTGAGTTCGAATGCCTCTCGCGCATACTTGCCTCCATGCAATCAATGACGAGCTGTCGCCGTACGCGGCGTGCATCTCATAGGTATTAAACTCGTCCCTTACGCCGCCGCAAACCGCGCACGCCGCATCACCCCGGCTGATTGCAGTTAATCATCCACGGAATCGCGTATTTATCGACCAGCATGCCGAAGCGGGCGGCCCAGAAAGTCTGCTGGATCGGCATCTGCACCGATCCGCCTTCGCTCAGCGTCTTGAATATCCGTTCGGCTTCGCCCGTGTCGTCGAGCACGAGCGAGACCGAAAAGCCCCTCGGCTTTTCATAGCGTTCCGGCGGCGCATCGGAGCCCATCAGAACGGTGTCGCCGATCTTCAGGCTCGCGTGCAGGATTTTGTCCTGCCATTCCTTCGGCGCCTGCGCTTCCATCGGCGTGCCGGCGTGGGTCATCATCATGGTGATCTCGCCGCCGAGGGTTTGCTGGTAGAATTTGATCGCCGTTTCGCAATCGCCGTTGAACACGAGATAGGGATTGACGTGCATGCTTAGCTCCATTTCTGGCCGGACGGAGAAAAGTTCCACAATTCGATCGCCATGGTTTCGGGATGGCTAGGCTCGAAACCTAAAACGCCAACCGACGCCACGGTAATGGTGAAATGTTGTCCTTCGATGACCGGCAGGCCGATCCATCGCGTCGCGAGCACCCGCCCAAAATGGCCATGCGTGAAAGCCGCGACATCGCCGCCCTCAGTGCGAAGGCGCGCGATGAGCCGATCGGCGCGGCTCGAAACATCGGCGGGCGACTCGCCGCCCGGGCAGCCGTCGCGGAAAATATTCCAGCCCGGCCATTGCTTGTGTATTTCGGCGGAGCGCAAGCCCTCGTAATCGCCATAATCCCATTCAGCGAGATCGGGCTCGATCGCGACGTTTCCTCCGAGGCCCGCCAGAGCGCAGGTGCGCTGCGCGCGCTTGCGCGGACTGGCCAGCACGCGCGCGAATGGAATGTCGCGCAGGAAGGGTTCCAGCGCGCGCGCCCCCTCTTCGCCGCGCGCGGTCAGCGCAATATCGGTCCTGCCGGTATGCTGGCCCGACAAAGACCATTCGGTTTCGCCATGGCGAATGATAAACAGCCGCGGCGGCTGATGTGTCGAGGCGCCCAGATCGCCCTCCTGTCGTGTCGATTGATCGGCGTTATGCTTGTATCGGAAATGCGCGTTGCGGGCTATCGGATGTGCGCCCTCATGACAGCGACACAGGTTCACAAAGGGCGGATTTCTTCACGTTTGCATGGCGGCGCGGGACGCGAGAGGCATTCGAAGACATCGACGACCGCAAAGCCCCCCGGGGCGTCGAAAGGCGCCCGTCTTACAGACGGACTATGGGGGCGATCCTGTCCTGGTTCACACACATATGAGACAGCCGCCGGGTGAGACAGCCGCCGGGTCGTGGCGACACCATCTCATTGAGTGCATGGAGGCGATTATGCGCGAGAGGAATTCGAACTCAAGGATGGTCCTTCGGACCACCGCCGAAGGCGGCGACGGCTTTGCCGTCGTCCTTGACTTCGAATTCCTCTCGCGCCCCGCTCCGCCATGCAAACAATGAGGA
>DATBZF010000026.1:0-3320 GCA_036513315.1 Roseiarcus sp.
CGGCATGATCATGTCGGGCGTCGACCTCGTGAATCGGGAGGGCTTCAACATTGACGAAGCCACGATCCGCCACGGCCTCGAAGGCAACATCTGCCGCTGCACCGGCTACCACAATATCGTGAAATCAATTGCTCAAGGCGCACGCGAGATGGGCGCCGCCGCCACGCCTCAGGCGGCCGAATAACAAGGACGCTTCAAAATGCCGTCCCAAGGGAGAGAGACATCATGGGCGTGACAGCCATCGGCGCTTCCGTCAAACGCACAGAGGACATCCGGTTCATCACCGGCAAGGGCCACTATGTCGACGACGTCAATCGTCACGGGCAGGCCTTCGCTTATTTTCTCCGCTCGCCGCATGCCCACGCGACGATCGAAAAGATCGACTTTTCCGCCGCCCTCAAGGCGCCGGGCGTGGTTGCGGTCTTCACCGGCGACGACATCGCGGCCGATAAGGTCGGCGGTCTCATCTGCGGCTGGATGATCCATTCGAAGGACGGCTCGCCGATGAAAGCGGGCGCCCATCCGGCGCTCGCCCAAGGTAAGGTGCGCTACGTGGGCGATCACGTCGCTGTCGTCATTGCCGACACTTATGCGCAGGCGCGAGACGCCGCGGAGAAGATCGAGGTGGGGTATACCGAGCTGCCCGCGGTCGCCGACACGGCGAGCGCGGCGAAGTCGGGTCAGGCGCAAATCCATGACGCCGCGCCGGGCAACACCGTCTACAACTGGCATCTCGGCGACAAGGCGGCGACCGATGCGGCCTTTGCCGCCGCGGCGCATGTGACGAAAATCGATCTTGTCAACAACCGCCTGATCCCGAATGCAATGGAGCCGCGCGCCGCGCTCGGCGACTACGATTCCGGCACGGACACGATGACGCTTTATACGACGAGCCAGAACCCGCACGTTGCGCGGGTGGTCCTGTCGGCATTCATCGGTCTTGCGCCCGAGAACAAGCTGAGGGTCATCGCGCCCGACGTCGGCGGCGGCTTCGGCTCGAAGATTTTCATTTATGCCGACGAAACCGTCTGCGTCTGGGCGGCCAAGAAGATCAACCGGCCGGTGAAATGGACCGCCGATCGCACCGAGGCGTTTCTCTCCGACGCGCATGGGCGCGACCACGTTACGCACGGCGAACTCGCACTGGACGCCAGCGGTAAGATAACAGGGCTCCGCGTCCACACGACCGCCAATCTCGGCGCCTATCTCTCGACGTTCGCTTCCGCCGTGCCAACGTATCTCTACGCGCCGCTGCTGTCGGGACAATACGGGATCCCCAATATCTACTGCGAGGTCGACGGAGTCTACACCAACACTGCGCCGGTCGACGCCTATCGCGGCGCCGGCCGCCCGGAGGCGACTTTCGTGATCGAGCGTCTGGTTGAGGTCGCGGCGCGTGAGACGGGGCGCGACCCCGCCGAGTTCCGCCGCACAAACTTCGTCAAGACTTTTCCTCACCAGACTCCGGTTCTGATGAACTATGACGCCGGCGACTTTCCGGCTGCCCTCGATAAAGCGCTGGCGCTCGCCGACTACAAGAGTCTGCCAGCGCGGAAAGCCGCTTCCGCGGCTAAGGGCAAGCTTCGCGGCATCGGATTCTCCGCGTACATCGAAGCCTGCGGCATCGCGCCCTCGGCGGCGGTCGGCGCCCTCGGCGGCGGCGTCGGCCTTTGGGAATCGGCGGAAGTCAGGGTCAACATGATCGGCACGGTCGAGGTTCTGACCGGCTCGCACAGTCACGGCCAGGGCCATGAAACGACTTTCGCCCAGCTCGTCTCGTCACGGCTCGGCGTCCCCATCGAGAACGTATCCGTCGTCCACGGGGACACCGACAAGGTGCAGATGGGCATGGGCACCTACGGCTCCCGCTCCGGCGCGGTCGGCATGTCGGCGATTTCCAAGGCGCTCGACAAGATTGAGGCCAAGGCGAAGAAAGTCGCGGGCTATGTGCTCGAAGCCTCCGAACACGACATCGAGTTCAGGGATGGGAAGTTCACGGTCAAAGGCACGGACAAGTCGATCGACTTCGGTTCGGTCGCGCTAAACGCCTATTCCGCGCACAAGATCAATACCCAGGAAATCGAGCCCGGCCTGAAGGAAAGCGCGTTCTGGGACCCAACCAACTGGACCTTCCCGGCGGGCGTACATATCTGCGAGCTCGAGATCGATCCGCAAACCGGCGTCGTCACGATCGATCGGTGGACCGCGGTCGACGACTTCGGCAAACTGATTAATCCGATGATCGTCGAAGGCCAGGTGCATGGCGGCATCGCGCAGGGAGTCGGTCAGGCCCTCCTCGAAGGCGCGCACTACGATAGCGACGGCCAGCTCTTAACGGCGAGCTTTATGGATTATTGCATGCCGCGCGCCGACGACCTGCCCTCGTACAAAGTCGAGACGATCGAGACGGTCTGCCCGTCCAATCCGCTCGGCATCAAGGGCTGTGGCGAGGCGGGCGCGATCGCGGCTCCGCCGGCCGTTATCAACGCCATTACCGACGCGCTCGGTCATGAAGAGGTGGCGATGCCGGCGACGCCGCAGGTCGTCTGGCGCGCCGCGCAAAAGACGTTGATGAAACGCGCCGCGGAATGACTTAAGCGGGCGGCCGCGATCCGCCGCTTCCGCCGCCCTCTTTGGGAGAATTCGACATGTACGCCTTTGAATATCATCGCCCCCAATCGCTCTCCGGCGCCGCCGCCGATCTCGCCAAGCCCGACGCCAAGGCGCTCGCCGGCGGGATGACGCTCCTGCCAACCATGAAGCAGCGTCTGGCGTCGCCGGCGGCGCTCATCGATCTCAAGAACGTTCACGAACTCGCAGGCATCGCCCGCGAAGGGGACAATCTCGTGATCGGCGCCATGACCCGACACGCGGAGGTCGCTCGCAACAACGTCGTGCAAGCGGCAATCCCGGCAGTGGCGAAACTCGCTGGCGGCATCGGCGATCCGCATGTGCGTAACATGGGCACGATCGGCGGTTCGCTCGCCAACAACGATCCAGCCGCAGACTATCCGGCGGCGGCGCTTGCGCTCGGCGCCACGATCGTCACCAACAAGCGCCGCATTCCAGCCCAGGATTTTTTCACGGGGCTTTTTGAAACGGCGCTCGAGCCTGGCGAACTCATCACCCAGGTCAGCTTTCCGATCCCGCAGAAAGCCGCGTACATGAAATTCGCCAATCCGGCGTCGCGCTACGCGCTGGTGGGCGTCTTCGTCGCCAAGATCGCCGGCGGCGTTCGGGTCGCGGTCACTGGCGCCGGCTCGAACGGCGTGTTTCGCGCCGAGGCGTTCGAAGCGGCGCTGAACGCCAATTTCTCGCCT
>DATBZF010000027.1:0-76466 GCA_036513315.1 Roseiarcus sp.
GGCGCCTGATCCGACATCACTCAGAGGATTGAGATCGGATTCCTCCATTGATTTCTTGGGCGGAGCGGAGCGCGGAAGGATATCGAAGTCAAGGGTGCGCGAAGCGCATCGCCTCCGGCGACGGCCCCTTTGGGGCCGCCCTTGAGTTCGATATCCTTCCGCGCAAAATGGCCGCCAAGAGATCAATGAAGGTTTGTCGCCCGGGCAGGCGCCTCGCTTCCGTGCCGACTCACATGCGAAACCCTCCAGTCCTGTTTGCAGCATTGCCGGCAACGTACGCGCCGATGCGCCTTGCATGATCGCGGCGAGCGCATAAATCGGTCGCCACGCGCCCGCCAGCTCAGGATTCCCCATGTCCGATTTCCCCTACCGCTCCGCCCTCATCGTCGGCGTCGGCCCCGGCATCAGCGCCTCGCTCGCCCGCCGCCTGTCGGCGCTGGGGGTGAAAGTCGGCCTCGCCGCGCGCGATACCGGCAAGCTAAGCGCGCTCGTCGAGGAGACCGGCGCGGCGGCCTTCGCCGCCGATTCCAGCAAAGCCGATTCGGTCGCCGCTTTGTTCGAGGAAGCGGGCAAGACAATCGGCGAGCCGGATATCGTCGTTTATAATCCAAGCACCCGCGTCCGCGGCCCGCTCGTCGAACTCGATCCGGCCGCCGTCGAACAGGCGCTGGCGGTGTCCGCCTTCGGCGCCTTCCTTGTCGTCCAGCAGGCGGCGCGGCGAATGGTTCCCAACGGGCGCGGCGCGATCCTGCTCACCGGCGCCACCGCGGGAGTCAAAGGCTTCGCCAATTCGGCGGCATTCGCGATGGGCAAGTTCGCCCTGCGCGGCCTCGCGCAAAGCGCGGCGCGCGAACTCGGGCCGAAGGGGATTCACGTCGCCCATTTCGTCATCGACGGCGGCGTTCGCTCGAGCCAGCGCCCCGACCCCGCCGACCGGCCCGACAGCATGCTCGACCCCGATGCGATCGCGCAGACTTATGTCGACGTGCTGCGCCAGCCGCGCAGCGCGTGGTCGCTGGAGGTGGAGCTGCGGCCCTGGGTCGAGAGGTTTTGAGCTAAGTTCTATTTTGTAGAAACAATTTCTGGATATTTCAGTTTTTCCACCATAGAATTCTGCCTCGGCTGGCGGCCAGCCATTCCCTTTGCGAAAGGATATGAAACCTCGACGACCATCTGACAGAATTTAAAAATTCCACGCTTTCCAAACTTTTCCGACCCTAACCTTCTGATATTCCGGCATCCCTCCAAATAAAAATTTGGAACCACAAATTTTCTCAAAATTCTAACCCGTTGAAATCTCTTGAGCTACACAAGAAGCATTTCGTAAAAACCTGGACCTCCAACCAAATCCAAGTCTTTTCCAACTCGCGTCGGGGGCGCCAGACGGCCTTGCATCGGCTCGCGCGAGCCCACTTATAGAGCCGGGGCCCGACCGAAAGGTGATGTGATGGGATTTCTTCTGAACGGCGTCTGGAGCCAGGAAAGCGCGTTCCCGACCGACAGCGACGGCCGGTTCGTGCGCCCTTCCGCGCCGATCCGCAATTGGATAACCGCCGATGGCGCGGCCGGCCCGTCCGGCGAAGGCGGGTTCAAGGCCGAGAAGGGGCGCTATCACCTTTATATATCGCTCGCCTGCCCCTGGGCGCATCGCACCCTGATTTTTCGCAAGCTCAAGGGCCTCGAAGGCATGATCAGCTTGTCGATCGTCCATTGGCATATGGCCGAGAACGGCTGGACCTTCGCCGACGGGCCCGGCGTCATCGCCGATCCCGTCCGGCACGCCCGCTTCCTGCACCAGATCTATACGGCGTCACAGCCCGACTATACCGGCCGCGTCACCGTGCCGGTGCTGTGGGACCTCAAAAGCGCAAAAATCGTCAATAACGAATCCTCCGAAATCATCCGCATGTTCAATTCGGCCTTCGATGGGATCGGCGCGGCGCCCGGCGATTATTATCCCGCCACGCTGCGCGGCGAGATCGACGCGCTCAACGAGCGCATCTATGCCACCGTCAACAACGGCGTCTATCGCTCCGGCTTCGCCCGCAGCCAGGCCGCTTATGACGAGGCGGTGCGCGCCCTGTTCTCGACGCTCGACTGGCTGGAGGAGCACCTCGCCATGCATCGCTGGCTGTGCGGCGAGCGCATCACCGAGGCCGACTGGCGGCTGTTCACCACGCTGATCCGTTTCGATCCGGTCTATGTCGGCCATTTCAAATGCAACGTCCGCCGCATCGCCGATTACCGGAATCTGACGCGCTATTTGCGCGAACTCTACGCCGAGCCGGGCATAGCCGAGACCGTCAACTTCCAGCATATCAAGAACCATTATTACCAGAGCCATCCGCAACTGAACCCGAGCGGCATCGTGCCGATCGGCCCCGAACTGCAGCTCGAAGACGATCCGGGAACCGTGGTGGCGTGAAACCCGAGGGGGTCGGGCATTGCGCCCCGAGCCGGAGCGTGGCAAGCGAACGCCAATGAACGACATTATTGACGCCCCCGCGCGCGCGCCGCGGATTTCCTTCGTCTCGCTCGGCTGCCCGAAGGCGCTGGTCGACAGCGAACGCATCCTCACTCAGCTCCGGGCCGAGGGTTACGAACTCTCGCGCCAGCATGCCGGGGCCGACGCGGTCATCGTCAACACCTGCGGCTTTCTCGACAGCGCCAAGAAAGAATCTTTAGAAGCGATCGGCGCGGCGATGGCCGAGAATGGCAAGGTCATCGTCACCGGCTGCATGGGCGCCGAGCCCGACCAGATCCGCGACGCCTTCCCCAACGTCAGCGCGATCACCGGCCCGCAAGCCTATGAAAGCGTTATGGAAGCGGTGCGCGAGGCGGCGCCCGCGCCGCACGATCCTTTTGTCGATCTGATCCCCGGCGACGGCGTGCGCCTGACGCCACGTCATTATGCTTATCTCAAGATATCAGAGGGTTGCAACAACCGCTGCACCTTCTGCATCATCCCGAAGCTGCGCGGCGATCTCGTCTCCCGCCCGGCGGCTGAAGTTTTACGTGAAGCTGAGAAGCTGGTGAAGGCGGGTGTCAAGGAATTGCTGGTGATTTCGCAGGACACCAGCGCCTATGGCCTCGATATCCGCTATGCGCCAAGTCAATGGACGCGTCCCGACGGAAACCGCGAAGTGCGCGCCAGGTTCTTCGATCTGACGCGTGAGCTTGGCACGCTAGGGGCCTGGATTCGTTTGCAATATGTCTATCCCTACCCGCATGTCGACGAAGTCGTCGCACTGATGAACGGCGGCAATGTGCTGCCCTATATCGACATTCCGTTCCAGCATGCTTCGCCGCGCGTGCTGAAAGCGATGCGCCGGCCCGGCAATCAGGAAAAGACGCTGGAGCGTATCCGCGCCTGGCGGGCGATCTGCCCGGACCTCACCATCCGCTCCACTTTCATCGTCGGCTTTCCCGGCGAGACGGAAGAAGACTTTACTTTCCTGCTCGACTGGCTCGACGAAGCGAAGCTCGACCGCGTCGGCGCCTTCAAATACGAGCCGGTCGCCGGCGCTCTCGCCAACGACCTCGGGTTGGAGCAGGTTTCCGCCGAAGTCAAAGAGACGCGCTGGCGCCGCTTCATGGCGCGTCAGCAGGCGATCAGCGCCAAACGCCTGTCGGCTAAAGTTGGCAAGCGCATCCCCGTTCTGGTCGATATCGGCGGCGCGACCGGCGGCAAGGGCCGCTCCAAGGCGGATGCGCCTGAAATCGACGGAGCGGTGCATATCGCCTCGCGCCGCCCGTTACGGGCTGGCGATATCGTCAGCGTCAAGATCGAGCGCGCCGACGCTTATGATCTTTACGGGACGGCCGTTTAGAGGCTCGTTCGCGCGCGACCGGCTATTATTGCGGCGGCGGTGGCGGCGGCGGCGGATCGTCGGTCGCCTCAAAGGCCGTCATCGGCGGCGGGCTGCCGAACAGGCGCGGCATCGCCGGCAGAGAGGGCAACAAACTGCTCTGGGCGGCGACGGCGTCCGGCGGCGGCGGCAATCCGGCCACGCCCCTGGCGCGGTCGCTCAGATAAAGCGCGGCGACCTGCCGGTCCTCGTCGCTGGCGGCCGCAAAATCCTTCGCATAGAGATCGTTCATCCACTCGTCTTTGGGACCTTGCGCCGCGCTCTTGGCGATGGTCAGCCACATCAGGCCGCGCGCGCGCTGGCGCGGCACGCCGACGCCCTCGAACAGGAGATGGCCCAACACGGCCTGGGCGGGACGATGCTGCTTTTCGGCGGCGAGCGCCAGCCAGCGCGCCGCGCGCATGTTATTCTTGGTCAGGCCGGCCGCGCCGTCCATATACATGCGGGCGAGATTATATTGCGCGTCCGGGTCGCCAAAATTGGTCGCCGCATATTGGAACATTTCGAGCGCGCGCTCGGGATCAGGCTTGATCTCGGTATTGGGAATGCCATTCAGGCAATAGACGCCGACCGCCACGAAGGCATTGGAGACGGCTGAGATATCGCGCCGATCCGGCTCATCCTCATTATAGCTCTGGATGAGCTGATCGAAATATTGATAGGCCTGATAATCGTCGTGCGGCACGCCCTCGCCCCGGGCATACATGCGCCCGAGCTTCCACTGGGCGAGCGACTGGCCGCCCGCCGCGGCGTATTTGAGCGCCTCGACCGAGGATTTGGCGTCGCCGGCGCGCAGATCGTCGATCCCCGCGCGCAACGCCTGCTGTGCGCTCTTGAAGAGCTTGAGTGGAATCTTGTCCAGGGTCGAAGGCTGCGAACCGTCGAGCGCAAAAGCGGGCGCCGCCCCCGCCAAGGCCATCACCAACGCCAGAGCGAAACGCCGATCGGGCGCAACACGTCCAGCAATCAGGCCAAGGGCGCTCCAACAATTCTTATCGAACGCAACCGCGCTCATTCCAACTCCGAATCTAACGCCCAACCCGCGAAGAGAAGTCATGACTTTCGTCATCTTGCAGGAAACGAATTAGCGCGGGGTTTATGGCGCAATCGCGGCGTGTTGAAGCGGGAAATTGGGCTTCTGACACTTGTTCGAATTATGTTGCGAATTTACAACTATTTCGCGCGCGAGCGCGGATAAAGCGTCGATAGGATCGCGGCGTCCCGAGCGACTCTAATCACCGCCTATAAACCAAGAATACACTTCTTGGCGCGCAGTAGAGAAGCGGGACTCATGCTCAGTTCGCTCACGCCCATCGCAACAAAAATCGGGATGAGATCGACCCGCGCCGCCGCCTCCCCGCAAACGCCGACCCATATGCCCGCCTTGCGCGCCGCCTCGCAAATCATCGAGATCGCCTTGAGGACGGCGGGATGGTCGGCGCGATTGAGATGAGCGACGCGCGGATTGAGTCGGTCGGCCGCCATTACATATTGGGTGAGGTCATTGGTGCCGATCGAGAAGAAAGCGACTTCGCGCGCCAGATCCTCGGCCAGCAAGGCCGCCGCGGGCGTTTCGACCATGACGCCAAGTTCAAACGCCCCATGGGCGAGGCCCTCCGCGGCAAGCTCCGCCCGGCATTCCTCGACCAGCGCCTTGACCTGCCTGATCTCCTCGACCTCGGCGATCATCGGCGCCATGACCTTGACGTTGCCGACTCGCGCCGCGCGCAACAAAGCCCGCAATTGCGGCTTGAAAATATCCGGACGGTCGAGGCACATGCGCACGCCGCGCCAACCCAGAAACGGATTGTCCTCGTGCGGGAAGGCGATGCCGGGCGCCGGCTTGTCGCCGCCGATATCGAGCGTGCGCACGATCACCGGCGCCGGCGCGAAGGCCGAGGCGAGCTTGAAATAAACCTCCGCCTGTTCGTCCTCGCTCGGCGGCCCCCGGCGCTCCATGAACAGGAATTCGGTGCGGAACAGGCCGACGCCCATCGCGCCGACCGCCAGAGCCGCATCGATCTCCCTGAGCGAGCCGAGATTGGCGGCGACTTCGATCATCCGCCCGTCGCGCATGCGCGGCTCAATATTCACATAGGCCTGGAGATCGGCTTTCTCCTCGGCGACGCGGGCGGCGCGGGCTTGGAAAGAGGCGATCGTCGCCGGATCGGGGTCGAGAAAGACCTCACCGCTCACACCGTCGAGCGCCGCCATTTTCGCCACGCGCAATCGTTCGGCCGAAACTTCCAGCCCGAGCACGGCGGGGACGCCGAGCGCACGCGCAAGAATCGCGACATGCGAGGTCGCCGCGCCCTTCCGGCAGACCAGGCCGCCAATCGCTCCCGGCTTGACTCCGGCAAGATCGAAGGCGTTGATTTCATCGGCGAGGATCACGCTGCCCGGCGCCGCCGATTTCAGGCTGACGTCCTTCTTGCCGAGCAAGGCGAGCGCGAATTGACGCGCGACGGCGCGAATGTCCTCGCTCCTCGCCCTGAGATAGGAATCCTCCAGGCGTTCGAATTCGTCGGCAAATTCGGCCCCTGCCTGGAGCGCCGACGAAGCCGCCTCGCCGCCCGCGCGCACCAGAGCTTCGATCCGTTCCAGCAGCGCTTTGTCGCGGGCGATTTCGCTGAGCGCCTCGACGATAAGGGCCTCTTGCGAACCGCTGGCCGCCGCTTGCTTCTTTTCAGACAGGTCGGTCGCCACCGCCGCGCTGGCCTCGCGCAGTCGCGACAATTCGGCGCCGATCTCGCCGGGAGCAATCCGGCGCATCGGCGCGTCGAGCGCCTCGGGCAGAAACGCGAAGGCAGGAGCGAACGCCACGCCCTCGCTGGCGGCGATTCCGCGCAGGCTTCCCTTTCCCCCCTCCACTGAAATCGGCGGCGGCGGCTGAGGCTGCTCGATCGGCGCTTCAGGCGCCGGAGCGCCCGTTTCGCCGGACATGGCGACGAAATCAGCCAGGCTGTCCAGAGCCTCGGCCGCGTCGGCGCCTTCGGCGCGCAAAATGATCTCGTCCGCCTCCTTGACGCCGAGCAGCATCAGCTTGACCGCGCTTTTGGCGTTGGCGCTCTTGTCGCCGCGGACGATCTCGACATCGGCGGAAAAACTGCGCGCCAGTTTGACGAATTCCGTGGCCGGCCGCGCATGCAGGCCCTCCCGCACGCGAACCAAAGCTTTTCGCTCAAGCAAGGCGACCTCCAGGGAAACAGGCGGACGGCGCCCCAGCCCGTCCAGAGCGCCGTTCGCGCCGGCGCTTCCATCGCCGCAAATTGCGCCGTCTCGGCCCGGCGCTCAAGCCCGGATCGATATTTCAGCGCCGGCGCGCAAAGCCGCCGCCAGGGAGCCGAGATCGACCTCGGCGGCGCAGATTTCGCCGGGACGCGGCGTCACGTCAGCTCCGTTGAAATTGATCACGACATGGCCGATGTCGGCGATCTTCTTCCAGGCGTGGTCGCCGATCGCGGTCAGCCGCGCGGAGACATCGCCGATCTTCAATTGCGCCCCGACGGCCGGCTCCGCCTCGGTCGGCGCGCTTTCGACGAGGTGCTGCACCGAAACTTCCGCCAGTTCGGCGGGGGCACCATCGGCGAAGAGAATCAGAATGGCGCCCTCGACGAGCTCCAGCGCCTCGGGGCCGACTTTGGTCACTCGGGTGCGGAAATATTCGGTCAAGGCGCCTGTTCCCGTCGCGGGGTCCGCCAAGGAAATAACACGCGGAGCAAACCATTCCCATTCATTTTCGCCGCGCTTCTGCGGCCTTGTCATCGCGGGGGCTATTTGTTAGACGACGCCCCTCCCCCACGCGAACCTGTGTCGCAGGGGGCATCAGCGGCCATGGCGGAATTGGTAGACGCGCTAGCTTGAGGTGCTAGTCCTTTAACCGGGGTGGAGGTTCGAGTCCTCTTGGCCGCACCAGAGTTTTGACGGCGGCCTTCGGGCCGCCGTTCTCGTTTGCGGCCTATCCCGGCGGCGGCGCCGGCTTCGTCAGCCGCGGCTTCAGCCGGTCGATCGACCGCTCGGTCTCCGAAACCCAGCCGGTCGGCGCATCGACAGTGACGCCCTGCCCCAGGCCGGCGACCACATGAACGACATGGTAGCCCCGCAATTTGAGTTCGCGCAGGAACCGGGGCAGCATATCGGCCGTCCATTGATGGTTGTCGTGTAGCAGGATCATGCCGCGCTTGACCGCCTCCAACCGGGCCATGATCAGGTTCAACTCCACCTGTGGCGTCATTTCGATCCAATCCGACGCCCACAGATCCGTGCTGAAAATGCCGACATTATTGGCGGCGAACCAGGCCTTCAGGTCGGGCGTGTCGGCAAAGCCGGGAAAACGAAAGAATGGCGCGTGCAGCTTGAGGCCGCTCAGATCCTTGGGCTCGCCGGCGCTGAAATCGGCGCCATAGGCCGCCCGCTCCACGGCGATCATGCCGCGCAATATATCGGCCCGCGCTTCGCGGTCCCCCATATAGCGCAAGGTCGGTTGCGGATGGGTGTAGGTGTGATGGGCTACATTATGCCCGTCGACGGCCTCGCGGCGCGCCAGCTCAGGCGTCGCCTCGACCTTGCGCCCGATATCGAAGAAAGTGACGCGCACGCATTCGGCGGCCAGCGCGTCGAGCACTTTCGGCGTCGTCGCCGCTTCAGGGCCATCGTCGAATGTGAGGATCACTTCATGGTCGGCGAGCGGAATCTCCTTGGGATAGGTTTTGAAGCCGATCGCCAGGCCGCCCTCAGTCCCCACCTCGACGATGCGCGAGGTCCCCAGTTTGTCGGGACCGCATTCAGCCGCCGCCGCCGTCCCGGGCGGGAGCGGCAGTAAGAGCGGCAGAAAAAGAGCGATGCTGGATATTTTCAAGGAAGCGCCTTCGAACGAGCTGGAGTAATATGAGCATTGGCGTCACCGCCCGCCAAGCGCCGGCGCGAATCGCCACGTTAACGAAGCGTTACATCGGGCGCATTAATTTGCGATGATCTCGTAGCGTCGTTCCGGAAGTCTCATGCGCGTTTCCCGTTTCCCTTGCCTGGCCCTCGGCGCCCTATTCGCCCTGGCGATAGGCCTTGCCGGTTGCGGCGGCGGCAGACGCGGCGGCGGCGACGGCATTTTCGATCTGGATGAGGGTCTGCCGCACCCCAGCGACTATCCGATCCACGGCATCGACGTCTCCAAATATCAGGGCGACATCGATTGGAACGCGGTCAAGGCCAGCGGCGTCAAATTCGTCTGGATCAAGGCGACCGAAGGCGGCGACCACGCCGATGAGAAATTCACCGCCAATTGGGCGGGCGCCAAAAGCGTCGGCATCCCGCACGGCGCCTATCATTTTGTTTATTGGTGCCGCCCGCCCAGCGAGGAAGTGTCCTGGTTCGAGCAGAACGTGCCGATCGAAGACGACAGCCTGCCGCCGGTGCTCGATGTCGAGGCGACGCCGACTTCGCAGACCTGCCATCGCCATCTCGAGCGCGAATCGGCGATCGCCGACATGAAGGTCATGCTCGAGGAAATGGAGCGCCATTACGGGCGTCGCCCGGTAATCTACACCAGCGTCGACTTCTTTGAGGCGATCCTGTCGGACGGCGCGTTCAGCGATTATCCGATCTGGGTGCGCTCGACCAAGCATCATCCGTCGGTGCGCTACGGCTCGCGCAAATGGCATTTCTGGCAATTCCAGGCCGACGGCTACACGCCCGGCATCGTCGGCCATGTCGACCAGAACGCCTATTACGGCACATCAGCGCAATGGCAGGCGTTCCTGGACGGGCCGAAATAGGGCTGGGCGGCCTGCGCCGCGCACTGGCGGTCGCAACAAGCGACGAACCTTGACAAGCGTCCTCTTTGTTCCATATTTGTTCTCATCCGATCGAAGCGGCGGATGCCGGACGAACGAACCGAGGAGGGAAGCGATATGGGCGATCGTGAAGACAAATTGGCGCGCGCCGCCAGACCATCGGCCCATTACATTTTCCCGGTCATCGTCGGCGAGGACGGCCAGGAGGATTTCGGTGAACCGATATTGCAGCCGAGCAGCGAGGACGCCATCGTCAAGGCGATGAGCCTACAAGCTGAACATGATGGACTGCTGGTCGTCGCCTGTTACGGGCCGCCACTTGAGATGGCCGGGACAGGCGAGAATTTCTTTTATCATGTCGCGACGATCGGCTCCGTCCCCGGCAGGCTGCGCGGCGGAATTCCGCTGTGAGCGGCGCGCCAGTCCTTGCGCGAAATCGCCGCCGATATTGTTGAGGCGATCGTCGAGAATGCGGATTTGCGCGCATTGGGGTTTCGGAAAGGTTCATCCGGGTCATGTCGGTCGATAGTCACAGCTTCAACATCGCCGACGTCAGCCTGGCGGGACCGCGCGCCAAGCTTGTCCCGCTCACTCTGGTCTGGCTGGACGCGCTCGCGGAAGCGGCAGCCGATCCCGCGATTTTCCGTTGGCATGTCGCGCTGATGAATGGGCCCGAGGCGATCCGCGCCTGGGTGGAGAAGGCGCTGGCGGAACGGACGGCGGAGAGGGCGCTGCCTTTCGTCACCCTGGACGCCGTCACCGGCCGCGTCATCGGCTCCACGCGTTTCTTCAATATCGACGTCGCCAACCTCAAGGCGGAAATCGGCTACACCTGGCTTGTCGCCAGCGCGCAGCGCACCGGAATCAACCGCGAGGCCAAATATCTCATGCTGCGCCACGCCTTCGAGACCTGGCGCCTGCGCCGCGTCGAATTCAAGGCGCATGCGAGGAATGAGCAATCGCGCGCGGCGTTGCTGCGTCTGGGCGCCGTCGAGGAAGGCACGCTCCGCAAACATATGGTCATGCCCGACGGGAGCGCGCGCGACAGCGTCTATTTCAGCATTATCGACACGGAATGGCCTCAGCTGAAGGCGCGGCTGGAGGCGCAATTGCGCCCAACCTAGCCCACCGCCGTCAGGCCGGAGGCCGCGACGGGCTCGCCACGACGGCGGGGAACGCCACCGATTTGGCCACCAGCCGCCATCGGAAGAGGAGCGCGATCGTGCCGATCGCGACAAGGGCGACGACGACATTCGCGGCGACAAAAATGAACGGCGCGAGATGGGCGACGGCGCCGGAATCGCCGCGTTCGATCATGCGCAGCGGCGCCGCCGCCAGCGCCGTCGCGCCGAAGGTGAAGGCCCAATAGGAAGGCGCGAACGGCTCCTGCCTGATCCATGGCAGAAGCCGGACGAGCACCAAAGCCTGCAGCAGTCCATAACCGAGGAAGGCATGGACGAGCAGGTCGGGCGCCCCTTGCGTGACGCTGAGATAGGCGACCGCGCCGACCGGCGCTGGCGCGAGCTGGATGCCGAGCGTCGGGCGCAAGGGCGCCGGCAAGGTCGCCACCGTCAGCAGGCGATGAAGCAGCACCGATTCGACCGCGAGCCAGGAGAACAGTCCGGCCCCGAAGGCGAGCTGACCCCAATCGGGATAGCCGAGCGCCCCCGCGACCGCAGCGGTGACAAAGCTGCCGGCGACGGTGGGCAGATAGAGCACAGGCGTCGTCGCTGTGTGCTCGCGCTCGCCACGCCAGAGCCCGCCGGTGCGCCAGATCGCGAAGAACAGCGTGAAGGCGGCGCCGAGCGCGAACAAGACGATCGCGGCGGTCGGCGAATAGGGCAAGAGATTGCCGGCGACCAGGGTGGTGGCGACTCCCACCAGGCCGATGAAACAGCATTGCACGGGATGGCCGAGCTCGCCGATCGCATCCTCACGCGCGACAAGCCATTTCAGGCCGTAAAGCACGATCAGGACCGCCCAGACGAAAATCGCCGCGAACGCCAAGACCTCCCCGACGACTTCAGGCAAACCCCAGACCCGATGCGCCGCGCGCCAGGCAGTGGCGAGACCGGAAAGGCCCAACACCATGCCAAACAAAGACGCCGGGACAACCGGGATTCTGAGACTGACATTCATCGCGGCGGCCTTGCTGTCGGATTGACGGGCGGGTCCACATGGTTCGGGAATCGGGGGCAGCGCCCGATCGGCATGCTACCTCATTTTGCCGCTTAGGCGATCCCGATCGCAGCGTCGTTCAATCCAATCGCCTGGCGATGACGGGGCGAGAACAGTTCTAAGGCCTGGCGCGTTGCTCCCCTCCCGCCGACATCCGCAGGCTGGCCGCCGCCTATCCCAAACGCATATGGCGCCCGACCCGGCGCGACGGCCACCGGCCGACAGGGTTCCACGATGAGGAAGATGAGATGTCCGTCGCGCCCCACACGCATGGACGACCACCGCGGCGCACACGCTAAAATCACGCGCGCGCTCGAAACGACCACCCGATTTCCCGGCTTTCGCTCTGGCCTAATGATCAGGGAAGCTCAAGCCCGGTGTTCTTGGCGGCGACGACATGGTCGGTCGTGGTCACGAATTTCGGCTGCTGGACGGTCGCGACCTTGTGCGAGGCGGCGCCCGCATAGTCGCGGGACGCCGGCATCATCGCCGTCAGGATGACGCCAAGAGCGATCACGCTCGCCACCGCCACCGAGGCGACGAACTGCCGCTTCGCCACCGCTTGAATCTCCGCCCCGCTCAGGCCAGACGCAACCGCTTCGTCGTCAAAATTTTCAATGTCGCCCATTCTCGCCTCCCCTTGTTGAGCTTCAAACGGGAATTACGGTCTGAAACGCACGGGTGACGAAAAGGATGCGGGTTGACGGCGAATAATTCTTGTATCGTTAGCTCACCGTCGCCTGCCATAGGTATGATTTTAAGCGACGTCGGCGGACGCCACCGCCAAGTCCGCAACCCCTCGTCTTTGATGCGAGGTGCGGACCGTCTTCACAAATCAGCCGCCGGGTCCCCTGTCCGCCTCGCCGCGATCAGCCGGGGACCGGCGCATCGTCACGCAGCAGTTTTTCGTGCTTCAACTCGGCCCAGAGATCGGTTGGGATGGGATGATTGAACGCGGCGAGGTTCTGTTCAACCTGAACCCGAGAAATCGCGCCGGGAATGACTGAGGCGACGCTTTGGTGGCCAAGCGGAAATTGCAGCGCGGCGGCGGCGAGCGGCACTTTATGGCGCGCGCAGACCGCTTCCATCCGTGCGACGCGTTTCAGGATGTCGGGGCCGGCCGGCGCGTAATTATGCATCGCATGGGGCACGGCGCCGGTCGCCAGAATTCCTGAATTATACGTGCCGCCGATCACGATGCCGACGCCCCGCTCGGCGCAGCGGGGGAACTCGCTATCCAATACTTCCTGTTCGAGCAGGGTGTAGCGCATCGCGATCAGGAAGAAGTCGATGTCGAAGAGATCGAGATAGCGCGGGATCGTGCCCATCGTATTGAAGCCGGCGCCTATCCCCTTGATCACGCCGGCATCGCGCAATTCCTCGAGCGCGCGCCAGCCGCTGGTGAAGAGCTGGTCCATATAGGCGCCGACCTTGGCTTCGAGCTTGTGATGCCAGGAATCGAGATCATGGATCAGAAGCACGTCAATGCTGTTGATGCCGAGGCGCTGAAGGCTGTCCTCGAACGAGCGCATCACGCCATCGTAGCCATAGTTGAAGATCGTATCGAAATCCAAGCCGCCGCGCCATTCGCCGCGCGCGAACGGCCCGGCCTTCAGCGGTCGCCGCAGCGTGCGGCCGACCTTGCTGGAGATGACAAACTCATCACGCGGGTGGCGATAGAGCGCGCGCCCGACGCGATGTTCGGCCTGACCCCGGCCATACCAGGGCGACGTGTCGAAATAGCGGATGCCGCCGTCCCAGGCTTTCCGGAGCAGCGCCGCGGCTTCGTCGTCCTCGATGACGTCGAAGAGGTCGCCGAGCGGCGCCGTTCCCAATCCGAGTTCGGTCACGCTGACGCCCGTGCGACCGAGTTTTCGCGTCGCCAGAGGCGCGGCCTGCGTTGAAGTCATGATCTCTCCCTTGCCGAGGTTCTCGGCAGCAAGCCTCGTTGCATCGTCCCGACTGCGAAGCGTGAAAGGTTCGAAGGCGCGACGCAAGAAATTTGTTGCAGGCCTCGCGCGGCAGGCGCTCGCCCCCTGCCCGGAGCCCAATGCTCTCAAAACACAGGGTTCTATCTGAAATTTCGTCCGGCCGGCTTCGCCGCCGCCCGCCGAGCGCTCCCCCGATATTAATCGAATTTTCGAGTTCTATTGGACGAACGGCCGGCGCAATCCTAAGAGATCGGGCGGATACGCCGGAGTTCGCCCATGCAAAAGTTAATGATGAGAATCAACGCTATGACGCTCGCATTGGTTTTTGGCGTCGTCGCGGCGGCGCCGCCGGCGCTCGCCAATGAGGCCTGCTCTTGCTGGCGCCATCATCGTCATGTCGCCTACCACTGGCGACATCCCGGCTTCGGACATCCCCATTGGGTCTATCAAGGCTGGGGGCCGGGCATTGGCTTTGGCGCTCTAACCGCTGTGACGGACGATCGGCCTCCCGTTTACAATCATCCCTATTATTACGGCGGCGGCCCTTACGGGAATTGCAACGGCTATCGCCCGGTCTATGACCGATGGGGCAATGTGAGCGAACAGTCCGTCTACATCTGCTGACGGCGCCGCCATCCTCAAACGGGAACCACGGGCGCCTTCTGCTTGCGAAGCGCGTCGACCACCTGGCTGTCAAGGTTGAGATGCGCCTTCAACAGGTCCGGCGGCGTCAACGCGAGCCATTGGTTCAATGACAGGTCGGCGTAATAGCCGCTCTTGAACATTTCAAGAAATCGCAACGGCGCGTCGCCGGTGTTTTCGACATAATGGCCCATGGCGAACGGCACATAGCCGACATCGCCGGCCCGGAAATCGAAGGTCCGCGCCTGGCCGGAAGAGGCGAATACGCCCATGCGCCCCTGCCCTTCGATGTAATATTGCCATTCATCGGCATTCGGGTGCCAATGCAATTCGCGCATTCCGCCCGGCTCGATCTCGACCAAGGCGGCGGCGATGGTTTTGGAGGCGGGAAAGTTGCTGGAATCGACGATGCGGACCGAGCCGCTCTTGGTGCGGAGAGGCTCCTGCGCCAGCAATCTGTGGCTGAAGCTCAGCGGAACCGGCGGCGCGCCGCGCAGCTTGTCTTCGCCGAGCGGCCCCGGTGTAGGAGCGCTGAAGATATAGAGTTCGCTGGGGTCGGGCGTATGGCTCAGCAACGCGCCTGGCACGCCGAAATTTTTCGCGAGCACCTCGTTCGGCGTATGCTTGAACCAGTCGCTCAGTAGGAAAGTGCTGTCTTCGTCGAAGCCGCCGCTGTCGAAAACCAGCAGAAACTCGCACCCGTCCGGCCCCAATCCCTGGATCGCATGCGGGATGCCCGACGGGAAATACCAGAGGTCGCCGACGCCGACGTCTTCGACGAAATTTTTGCCCTGCGCATCGATCGCGTTGATGCGCGCCGAGCCATAAAGCATATAGGCCCACTCCGCTTCCTTGTGCCAATGCAGCTCACGCACGCCGCCGGCGTTGAGCCGCATATTGACGCCCGCGATGTTCTTCGAGACGCCCAGCTCCCGCTCGGTGATCTGCCGCGTCCAGCCGCCGCTTTCCTGTCGGACGTGGGAATCGGCGAAGGAGAATCTGAGATTGGGCAGCGTTCCGTGATCGGTCGAGGGCGGATTGATTATATCCGGATTCTGCTGCTCGCGGATCAGATTGCGCGGGCCCGGATCCGTGCCGCCGACGCCTGGCTTGCGGCTCGGCTGAACCTCCGCCGCCGAAACTACCTGGGCGCCGATAAGGCCGCCTGCGCCAAGCGTCAGCCCGGTCAAAAGATCTCGCCGACTGGCAGATGTCATATCGTCCCCCCATTTGGTTTCGATTGCACGCGCTCGACAATCCTTGAACGGGCGCCGCGCCCAGCGCAATTTGCTTTTGCCCGAGCTTCAACGCAAAGCAAATGGGCGTTATCGCGACGGCAGTGGAATTGACGGAGAATGTCATGCCCTCCGAAGCGAGACGCCAGCGCGTTGCCAAATAAGCGAAGCTGGGCGAATCTGCGATTTCGATGCGCAGCGCCGCTGGCGCCGCGAAATGGAAACCGTCGCGCCCGTCTGGACTACCAACATGGACAAATGGCTCAAGGCGGCGCTGGATTACATTCCAGGCTGGATCGCATTGCAAATGCGGCTCGGCGATCAACCCGGCTGCGTGATCGCCATCGCCCACAAAGGCCGCATCGTTCTCGAACAGGCGTTCGGCCTCGCCGACCTCGGCAGCGGCGAGAAAATGACGCCGCGCCATCGCTTCCGCATCGCCTCCCATTCCAAGAGCTTCACCGCCGCTGGCGTCATGAAGCTGCGCGAACAGGGCCGGCTGAAACTCGACGATCGCGTCGGCGAGCATGTCAGAGGCCTCAGTCGTGAAATCGCGCAGGCGACGATCGCCCAGCTCCTCTCACATAGCGCGGGCATCATTCGCGACGGGGCCGATAACGGCCAGTTCATCGACCGGCGGCCGTTCTTCGACGCCGCCGAGCTGATGGCCGATTTCGCAGATGATCCCGCCATCGCGCCCAACACGCGCTTCAAATATTCCAATCACGGTTTCGGCCTGGTCGGGCTTGTCATCGAAGCGATCGTCGCTGAGCCTTACAAGGCCTGGATCAAGCGCGAAATCATCGACGCGGCCGGTCTGAAAGAGACGGAGCCGGACATGCCGCTTGCCAAGGGGACGCCTTTCGCGCGCGGACACACCAGCAAACTGCTGCTCGGCAGGCGCGCGATCATTCCCGGCGATTATGCGACCCATGCAATCGCGCCAGCCGCCGGTTTCGTCAGCACCGCAAGCGATGTCGCACGCTTCTTCGCGCAGCTCTCTCCGCTCGCCAAGACGAGCGCGCTCTCTGTCGCCAGCCGCCGCGAAATGACGCGACCGCAATGGCGCAATCCGCATTCCGGCGTCGAGGAACATTATGGCCTCGGCATCAAGAGCGGGTCGCTCGGCGGCTGGGACTGTTTCGGCCATGGCGGTTCGCTGCAGGGATATATTTCCTCGACCGCCGTCTTGCCGAAGCAGGATCTCAGCATCTGCGTCCTGACCAACGCCAACAATGGCTGGGCCGGGCCCTGGGTCGAGGGCGCAATCCATATCCTGCGCGGATTTTCAGGGCGCGGCGCCCCGTCGCGCAAGCTCAGCGACTGGAACGGTCGCTGGTGGGGATTTGGCGGCGCGGCGGACCTCGTCGCGATGGGCGAAATCGTCCTCATCGCCGATCCGCAGACCTGGAACCCCTTCGCGCATGCCGCCGAAATCGAAGTGACCGGAAAGGACAGGGGCCGCATTGCGCTCGCCAACGGTTATGCGAGCCATGGCGAGAAGGTCCGCCGCGTCCGCGACAGAACGCGCGAAGTGACGGAGGTGTGGCTGGCTGGGCTCCAAGCTGCTGCCCGAGGCGCAGGTGATCGCGGAGATGCAGGCGCGGTATGAGATGGCGCCGCTGACGACGCCGGGCGTGACGCCTCCCGTTCGCAAGCCACGTCTGCGTCGGACACGCAAGCGGGCGGTCCCGTAGAAGGAAAGCTGAACACGACGAGATCGCCACACGATCGCCCATGGCGCTCCCTCGGATCGTCGCCCCGCGCCAATTTCCTCCTTGCGGACGCCCCATGCCTCAGGCCAAAGTCCGCGCCCAACCCTTAAGCGGAAGTCCAGCTTCATGGCGAGCGAAGCCCATCACGACCTCAAATCCGACGCGCTGTATTTCCACCGCGAACCCAGGCCCGGCAAGTTGGAGATCCTGCCGACCAAACCGCTCGGCAATCAGCGCGATCTCGCGCTCGCCTATTCGCCGGGCGTCGCCTTCGCCTGCGAGGCGATCGCCGCCGATCCGGCCGAGGCCGCCAATCTCACCATCCGCCAGAACCTCGTCGCGGTCCTGACCAACGGCACGGCGGTGCTCGGACTGGGCGCCATCGGCCCGCTCGCCTCCAAGCCTGTGATGGAAGGCAAGGCGGTGCTGTTCAAGAAATTCGCCGGCATCGACGTCTTCGACATCGAAGTCGCGCAAAACGATGTCGACAAGCTGGTCGACATTATCGTTGCGCTGGAGCCGACCTTCGGCGGCATCAACCTTGAAGACATCAAGGGCCCGGAATGTTTCGAGGTCGAGGAAAAGGCTAAGGCCCGCATGGGTATACCCGTCTTCCATGACGACCAGCACGGCACCGCGATCATCGTCTCTGCCGCCGTCACCAACGCGCTGGAGCTGACCGGCAAGAAACTCAGTGAAGTGAAAATCGTCGCCTCCGGCGCCGGCGCCGCCGCGCTCGCCTCGCTCAATCTCCTGGTCTCGCTCGGCGCGCAGCGCAAGAACATATTCGTTTGCGACATCGAAGGCGTCGTCTATACCGGCCGTCCGACGCTGATGGACCGCTGGAAGTCGGTCTATGCGCAGGAGACGGAGGCGCGCAAACTCGCCGACGTCATCGACGGCGCTGATATTTTCCTAGGTCTTTCAGCAGCGGGCGTGCTGAAGCCCGAATTGCTGAAGCGCATGGCGCGCGATCCGCTGATCCTCGCGCTCGCCAATCCGACGCCGGAAATCATGCCGGAACTCGCCTTCGCCGAACGGCCCGACGCGATGATCTGCACCGGCCGCTCCGACTATCCCAACCAGGTCAACAATGTCCTGTGCTTTCCCTATATTTTTCGCGGCGCGCTCGATGTCGGCGCGAGCACCATCAACGAGCAGATGAAAGCGGCGGCGGTCAAGGCGATCGCGGGTCTGGCGCGCGAAGCGCCGTCCGAAGTGGTGGCGCGCGCCTATAGCGGCGAGGCTTCGCCTTTCGGGCGGACGTCGCTGATCCCGAGCCCCTTCGATCCGCGCCTGATGCTGCGCATCGCGCCGGCCGTCGCCAAAGCGGCCATGGATTCGGGAGTCGCCCGCCGGCCGATCGAAGATTTCGACGCCTATGCCGACAAGCTCGGCCGTTTCGTCTTCCGCTCCGGCTTCATCATGAAGCCGATTTTCGCCAAAGCGAAAACCGCCAAGAAGCGCGTCATCTACGCCGAGGGCGAGGACGAGCGCGTATTGCGCGCGACCCAGGTCGTGCTGGAGGAAGGCGTCGCCAGCCCGATCCTGATCGGACGCCCCGAAGTCGTCAAAGAGCGCATCAAGCGCTTCGGCCTCGCGCTGACGCCGGGGCGCGATTTCGAAATCGTCGATCCGGAGGACGATCCGCGCTACCGCGATTATGTCGCGACCTATCTGGAGATCGCCGGGCGCAAAGGCGTGACGCCGAGCGCGGCGCGCACGCTGGTGCGCACCAACACCACCGTGATCGGCGCCCTGGCGGTGCAGCGCGGCGACGCAGATGCGTTGATCTGCGGCCTCGACGGGCGCTTCCAGTCGCGCCTCAAACATATCAGGGACATTATCGGCCTGGCGCCCGGCGCGCATGATTTCGCCGCACTGTCGCTGGTGATCGCCTCGACCGGCGCGTTCTTTCTCGCCGACACCCACGTGCGTTATGACCCCGACGCGGAAGAGATCGCCGATATGGCGATCTCCTGCGCGAGCCATGTGCGCCGCTTCGGCATCACGCCGAAAATCGCGCTGATTTCGCACTCCGATTTTGGTTCGGCGGACACGCCTTCCGCGTTGAAAATGCGCTGCGCGCTGGCGTTGATCCGCGAGCGGGCGCCCGAACTTGAGGTCGACGGCGAAATGCAGGCCGACAGCGCTTTGTCGATCGCCGCCCGAGAGCGCGTGCTGCCCAATTCCCGGCTGGAGGGCGAAGCCAATGTGCTGATTATGCCCAATCTCGATGCGGGCAACACCGCCTTGCAGCTCACCCGCGTCATCGCCGGCGCCCTGCCCGTCGGCCCGATCCTGATCGGCCCCGCCAAGCCCGCCCATATCCTGACGCCGTCGGTGACCGCGCGCGGCATCGTCAACATGACGGCGATCGCCGCGGTGGAGGCGGCGGGGTGAAGCCAATTGTAGTTTAAGCTCACATTCTCTATCGGCTTCGCGATGTCCATCGCCATCGGAGGCTGGAGACAAGGAAATTCCAGACATGCATCTCGCCAGCCTCATCGCCTTCGCCGCCATCGCCCTCGGCATGGTGCTGACGCCGGGACCGAACATGGCCTATCTTGTCTCGCGCTCGGTGTGCCAAGGCCGCGCGGCCGGTCTGATCTCGCTCGGCGGCGTCGCGCTGGGGTTCCTCACTTACATGCTGCTGGCCGCCTTCGGCATCACCGCGCTGCTGTTCGCCATCCCCTATGCCTATGACGCGCTGCGTCTCTGCGGGGCCGCCTATCTCGCCTGGATGGCGTGGAACGCCCTGCGGCCCGGCGGCGCCTCGCCGTTTCAGGTGCGCGAACTGCCGCCCGATTCGCCGCGTCGGTTGTTTGCGATGGGCCTGCTGACCAATCTCCTCAATCCGAAGATCGCCGCACTTTATCTTTCGCTGCTGCCGCAATTCGTCGACCGCGCCGCCAGCGACGTGATGGGCCAGACGCTGGCGCTCGGCGCTGCGCAGATCGCCATCAGCGTCATGGTCAACGCCGCGATCGTCATTACGGCGGGAAGCGTCGCCGCCTTCCTGACCGGCCGGCCGCTCTGGGCGCGCGCGCAACGCTGGCTGATGGGCGGCGTGCTGGCGGGGCTGGCGCTGCGCATGGCTTGGGACAGCGGGCGGCGGTAAGCGATCGCGCCTGTTCGGCTTCCGTCGCGCTGGACAGGGCGGTCGATTGCCGCCAAGTTTGCGTCCCACCCGGCAATGCGGCAGTCGCCCATGATCCCCAATTCCGCCCGCCCTTTCAATTTCGATCTCGGCGAGAGCGCTGAAATGATCCGCGAGTCGACGCGCGACTTCGCTGAGGCCGAGATCGCGCCGCGCGCGGCTGAGATCGATCGCGACAATCTTTTCCCCCGCGACCTCTGGCCGAAAATGGGCGCGCTTGGCCTGCACGGCATTACCGCGCCGGAGGAATATGGCGGGCTGGCCTTGGGTTATCTCGAACATTGCGTGGCGATCGAGGAAGTCTCGCGCGCCTCCGCCTCGGTCGGCCTTTCCTATGGCGCCCATTCCAATCTTTGCGTCAACCAGCTTACCCGGAACGGCAATGACGCCCAGAAAAGTCGTTACCTGCCCAAGCTGATCTCCGGCGAACATGTTGGCGCGCTCGCCATGTCGGAGCCCAACGCCGGCTCGGACGTCGTCTCGATGACCACCCGCGCCGAGCGCCGCGGCGACCGCTTCATCATCAATGGCGCGAAAATGTGGATCACCAACGGCCCCGTCGCCGACACGCTGGTGGTCTACGCCAAGACCGACCCTTCGGCGGGACCGCGCGGCATCAGCGCCTTCATCGTCGAGCGCGGCATGAAGGGATTCTCCAACGGAACCAAGCTCGACAAAGTCGGCATGCGCGGCTCCGACACTTCCGAACTGATCTTTCAGGACTGCGAAGTGCCCGAGGACAATCTGCTCGGCGCGCTCGGGCGCGGCGTCAATGTGCTGATGTCGGGCCTCGATTATGAGCGCGTCGTGCTCGCGGCCGGGCCGCTCGGCATCATGCAGGCGGCAATGGACGTCGTGCTGCCCTATGTCCATCAGCGCAAGCAATTTGGCGCGCCGATCGGCTCTTTCCAGCTTGTCCAGGGCAAGCTCGCCGATATGTATGTGACGATGAACGCGGCGCGCGCCTATGTCTACGCCGTCGCCAAGGCCTGCGATCGCGGCGAGACGACGCGCGAGGACTCGGCCGGCGCCATCCTCTATGCCGCCGAGCGCGCCACCCAGGTCGCGCTGGATGCGATGCAGCTCCTTGGCGGCAACGGCTATGTCAACGACTATCCGACCGGCCGGCTGCTACGCGACGCCAAGCTCTATGAGATCGGCGCCGGCACCAGCGAAATCCGGCGCATGCTGATCGGTCGGGAATTATTCGCCAAGAGCGAGTGACGGTCCGCGCCCTCAGCGCGCCCGCTGGCCGAACAGGATTTTCTGCGCCTCTTTGTCATCGGCCAGATTGCTGCGCGCTTCCGCGCTCACCGCCAGGCCCTTCTTGACCGCCGGCCGTTCGAGGAGCTGATCGAGCCAGCGCTTGAGATGGGGGAACTCGGCGATGTCCTGGCCCATCCTCTCCCAACCGCGCGTCCACCCGACGCTGGCGATATCAGCGATCGAATAGTCCTTGCCGGCGAGAAAGGGCGCGACTGCCAGGCGCTTGTTCATCACGCCATAGAGGCGATTGACCTCGTTGGTATAGCGATCGATGCCGTAAGCGATCTTCTCCGGCGCATAATTGCGGAAGTGATTGGCCTGCCCCGCCATCGGGCCGAGGCCGCCGACCTGCCAGAACAGCCATTCCTCGACCGCCACCCGCTCACGCTCGTCAGCGCCGCCGAAACGCCCGGTCTTGCGCGAGAGATATTGCAGGATCGCGCCCGACTCGAAAATGGAGATCGGCTTGCCGCCGGGACCATTGGGGTCGACGATCGCGGGGATCCGGTTGTTGGGAGCGATCGCCAGAAACTCCGGCGTGAACTGCTCGCCCCTGCCGATATTGATGAGGCGGACATCATACGGCAGCCCGCATTCTTCGAGCATGATGGAAATCTTCCATCCGTTCGGCGTCGGCCAGTAATAGAGCACGATCGGATCTGTTGCTTGAGACATGAGGCGGCTGCTTCCTTTAGCTTTCGGTCGACGCCCGGCACTAGGCGACGTCGGCGCTGGTTCATTGAACTGCCCGACCATAGCCCAGGACGGAGAACGCCGGAAGAAGCCGATGCGAAAGCCGCAAGAGCGGCGCGGCGGCTCGTCGAAATTTCGGGAAATTATAAGGACTTGCCGCGACCGTTGTCGCGATGCGTCGCAGAAAGAACGGTGAGGCGGCCGAGCCACATTCAACGCAGTGAGGCGTCGTTTGATAAATGCACCTCGTCGCAAGCAGGGCGCTCGCTCCAGCGGGAATCATCGACCCTACGCCCACGCGGCAGCGCGCTTCAGCGACAAACAATTATTCAGGCGCGGGTCCCAGGATCAATGGGGCCCGCGCCTGATATGGTTTATACGAACTTCGCCTTCGTCAATTCGTCGGAGCCATAGGGGGGACGACTGGGGCTGGCGCGGCCTTCTTACGTTTAGCCGGAGCCTTTTTTTTAGCCGCGGCCTTTTTCGGAGCCTTTTTGGCGGCGACCTTGCGTCCGCCCTTCTTGGCGGCGGCTTTGCGCGTCGCCTTCTTGGCGACGGCCTTGCGCGCGCCCTTCTTGGCGGCGACTTTACGAGTGGCCTTCTTCACCGCGCCCTTTTTCGCCGGCTTCTTCGCAGCGGCTTTCTTGGCGGTTTTCTTAACAGCAGCTTTCGCCATTTTGATGTGTCCCTCTAAATCAAATTGCCTGCGCGAATGTCTTTCGCAGACGACTAACAAATTCAAAGTAGCTTTGTTCCGTGCGAGAGCAAGCGGCGCCCGCGGCGAATCAAGCTGTCGTCGCGCTTGTCTATCGAATTATGCTGCGCACATTCGCCATCGAGCAAACACGCGGCCGGCGAGCATTGACAAGCAATGATCGCCGGCGACGCGCAGGTCTTCGCAATGAAACGCTGGGATTGGCGGGTCGCAGAAACGATGCTGCAATACGCGTGCAGCCTTAATACTCTAGGCGTTGCGAGTTTCAACGTCATGCGTGAGATTGTTTCTGCGATGACAACGAACGGAGGCGGTGCGCACGCCACGCGCGTGGCGAAGCGCAAGACGCGCGTTGCGCGCATGTGTCGAAATGAGAACGCGAATCAAACGATCGCAATCGAATTTTTCTTGGGCGACGCATACACAATTATGTCTTGCGCAACGCGAATCGCGCCGCTCATCAGCATCGATATGCGCGAATCGGACGATTCGCGCATCGCTGATTCGGCTTCGTCACACGCCGAGTTTCTGTTTCAGCATGTCGTTGACGGCCTGCGGATTGGCTTTTCCACCGGTCGATTTCATCACCTGGCCGACGAACCAACCGAGCAGGGTCGGCTTCGCGATCGCCTGCGCAACCTTATCGGGATTGGCCGCGATGATGGCGTCGACCGCGCGCTCGATGGCGCCCGTATCGGTCACCTGCTTCAAGCCGCGCGCTTCGACTATGGCGCGCGGATCGGCGCTTCTGTCCTCAGCGATGATGATCGCCAGGACATCTTTGGCGATCTTGCCGGAGATCAGGCCCTCACCGATCAGATCGACGAGCGTCGCGATCGACCCGGCGCCGATTTCGGTCTGCGCGACCGACAGCCCGAGCGAATTGGCGTAAGCGGAAAGATCGCCCATGACCCAGTTGGCGACCGCCTTGGCGTCGCGCTTGGCGCCGCCGTGCGAAACAGCGGATTCGTAATAATCGGCCGTCTCTTTCTCAGCGACGAGGATGCCTGAATCATAAGCCGAAAGCCCGTAATCGGCCATGAAGCGCGCCTTCTTCGCGTCGGGCAGTTCCGGCAGATGCGCATCGAGATCAGCGACGAAGCCTTCGTCGAATTCGAGCGGCAGCAGGTCGGGATCGGGGAAATAGCGATAGTCGTGCGCCTCCTCTTTCGAGCGCATCGAACGCGTCTCGCCGCGCGCAGGATCGAACAGCCGCGTCTCCTGATCGATGGCGCCGCCGTCCTCGATGATCCCAACCTGACGGCGCGCCTCGACATCGATCGCCTGGCCGATGAAGCGGATGGAATTGACGTTTTTGATTTCGCAGCGCGTGCCAAGAGGCGCGCCGGGCCGGCGAACCGAGACGTTGACATCAGCGCGCAGATTGCCCTTCTCCATGTCGCCGTCGCACGAGCCGATGTAGCGCAGGATGGTGCGCAGCTTGGTCACATAGGCCTTGGCCTCGTCGGCCGAGCGCATGTCGGGTTTGGACACGATCTCCATCAGTGCAACGCCGGAGCGGTTGAGGTCGACGAAGCTCTGTGTCGGCGACTGGTCGTGCAACGACTTGCCGGCATCCTGCTCAAGATGCAGCCGCTCGATGCCGACCTTGATGGAATGGTCGGGCGTCAGATCGACCTGGATTTCGCCTTCGCCGACGATCGGGCTCTTGTATTGCGAGATCTGATAGCCCTGCGGCAGGTCGGGATAGAAATAGTTCTTGCGGTCGAAGGTCGAGCGCAAGTTGATCTTCGCCTTGAGGCCGAGGCCGGTGCGCACCGCCTGCGCGACGCATTCGGCATTGATGACCGGCAGCATGCCGGGCATGGCGGCGTCGACCAGCGACACATGCGAATTGGGCGGCGCGCCGAAGGCGGTGGAAGCCCCGGAGAACAGCTTCGAGCGCGACGTCACCTGTGCATGGACTTCGAGCCCGACGATGATTTCCCAGTCGCCCGTGGCGCCCTGGATAAATTTTGAATGCTGCGCCTGCGCGGACATGCCTGATGCCTTTGTTTGCTGGGCCGACCAGAATTTAACGCGGCGCGATCGCGCGCCGTGCGGGGCCTATCCCCACCAGGGTTGCGGCAGCGCCATGCGCCCCGCAGATTGCTCCATCACCGCGCCGAGCGCGAACAATGTCTCCTCGTCGAACGGCCGGCCGATCAGTTGCAGGCCGAGCGGCAAGCCTTCGGCGGAGAGGCCTGCCGGCGCCACCAGGCCCGGCAGGCCCGCCATATTGACGGTCACCGTGAAGACGTCGTTGAGATACATTTCGACCGGATCGGCAGAGCCCTTCTCGCCAATGCCGAACGCTGCCGATGGCGTCGCCGGCGTCAGAATCGCATCGACGCCGTCGGCGAAGACCGTTTCGAAATCGCGCTTGATCAACGTCCGGATTTTCTGAGCGCGCACATAGTAGGCGTCGTAATAGCCGGCCGAAAGCACGTAGGTGCCGATCATCACCCGGCGGCGCACTTCCGGGCCGAAGCCCGCCGCGCGGGTCTTTTCGTAAAGCGCGGCGATATCCTCAGCCGGCTCGCGCAGGCCGTAGCGCACGCCGTCATAGCGGGCGAGATTGGACGACGCCTCCGCCGGCGCGACAATGTAATAGGCAGGCAGCGCATGGCGCGTATTGGGCAGCGAAATATCGACGATTGCAGCGCCGGCGGCGCGCAGCCATTCGACGCCTTGCGCCCAGAGTTTCTCGATCTCCGCGTTCATGCCGTCGAGGCGATATTCTTTCGGCACGCCGATCTTGAGCCCCTTGACCGAACGGCCGATCGCCGCCTCGTAATCGGGCACCGGCGCGTCGTAACAAGTGGAATCCTTGGGGTCGTGGCCCGCCATCGACCGCAGCATGATCGCCGCGTCGCGCACATCGCGGGCGAGCGGTCCGGCCTGATCGAGCGATGAAGCGAAGGCGACCATGCCGTAGCGCGAACAGCGGCCATAGGTCGGCTTGATCCCGCATATGCCGGTGAAGGCGGCGGGCTGGCGGATCGAGCCGCCGGTGTCGCTCGCTGTCGCGGCGAGGCACAGCCGCGCCGAAACGGCGGAAGCCGAACCGCCCGATGATCCGCCGGGCACCAGCAGGCCGCGTTTGTCGGCGGCGAGCGCCGCCCGTCCCTGCGCCGCACTCCAGTTCGGCGGCAGCCAGGGCGAAGCGACCGGTCCGTAATAGGAGGTCTCGTTCGACGAGCCCATCGCGAACTCGTCCATGTTGAGCTTGCCGAGCATCACCGCCCCATCGCGCCAGAGCTGCGCAGTGACGGTTGATTCATAGGTCGGCCTGAAGCCGTCGAGGATGTGACTGCAGGCCTGGGTGTGGACGCCCTTCGTCGCGTAAAGATCCTTCACGCCGATCGGCAGCCCTTCGAGCGGTCCTGCTTCCCCCCTGGCGATGCGCGCGTCACTCGCGCGCGCCATGGCCAGCGCCTGATCCGGCGTCTCCGCGATATAGGCGTTCAGCGCCCGCGCGCGCTCCATTGCGGCGAGATAGGCTTTGGTCAGTTCGAGGCTCGAGAGTTTCCCGGCGGCCAGCGCATCGCGCGCTTCGGCAAGCGTCAGGTCTGTTGGATCGCTCAATGTTGCATCCGTCTATGGGGCGTTGGCGGCGTGGACGTTTCCCGCGTCATTCGATAACTTTGGGCACCAGGAAGAAATCGTCCTCGGTGAGCGGCGCATTGGCGAGGACCAGGCTTTCAATCTCGCCGTCGGTCACCACATCGGCGCGCATCGGCAGCTTCATCGGGATCACCGAAGTCATCGGCTCGACGTCAGTCACGTCAACCGCGCCGAGCTCTTCGACAAAGGACAGGATCGCGTTGAGTTCGCCCTCCAGATGAGGGACTTCCTCGTCGCTCACCGCGATGCGCGCGAGTTGCGCGATGCGGCGGACGATGGCCTGATCGACGGACATATTCGCTCCAAGGCTCGCCAGATCGGCGATACCGGCCCCTATAGCATCGCGTGGTTTCGCGTTGCAACATATGGCGCGGCCGCGCAGCCCATGTTAGGGCGACGCCATGGCATCCCCCCCGATCTCGCTGGAAACGCTGGCGACGCTGCTGCCGCGCCACGCACGATTGATCGGCGTCGATCTCGGCACGAAGACGATCGGCCTCGCGCTTTCCGATGTAGAACGCCGCATCGGCACGCCGCTTCTCACCATCGAGCGCAAGAAGTTCACAAATGATGCGCGGCAATTGATCGCCGAAATCGCGCGCCATCAGGTCTTCGCATTGATCGTCGGCCTGCCGCTCAACATGGATGGCAGCGAAGGCCCGAGGGTGCAGGCGACGCGCGCGTTCCTGCGCAATTTTAGCGGTTTGAGCGCCACGCCATTCGCTTTCTGGGATGAGCGGCTGTCGACCGCCGCCGTCAATCGATCGCTGATCGAGCAGGATGTGTCGCGCGCCAAGCGAGCCGCGGTGGTCGATCAGATGGCCGCCGCCTATATCCTGCAAGGCGCGCTCGACCGCCTCGCTGCGATCGGTGCGGCGGGCGCCAGATCGACGTAAACCTTATTATTCGCGCTCGCCCGGCACGGCCAACGACACGCTGGCGTCGCCGGAATATTCCAGTCTGCCAGCCAGTTCGAGCTCCAGCAGGACAATCCGCACCTCCTGGATCGGCGCCTCGGCGACGCGAACCAGTGCGTCGAGCGAGATCGGCGAAGGGCTCAACAATTCGAGAACGCGTGCGTGGAGCGAGCCCGTGTCGCTCGGCATCGCAAGGTCAAGCGATGCCGGCGCACAATCGCCGGCAGCCTCAGGACGTGACGGTGCAGAAAAATCGGCGCCGGCGACGCCCTGCTCGTCCCAAAGCGAACCCTGCGGCCCCTCACGCAATATCGAAAACGGATCGCGCGCGCGCAACGGGTCAAGCACGGCCAGAACGTCTTCGACCCTGGCGCAGAGATTGGCGCCGTCGCGCAATAGATCGTTGGTTCCCTCCGCCCGCCGATCGAGCGGCGAGCCGGGAACAGCGAAGACTTCTCTGTTCTGTTCGGCCGCCAAACGCGCAGTGATCAGCGAGCCGGAGCCGCGCGCGGCTTCGACGATCACCGTTCCCAGCGCCATGCCCGACACGATCCGGTTGCGGCGCGGAAAGTCGCGGCCGCGCGGCTCCCATTCGACCGGCATTTCAGAAATCACCGCGCCGGTCTCGGCGATGCGGCCGAGCAACGGCGCCGCCTCCGGCGGATAGATTCTGGCGTGGCCGCCAGCCAAAACGGCGATCGTGCCGATCTCCAGCGAAGCGGCATGGGCGCGCTGATCGATGCCGCGCGCCAGGCCCGAGACGATGACATAGCCGGCCCGGCCAAGCCCGCGCGCGAGGCGCTCGGCGATGGTCAATCCGGCGCCCGAGGCGTTGCGCGAACCGACGATCGCCACCGCGGGCCGCCGCAAAATCTCGACGGCGCCGCGCAACGCGAGGATCGGCGGCGCGGAATCGATCTGGCGCAGCGCGGCGGGATAGTCGGGCTCGCCCGAAGCGACGAAGCGCACGCCGAGCCGGCGGGCCGCCGTCAGTTCGCGTTCGATTTCCTCCACGGTCGCGAGCCGGATCGGCTTGGCTGCGCCGCCGCGCCGCGCCAGATCCGGCAATGCCTTGAGCGCCGCGCCTGCGCTGCCGCAATTACGGATCAACGCGCGGAAAGTGCGGGGGCCGACGTTCTCGCTGCGGATCAGGCGGAGCCAGTCGAAGCGCTCGGAATCTTTGAGCCGGGTCGTCGGCGGCGCGGCAGCCAAAATCAACTCCTCTGTCCGATCCGCGTCTCGGTTCCGTTCAACAGGCGCTCGATATTGGCGCGATGCTTCATCCAGAGCAGCGCCGCGAGCAGCGCGAAGACGAGCCCCGCGTCGGGGCGTCCCAGCCAGAGATAAAACGCCAAAGGCGCAAGGACGCTGGCCCCCAATGCCGCCGCCGAGGAATAGCGCGTGAGCGCGGCGATGGCGAGCCAGGCGAGGGCGAAGACCAAAGCCACCGGCCAGGCGGTTCCGATAAGACAGCCCAGAAACGTCGCGACGCCCTTGCCGCCACGAAACGCGATCCAGACGGGAAAGAGATGACCGAAAAAGGCGCCGATAGCGGCGACGAGCGCCGCCTCGGCGCCAAAAAGGAAATGGGCGAGAACGACCGCGACCGTGCCCTTCAGTGCGTCGAGAACCAATGTCGCGGCGGCCAGATCCCTGCGTCCCGTGCGCAGCACATTGGTCGCGCCGATATTGCCCGACCCGATCGAACGCAAATCCGCCGTTCCCGCCAAACGCGTCAGCAGAAGGCCGAACGGAACGGAGCCGCATGCATAGCCGAGAACCAAACTCACGAAATCGTCTGGCCAAAAGGCGAAATGCACCGGCGGACCCCCCGAGGATTCATGGTGAATGGGCGACAAACTATTCGTGCGCGACCTTGCCGGCAACAAGGGTCAATTTCACCCGCCCCTCCATCCGCGCTTCGTCGAATGGCGTATTGCGGCAGCGCGAATGCAGCGTAGCGGGATCGAGAATATAGGGCTCGTCGGGATCGAAGCGAATGAGATCGGCGCGCGCGCCCAGAGCGAGCCTGCCGCCCGGCAGCCCGAGAATTTCCGCCGGACGCGTCGACATCGCCCGCAGCATGCGCGCCAGACTGATCTGGCCCGCCGACACAAGCCGCAGGCTGGCCGAAAGCATCGTCTCGAGGCCGATCGCGCCGGCTTCCGCCTCCGCGAAAGGCAGCCGCTTGGTCTCGACATCCTGCGGATCGTGATCTGAAACCACGACGTCGATGGTTCCCTCAGCCAGCGCCTCGACCAAGGTGAGCCGTTCTTCCTCAGCCCGCAGCGGCGGGCTGAGCTTGAGGAAGGTCCGGTAATCTCCAACGTCGATCTCGTTCAGCGTCAGATGATTGATCGACACGCCGCAGGTGACGGCGAGGCCGGATTCCTTGGCCCGCCGCATCGCTGCAACCGATAGCGAATTGCTTGCGAACATGGCGTGATAACGCGCGCCGGTCAGCCCGATCAGCCGGAGGTCGCGGTCGAGCATGATGGTTTCCGCCTCGCGCGGCACGCCCGGCAGGCCAAGCCGGCTTGCGCGTTCGCCTTCGGCCATCACGCCTTCGCCCACCAGGTCGCGATCCTCGCAAACATGCATGACGAGCGCGCCGAAATCGCGCGCATAGGTCAGCGCGCGGCGCATCACCTGGGCGTTGGCGATGGAGCGGCGACCATCGGAAAAAGCGACCGCGCCGGCTTCCGCCAGCAACCCGATCTCGGCGATCTCGCGCCCCTCAAGGCCCTTGGTCAAGGCGGCGCAGGGCAGAATGCGGACCTTGGCGGTGTCGCGGGCGCGACGCAGGATGAAGTCGACCACCGCCGGCTCGTCGACGGCCGGGCTGGTGTCGGGCCGCGCCACCACCGTGGTGACCCCGCCCGCCGCCGCGGCGGCGCTGGCGGTGGCGATCGTCTCGCGATGCTCGGCCCCGGGCTCGCCGATGAAAGCGCGCATGTCGATGAGGCCGGGCGCGACGACATCGCCGGCGCAATCGACAATGCGCGACTCCGCCGGCGCCGAATCCCCGGTGACCGCGCCGCCGAGCCCGGCGATGAGCCCGCCGATGATCAGAACGCCGCCATTCGTCTCCACGCCCGAGGCTGGGTCGACGAGACGGGCGTTAATGAGGGCGCAAGGGCGATTGTCGGTCACGAAGGCTCCGATAGCTTGCGCATGGACGAAGCGCAACCATATCAACATTTCCAAATTGAATTTGTAGACCCGCCGCCGCATTCTTGTCGGGCCATTTTCGGGTTAAGGTGTTAGTCGTTTGGTCCGCGTCTTTCCCTCAGGCCACCTGGACTTTCATGTCTCGCGCTCTCCTCGTTCACGCCGCCGCCGAACTGGCCGCCATCCGCGAGGCCGGACTCTGGAAACGCGAGCGGGCGATCGCCTCGCCGCAGGGTGGCAGCGTCGTCGTCGCGGAAGACGTTCCGCCCGGCGCTGGCGGCCACAACAGCGGCGGCGTCGAACTCCTCAATCTTTGCGCCAACAACTACCTTGGCCTCGCCGATCATCCCCGCCTGATCGCGGCCGCCAAAGCCGCGCTGGACAGCCATGGTTTCGGCATGGCGTCGGTGCGGTTCATTTGCGGCACGCAGGATCTTCACCTGGCGCTGGAACAGAAGCTCGCGGCGTTTCTGCGCATGGATGACGCGATCCTCTTCTCCTCTTGTTTCGACGCCAACGGCGGCGTGTTCGAAGCGCTGCTCGGCGCCGAGGACGCGATCATTTCCGACGCGCTGAACCATGCGTCGATCATCGACGGCGTCAGGCTCTGCAAGGCGCGCCGCCTGCGCTATTCCAACAACGACATGGGCGAGCTCGAGGCGCGGCTGATCGAAGCCAAAGACGCGCGTTCGCGGCTGATTGTCACCGACGGCGTTTTCTCAATGGACGGCATCATCGCCAATCTCGCCGCGATCTGCGACATCGCCGAACGGCATGATGCGCTCGTCATGGTCGACGACAGCCATGCAGTCGGCTTCATCGGCGCGCGCGGCGCGGGAACGCCGGAGCGTTGCGGCGTCGAAGGGCGCGTACATCTGATCAGCGGGACTTTGGGCAAGGCCCTGGGCGGCGCCTCGGGCGGCTATATCGCTGGACCTAAGCCATTTGTCGATCTTCTGCGCCAACGCGCGCGGCCCTATCTCTTCTCCAACGCGCTCGCCCCCTCGATCACGGCGGCGACGATCGAGGCGCTCGAACTGGTCGCGACATCGGCGGACTTACGCGAAAACCTCACCCGCAACGCCGCCTATTTCCGCAAGGGCTTGACGGCGGCAGGCTTCTCGCTGACGCCGGGCGAACACCCGATCATCCCGGTGATGATCGGCGATGCGGCGGCGGCGGCGCGGCTGGCGGGTGAATTGCAGCGGCGCGGCGTCTATGTCACCGCCTTTTCCTATCCGGTCGTGCCGCACGGCAAGGCGCGGATACGAACCCAGATGAACGCCGCCCATTCGCTCGCTGATCTCGACCGCGCCATCGCCGCTTTCGCTTCGGCTGGTCACGCGGTCGGCCTCATCCCCTGACCGCCGCCGCTCCAAGGAAGAATTCGCGCCATGAAATCACTGGTCAAAGCAAAGTCAGAGCGCGGCCTTTGGCGAGAGGAGACGCCGCGACCCGAATTCGGCCCGAACGACGTGCTGATCAAGGTGAAGAAAGCTGCGATCTGTGGCACCGATCTTCATATTTACAATTGGGACAAATGGGCGGCGCGCACGATTCCTGTGCCAATGGTGGTCGGCCACGAATATCTCGGCGTGATCGAAGCGGTTGGCCGCGACGTAACGGCGCTGAAGGTCGGCCAGCGCGTTTCCGGCGAGGGGCATATCGTCTGCGGCTTCTGCCGCAATTGCCGCGCCGGGCGCGGCCATCTCTGCCGCAATACTCTCGGCGTTGGCGTCAATCGACCGGGCGCCTTCGCCGATTACGTCGCCATCCCCGCCTCCAACGCCTATCTCATCCCGGACTCGATCCCCGACGAAATCGCCGCCATCCTCGATCCGCTCGGCAATGCCGTGCACACCGCTTTGTCGTTCGATCTGGTCGGCGAGGATGTGCTGATCACCGGCGCGGGTCCGATTGGCCTGATGGCGATCGCCATCTGCCGCCATGTCGGCGCCCGCAATATCGTCATCACCGACGTCAATGATTATCGTCTGGATTTGGCCAGGAAAATGGGCGCCACCCGCGCCGTACGCGCCGATCGTCAGACGCTTCGAGCAGTGATGGACGAGATCGACATGCACGAGGGCTTCGACGTCGGGCTTGAAATGTCGGGCAATCCAAGGGCTTTGCGCGACATGATCGGCTCGATGAACAATGGCGCCAAGGTCGCCCTGCTCGGCATCCTCGCCGACGAGGCGGCGATCGACTGGAACCAAGTCATTTTCAAAGGCCTGACGCTCAAGGGCATCTATGGCCGCGAAATGTATGAGACCTGGTACAAGATGCTCGCCATGCTGCAAAGCGGGCTCGATGTGACGCCGGTGATCACCCATCGCCTGCCGATGGCGGAATATGAGAAGGGCTTCGCCGCATTGAACGCCGGACAGGCCTGCAAAGTGGTGCTCGATTTCAACGCGTGATTCGGCGCCTATATATATATAAAGACTCGATCAAGAATCGTTCCGGCTGGTCGACAGCAACGGCTAAGCGACACTGCGGCAATCCGAATCAGCTTGCGTTCCGGAAAGAAAATTCCTTGTAAGGAAAATCCTTACGAGACTCGCATGATCACCAGCAAGTTGACCACTAAAGGTCAAACGACGATTCCGCAGCCCGTCCGAGCCGCGCTCCGGCTTAGGGGAGGCGATGAGTTGGCTTACGTCATTGAAAATGGATGGGCGATCCTTATGAAAGCGCGAGCCGAGCCGATCGACGATCCATTCGGCCCCTTCACCGAATGGGATAGTGACGCCGATCGGAAGGCTTATGCCAAGCTTTAAACAAGGCGATATGGTTCGGGTACCATTCCCCTACACGAATCGTTCGACGCGCCAACATCGACCGGCGCTCGTCGTGTCTGCTGGCGGCATCGGCGAAAGCGAAGAGCTGTTGTGGGTAGCAATGATCACGAGCGTCGAAAACCGGGCGTGGCCCGGCGATGTGTCGCTTGGCAAACGCTATGGCGAAGCGGGATTGCCAGCGCCATCCGTGATCCGGCCTTGTAAAATTGCCACGATCGAAGCCCACCACGCCGAGCCGCTCGGACGGATCAAGCCGCCTCTGATGGCCGAGGTCATGATTGCCTTACGTAAATATCTCGGACTCTGAGAAAAGTGCGCTTTCGATAAGGAACGCGTTCTTAGATCGTTAGTCGCGGCGCCCGTCCGCGCCTCACCCGTTCGGCAAATGCTGCGCCAGCGCCTCAAGCACCGCCATGCGCACGGCCACGCCCATCTCGACCTGTTCGCGGATCAGCGACTGAGCGCCGTCGGCAACGAGGGAATCGATCTCGACGCCGCGATTCATCGGGCCAGGATGCATGACCAAAGCGTCGGGCTTGGCCCAGCGCAACTTCTCCTCATCGAGCCCGAAATAGCGGAAATATTCCTTGGTCGAAGGCACAAAGGCGCCGTTCATGCGCTCGCGCTGCAGACGCAACATCATCACAATATCGGCGCCGGCCAGCCCGGCGCGCATGTCGCGGAACACTTCGACACCCATATGCTCGATACCCGGCGGCAGCAGCGTCGAAGGGCCGACGACGCGCACGCGCGCCCCCAAGGCGCCCAGCAGCAGAATGTTCGAGCGCGCGACGCGCGAGTGCAATATGTCGCCGCAAATCGCCACGACCAGCCCCTCGATGCGCCCCTTGTTGCGGCGGATCGTCAACGCGTCGAGGAGAGCCTGGGTCGGATGCTCATGGGCGCCGTCGCCGGCGTTGATGACCGAGCAATCGACCTTGCGCGCGAGCAGATGGACGGCGCCCGCCTGGTGATGGCGCACCACGATAATGTCGGGCCGCATGGCGTTGAGCGTTGCCGCCGTGTCGATCAGCGTCTCGCCCTTTTTGACGCTGGAATTGGCGGTCGACATGTTCATCACATCGGCGCCGAGCCGCTTGCCGGCGAGTTCGAACGAGGATTGCGTCCGGGTCGAGACTTCGAAGAACAGGTTGATCTGTGTGCGCCCGCGCAGCGTCGTGCGCTTCTTCTCGACCTGTCGCGAAATCTCAACGGCGGAGTCCGCCAGATCGAGCAGAGCGACGATTTCCAGGGACGACAGACCTTCGATGCCGAGCAGATGGCGTTGCGAGAAAATCGGCTTTTGCAGCGTGGCTTGCATCAGAGACAAAGCCTATAGGCCCTCGCTCGCGAAGGGGCAAGACGGCGCGCCTTTGGGCGAAGCCCTTGACGCCCTCGCTTTGCCCACCATTTGACACGCGGCCCGCGCTCCACCATTTTCCGCGCCCTGTTCGGCCCCCCGGGGTCAAGGCATTTTCGCGGCCGAGCGCCCTTTCAAGGTAAACGCCAACCGCGTCCGAGGATAATTTCGCATGAAGGTCGTGATCGTCGAATCGCCGTCCAAGGCCAAGACAATCAACAGATATCTGGGCAAGGATTACGACGTCTACGCCTCGTTCGGCCATGTTCGCGACCTGCCGCCCAAGGACGGCTCGGTCGATCCGGACAATGATTTCGCCATGCTGTGGGAAGTCGACGGCAAGGCGGCCAAGCGCCTCTCCGACATTGCGGCGGCGGTCAAAGACGCCGACCGCGTGATTCTCGCGACCGACCCGGATCGCGAAGGCGAAGCGATCTCCTGGCATATCTACGAAATCCTGAAAGCCAAACGAGTCCTGAAGGACAAGCGCGTCGACCGGGTGGTCTTCAACGCGGTGACCAAGGAAGCCGTCATCGACGCGATGCGTCATCCCCGCGAGATCGACGCCGCTCTCGTCGACGCCTATCTCGCGCGGCGCGCGCTCGACTATCTCGTCGGCTTCAATCTTTCGCCAGTGCTATGGCGCAAGCTTCCCGGCGCGCGCTCGGCGGGGCGCGTGCAATCGGTGGCGCTGCGCATCGTCTGCGACCGCGAACTCGAAATCGAGAAATTCGTCAAACGCGAATATTGGTCGATCCTCGCACATCTGAAGACGGCGGCGAATGCGCCCTTCACCGCGCGGCTCGTCGGCGCCGACGGCAAGAAGATCAACCGCCTCGATATCGGCTCCGGCAAGGAGGCGGAAGATTTCAAAGTGGCGCTGGAAGCCGCCAAATTCTCGGTAACGGAAGTCGAATCGAAGCCCGCCAAGCGGCATCCCTACCCGCCCTTCACCACCTCCACCTTGCAGCAGGAAGCTTCGCGCAAACTCGGCCTCGCGCCGGCGCGCACGATGCAGATCGCGCAGCGTCTGTACGAGGGCGTCGACCTCGGCGAAGGCCTCGCCGGGCTCATTACCTACATGCGCACCGACGGCGTCGACCTCGCCCCCGAGGCGATCGAAGGCGCGCGCCAGGTGATCGGCAAGGATTTCGGCGCCAAATATGTTCCAGGCGTTCCGCGCAAATACACCGTCAAAGCCAAGAACGCCCAGGAAGCGCATGAGGCGATCCGGCCGACCGACCTTTCCCGCCGGCCGCGTGAAGTCGCCCGCCATCTCGAAGGCGATCAGGCCAAGCTTTACGAATTGATCTGGACCCGCACCATCGCCAGCCAGATGGAGAGCGCTGAGCTCGAACGCACCAGCGTCGACATTCTCGCCGCCGCCGGCGCGCGGCGCCTCGAATTTCGCGCGACCGGACAGGTCGTGCGTTTCGATGGCTTCCTCGCCCTCTATCAGGAAGGGCGCGACGACGAAGAGGATGAGGAATCGGGCCGCCTGCCCGCGATGAAAGCGGGCGAGGCGCTCGCCAAGGAGCGTATCGAAGCGTCGCAGCATTTCACCGAGCCTCCGCCGCGCTTCACCGAGGCGACGCTGGTCAAACGCATGGAGGAGCTTGGCATCGGCCGTCCCTCGACCTATGCCTCGACGCTCGCCGTGTTGCGCGACCGCGACTATGTCAGGCTCGAGAAGAAACGACTGTTCCCGGAAGACAAGGGACGGCTCGTCACCGCCTTCCTCGAATCCTTTTTCACCAGATATGTCGGCTATGATTTCACCGCCGATCTCGAAGAGAAACTCGACAAGGTCTCCAACAGTGAAATCGACTGGAAGGATTTGCTGCGCGACTTCTGGCGCGACTTCTCCGCCGCGATCGGCGGCACCAAGGAACTGCGCACGACCCAGGTGCTCGACAGCCTTAATGAATTGCTTGGGCCCCATATTTTCCCGGCCCGCGAGGACGGCGCCGACGCGCGTCTCTGCCCCCTGTGCAACAAGGGGCAATTATCGCTCAAGCTCGGCAAGTTCGGCGCCTTCATCGGCTGCTCGAACTATCCCGAATGCAAATTCACCCGCGTCCTCTCGCCGACCGGACAGGACCAGGCCAAAGGCGTAGAAGGCGAACGACCCGGCGTTCGCGTGCTCGGCCAGGATCCCGCGACGGGCGAGGAAATCACGTTGCGCAGCGGGCGCTTTGGCGATTACGTACAGCAGGGCGAAGGCGAAAAACCCAAACGGTGTTCGCTGCCAAAGGGATTGACGCCGTCGGATGTAACGCTTGAAAAAGCCTTGGCTTTGTTGTCGTTGCCGCGCGAAGTGGCGCGCCATCCCACCAGCGGCGAGCCGATCCTCGCCGGTATCGGCCGCTACGGCGCCTATGTCCAGCACGCCAAGACCTACGCCAATCTCGGCAAGGATGAAGACGTTCTTGAGATCGGCGGCAATCGCGCCATCGATCTCATCGTCGCCAAGGAAAGCGGCGCGGGCGGGCGGCGCTTCGGCGCCGGCTCCGGCCGCGCGCTCGGCGATCATCCGACACTGGGCGGCGCCGTCAGCGTGAAAGAGGGACGCTTCGGCGCCTATGTCAATCACGGCAAGATCAATGCGACCCTGCCCAAGGGAACGAACATTGAGGCGCTGACGCTCGATGACGCAGTCGCCGCGCTGGCCGCCAAAGCCGCCGGCGGCGGGGTCGGCGGCGGCCGTCTGCTTGGCGAACATCCCAAGGGCGGGCCCGTATCGGTGCGGCCGGGACGGTTCGGCGCCTATGTCAATTGGGGCAAGGTCAACGCGACCATCCCGAAATCGGTCTCGCCGGACGATATTTCGCTGGGCGAAGCGATCGACCTGATCGAGGAGCGCGAAGGCCGGCCTTCCGGCGCCCGCGGCAAGCCGGCCCGCAAGGCGCCGGCCAAGGCGGCCGCGGCGAAGAAGGCCGCCAGCAACAGCAAGCCGCCGTTCAAGCCGGACGCCAAGCCCAAATCCGACGCCAAGCCCAAGTCCGACGCGAAGCCCAAGTCCGACGCAAAGCCCAAGTCGAGCATTGGCGCGGCGAAGCCGGCCCCTAAGGCGAAAGCAAAACCGGTCAAAAAGCCGTCCGCGAAAGCGAGACGAAAAGCCTGACGGAACGGAGCGAGGGCGGCCGGCGTTTCCGGCCAGCTTGAATGTGACGGCGGCTTGGTGCAATTCTGGGCTGCCGAGCGACGTCAAGGGCGCATAATTCCTGCAGGCGCCCTGGTGGAGGGAGTCGCGTTATGCCGGGAACCGCAAGACCGGAACTTGTGGCCAAGCGCGCCTCCGCATCGGCCTATAGCCGTTGGGCGCCCATCTACGATCTGATTTTTGACCTGCCCTTCCATCCCGGCCGGTCGGCCGCCGCCGCGGCGGCGGCTGAAGCGGCGGGCCCCGATGGCGAAGTGCTGGTCGTCGGCGTCGGCACCGGCCTCGAACTCGGCCTGTTGCCCAAAAACCTGCGCGTTACCGGCATTGATCTCAGCGCGCCAATGTTGAAGCTGGCGCGCGAACGCGTCGCAAAAAACGCGCTCAGGCAGGTCAAAGCGCTCCATATCATGGATGCGGGCGCGCTCGAATTTCCCGATGCGCGGTTTGACGTGGCGCTGGCGCCGTATGTGATGAGCGTCGTCCCTTCGCCCGCCAGGGTTCTCGACGAAATGTGGCGCGTTCTGCGTCCGGGCGGCCAGATGGTGCTGATGAACCATTTTTCCGCCGAGGGCGGCCTACGGGCGCGCGCCGAAGCGGCGATGGAGCAATCGGCGGCGTGGCTCGGCTGGCATCCGCAATTTCCTTACGCCGCCGTCGGCGACTGGCTCGCCAGCCGCAAGGACGCCGAACTCGTCGAAAAGCGTCAGATCGCGCCGTTCCGGCTGTTTACGCTGCTCAAGGTGAGAAAATGGATTTGAGCGTCTGAGCGGATGAAAGCGTCGCCTGCCCGGGAGGCCCGTCATATCGTATCCGGACAGGCGGGCTTGCATCTGAAGACCCGCGCCATGATATATGGCGGGGAGGCGACGCTTTCGTCGTCGATCCCAACTATCAATTTCCAAAGAAGACCAATTGTCTAAAAAAATGAAAACCGCGCGCCCTGTTCGCGCGAAAACGACGCGCGGACGAAACCGCGCCGGCGCCCTTCCCTCACGTGACGAACTGCTCGCTTATATCGGCGGCGAGGCCACGCCCGACGGGCGCAAACCGCCAGTGCGCATCACAAAACGGGAGATCGCACGCGCCTTCGGCGTCCCCGGCGCCGAGAAAACCGACCTGAAACTGCTGATCAAAGACCTTGAGACCGACGGCGCCATCAGGCGCGGCCGCAAGACTTTGCAGCGACAGGGCCGGCTGCCTGCCCTCACGCTGGCCGATATCTTCGAACGCGACCGTGACGGCGAATTGATCGCCAAGCCGGTCGAGTGGAGCGAAGACGGCGAGGCGCCGCGCATCCTGGTGCGGCGCTCTCGCGGCAAACGCGACGGCGGCCTCGCGCCGGGCCTTGGCGCACGCGTGTTGCTGCGCGTCGAATTCGACGCCGAAGCCGCGCCACGCGACCCCGCCTATAGCGGGCGGGTCGTCAAAATTCTCGACAAGGCCAAGGCGCGCACCCTCGGAATCTACCGCGAATTGGAGAGCGGCGGCGGCCGCGCCCTGCCCGTCGAAAAGCGTGGCGCGCCGCGCGAAATCTTCGTGCCGGCGGGCATGTCCGGCGGCGCCGCCGAGGGCGATCTCGTCGCATTGGAGACGCTCCGCGAGGGCCGCTTCGGCCTGCCGACCGCGCGCGTCGTCGAGCGTCTCGGCGCGATCAAATCTGAGCGCGCGATCAGCCTGATCGCGATTACGACGCATGGCATTCCCGATGTTTTCTCGCCCGCGGCGCTGCACGAGGCGGCAAGCGCGCGGCCAGCCAGCATGGATCATCGCGAGGACTGGCGCGACCTGCCGCTCGTCACCATCGATCCTCCCGACGCCAAGGACCATGACGACGCGGTCCATGCGGCGCCGGACGGCGACGCCGAAAATATGGGCGGCTTCATCCTGACGGTCGCGATCGCCGATGTCGCGCATTATGTGCGGCCCGCCTCTACGCTCGACAGGGAGGCGCTCGAGCGCGGCAATTCAGTCTATTTCCCCGACCGCGTGGTACCGATGCTGCCCGAGCGCATCTCTAACGATTTGTGCTCGCTCCGCCCGGATGAAGACCGGCCGGCGCTCGCCGTGCGCATGGCGATCGGCAAGGACGGCCGCAAGCGCAAACATACGTTCCACCGCATCATGATGCGCTCGCACGCCAAGCTCAGCTACGAGCAGGCGCAGCGCGCGATCGACGGAGCCCCGGATGCGACGACGGCGCCGCTGTTGGAGACCACGCTGAAGCCTCTTTACGCCGCCTATGCGGCGATGAAGATCGAGCGCGCGCAACGCAGCCCGCTCGATCTCGACCTGCCCGAGCGCAAGCTTGTGCTCAATGCCGACGGGTCGCTCAAAGGCGTGCGCTGGCCCGAGCGGCTCGACGCGCATCGCTTGATCGAGGAATTCATGATCCTCGCCAATGTCGCGGCGGCCGAATCCTTGGAGGCGGCGAAGGCCCATCTGATCTATCGCGCCCATGACGCGCCGAGCGTCGAAAAGCTGAATGACCTCAGCGAATTTCTCGCCACTATCGGCGTCAAATTCGCCAAGGGCGAGCGCGTGCGCCCGGCGCATTTCAATGGCATTCTCGGGCGCGTGAAGGGCGATGCTTCCGAGGCTTTGGTGAATGAAGTGGTGCTGCGCTCGCAGGCGCAGGCCGAATACACCAACGAGAACTACGGCCATTTCGGCTTGAACCTGCGGCGCTACGCGCATTTCACTTCGCCCATTCGCCGCTACGCCGACCTCATCGTCCATCGCGCGCTGATCCGCGCCTTGAACCTCGGGCCCGGCGGCCAGCCGGATATGAGCGTCAAGGATCTCGCCGATATCGCCCAGCGCATTTCCGGCGCGGAACGACGCGCCATGGCGGCCGAACGCGAGACCGCCGACCGCTTGATCGCCACGCATATGAGCGACAAGATCGGCGCGAGTTTCGAAGCGCGGATCGGCGGCGTCACCCGCGTCGGCCTGTTCGTTCGCCTCGCGCTGACAGGCGCCGACGGCTTCATCCCCGCCGCGACGCTCGGCGCCGATTATTTCCGCTTCGATGAAGCCTCGCGCGCGTTGGTCGGCTCTCGCACCGGCGAGACCTTTCGCCTTGGCGACAAGGTCGAGGTGAAGCTCGTCGAGGCGGCGCCTTTCGCCGGGGCTTTGCGCTTTGAAATGCTTTCGCACGGGGGCGCTGGAAAAGCCGCGCGCAAAGGCCCCGAGGCCGCCAAGCGAACGCGGGCGAGGAGCGGAGCCAGACGATGACGCAAATCTCTTATCCCACCGCCAACGATCGCACGGCGCCCCGCGACCTCGGCAGCGCCGTTCGGCGCGGGTTCATCGGGCGTTGTCCCAATTGCGGCAAGGGACGTCTGTTTCGCGCTTATCTGAAAGTCGTCGACGCCTGTCCGGTGTGCGGCGAGGACCTGCATCATCAGCGCGCCGACGACGCGCCGCCCTATATTACGATGCTGATCGTCGGCCATATTGTGGTGGCGGGCGTGCTGGCCGCTGAGGAGGCCTGGCCGCAATCGCCGATGTGGCTTGGCGCGATCGTCTGGATATGGCTGACCTTCATTCTTTCTCTGTTGCTGTTGCCGCGGGTCAAAGGCGCACTGGTCGGTTATCAATGGGCGCTGCGCATGCATGGGTTCGGTGGCCAAGAGACAGACGCGCCGTGAACAGCCCGATCCCGCCCGAACTGACCGAAGCGCTGCAGACCGAGGCGCGGTTGCGCAAATCGCCCAACGTGCGCCCGCGCGACGCGGCGACCCTGATCCTCATTGATCGTTCCGGCGCGGCGCCGCGCGTGCTGCTGGGCCGACGCCATACCGGGCATAAATTCATGCCGGGCAAGTTCGTTTTTCCCGGAGGGCGCATCGAAGCCTGCGATCGCCAGATGAGCATCGCCGGCCCGCTCGATGCGATCGTCGAGGAAAAGCTCAATGTGGGCGCCAAGCGCCCCTCGCCCGCTTTCGCCCGCGCGCTGGCGCTGGCGGCGATCCGCGAGACTTTTGAGGAAACCGGCCTCGCCCTCGGCGTGAAGGATCATGGCCCGCCGGGGGCCGCTCCTGACGGCGCCTGGGCGCGCTTTGCCGCCACCGGCGTCTTTCCCGCGCTCGACAGCCTTGATTTCATCGCGCGCGCGATCACGCCGCCGCGCCGCCCCAAGCGCTTCGACACCCGGTTTTTTGTCGCCGACGCGGCGCTGATCGCCCATCGGACGCCTGATGTCGTCCATGCCGAAGCTGAGCTCGTCGAGCTTGTCTGGACGCCGCTCGAAGAAGCGACCAAACTTGACATGCCGATCATCACCCGCGTCGTTCTGGCGGAGCTGGCCGCCGCCGCGCAGTCGGGGATGAGCCGTTTTCGCGCGCGCCCTTTCTACCACGAGCGCCACAAGCGCTGGGTTCGCGAGGAGCTTTAGCGATCAGGCCGCGCGCAAGGGCGGCGCGAGACGGCCCGCCAAAGCGATCAAGGCGAGATGATAGCCCTTGGCGGTGCGCATCGAGCGTTGGTAGCGCGTCATCACGATATCGAGAAGCTCGATCAGGATTTGCGCGTCGGCGTCGGCGAGATCGTCCAGATCGAGCGGACTTTCGTCGAGCGCCTCGACCAGATCCCAGCGCAGAGCATCATATTTGGGCATGTCGCCGATGATCAGCGCCCGCCAGGTGCGCGTATGCAATCGAGCGATCTTACGGGCCTCCGGCCCGCGGCCAAGATGGGCTTGATAGGCTTCGACCAGCCGGTCGAAGATGACCGGCTCTGACCATTCAAGAAAGCCGGAGAGACCAAGGGCTGCGTCGGCATTCATCATTTGAAGCATCTCACGAGCTATCGCGAACGCTTGACGACTCACGCAACCTGCCAATTTGTAACCTTGCGCGCGAAGGTTACTCAAGGGTTAACAGTCAGCAGCCGCAAATATTTACTCCCGCCTATTCTATAGGCAGCCGCGCAGACGCGGATCAAATCCGCGCCATTGCCGTTTCGATCTCCGCCGAACGCCGGCAGGCACGCCGGCGGCCCGCCACCGGCCCGCGGCCGCCGTTTGCGATCGAGACGTCGATTTTCTTGACTTCCTGCTCTCCCTGACTATGTTGCCGCCAAACGCCGCCAGCCGCTTGCCGGATGGCGGCTTCCGATTTTTCAAGACACCCCCCGCGCCTTGGGCGCCGAGTTAGACGGATCAAAGACCATGGCCAAGGCCGCCTCTATCAAGATCAAACTGCTGTCGAGCGCCGACACCGGCTTCTTTTACGTGACCAAGAAGAACGCCCGCACCAAGACGGAAAAGTTCACCTTCACCAAATATGACCCGGTCGCGCGCAAGCACGTCGAGTTCAAGGAAACCAAGATCAAGTGATCGCCCAGCGCTTTCTGCGCTTCGACGACGGCTTGAACGAATGGGCGCTCCCTGGAGCGCCTTTTTGCTGTGGGGACCGGCGCCGCGATCTCGCTTCCAAGCGCTTCGTCAAGTCTCACAAGAGAGAGCGGATGAGCGTGACACATTCGCCGACCGGTCGTCCCGCACGGTCGATAACGATGTGTTCGCGGTCCCAGGGCGAAAGTCGCGCCCGATCGTCCTCTCCCAGTCTGGCAAGATCAGGCCGGGAATTTCGCCCGGCCGCGTTTCGACGCGCCGACGATGTTCTTGCGCATCCGAGCAGACAATTTCGATTTCGACGACCCGCGCACCCGCGCGCAGCCCCGCATCGCGTCAAGCGTTTCGCGTCAGCATCCATTTGACGGAATCAGCGATGATTGTCAGCCCGAGGCGGCCTGACGTTCGTGCGGACTTCGGATTGACGCCAATGCAACAGAGTTCTTGCTTATGGCGATAGTGGTTCAGCGATCGGATCGGCGGGATCGGCGTGGCTGGCGCTGCTCTTGCCAGGCCGTTCGATGCGGTCGCTGTGCGCCCGCTTGGGCGCAGGCGACCATGGACGATCCTCGAGCTGGGCGCGGTCGGTCGCCAGCGTGAAGCCGTCGCCGGTCCAGGTGAGGCCGACAGCGCCGGTCTCGGCGAGGCGCCGCTCGTCGAACACTTCAGCGGCCTTGCATCCAGCCGGCGCGGTCAGCGCGCTGACGACGACATCCGCCCGCCCGCAATCCTCCTCGAAGGCCATCCGGTCCTCGACGAAGGCGAGCGTTTCGCCCTCGGGCAGTGCGCCGACGCAGCCATAGCGGTCGCAGGGCGAGACGTTGTCGCGCGCCTCGGCGGCCTCGCGCCCGTCGCCGTCGGCCGACAGCCATTGTTCGGCGGCGAAAGCGTTGAAGCGTTTGCCGATGATGGCAAGCCGCCCGTCGGCGTCGCGCACAGCCGTCTGCTCGCCGCTCGGCGCGATGATGACGTCATAGCGCGGGCCGCTCACCGCGCCGATGAGGCCGATCAACGCGAAGGGAATGGCGGTGGCGCGCAGCAGCCAGCTCCGCCAGATGAGCGCCGAGATCACCGCGAGGCTGAGAAAGGGCAGCGCATAGGGCGCGAAGGCGCGCAAATGCACCGTCGAGCCGGGCGCCTCGGCGATGTGGCGCGCCACCCAGAGAATGAATTTGATGCCGGCGCCGACATAAAGCCAGACCGGCGCGTCGAGGCCGAGTGGATAGAGCGCCGTCCCGATCAATGCGCCGGGCACCGCGAAGAATTCGATCACGGTCAGAGTCAGCGGATTGCCGATCAGCACATAGGGGCTGAGATCATGGAAATGATAGGCCATGAAGGAAGCGGTGGCGCTGGTCGCGCAAAGCGTGGCGACGATCAGCCCGATCGGCTTGTCGACGAGATGAAGCATCAGCCCGCCGCGCTTGGGCGGGCGCGGCGAGGCCAGGAAAGGATCGCCCGATATTTCCTGCCGCGCCAGACGGGCCTCCAACACCGCCACCAGCGCGCCGACCGCGGCGAAAGAAAGCTGGAAGCTGACGCCGAGGATCGCCTCCGGCTCCAGCGCGACGATCGCGATGATGGCGAGGCCGAGATTGCGCATCGTCAGCGCTCGGCGGTCGACGATGACGGCGCCGAGCACGATCAGCGTCATGATCAGCGCCCGCTCGGTGCCCACGCGCGATCCGGTGCAGACATCATAGGCGATCGCTCCAACGATGGCGATCGCCGCCGCCCATTTCTTGATGGGATAGCGTAGCGCGAGCGTCGGCGACAAAGCGAGCAGGCGGCGCGTCGTCCAGAAAAAAATGCCGGCGACCAAAGTCATCTGCACGCCCGAAATGGTGATGATGTGGAAAATGCCGGCTTCGCGAATGAGGTCCTTGGCGTCATTGGAGAGGAAATCGCGCTTGCCGGTCACCATCGCGGCGGCGATGGCGCCTTCGTCGCCGCCGATGATCTTATCGACCCGCGCGGCGAGCGCGTTGCGGGCGTGATCGATGGCGGCGCCAAAGCGCAAGGCGAGCGGCGCGTCGCCGGGCGGCGTAGCTGGCGTCACCGCGCCGAGCGTCGAGCCGACGGCCCCGACGCCAGCGAAATAAGCGTCGCGCGCGAAATCATAGCCGCCCGGCAGCGACGCATGCGAAGGCGGCAGCAGGCGGGCGGTCAAGGCGACATAATCGCCGGCCGCGACGTCAGGCGCCTTACGGGTGGTGACGCGCACCCGTCGCGGCGCCATGCTCGCGGGCATGTCGCCGGGATCATCCACCCGAAGGAGGAGCCGCGCGCCGACCGTGCGGAAGTCGATTTCCTCGACGAAACCTTTCAGCTTGACGATGCGGATATGGTCGAGCACGGGCGCGGCGACGAGGGCGGTGCGCAGGCCCATCGCGAGAAAGCCTGAGGAAAGTGCGCAGGCGCCGACCAGTGCGGCAAAAACCAGACGCCGGCGGCGCGCGGCGAAAGCGAGCGCGCCGGTCAGCAGCGCGATCAGCGCCGGCAGCCACAGAACCGGCTCGCGATCGGCCGCGATATTGAGGCTGACGCCCGCCATCGCCGCGACCGGAATCCACAGAAAGAATCGGCGCTCGGCGATCTCCCTGGCGATCGCGGCCGACAGAAGCTTGCGCCAGTCGGGCGCCCAGGCGGCCGCGCGGGCGACGCCCGCCGCCGCGCCCGCCAAAACGCCTGTCTGCCCCGCGATTTTCATGCGCCCCAGCCCTTTGGCGCCGCGCCCGCCATATGATACAGCGGCGCGCGAAGCTGGCTAGAGGCCAGCCGAAGAACCCACGCGTTCATCCCCTTTCACCGAAAGAACCCCAGCAGCTCATGACCTCAGTGGTGACGCGTTTTGCGCCTTCCCCCACCGGCTTCCTCCATATCGGCGGGGCCCGGACGGCTTTGTTCAACTGGCTCTACGCGCGCCGTTTCGGCGGCACGTTCCTTTTGCGCATCGAAGACACGGATCGTGAGCGCTCGACCGAACCGGCGGTCGACGCGATCATCGACGGCCTCAAATGGCTCGGCCTCACCTGGGATGGCGAGGCGGTCAGCCAGTTCGAGCGCGTGGCGCGCCACCGCGAAGTCGCTGAAAGCCTCATCGCCTCGGGCGGCGCCTATCGCTGCTATGCCAGCCAGGAAGAGCTGGAGACGATGCGCAACGAGGCGCGCCTCGCCGGCAAGCCGATGCGCTACGACGGGCGCTGGCGCGACCGCGACCCCAGCGAGGCGCCCCCCGGCGTCAAGCCGGTGATCCGCCTGCGCGCCGCCCAGGACGGCGAGACCATCGTCGAAGATAAAGTGCAGGGCAAGGTCGTCTTCGCCAACAAGGAGCTCGACGATCTCGTCCTTCTGCGCTCGGACGGCAACCCCACCTACATGCTCGCGGTCGTCGTCGACGATCACGACATGGGCGTCACCCATATCATTCGCGGCGACGACCACCTGACCAATGCCGCGCGGCAGATGCAGATCTATCAGGCGCTGCGCTGGGACGTGCCCGTGATGGCGCATATTCCGCTGATCCACGGGCCGGACGGCGCCAAGCTCTCCAAGCGTCATGGCGCGCTCGGCGTCGACGCCTATCGCGCGCTCGGCTATCTCCCTGCCGCCCTGCGCAATTATCTGGTGCGCCTCGGCTGGAGCCAGGGCGACCGCGAATTCTTCTCGACCGAAGAGATGATCGCCGCTTTCGACCTGCCCGCCATTGGCCGTTCGCCCTCGCGCTTCGATTTCGTCAAGCTGGAGAATATCAACGGCCATTTCATGCGCGCGATGCCGGACGGCGAGTTGCTCAAGGCGCTGCTCGACAGCCTGCCCTATCTGCCGGGCGGCCCCGAGATCGCTGCGCGGCTGGAGAGCGATCCTGCCTTGTGCGCCCGCCTCGCCGCGGCGATGCCCGGTCTCAAGGAGCGCGCCAAGACGCTGATCGAACTCCTCGATGGCGCCGGTTTTCTGTTCGCCGCGCGTCCGCTCGGCCTTGACGAGCGCGCCCGCGAAATCATCGCCAATGGCGGCCGCGCGCATCTCGCCGCTTTGCTGCCGCGCCTGCGGGCCTTGACCGCTTGGACCTCGGCGACAACTGAGGCGGCGGTGCGCGACTATGCATTGGAGCATGGCGCCAAGCTCGGCCAGATCGCCCAGCCCCTGCGCGCTGCGACAACGGGCCGCGCGACCTCGCCGGGCATATTCGACGTGCTCGCCGTGCTCGGGCGCGAGGAGAGCCTCGGCCGGTTGGCCGATCAGGCGGGAGAATAGGCCGCGCAAGCTGCGATCGCGCGGCGCGTCCTATTCGCGCTCCGTCGCCAGCGCCCGCTCGACTGCGGCCAGCGCATGCAGCCTTGTCGTGTCGAACAGCGGCACGGCGCTGTCGGCGTCCGACACCAGCAGCATGATTTCCGTGCAGCCGAGAATGATCGCCTCGGCGCCACGCGCGACGAGGCGGGCGATGATGCCGCGATAGGCGTCGCGCGAGGCCGGCAGGACCTGACCGGCGACCAGTTCGCGATAGATGATGTCGTGAACGACGCGCCGGTCTTCGGCGCCGGGGATCAGAACTTCGAGCCCGTGCAACTCCAGCCGTCCCCGAGCCGGTCGCGTATTTCTTGATTGATGATCCGGTAATATTCGGCTGAGCTTTCCCAACTCATGCCGCCGATGAGCCCTATCGCTGCTTGTCGTGGCACTACGAATTCTCCTGTCAGATCCCTGTCCATGATGCCGGACGCACAGCCGGTCAGCAGCGTTTCGCCGGCGCCGATCGTCGCGGCGCGCGACGCAAAATCCCTGTCGTCTTATTGTCACAACGCTCGGCCATTGCTCGCGCGTGGACTATGGCCGCCGCCTCGCCGACGAATCGTTGATTCCTCGCGGAAAATGGTGTTCGCCGCCATTTTTCTGTTGCCTTGCCTTACGCTTCTGTGGTTCCCCAAAGCTGCCGAAGTCGCCGCCCATCGTCGTCTACGCTCCAGCCGGATCAATCTGATGTCCAGAATGACGAACATCGCCTCGGTGGGACGCCGGGCTTTGCCCAACCATTGGGACGTTCTGGCGTTTTTCGCGATCATATCCGCGCTCGTCGCCGTGGTCCGGGGTTTTCACGGCATGGCCGTGCCGCTGCCGGCGCCCGATGAACCCGCCATCGACCTCGATTATTGGAACCTACCCTATTATGCGTTGCGCACTTCGCTGCGCATGTTCGCGGCGATGGTGGCGTCGCTGGTGTTCACCTTCACCTATGCGACGCTGGCCGCCAAAAGCCGGCGCGCCGAAATGGTGTTGATCCCGATCCTCGACATCCTGCAATCGGTGCCGATCCTCGGCTTCCTTTCTTTCACGGTGACGTTTTTCCTCGGGCTTTTTCCCGGCAGCGTGCTCGGCGCGGAATGCGCGGCGATTTTCGTGATATTCACCAGCCAGGCCTGGAACATGGCTTTTTCATTCTACCAGTCGCTGCGCACCGTGCCGCGCGACCTCATCGAAGTGTCGCGCGGCTTTCGCTTCAACGGCTGGCAGAGATTCTGGCAGCTCGAAGCGCCTTTCGCGATGCCGGGCCTCATCTGGAACATGATGATATCAATGTCCGGCGGCTGGTTCATGATCGTGTTTTCCGAAGCGATCACCGTCGGCGACACCACTGTCACTTTGCCCGGCGTCGGCTCCTATATCGCCAAGGCCAATGAACAGGGACGATGGGACGCGATTCTCGCCGCTGTGGTGACGATGGCTTTGGTCATCCTCTGCTACGATCAATTGTTCTTCCGGCCGGTCGTCGCCTGGGCCGGAAAATTCCGCGTCGAACTCTCCGCCGCGCAGACCGGCGAGCGCTCCTGGGTGCTCGACATCCTGCTGCGCACCCATTGGATTCGTATGGGGTTCCGGCCCGTTTTCAACGCGCTGCGTTCGGCCAGCCTGTTGCAGATCGCCGTGCCGGCTTCATGGCCCACGCCCTCGTCCTGGGCGCGGGAGGCCTCTTCGGCATCCACCTCGCGGCTGATCGACATCGTCTGGATCCTCATCATTGTCGCTGTGGCCGCCTGCGGTCTTTGGTACGTCGTCGCCTATATCGGCACGGAACTGGGCTGGAGCGATGTCGGCAATGTCGTCGTGCTGACCTCGTTCACGCTCGCCCGCGTGCTCGTGCTGATGGCGCTGGCGACGATCGTCTGGGTGCCGATCAGCGTATGGATCGGCCTGCGCCCGCGCATCGCCGAGCGCGTCCAACCGCTCGCGCAATTTCTCGCCGCCTTTCCTGTCAATCTGCTGTTCGGCGCGGCCGTCAGCCTCGTTCTCGCATTCAATCTCAATCCGGATATCTGGCTCAGCGTGCTGATCGTGTTCGGCACCCAATGGTACATCGTCTTCAACGTGATCGCCGGGGCGACCGCATTCCCCAATGATCTGCGCGAGGCGACGGAGAATTTCCGCATCCATGGCTGGGACTGGTGGCGGCGCGTCATCCTGCCCGGCGTGTTGCCCTATTATTTCACCGGCGCCATCACCGCGTCGGGCGGCTCGTGGAACGCCTCGATCGTCGCCGAATATGTGAAATGGAAGGACCAGACCGTCTCGGCCCATGGCGTCGGCGCCTATATCGCCGAAGCCACGGAGAAGGGCGACTTTCCCAAAATCGTCCTCGGCGTCGCCGTCATGTCGATCTTCGTCGCCGTTTTCAACCGGCTGTTCTGGCGCCAGCTCTACGCCTACGCCGAACGCCGCCTGCGGCTCTAGTCCCTGCCCATTGCCAGTTGGAGAGTCCGATGCTCGACGTCGCTTCCTCGGTTCTGCTCGATGTCAGCCATGTCAGCCAGAGCTTCCTCAAAGGCTCGGGCGAGACCGGGCCGCCGATCCTGCAGGACGTTTCGCTCACCCTGAAAGAGGGCGAGATCGTTGGCCTGCTCGGGCGCTCCGGCTGCGGCAAATCGACCTTGCTGCGTATCATCTCCGGCCTGTCGCGGCCGACCAGCGGCGAGGTCACTTTTTACGGACAGCCCGTCACCGGTCCCTATGACGGCACGGCGATGGTGTTCCAGAGCTTCGCGCTGTTCCCTTGGCTGAACGTGCTCGACAATGTCGAGATCGGCCTGCGCGCCCATGGCGCTTCGCCCGCCGAAACGCGCAAGCGCGCGATCGCGGCGATCGACGTCATCGGCCTCGACGGTTTCGAATCGGCCTACCCTAAGGAACTGTCCGGCGGCATGCGCCAGCGCGTCGGCTTTGCGCGCGCAATGGTCGTTCAGCCGAAGATTCTGCTGATGGACGAGCCCTTTTCCGCGCTCGACGTGCTGACCGCCGAAACCCTGCGCACCGACCTGCTCGACCTCTGGTCGGAAGGACGGATGCCGACCAAATCGATCCTGATGGTCACCCATAATATCGAGGAAGCGGTGCTGATGTGCGACCGCGTCCTCGTGCTCGCCTCGAACCCCGGCCGCATCGCGGCGGAAATCCGGGTGCCGCTCATTCATCCGCGCAACCGCCTCGACCCTGAGTTCCGCCAGCTCGTCGACAAGATCTATGCGCTGATGACCCAGCGCCCCGATCCCAAGCCCGCCGGACGCGAAGGCGGGGTGCCTGGCATGGGCCTTGGCATGGCGCTGCCGCGCGTCTCCACCAATTCGCTCGCCGGGCTGCTCGAAGAGCTCGCCGCGCCCCCCTATAACGGGCGCGCCGACCTGCCGCATCTGGCCGACTCGCTGCAGCTCGAGATCGACGACCTCTTTCCTCTCGGCGAAACCTTGCAATTGCTGCGCTTCGCCGAATTCGAAGACGCCGACATCAAGCTCACCGCCGCCGGCAAGCGCTTTGTCGATATGGATGTGGACCAGCGCAAGAAATTGTTCGGCGACCATCTGCTTGCCTATGTCCCGCTCGCCGCGCGCATCAAACGCGTCCTCGACGAGCGGCCGACCCATCGCGCGCCGGCAACACGATTTCGTGAAGAGATCGAGGATTACATGTCGGAGGATTACGCGGAACGGACACTTCGCGCGATCATCAATCTGGGCCGCTACGGCGAATTGTTCGCCTATGACGAAAACGCCCAGGCCTTTAGTCTCGAAAATCCGCAATGACCGAAGCGGAAGCGGCGCCTCCCTGCGAATGATTAATCGACTTGTCGCCAATGCTGTGATCGGCTAGCCTTTCGCACTGCACAATCGCTTGGGCGCCGCGCCGGTTCGCCGGGATCGTCGCCGCCGGCGCGAATTCCCGGGGAACCTCGATGACCGCAAATTCCGCGACACTGAAGATTGGCGATAAAAGCGTCGATTTGCCGGTCAAAGCCGGATCGATCGGTCCCTCCGTGATCGACATCGCCAAACTCTACGGCCAGACCGGGCTGTTCACCTTCGATCCTGGTTTCACCTCGACGGCGAGCACGGAATCGCAGATCACCTATATCGACGGCGACGAGGGCGTGCTGCTTTATCGCGGTTATCCGATCGAGCAACTCGCCGAGCACGGCGACTTCCTCGAGACCTGCTATCTCCTGCTCTACGGGGAATTGCCGACCGCCGCGCAAAAGGGCGATTTTGTTTATCGCGTAACCCGCCACACCATGGTGCACGAGCAGATGGCGCGGTTTTTTCAGGGCTTCCGGCGCGACGCCCATCCGATGTCGGTGATGGTCGCCTCGGTCGGCGCGCTCGCCGCCTTCTATCACGATTCAACCGACATTTCCGACGAAAACCAGCGCATGATCGCCTCGATGCGGATGATTGCAAAAATGCCGACGCTCGCGGCGATGGCGTTCAAATATTCGATCGGCCAGCCCTTCGTATTCCCGAAGAACGATCTCGATTACGCCGCCAATTTCCTGCATATGTGCTTCGCCGTGCCTTGCGAGGAATATAAGGTCAATCCAGTGCTGGCGCGCGCGCTCGACCGCATTTTCATTCTGCACGCCGATCACGAGCAGAACGCCTCGACTTCAACCGTGCGGCTCGCCGGTTCGTCAGGCGCCAATCCTTTCGCCTGTATCGCAGCGGGCATCGCCTGCCTGTGGGGGCCCGCCCATGGCGGCGCCAATGAGGCGGCGCTCAAAATGCTCGGCGAAATCGGCACGGTCGACAATATTCCAAAATATATCGCCAAGGCTAAAGACAAGAACGATCCGTTCCGCCTGATGGGCTTTGGCCATCGCGTCTACAAGAATTACGATCCGCGCGCCAAGATCATGCAGAAGACGACGCATGACGTGCTCAACGAGCTTGGCGTCAAGGACGATCCTCTGCTCGACGTCGCGCTCGAGCTGGAGCGCATCGCGCTGCACGACGATTATTTCATCGAAAAGAAGCTTTATCCCAATATTGATTTCTATTCCGGCATCACCTTGAAGGCGATGGGCTTCCCGACCTCGATGTTCACCGTTCTCTTCGCCGTCGCGCGCACCGTTGGATGGATCGCGCAATGGAAGGAGATGATCGAAGACCCGAGCCAGAAAATCGGCCGTCCGCGCCAGCTCTATACGGGCGCTCCCCGCAGGGACTATCTGCCGACGACCAATCGCTAAGCCGTCGGGCGGGTAGTCGGCGGGCGCTTGAACGATTAGTCGACGCGTCAGGCGAACGCCTCTTCCGGCGTCACGCCTTTTTCCCGCGCCGCTTTGCGCCGCCAGGGCCGACTTTTCGTCGGCGACACGCCTCACGCGCCGGCGCCACGAACAGAAAATGGAATCACGAATGAATCTATCTCCCTTCGCCCGCAACGCCATTGTCCTTGGCCTGTTGTCGGCGGTCGGCCCTTTTGCGATCGATATGTATTTGCCCGCATTGCCGACGATCTCCACGAGTCTCCGCGCCTCCACGGCGGCGACGCAAATGACGCTGATGGCTTTCTTCGCGGCCTTCGGCTTCTGCCAAATCATCTATGGACCGGTGTCCGACATGGTCGGCCGCAAGCCGCCGCTCTATTTCGGCCTGACGGTTTTCCTTCTGGGGTCAATTGGCTGCGCGAGCGCCGCGGACATTGGATGGCTGATCGCCTTCCGAGCGCTGCAAGGAATCGGCGCTTCCGCGGTGATGGTGATCCCTCGCGCAATCATTCGCGACCTTCATACCGGTCTCGATGCGACGCGCCTGATGGCGCTGGTCATGCTCGTCTTCAGCGTCTCGCCGATTCTTGCGCCGCTCATCGGCAGCGGGCTAATCGTGCCGTTCGGCTGGCGCGCGGTATTCGTCGCGGTGACCGGCGTCGCTGCGATCGCGATCTTTCTCGTGGCGAGCTTCCTGCCTGAAACGCGTCCGCCCGAAGAGCGCGTCAGCGTCAGCGTCGGCAGCGTCCTCAACGGTTTTGGTCAATTGCTGCGTCACGGACGCTTCATCGGCTTGACCTTGATCGGCGGCCTCGGCATGGCGAGCTTCTTCTCGTTTCTGGCGAGTTCGTCGTTCATCTATATCGATCATTTCGGCCTGACGCCGACCCAATACAGCCTCGCCTTTTCAGTCAACGCGATCGGCTTTATCGGATCCTCGCAATTTGCCGCGGCGCTCGGCGGAAGGTTCGGCATGCCCCGCGTAGTGCTCGCCGCCGTCTCGCTTTATGCGTTCTTCGCCCTCGTCCTGTTCGCATTCACGGCCGCCGGCTTCGACAGTCTCGCGCTGCTGATGGGGCTGCTGTTCTGCGCGTTCGCCTGTCTCGGCCTCGTCATTCCTTCGACGATGGTGCTGGCGCTGGAAGAACATGGGCCGATCGCCGGCATGGCCTCGGCGCTTGGCGGCGCCATGCAAATGCTGGCGGGCGGCATCGTGATCGTCATCGTCAGTTTCTTCTTCGATGAAACCGCGCGGCCGATGGTCGCGGCGATCACGCTTTGCGCGATCGGCGCGCTGACTGCGGCTCTGGTGACGCTGGGCCGCCGCGAATTTTCGACTCAGGCGGCTGAATAGGTCGCGGCCGCCCGATTGATGGGGGGCGGCTCGACAGCGGCGCCTCGAATTCGCCGAGCCGACGCATGGCTCGCGGCCCGGCGCAATAGTGGGCGACGGCATCGCGCGTCGGCAGATCCGCATTGCGCGATTTTCTCCTTGACGGGTGGGAGCCAACACGGCAGTCGCCTGCTCGGCGGCGGGCCTTGCGCGACGATACGTCACGAATAGGAATTGGAATCGCGGATGAACTTTTCTACCTTCACCCGCAACGCCATCATTCTTGGCCTGCTGACAGCGGTCGGCCCTTTCGCGATCGATATGTATCTGCCCGCTCTGCCGACGATCGCCGCCGATCTCCACGTCGCCACAGCGGCGACGCAAATGACGCTGACCGCCTTTCTTGCCGCCTTCGGCGTCTGCCAGATCGTCTATGGACCGGTCTCGGACATGATCGGCCGAAAACCGCCACTCCTTTTCGGCCTCACGATCTTCTTGGCTGGTTCGATCGGCTGCGCGAGCGCCGCCAGTATGGGATGGCTGATCGCCTTCCGCTCAGTACAGGGGATCGGCGCGTCCGCCGCGATGGTGATTCCGCGTGCGATCGTTCGCGACCTTCACACCGGCCTCGATGCGACGCGCCTGATGGCGTTGGTCATACTCGTCTTCAGCGTCTCGCCCATTCTCGCGCCGCTCATCGGCAGCGGGCTGATCGCGCCGTTCGGCTGGCGTGCGATCTTCGTCGGCGTGACCTGCGTCGCAGTGATCGCGATTTTTCTCGTGGCGATCTTGCTGCCCGAAACGCGTCCGCCCGAGAAGCGGGTCGGCGTCAGCCTCGGCAGTGTCCTGGGCGGGTTCGGCCAATTGCTGCGCCACGGTCGCTTCGTCGGATTGACCTTGATCGGCGCGTTCGGAATGGCGAGCTTCCTCGCTTTTCTGGCGAATTCGTCGTTCATTTATATCGCTCATTTCGGCCTGACGCCGACGCAATACAGCTTCGCCTTCGCGGTCAACGCGATTAGTTTTTTCGGGTCCTCGCAATTTGCCGCCGCGCTCGGCGCAAGGTTCGGCATGTCGCGCGTCGTCCTCGCCGCTGTCGTGCTTAACCGTCACGGCAACCCGGTTGACGGCGACGCTATTTCACGTATCGGCGCCAGTTGTGGGCTTCCTTGAAGCCCAATATCTCGCGCGCCTTTCGGTTCGATAGCGGCGCCTCGAATTCGCCGAGAGGGCGCGTGATCGGCACGCCAGGGCAATAGCGCGCGAGGAATTCGCGCGTCGGCAGATTGGCGGTGATCGTGTCATTGACGGCGTTGAAGACCTGGAAGCCGAGCCCATCTTTCTGCAGACAGAGATGCACGATCTCGCCGAGATCGCGCGCGTCGATATAGCTCCAGGCGTTGCGCTTGCGCGAAGGCGGATCGGCGATAAAATCGGGAAAGCGGTCATATTCGTGCGGCTCGATGACATTGCCGATGCGCAAAGCGTAGATGTCGGCGCCAAAACGCATGGCGAAGGCGCGCGCGGTCTTTTCGTTGACCACCTTCGACAGGCCGTAGCTATCCATCGGATCGATATCGTAATCTTCCTCGAGCGGGAAGCTGTGAAAATCCTTGTCGCCCTCGGCGAAGCAGACGCCATAGGTCGTCTCGCTGGATGCGATAATCACTTTGCGAACGCCGAGCTTCATCGCCGCTTCGATGACGTTGTACGTACTGATGACATTGACGTCGAAAGTCTTGTTGTCGGGTTCGATCAGAACCCGCGGAATCGCGGCGAAATGCACGACGGCGTCCGGCGGGCCGGCCGCCTGGCCTTTGTTGAATCCGTCGAAACCGAAATGCGTCGTCAGCGCATTGAAGACCTGACCACTGTCGGTCACGTCGGCGATCAGCGTGTTGACCCCGGGTAGATCGAGCGGCTTCAGATCGACATTCAGGATCGCATGTTTCTTCGCCACGAGGTGAGGCACGACATGACGGCCGGCCTTGCCGGTACCGCCGGTGAACACAATTCGTTTGGCCGCCATGATCTCTCTCGCCGCGTTTCGCCCGATGAAGATTCATCATACGACAATATGGCCGCGCGATGAAAGCAGTAGCAGGGCTGACTTGACGCGACATTGGGATTGCAGGCGTCTCGCCTGGTCGAGGCGGGCGGTATCATATGACAATGCACAGCAATGACGCCATCGAAGCCGCGCACGCCTTCAAACGCTCCGCCCTTGGCGCTGTTCATAATCATGGCAGGAAAGTCAGGGCGATCTCGCCGCCGCCTTCGCCGCGCTCGGCCTCGCTGACAGGCTGACCAATCTCGAATCCGGCAAGCCGACCCGGCTCGCATTCTGATGGGCCAGAGCGGCGCGCCGCTACGCCGAGGCGGGCGCCGACCTCTCTGCGATCGTCCGCAGCACCAGACGCGCTGCGCGCGCGCTTGGCGTGTCGCCATCAGGCAATTGCATCAGCGCATCGAGCCGGGATAGCGCCGCAAGCTGCGCATCGCGCGGCGCGCCCTCACGCACCAGCTCGGTGAGCGCCGACGCCAGACTTGCCGGCGTGCATTCCCGTTGCAGGATTTCCGGGATCGCGCGTTCGCCAAGAATGAGATTGGGCAGCAGGATCGAAGGCGCCGTGACGACGTATTTCAGCGGCTCTTCGATCAGCGAGACTTTATAGGCGCCGACCATCGGCACGCCTGACAGAGCCAGTTCGAGCGTCACCGTGCCGGACGCCGCCAATGCCGCCCGCGCGCTGCGGAAAGCGGCGAGTTTGGCCGCTTCGCCGAGCACGACGCGCGGCGCGACCGGCCAATTGGCGACGCGTTCGGTTATTTCAGCCGCCAGATGCGGCATGGTCGGCAGCACCACTTCCAGAGCGCCGTGTTCACGCGCCAGCAAAGCCAGCGCGCCGCTAAAATCATCGATCAATCGCCGCATGATCGAACGGCGCGAACCCGGCAGCGCCACGATCAACGGCGGCCCACTGGCCCGGCGCGCCGCCTCCTCGGCGTTGGGGCGCAATTCGGCCAGCCGCTCGATCAGAGGATGGCCGACATAAAAGCATGGCGGCCCGCCGAGCCTTTGATGAGCGGCCGGTTCAAACGGCAATAGAGCGAGCAGGCAATCGACATAGGCGTGCATCGCGCGCGCCCGTCCGGGCCGCCAGGCCCAGACCGTCGGGCTGACATAATCGACTATCGGCAGACCGGGAAGCGCCCTGCGCACGCGGCGCGCGACGCGATGGGTGAAATCGGGACTGTCGATAATCACCATAGCGTCGGGCGGAGCGGCGACGATCGCCGCCGCCGTCTCGCGAATCCGCGCCAGCAGGGTCGGCAACCTGCCGATGACAGGCAGAATGCCCATCACGGCGATATCAGTCAGCGGGAACAGGCTTTGCAGGCCTTCGGCCTCCATCGCCGCGCCGCCGATACCGGAAAATGCGATGGCGCCGTCGGTCGCCTCGCGTAGGGCGCGCATCAGTTTGAAACCAAGCTGATCGCCCGAATGCTCGCCCGCGACCAGAAAGACCCGCCACGCGCGCGCCGCCGGAACGCTCACGTCTCCAGCCCGAACACGAACAGGCCAGCCTCGTCGGCGGCGCGCACAAACGCGGCGCGGTCGGCGATGAGAACGCGGCCGGAGGAGAGCGCAATGCCCTCGAGTTCGGCGCGCCTGGCGCCCTCGATCGTCCTCAGCCCGACGGCGGGCATATCGAGCCGCATGTCCTGGTCGCGCTTGGGCGCCTTGACCAGCACGCCCGCCTTGCCCCTCAGACGAAGGCGATGCGCGGCGCGCAAATCGGCGATGCGGGCGAGCATGGCGTCCGTTCCTTCCGCCGCCTCCACGGCAAGCACCCGCCCGTTGGCGACGACGACGGCCTGGCCGGCGTCGAACGGCGACAGCGCCGCGATAAGGCCGGTGCCTATGCGCGCATCGGCTTGCGCCTGCGCGGAGGGCGCAAGCGCACTCAAGGCGCCTGGCGAAACCAGCAATTGCGGCGCGATCTGATGGACGCCGACCACCGCGACACCCTCTTTCTCAAAAAACCCGGCAATGCCGACCAGCAGCCGATTGTCGCCGCCGCGAAACAGCGAAGCCAGCCCCGAGAACCGCCGCAAGGCGCCCCAATCGAGGCGCAGATCAGAAAATTCCGGTCTGGTCATCGCTCCGACAATGGCGATCTCGCCGATGTCGCGTTCCTTGAGCGAGCGAAACAATTTGCCCACTTCGCCCATATGGACCCAGAAATGCGGGAAGGCTTCAATCCGCTTGTCGGCCGCGCCGACGACCCCGACCATGACAGGATTTCGGCCCTGCTGAAGTGCGGCCTGTGCGACCTGGATCGGAAAATCGCCACCGCCGCATAGAATGGCGAGCGGCTTCATCGGCGTCGCTCCGGCGCCGCCCAAGGGCGAGGCGTTGGCGGCCAGAGTCACACGCTGTCTTCCTTGCCGGCGCGCGGCGTGCAGATCGCCCGCTCGCCGCCCTCGCGCAGGAAATCGAGGATCTGCTGCACTTCGGCATGGGCGGCGAATTCCGCGGCGACGTCTTCGATGCGCTCTTTCAACGTGCCCTCGGGGGCAAAAAGTGCGCGATAGGCGCGGCGCAGATCGTGGATCGACTCGCGCGAAAAGCCGCGCCGTTTCATGCCGACGATGTTGAGGCCAGCCAGCGAGGCGCGGTTGCCGAGCGCGAGCCCATAGGGGATGACGTCGTTTTCGACGCCGGACAATCCGCCGATAAAAGCATGCGCGCCGATGCGGACAAACTGATGTGCGGCGGCGCCGCCGCTGATATTGGCGAAATCGCCGATCTGGCAATGCCCGGCGAGCATCACATTACTCGACAGGACGATGTCGTCGCCGAGCTTGCAATCATGGCCGACATGAGCGTTTGAGAGGAAGGCGCAGCGCGAGCCGACAATGGTGCGCGAGCCGCCGCCGGCGGTGCCGGGATTCATTGTCACGCCTTCGCGGATGAGGCAGTCTTCACCAATACTGAGAGTGACCTTTTCGCCACGATATTTGAGGTCCTGCGGCTGATGGCCAATGGAAGCGAAGGGGAATATGCGCGTGCGGGCGCCAATGCTGGTCTCGCCGGCAACGCTGACATGCGAGAGCAGGCGAACACCTTCGCCCAGAACAACCTGCGGGCCGACATGGCAGAAAGGACCAATCTCGACGCCCGCGCCAAGCTGCGCTCCCGCCTCGACGCAAGCGCTGGCATGAATGGCGGGGGGCGCGGTGGGCGAACCGACCAGAGGGGCTGGCGACATTTTCGTCATTCCGCCACCAGCATCGCTGAAATCTCTGCTTCGCAGGCAAGCGCGCCGTCGACTTTGGCCTGGCCGCGGTACCACCACATATTGCGGCGCCTGGCGAATCGCTCCAGGTGGAACTCGACCCGATCGCCGGGGACCACCGGCTTCCGGAACTTCGCCTTGTCGATCGTCATCAAATAGACGACCGCCGGCTTGGCCTTGTCGGCCTGGGCGGCGACGCAAAGCGCGCCGGCGGTCTGCGCCATGCCTTCAATCAGCAATACGCCGGGCATGATCGGGCGGCCTGGGAAATGGCCCTGAAACTGCGGTTCGTTGGCGGTGACATTCTTGATGCCGATGCCGAATTCGTCGCCTCGCGCCGCGATAATCCGATCGACCAGCAGAAAGGGATAGCGGTGCGGCAGGAGACTCAGCAGTCTTTGGATGTCGTAAGTCTCGAAAGTCTGGCCCGCCGATATGTTCATTCGATATCCCCCACCGATCTCTGGCACGACCTCTGCGGCGATGCTTTCCTCTCGCAAACTCGCCGGCGGACGCGTTGTCGCGCGATTGTCTCAGGAACGACGCTCTCTCACTATTCAGTTATGCACAATTTGGTCTGGAATGCCTAAAGGCTTTCCTGCCGGCACGAACGTTCGGCTTGGCTGCATAGAGACTTTCAAGCGCCGACGCCAGACAATCCCGAAGAGAATTCAACCACGAAACCGGGCCTCCTAGTCTTCCGACGACCGGCCACGCGCGCCCGCCTCGCGAACCATTCTCCTCAGAAAATTCACTCCCCTCCAGTGTTCGCGAAGGGGACAAGCCGGAGAACCACCCCATTTGGCGCCGGCGGGCACGTCGTTCATCAGGCCGGAATCGGCGGCGATCTGGGCCCCCATACCGATATGAAGATGACCCGACAGACCCGCCTGCCCGCCAATGGCGACAAAATCTTCGATCGTGCAGGAGCCGGAAATGCCAGCCTGCGCGGCGATCACGCAATGGCGGCCGATCACGACATTATGGGCGATCTGCACGAGATTATCGATCTTGGAGCCCTCGCCGACCACCGTATCGCGATTGGCGCCGCGGTCGATGGTGGTTCCCGCGCCGATTTCGACATCGTCCTGGACGATAACCCGGCCGACCTGCGGCACTTTGAGATGCCCGCGCGGCCCCATGGCGAAGCCGAAGCCATCCTGGCCGATCCGGGCGCCGGAATGAAGAATGACGCGATCGCCGATCAGGGCGCAAAGCACCGTGCAATTCGCGCCAATGACGCTGTCGCGCCCGATATGGACGCCAGGACCGATCACCGCATTGGCGCCAATCAGCGTATGGGCGCCGATATGCGCGCCGGCCCCGACAATGGCGCCCGGATCGACAATGACGCCGGCCTCCAGACGCGCGGCGGGATGAACGATTGCGCGCGCGGAAATCCCGGTCTCGCCAAAAATCGAAGCCGGTTTGGCGGCGCTGGGAAACAATCTCAGCAGGACTTCGGTGAACGCGCGGTAGGGTTGGCTGGTCGACAGCGCAACGCAGCCGGCCGGCGCCAGCGCAGTATGGCGCGGCTGCAGCAGAACCGCCGAGGCGCGCGTTTTTGCGAGTTCAGCGACATAGCGCGGATTGTCGAGAAAAGTCAGGTCGCCGGGACCGGCCCGGTCGATCGGCGCGACGCTGCGAATGACCAAGGCGAGGTCGGCGCCGTCATTCGCCTCGGCGCCCGTCCAGTCGACGATGGCGCGGATTGTCGGCGACATCGCCGCCGGAAAGAAACTGGTTTTCGCCATGAAAAAAGTGGGCAATCCTCTCGCGCATTTTTCAAGCGCGAGGCGCTCCCTCGCGTCCTTAAAAATGCGGCAAACCAAGCCGGCGCGTCGTTTCCCGCCGAGGCGGGGGCGCTTCCGGAAGAAAAAAGCGCGCCGCTCAAGGCGGCGCGCCTAGCCAACGAAACGATCCTTCGACCGCTCAGAAAGTGCTGCCGCCCGAGAAGTTGATAGCCTGGGTTTGGTCATACTTGCCCTTGGTGACGGCATAGGCGTAGTCGATGCGAATCGGCCCGAGGGGCGACGCCCAGATGATGCTCGCGCCAATCGAAGACCGGATCGTGGTCTCATTGTCGACTTTGATGCAATTACTCTGAGTAAAATTCGGAGGGACGTTGCCCGGAATGCAAGGCGAGCCTGCCGGCAACCCGAGGAGCGGCGAAAAATTCGTCGGCCCATTATAGCCGAACAAGGTTCCCGCATCGGCGAATATTGCGCCCTTCAAGCCGATTTCCCTGGGCAGCCCGTAAATCGGGAATTGCACTTCGGCGGTGCCGCCGAAATAGGTGGTGCCGCCAAGACCCGCCGCCTGCAAATTGGTCGGGTCTGAAATGTCGCGCGGCCCGATGCCTCCAGGCGCGAAGCCGCGCACCAGCGTCGGCCCGACATTGAAATTATCGATGATGCGCAGGTCCTGACCACCGAAGGCGTTGATCTGTCCCGCCTGACCGCGAACGAAGCCGACGAAATCATCCGTGATCGGATAGTAATAGCGGGCGTCGAATGTCTCACGCAGGAACTTGGAATCGCCGCCGGCGCCGGCGACATCCTGCTTGTAGGTCACGATAGCGCCGGTCGTCGGGTTCTTGTTGTTATCGAGCGTGTTGTAGACCAACGAAAAGCCGACCAGCGACGTCAATTGCGCGCCCTGCGCCGCCGCCTGCTTGAGCGCGAGCGACGCTTCGCCATTGGTCACGCAATTTTCCGCGGAGCTGAGAGGTACGAGGCTGCCCGCCGTCCCCGGGGTCAAGCCCGGGATCGCATTCGTGCAATCGTCATAAGGCTGCGAGTTGCTGTTGGGAATTTTGATCGCCGATTCATAGACCGAATAATGAGGCTGGAAGGTAAACTCGTCCGTCACGGGCAGGCCGAGGCGCAGGGTCACGCCCGTCGTCCAGTTCTCGTACAACGCGTACTGATAGGGGTCGGTTTCCTTGTGATAGATGTCGAACCCGGCCGCGATGCGTTGGTCGAGGAAATAAGGTTCGGTGAATGTGGCGGCCCAGCCGCGGCTGTATTGTCCCTCCGAGGCCGAAAGCTTCACATATTGGCCGCGGCCGAGAAAGTTGGTCTCGGTCACCGAAACCTCAGCGATCGCGCCATCGGTGGTCGAATAACCCCCCGATATCGCGAACGAGCCTGTCGGTTGGTCCTCAACTTCCACGACAACAATCACGCGATCGGCAGTCGATCCTGGCCGATTGGTGATATGGACTTTCTTGAAGAAGCCGAGGTTGTTCAGACGACGCTCAGCCCTCTCGATCAGCGCGTGATTGTAGGGGTCGCCTTCGCCAATATCGAACTCGCGCCGAATGACATAATCGCGGGTCCTGGTGTTGCCCTCGATGTCGATGCGTTCGATATAGACTTTCGGGCCGTCGTCGACAGTGAAGGCGACGCCGATCTCATGCGTCTCAGCATTGCGATCGCCATGCGGGCGCACCTCAGAAAACGCGTAGCCCTGACGGGCCACGTCGCGCGTGACCGCCTCGGTCGACAATTCAACCGCCGAAGCGTTGTAGACATCGCCCGGCGCGATTTTCACGAAGCGCTTGAGCGCCTGGCCGTCGACATTGGGGATGTGCGAATCGACCGAGACGGCGCCGACATGGTATTGCGGCCCCTCTTCCATCGTAATCGTAATGATGTAGCCGGGGTCGGGTTCAGCCTGAAAATGGACATCCGTGTTGGTGATGCGATAATCGGCATAACCATTCTTCATATAATATTTGCGTATCGCCTCTTCGTCGGACGCCAGGCGATCGGGATCGTAGACGTCGCTGGTCTTCAGGAACGACAGGAAATTCATTTCCGAAGTCTGCATCAAACTGTGCAGGCGATAGTTCGAGACCGCGTTATTCCCGACAAATTTGATCTCGCGGACGCCGGTTTTGTCACCCTCGTCGATAGTGAAGACGAGATCGGAACGGCCATTGGGCAACGCGACCAGACGGTAAGTCACTTTCGCCGCGCCGCGTCCGAATTTCCGGTAGGCTTCCTTGATGCGCTCGATATCCCCCGTCGCCAGCGTTTCGCTGAAGCCCCCGCGAGGCTTGGATTGAACCTCGACCGCGAGTTGGTCGCCTTTGATCTTGCTGTTGCCTTCGAACGCGACGCGATTGAGGATGATGGCGCTTTCGTCCACGGAGACAATCACATGGCCGCCTACCACACGGGCGCTGACCTTGGAAAACATGCCTGTGGCGGAAAGATCCTTGACGCCCTGATCGATATGGGCCTGATCCGTGCCGGTGAAATACGAACGAACGACGGCCGGGTCGACCCGGTGAGCGCCTTCAACGAGGACTTCCTGCGCGAAAGCTGCTGAGGTGGCGCCGATTGCGCAAAACGCCAAGCACGCGGCCAGGATGAGCCGTCCAAGATACCCACGAAGAAAATGCATTTGGCTCAAGTTCCCCATAGTCGCTGGCCGACGATATGTTCGCCGGTCCTGTTCATTTTCGCGTTATGCAAGCCCTGCACAAGACTGGCAAATTCCGCTTCGTTCGGCTTCCGCAGCGCCGCCTGCGCCAGCGACAATCAAATTAAATTGTGTTCTACCCTTTTTGCCGAACCCTGCAAACCGCTATTAACCCAGTATAGACGATTCCGGACCGGCGTGACCTCGACGACACGATTCTTGGTCGATCAATCGTTAACCGCCTCCCCCGGTGACCAGACGCAGAATGTCGTGAGACGTTGAGAATATGACCAGCATGGCGACGAGGGCAATGCCGATCCGCAGCCCTATTTCCTGGCTTCGCTCGCTCAATGGGCGCCCCCGCAGCGCCTCGATGGCGTAAAATAACAGGTGGCCGCCATCCAGCAGCGGCACCGGGAGCAGGTTCATCAGACCCACCGATACGGAAAATACCGCGGTGAGGCTGAAAAGCGCGAAAATGTTGATTTTGGCGATCTGGCCGGCAATCTGGGCGACGCCGAGCGCTCCGGAAACCTGATCGGCTGATTCGCGGCCGGCAAAAAGGCCCACTACATAGGCGCTTGTCGTGTCGACGATCGACCAGGTGTCCTTGGCCGCCCAGGCTACGCACTGCGGCAGCGCGCAGGTCTCAAGCCGACTATCGGCCGGATCGCTCGACGCCTTGATGCCCAGACGACCCATGCGGCGCTTGCCGAGCGCGCCAAGATCGACCAGCGCGACGGACGGCGCCGCCGCGATGGTCATCGCCTGGCCTGAGCGCTCAAGGCCGAAAACGATCGTCAGCCCGGTGTTGGTGGCGATCGCCTGATGCAGATCCTCAAAACTGTCGACAGGATTTCCATTGGCGGATTTGATCAAATCCCCCTTTTGAAACCCGGCGAGATCGGCCGGGCTTCCGGGTTCGACGCCGCCGACGCGCGGGGTGAGCACGTATTGACCTGAAATGGCGAGGGAAATCGTGAAGATCACCATAGCAAGGATGAAATTGGCGATCGGGCCCGCCGCGACGATCGCCGCGCGATTGAGAACCGGCTGACCGGCGAGCGTCAGGCGTCGCTCGCTGCTATCCATTCTGGCGAGCGCGCTCGCGTCCGGAGCGCTGGAGACATCCGCGTCGCCGTGGAATTTCACATAGCCGCCAAGCGGAAAAGCGGCGATGCGCCAACGTGTCCCCCGTTTGTCGACCCATGCGAACAATTCAGGGCCGAAGCCGAGGGAGAACCGGTCGATTTTGACGCCGCACCAACGCCCAACGAGATAATGGCCGAGTTCATGAAAGAACACGACCACGCTCAAAACGACGATGAATGGAATAATATACCAACCCATCGAACCGACAAAACCGCCTGCAATAGCCAAAGCGTTCATTACCCGATCTCCGCCGCGCAGACGCTCCCGGCGACGTTTTCGCCGACGTCAACTTGGTTACCAAAGGGTTACCATGAAGGAGACAAGGCGTCAGGCCAAGAGGGCGAGCGCCCTATCTCTCGCGATATGGTGAACGCTGAGCGCCTGCGCTACGGTCGCGCAGGCGGATAGTTCGCCTGCACGGCCGGATTGTTCCAGAACCGTTTCCACCACTCCGATCATCTGCGAAAATCCGATGCGGGCGGCGAGAAAGGCCTCGACCGCGATTTCGTTGGCCGCGTTCAACGCCGTCGCAGCCCCGCCGCCCGCGCGCAACGCCGCGATCGCCAGACCCAGCGCCGGGAAGCGCGCCAGATCCGGTCGTTGAAAGGAAAGCTGGCCGACGGCCGCCAGATCAAGCGCCTTGGCGCCTGATTCCATCCGCTCGGGATAGGCGAGGCAATGCGCGATTGGCGTCTTCATGTCGGGCGCGGCCATCCCGGCCGTCACTGATCCGTCGGCGAAGGCGATCAGGCCATGCACCACGGATTGCGGATGAATAAGCACGTCGAGCCGCTCGGCCGGCATTCCAAACAAATGATGCGCTTCAATGAGTTCAAGGCCTTTGTTCATCATGCTCGCCGAATCGATGGTCACTTTGGAGCCCATCGCCCAATTGGGATGGGCGAGCGCCTCGCTGACGGTGGCCTTGCTGATTCGCTCCGCGCTCCATTCGCGGAACGGCCCGCCGGAAGCGGTCAGGATCATTTTGACGATTTGCTCCGGGTCGCAGCCGCCCATCGCTTGAAAAATGGCGTTGTGCTCGGAATCCAGCGGCAGGATGCACGCGCCAGAGCCGCGCGCCGTCGCCATGACGGCGTGACCGGCGCAGACGAGCGTTTCCTTGTTGGCAAGCGCGACCGTCCGCCCCGCGGCGATCGCCGCATAGGTCGGATCAAGGCCCGCCGTGCCGGCAATCGCGGCGACGACCAGATCGGCCTCGCGCAGCGCCGCTTCGACGACAGCCTCAGGGCCGGCGGCGATTTCGATCGGCTCTCCGCTGACGCCCGCCTTCAATTCCGCATAGCCCGAGGGGTCGGCGATCGCGGCGTAGGCGGCGTTTACGGCGATGGCGGTTTTCGCCAGCGCGGCCCCGTCGCGCCCGCCCGCCACGGCCCGCACATCGAAACGGCCGGGAGAGCCGGCGAGCACTTGCGCGCAGGAACGCCCGATCGACCCGGTCGCGCCAAGGATAACCAGCCGCCTCGGTGTGGTGGGATCGCCGGGGCGGGAGCCTCCAACTCTGATCTTCGAACTCGTTTCTAACAAATTGTCACCATTGGAAAATGCCGGCTGCGATATCGAGAATGCCGTATCGCGCCGCGCTTGCCAAAGCCACGAAAACACTGGCGGCGATGAATCCGTCCAGCCGATCCATCAGGCCGCCATGGCCAGGAATCAGGTGGCCGGAATCCTTGACGCCAAACCTCCTCTTGAGAAAAGATTCGAAGAGATCGCCCCCTTGCGCCACCGCGCCGGCCGCAAGGCCGAACGCGAACAGCATCAAAGTCCTGCCTCCCGCAGGCGCCGCCGCCAGCCCGGCTGCGGCCCCGCAGAGAACGCCGACGCAAAACCCCGACCAGGTTTTCGCCGGCGAGACCCGCGGCCATAGTTTTGGGCCGCCGATCAGCCGGCCGCCGAAATAGGCCATGACGTCGGCGCCCCACACCAACGCGAATAGCCACATTATGGCGTAAAGCCCGTAAGGCCAACTGGCGCGCAGCAGACAGACCGAGACCAGCATCGCGCCGGCGTAAAGCACGCCAGCGCCCGGCAGCAGGCGGATCGGAGGCTTGATTCCGCTCGTCAGTGAGGCGCCCAAAGCGGCCGCCAACAGGGCCACGATCGCCCAAAAGACGGCGTCATTGGTCGCCAGAGGCGCAGCGACGAGCAGCCCCGCCGACCCGAACAGCACGCGCAATTCGTGATTGGGGCCGCCAATCAGATTCTGCCATTCCCAATGGACGATGATGGCGGCGATCAACCAGAACGCGCTGAACCAATATCCGCCCGCCCAGGCCGCGCCTAATGCGGCGATGCCGAGAACGATCGCGGCGCCGGTTCTGGGGATGAGGTCAGCCGAGGCGAAGCGACCGGCGCGGGCTCGCGGCGCCGCCGCGCCATCGATCGTCGGCCCACGTGAGGGATCCGCCATCCCTCACGAGGCCGATTTGACGATCGCCGCCGGCGCGGCGGTCCCGCCGAAACGCCGCTCGCGCGCCGCATATTGGGCGAGCGCCGATTGAAAGGCGGCGTGATCGAAATCGGGCCAATGGATCGGCAGGAAGACGAATTCGGCATAGGCGGCCTGCCAGAGCAAAAAATTCGACAACCGCTGCTCGCCCGAGGTGCGGATCACGAGATCGGGATCGGGGATGCCGGCGGTGTCGAGCTGCGCTCCAAGCGCAGCGTCGTCGATCGCGGCGGCGTCGAGCCGTCCCGCCGCCGCCTCGAGCGCCAGCTTGCGGGCGGCCTCGACGATCTCCTGGCGCGCGCCATAATTAAAAGCGACGACGAGGGTCAGGCCGCTATTGCCGCGCGTCAGCTCCTCGGCCTCGTTCAGCAGAGCGCGCAGATCGAGCGAAAGATTGCGGCGAAGGCCGATGATCCGCACTTTGACATTGTGACGGTGCAGATCGGCAAGATCGTTGCGTATGAAGCGTTTAAGCAGGCCCATCAAATCGGAAACTTCGTCGGCCGGCCGGCTCCAGTTCTCGGACGAAAAACTGTAGATGGTCAGATAGCCCAGGCCGAGATCGATCGCCGAGCGCACCGCGCGGCGAACCGCCTCGACGCCGCGCCGATGCCCTTCGATGCGCGGCAGGCCGCGCGCCTGCGCCCATCGGCCGTTGCCATCCATGATGATGGCCACGTGCGCCGGCCGCGACGGGTCGGGCGCATCGGTGAATTGATCGTTTGGGGGCGTCAACATGCGAGGCCTCTGCGGGGCGGATCAGGCTATACCTGCATGATTTCTTTTTCTTTGCTCGCCAGCGAAAGATCGATGTCGCGGATCGCCTGATCGGTCGCCTTCTGCACGTCGGCTTCATCGCGCTTCTGATCGTCTTCGCTGATGGCGTGGTCCTTGAGCAATTTCTTCAGGACGTCAATGCCGTCGCGCCGCACGTGGCGTACGGCGATGCGGGCGTCCTCGCTATATTTATGGGCGACTTTGACCATTTCTTTGCGGCGTTGCTCGTTGAGCTCGGGAATGCGGATGCGCAGGATTTGTCCCTCCACCGTGGGGCTGAGGCCCAGATTAGCGTCGCGAATCGCCTTGTCGACCGCCGCCACCATGGTCTTGTCCCAGACCTGCACCGAAAGGGCGCGCGGCTCAGGCACGCTGATCGTCGCTATCTGAATGAGCGGCGTGCGCTGGCCATAAGCCTCGACATAAACCGGCTCCAACAGGCTGGCTGAGGCGCGCCCGGTGCGAAGGCCGCCCAGTTCATGTTTGAGCGTCTGGATCGCGCCCTGCATCCGGCGCTTGAGGTCGGCAAGATCGAAAATAGGCTGCTGCGCCATGGTTAAACCTGTCATTGGATACATCGAATGCGGCGGGCGGCGCCGCGTTCGACCGATTCGCGAGACGCTCAGGAAGCGCCGGGGGCTAGTGATAGCATAGCTGAACGCGCGTGGCAGCATCAGCATCGCCGCTTTGCCCCCATCGCAGGCGACCGCCGGACCATCGCCACGGCTCAAGGCATGACGTAGGTTGCCCTGCCCTGCCCGAGTAGCGCGGCGCGGATGGCGCCAGGTTCATGGATCGAGAAGACAACGATCGGGATGCGATTGTCGCGCGCCAAAGCGAAAGCGGCGGTGTCCATGACGGCGAGGTTGCGATCGATCGCCTCGTCATGCGACAGGCGCTCGAAGCGCGTCGCCTTCGGGTCTTTTTTGGGATCGGCGGTGTAAATGCCGTCGACCTGGGTCGCCTTGAACACGGCGTCGCAGGAGAGTTCGGCGGCGCGCAAAGCCGCGCCGGTGTCGGTGGTGAAAAATGGATTGCCGGTGCCGCCCGCCAACATGATGACGCGGTGCTTGACGAGATGGGCGAGCGCCGCCTGGCGCGAATAGGGCTGGCACAGCGAGGGCATCGCGACGGCGGAAAGCACGCGCGCCGATTGGCCGAGATGCTCAAGCGCCCCCTCCATCGCGAGCGCGTTCATGACGGTCGCCAGCATGCCGATCGAATCGGCGCGCGCCCGCTCGATCCCCTTATCGGCGCCTTCTAGGCCGCGAAAGAAATTGCCGCCGCCGACGACCACGGCGACCTGAACGCCGAGGTCCGCCGCCGCCTTCAGATCGGCGGCGATGCGCAAAAGCGTCGGCATGTCGAGGCCGAAGCTGCCCCCGCCCATCAAAGCCTCGCCCGACAATTTGACCACGACTCGGCCAAACAGCGGCTGCGGACCGGCGGGAGGCTGAATTTCCGCGGAAACCGGGTCGGACATGTGCGCCTCGCTTTGCCGCTATGAAAGACGCTTTGGCGTTGGCGGCCAGAAGCTTTTCGATATGAAAAGGGCAGCCTGGAGGCTGCCCTGATTCCCCATCGAGACCTTAAGCCTCTTCGGTTGGCTTTTCGATGCCCTCGCCGAGAGCGTAGCGCACGAACGCCTTGACGGCGATCGGCGCGCCGACGTTCTTCTCCGCCTCCTTGACCGCCTGGGCGACCGTTTTGGCGTTGTCGTGGACGAAGGCCTGATCGAGCAGGCAAACTTCCTTGTAATAGGTCTTCAGGCCGGATTCGACAATTTTCTCGAGCACGTGGGGCGGCTTGCCGGCGTTCTTGTCGGCGAGCACGCTCTTCTCGCGCGCCACCACCGCCGGATCGAGCGCCTCCGCGTTCAGCGCCAGCGGGCTCGCCGCCGCAATATGCATCGCCACCTGGCGCCCGAGCGCGGTCAACGCCTCGGCCTTGCCCGTCGATTCCAGCGCGACGATCACGCCGATGCGGCCAAGGCCGTCGACAACCGCGCCATGCACGTAATGGCCAATCACGCCATGGGCGACATGCAGCCCATGCGCGCGGCGCAGCGTAATGTTCTCGCCGATGGTGGCGATGGCGTTGGCGATGGCGTCGGCGACCGTGCCGCCGCCGGGATAATGCGCGCCTTTGATCGCTTCGGCTTCGACGCCAGCGCCCTTGTCGAGCGCGACGGCGAGGATGCTGCGCACCAAAGCCTGAAAATCATCGTTGCGCGCGACGAAATCGGTTTCGGAATTGACCTCGACGACGACGCCGAAATTGGCTTCCACGGCAATTCCGACAAGGCCGTCGGCGGCGATGCGGCCGCTCTTCTTGGCCGCCTTGGCGAGACCCTTCTTGCGCAGCCAATCAACCGCCGCTTCGATGTCGCCGTTGGTTTCATTGAGCGCGTTCTTGCAATCCATCATGCCGGCGCCGGTCTTCTCGCGAAGCTCCTTCACCAGCGCCGCCGAAATATTGGCCATGGCCGTTCCTTTGTCGCTTTTGCGCATTCATGAAAACAGGCCCGGCGGCGTCAAAGCGCGCCGGGCCCGAACGTTGCTAAGCCTTTAGGCTCCGGCGATCAGCGTCCTGGCCTGCTCGACCCAATTGTCGCGGGCGATGCGGCCGTTGAACTTGAGATCGGCGTCGAGCTTGTCGGCCTCTTCCTTGGTCATGGCGCCGATCTGCCAATAGTGGAAAACGCCATGATCGTTGAGCTTCTTGACGATCTGCGGACCGACGCCCGTCAATTTGGCGAGATCGTCGGGCGCGCCGCGCGGGGCGGTGAGCAATTCGAAATGCTCGGCCGGCGCCGCATCGAGCTCGGCGACTTCGGGCAATTCTTCGGCCATCGGCGCCTCGGCGGCGCCGCGATCCATACCCTGCGCGCCCTGGCTGCGCGAAATGCCGTCGATCGCTGCGCGCGCGATCAGATCGCAGTAAAGCTGGATCGCGCGGCCCGCGTCGTCATTGCCGGGAATGGGAAAGGCGATGCCGTCGGGATCGCTGTTGGTGTCGAGAATGGCGACAACCGGAATCTTGAGGCGATTGGCCTCTTTGATCGCCAACTGCTCCTTATTGGTGTCGATGACGAAGACGAGATCGGGCGTGCCGCCCATATCCTTGATGCCGCCGAGCGCCGTCTCGAGCTTCTCGCGCTCGCGCGACAGCATCAGCCGCTCTTTCTTGGTCAGACCCTGGGCGCCGGCGCCGAGCATTTCGTCGAGTTTGCGCAGCCGAGAGATCGAGGCCGAGATGGTCTTCCAATTGGTCAGCATGCCGCCGAGCCAGCGGGCGTTGACGAAATATTGCGCCGAGCGCTTTGCCGCTTCGGCGATCGCATCCGACGCCTGGCGCTTGGTGCCGACGAACAGCACGCGGCCGCCCTTGGCGACCGTGTCCGACACGGTCTGAAGAGCGCGATGCAGCAGCGGAACGGTCTGCGCGAGATCGATGATGTGGATGGAGTTGCGCGCCCCGAAAATGTAGCGCTCCATTTTCGGATTCCAGCGATGCGACTGGTGGCCGAAATGAGCGCCCGATTCGAGCAATTGGCGCATGGAAAAATCAGGTACCGACATGTCAAACGTCCTATCCGGTTAAAGCCTCGGCGGATCAGTTGGGCGGGGAAAACCCCGCCACCGGAGCCGTTCCTTGAGTCAGGAACAGCGAAAATCCGCCTGTGGAATGAGCGCGCATATAAAGGAGGGCGCGGGCGATGGCAAGCGCGGCGCTTGGCAAAGAGCGAGAAGGCGGAACCAAAAGGTTCGCCGAGGGTTGAGCTGTCAGCCGGTCCAAACTTCCCCGGACGGCCAACCCGAACAAATCTCAAGCCCGGCAATCGCTTGGGCCACACAAGGTCGCGCCGGACGACGCGGCCGGAGGAGGCGCTATGGAAACTATTCTCATTGTCGTCGTGATCATTCTTTTGCTTGGCGGCGGCGGCTGGTACGGGCGGGGACGCTGGTACTGACCTGGTCTTGCTCGTCAGACGCTAGTCGGGCAGCGCCCGCACGCCCCGTCGGTCTCCCCCGGCGGGGCTTTTTCGCGGGCATGGCGCTCGCCTCGCATATTGCGATCCCAAATCGCGCCAAACCGCATGGACCATATTTTCATCCGCAATATCAATCTTATGTCATCGAAAAAGCACGCCATTAGACATGCTCGACCGCCACCACCCCGGCGACGGCTTTCAACGCCCCCGCGATTGAAGCGGAAACCGCGAAGCGGCCGGGCAGTTTGATCTCGACTTCGCCCTCCCGCGGACCCAGGAGCACGACCAGCGAAACTTCGCCCTCGCCCTTGGCGCGCAGGCGCTCCTCGATCGAGGGCAAGGGCGCCTCGTCGCGCACGAAAATCCGCAGGCCCTTGTGGATGCGCGCCGCCGCCGAGGCGAGCTCCTCGACATGGATGATGCGCGCGCGCACGTCTTCGCCTTCGAGGCCACCCTGCAAGGTCACCAGCACGTCCGAGCCTTTTTCGAGAAGATCGCGATATTGGCTGAGGCCTTCCGCAAAAATGATCGCCTCATATTGGCCTGATGGATCGGAAAGCTGGACGATGCCGAGCCGCGACCCCGATTTGGTGCGCCGCTCCGAGCGATCGAGCACGCTGGCGGCAAGGCGCGCCGAGGTCGCGCCCCGCCGCACGGCGCGCACGAAATCGGCCCAGCGCGTCAGACGAAGCTTGGCCAGCACGCTCTGATAGGCGTCGAGCGGATGGCCGGAGAGGAAAAACCCGACCGCGTCATATTCGCGGCGCAGCCGGTCGGCCGCCGGCCAGGGCTCGGCGCGCACGTTCAACGGCGCGCTATCGCTCTCGCCAAATAATCCGCTTTGCCCCGCCGCCCGTTCCTGGGCGGTGCGATTGGCCAGCGCCAGCGCCGGCTCGATGGCGGCGAAGGCGCGCGCGCGATCGGGCTCGATCTCGTCGAAGGCGCCGGCGGCGGCCAGGCTCTCCAGCGCCTTCTTGTTGACGGCGCGCGGATCGATGCGGCGCGCCATCTCGCTCAGTGAGGCGAATGGCTGGCCGCCGCGCGCGGCGGTCAGCGCCTCAGCCTGCGCTTCGCCGACGCCCTTGACCGCCGACAAGGCATAGGCGATCGACAGCGCGCCGCCCTCGCCGAGGCGCGCGTCGAAATCGACGTTGGAGCCGTTGACCGACGGCGGCGCCACTTTAATGCCGAGACGCAAGGCCTCGCCGCGAAATTCGGCGAGCTTGTCGGTGTTGGACTTGTCGAGCGTCATCGACGCGGCGAGGAATTCGACGGGGTGATTGGCCTTGAACCAGGCGGTCCAAAAGGCGATCAGCGCATAGGCCGCCGCATGGCTCTTATTGAAGCCGTAATCGGCGAATTTCGCGAGCAGATCGAATATCTCGTCGGCCTTGCTCTGGCTGAGGCCGCGCTCGACCGCGCCATTGACGAACCGGGCGCGCTGGGCGTCCATCTCCGCCTTGATTTTCTTGCCCATCGCGCGGCGCAGCAGATCGGCCTCGCCCAGCGAATAGCCCGACAGCATTTGCGCGATCTGCATCACCTGTTCCTGATAGATGATGACGCCAAATGTCTCGCGCAGCATCGGCTCCAGCTTGGGATGGATGTAGTCGGGCTTTTCCTGGCCGAGTTTGCGCGCGCAATAAGTGGGGATATTGGCCATCGGGCCCGGCCGGTAGAGCGCGACCAGCGCTATGAGGTCCTCGAAGCGGTCGGCGCGCATTTCGACAAGCGCCTTGCGCATGCCGCCGCTTTCCACCTGGAACACGCCGATCGTCTCGCCGCGCCCGAGCATTTCGTAGGTCTTGGCATCGTCGAGCGGAATTTTCGCCAGATCCACTTCGATTCCGCGCCGCGCCAGCAGGCGCGCCGCCTTGCGCAGCGTGGTCAGCGTCTTCAGGCCGAGAAAATCGAATTTGACGAGGCCGGCGGACTCGACCCATTTCATGTTGAACTGCGTCGCCGGCATTTCGGATTTGGGATCGCGGTAGAGCGGCACCAGTTCGACCAGCGGGCGATCGCCGATCACCACGCCCGCCGCATGGGTCGAGGCGTTGGAATAGAGCCCTTCGAGCCGGCCGGCGATGGCCAGCATTTTGGCGACGCGCGGATCGGCCTCGGCCGCTTCGCTGAGGCGCGCCTCGTCGACGATCGCCTGTTTCAGGGTGACCGGATTGGCCGGGTTCTGCGGCACCAGCTTGGCGAGTTTGTCGACCTGGCCGAGCGGCAATTCCAGCACGCGCCCGACATTGCGCATCACGCCGCGCGCCAGGAACGAGCCGAAAGTGATGATCTGCGCGACGCGGTCGGCGCCATAGCGCTGGCGGACATAGGCGATCACTTCGTCGCGCCGGTCCTGGCAGAAGTCGATGTCGAAATCGGGCATCGACACGCGCTCGGGGTTGAGGAAACGTTCGAACAGCAGGCCGAAGCGGATCGGATCGAGATCGGTGATGGTCAGCGACCAGGCGACGAGCGAACCGGCGCCGGAGCCGCGCCCCGGCCCGACCGGAATATCCTGGCGCTTGGCCCATTGGATGAAATCGGCGACGATCAGGAAGTAGCCGGGGAATTTCATATTGACGATGACGTCGAGCTCGAAGGCGAGCCGCGCTTCATAATCGGCCTGCGAAAAGCCCGGCGCGCAGCCATGCGCGGCGAGCCTTGCCGCGAGCCCCTGCCCGGCCTGCGCACGCAATTCGCCGACTTCGTCGAGCGCCTCGCCGGCGACGGAAGTGAAACGCGGCAGGATCGGCTTGCGCGTCTGCGTGCTGAACGCACAGCGCATCGCGATCTCGACGCTATTGTCGGTCGCTTCCGGCAGGTCCTCGAACAGCCTGACCATTTCGGCGCGCGTCTTGAAGCCATGTTCGCCGGACAGGCGGCGCCTTTCGCCGGCGCTGACAAGCGCGCCATCGGCGATGCACAGCAGCGCGTCCTGCGCCTCATGATCGGCGGGCCCGGCGAAATAGGCTTCGTTGGTCGCCACCAGCGGCAGCGCGGCCGCATAGGCGAGATCGAGCAATTGCGGCTCAACGGCCTTTTCCGTTTCGAGGTCGTGGCGCTGCAATTCGACATAGAGGCGCTTGTCGAACACAACGGCGAGCCGCGCCAGGCGCGCGCGCGCAAGATCGGCGAGGCCGGCCGACAGCGCTCGATCGATAGGCCCCGCCGGGCCGCCGGTCAGCGCGATGAGGCCGTCGACGTCGCCTAGCGCGTCGAAGCGGACATGCGGCTCGTCGGAATCCTGCGGGCCGAGCCAGACTTCGCTCGCCAGCCGCATCAGATTGCCGTAGCCCGCTTCGTTCTGCGCGATGAGAACGATCGGCGCGCGCGCGAGGCGCTGGTCGGCGCGCGGGCTCGAACTCGCCGGCGCATCGCCGAAATCGACGGCGAGCTGCGCGCCGATGATCGCCTGGACGCCGGCTTTGGAAAGTTTCTCGGAAAATTCGAGCGCGCCGAACAGATTGTTGGTGTCGGTGATCGCCAAAGCCGGCATCTCATCGGCCTTGGCGAGCTTGGCCAAAGTCTCGATCGTCAGCGCGCCCTCGCGCAGCGAATAGGACGAATGGACGTGCAGATGCACGAAGCCGACGGATTTGACGATCGAAGGATCCAAAACGCTTCCCCTGGACGGCCGGCATTCTAACCTCGCGCGCTCCTTCGTCGAGACGCGCGCCCGAGTCGTCAACAGCGTTTCAAGCGCCCAGCGAGCGCGCCACCATCGCAATCATCGCCAGAAACGCCGCCAAGGCGGCGAGCTCAACCATATCCTGCACAACCCCAACAGCCCGATGCACCATCACAACCTCCCCGGTTACAAGGGTGGTTGCTTATATGTTCGTTCTTTGTTCTTGTCAAGTTCCATTTGGTGATGGTAGTG